>JAAVZX010000069.1 GCA_022791875.1 Oscillibacter sp.
GGCCCAGGGCGGAGAGGCGGCGCTTGTGGGTCAGCTCCGCCAGGGGGTTCGTCTGGTCCATGAACTGGCTCAGGGGGCTGGAACCGAAGAACTCCTTGATGGCCGCGGTGACGGGCCGGATGTTGATCAGGCTCTGGGGGGTGACGATGTCCATGTCCTGGATGGTCATGCGCTCTCGGATGACCCGCTCCATGCGGGAGAAGCCGATGCGGAACTGGTTTTGCAGCAGCTCGCCCACGCAGCGGAGGCGGCGGTTCCCCAGGTGGTCGATGTCGTCCTTGACGGAGATGCCCCGGGCCAGGCCGTTCATATAGTTAATAGAGGTAAGAATGTCGTCGACGATGATGTGCTTGGGGACCAGCTGGTCCTTGTGGAGGCGGATCTGCTCGATGAGGTCCTCGCCGCTGTACTGCTCCAGGAGGCTCTGGAGGACGTCGAAGCGAACCCGCTCCTTGATGCCGCAGGCTTCCAGGGGATCGAAGTCCACGTACACGTCCATGTCGCACATGCCGTTGGAGGTGATCCGCAGGGGCTCGCCGTCCACGTCCACGGTGACGTCGCTGACGCCCACGGCGTCCAGGCGCTGGGCGTCCTCCTTGGTGAGAAGAGCCCCGGCCTCGAAGAGAACCTCGCCGGTGGCGGGGTCCACGGCGGGCTCCAGGAGCTTCCGCCCCGCGGCCCGCTGCCAGAGGGAGAGCTTTTTGTTGAATTTATAGCGGCCCACGACGGACAGATCGTAGCGCCGGGGATCGAAGAAGAGGTTGTTCACCAGGGTTTCCGCGGCCTCCACGGTGGGGGGCTCGCCGGGCCGGAGGCGGCGGTAGATCTCCAGCATGGCCTCCTCATAGGACTTGCAGGGGTCCTTGGCCAGGGTGGACATGATGCGGGGGTCGCCGCCGAAGCGGTCCTGGATGCCCTGGTCGGTTTTCAGGTCCTCGTAGCCCTGCTCGTGGCCCAGGGCGCGGATGAGGCAGGTGACGGGAATCTTGCGGTTCTTGTCGATGCGGACCCAGAAGAGCTCCTTGTCGTCCGTCTCGTATTCCAGCCACGCGCCCCGCTGGGGAATGACCTGGGAGGAGAGGATGGGGAGGTCGGTCTTGATGTCCACGTCCAGGCCGTAGTAGACGCCGGGGGAGCGGACGATCTGGGAGACGACGACGCGCTCCGCGCCGTTGATGACGAAGGTGCCGGAGTGGGTCATGAGGGGGAAGTCGCCCATGAAGATCTCCTGCTCCTTGATCTCCTCGGACTCCTTGTTGCGCAGGCGGACCTTGACCTTGAGGGGGGCGGCGTAGGTGGCGTCCCTGGCCTTGCACTCCTCCACGTCGTACTTGGGCTTCTCGTCCATTTTGTAGTCGATGAAGGTCAGCTCCAGGTTGCCCTGGTAGTCGGAGATAGCGCCCACGTCGGCGAACACCTCCCGCAGGCCGGTGTCCAGGAACTCCTGGTAGGAGGTCTTTTGGATCTCCAGCAGGTTCGGCATGGGGACGACTTCCTCATACCGTGCGAAGTTCTTCCGAAGGGTCTTTCCGTAATACTTGTCTTTGGCCATCTTCACACTCACCTTTCTTCCGCCCGGGAGACCTCTGTCCAGGCCCCGGGGGCAAACTAGCCGTCCGCCCGGTGACGGGAGGACGAGCGGCACGCGCGGCGCTGTTGTTAAAAGTTCCTCTTCAAACGCTTGCAATTTCCTGGGAACTATGCTACACTGTCTCCAGGATGAAACTGGAGCAGTTTCCTCTAATTCCATAGAAGTAATTCAGTTTACCATATTTGCATACAACTTGTCAAGGCCCCAAAGGGGGCTTTTTTCTTTTTTCGCGAAAAAAAGCAGGCAGCCCAAAATTCCGCGGAGGAATTCGGGCTGTCTGCGTTTCAAAGGGCGGAGATCAGGGCGACGGTCAGCCAGGCCAGCCCGATGCAGGCTGCGCCCAGGAGTGCGTAGAGCATGGGCCCGAGGGCCCGCCAGAGCCGCCCGGAGGGAGTGCGGGGCCCCGCCGCGTAAGCCCGCGCAACCCGCCGCGCCTCCTCCACCAGCTCATGGGAAGACACCCCCTGGCTGGCGGCGTCGTTGCGGACGATAAAAATAGCCTGCTCAAAGAAGCGCCGGTCCGGAGAGTCCACCACAACCACACGCCTTGAAATTCCTTTCACCATCTGTCAAGCCTCCTCAAGTAGATGGAGGTAATTTTCCCACAGCGGGGGAAAATTATACCGGGAATAGAAAAAGTTTCCCGAAGGTGCCTGCCTACGGGGGGCCTCCGGCGGGCTCCTTTTCTCGAGAGAAAAGGAACCGAAAAGAGCTTTCATACCGCTCTATACCCTGGTGGGCGTTAAAGCCTGTCACACGGTAACGAAGCGTAAGCAAGTGTGGCCTTCCATTGACATGGAAGGCCACACACATTTTTATTACTGTTTTATTACTGTTTGCAAAATACTCCGTAGGGGCGGACCTGCGTGTCCGCCCGTCCCCCGCGCCCGCTGCACCCCTGGGGATACTGCAATCCCCTGCTGGGATTTATTGTTGATTTGTGTCGGAAATTGTGATATGCTGGCTTTGCTGCTGGGACCTCCAGAGTGGAGGGAGGTGAACGGCATGGATTGGGTATTACAGTTTATGTTCTCTGTTATTGCAGGAATCCTCGCGAACCAATTCTGCAAGTGGCTGGACGGGGAATGAGACAGCAACAGAACCAGCCAACATAGCGAAACACGCGGGAGCTGCAACTCCCGCGTGTTTCTTTTTGGTGAACGTTGAACGGATTGGGTCATCAGTTCTCTTACACATTACCCCACATAGAGGCAAATGTCAAGATAATTTTAGAATTTTTTCAGCGGCTCAATTCCCACGCCAGGGCGGGCCCAGAGGCCCGCCCCTACGCCTCCCCCCTGCTGATATACAATTCCTCCACGTCCTCCAGCGCCTTTTTAAGGGTCTCCCGCGCCATTCCGTAGTTCTGCTCATCTATCTCCGTAATCGCCGTATCCGCGGAGCCGTACACGATTGCATACATCTTTTCCAAAATCTCATAGTCAGTCATTATAATTACCTCCTTTTGGTAAGAATATATACTACTTAGTACGAATTGTCAAGAACGATTCTTGAAAGATGGTATGATATGCGCGAGGTGATTCCATGGACCAAAAGCCCTTAAAAATCAAGCTCTCCGTATCTCTGGACGAGGACGTAGTCGAAAAGCTCCGCCCCCTGGCCCAGGAAGACGACCGAACCCTTTCCTCCTATATCAACCTGGTCCTCCGTAAGCACCTGCGAAACCTGGAAAAGACCTGACCTGCCCCCTCCCCCCACGGGAGGGGGAATTTTTTTGTAAAGGATCTGAAAATCCCACCAGATTGCTCTTGCTGAAATAGAACAGAAATAGTATAATCATTCTGAGTATGTGCAAAAGGAGCGCTGACTTATGGAACAGGTAAAAAGCATCCGCCCCCAGGCGGAGGTCCGTTACAAGGAAGAGCTGGACGCCCTCGCCGCCGACGACGGCGATAACCGCAAACCCCTGGGCTGGAAGCTCAGCCCCCGCGCCGTCCGGGATTTCATCTTAGGACGCCCCACCCCCCTGGAGTACCAGGGCAAAGAGGTCCATATCACGAAAAAATACTTGGGCAACGACGCCCTGGTAGAGCGCTGCATCATCACCCTCACCGGCTCCCGGGGCCTCATGCTGGTAGGCGAGCCCGGCACCGCCAAGACGCTGCTCTCCGAGCTCCTCTCCGCGGCCATCAGCGGCGTCAGCACCAACACCATCCAGGGCACCGCCGGCACCACGGAGGACATGATCAAGTACAGCTGGAACTACGCCCTCCTCCTGGCCCAGGGCCCCACCCGCCAGGCGCTGGTGCCCTCGCCCCTGTACGTGGGCATGGAGCAGGGCATTCTCACCCGCTTCGAGGAAATCACCCGCTCCCCGGCGGAGATTCAGGACAGCCTCATCAGCGTCATGAGCGACAAGGTGCTGAACGTCCCCGAGCTGGGAGAGGACGGCCTGCTGCTGGCCCGCCCCGGCTTCAACGTCATCGGCACCGCCAACACCCGGGACAAGGGCGTCAACGAGATGAGCAGCGCCCTGAAGCGCCGCTTCAACTTCGAGACAGTCCGCCCCGTGGGGGACGTGAAGCTGGAGAAGGCCATCATTCTCCGGGAGGCGTCGGCCATGGCGAAGAACGCGGGGGTGGACATGCCCCCCGACGAGGGCGCGGCGGAACTCCTGGCGGCTACGTTCCACGAGCTCCGGGAGGGCGTCAGCGCCTCCGGGCACCGCCTGGAGAAGCCCAACGCCGTCATGAGCACGGCAGAGGCCGTGTCCGTCTACTACCAGACCATGATGGGGGCCTACTACTACGGCAAGGGCACGATGGATCTGCGCTCCATGGCGGCGAACCTGGTAGGCGCCCTGGGCCAGGAGCCGGGCGAAGACCTGGAAAAACTGCGGGGCTATTTCTCGACGGTAGTGCGTGACCGTGCGGAGGAGGTGGGGGGCCTTTGGAAGGACTATTACAAGGCCCGCACGGCGCTGAAATGACCCCGCCGCCCTTCGACCTCTCCGCGCCCTGCCTGTACTTCCCCGTCCGGCACCACAGCCCCGCCTGCGCCTATCACCTGGAGCGGGCCATGGAGGCGTACCGCCCCCAGTGCGTCCTGGTAGAGGGTCCGGAGAACGCGAATCATCTTCTGCACCTTCTCTCCCACCCGGACGCCAAGACCCCCCTGGCCTTTTACTATGCCCTCCGGGACAAGACGGGCCTCCTGGGGGACAAGGACGATCTCTATAAATGCTACTATCCGTTTCTGGCCTGTTCCCCGGAACTGACTGCCCTGCAATGGGCGGCGAAGGCCGGGGCGGAGGCTCGCTTCATCGATCTTTCCTACGGTCAGATCCTGCTGGCCTCCGGAAAGGATCGGGGCCTCCGCCGTCCGGGCGCGCGCCAGTCCTACCAGGACGAGGGCTATTTCAGCCACGGCGAATTTTGCCGCAGGCTCTGCGAGAAAACGGGCCTGCGCAGCTTTGACGAGTTCTGGGAGAAGTATTTCGAGGTCAACGGCCTCTCCATGGACACCCCCGAATTTGTCCGCCAGATGCACACATATTGTATGCTCACCCGCGAGAACACGCCCCCCCAGGAGATGGAGGAAGACGGCTGCTTAGCCCGCGAGGCCCACATGGCCCAGGCGATTGCCGCCGCCTGCACGCAACACGAGCGGGTCCTGGTGGTCACCGGCGGCTTCCACACCTGGGGCCTCCTGCATCCCACCCAGGTTACGCCCCCGAAAGACACCTTCCCCGACGGCGCGGAGCAGGTCTACCCCATGATCTACACCATGGAGGCCGCGGACGCCCTCAGCGGCTACGCCAGCGGGATGCCCGCCCCCGGCTTCTACCACCGCGTCTGGGAGCATCTTCACGAGGAAGACGCCGCCCCCGCCGACGCCTACGCCTCCGCCGTTCTGGACTTCACCGCCTCCACGGGCCGCCGCCTGCGCCACAAGGGGGAAGCCCTGTCCGTCGCCGACGAGACCTGCGCTATGGACATGGCCCGGGGCCTGGCCTGGCTCCGGGGCAAGGAGCAGCCAGGTCTGTACGAGCTCCGCGACGGCGTTCTGACGGCCTTCGTCAAGGGCGAAGTGACCGCCGCCGCCTGTTCCCCCCTGGAAGTCCTGTCACGCCTCACCACGGGAACCCAGGTCGGCGTCCTCCCCGACGACGCCCTGGTTCCCCCCATCGTGACCGACTTCCAGGAGCAATGCGCCCGCCTGAACCTCCGCCTCGCCAGCACCCAGAAGCAGCAGACGGCCCTCAACATTTTTTCCTCCCCCAAGCACCGCGAAACCAGCCGTTTCCTCCACCGCACCGTCTTCCTGGATCTGGGCTTCGCCTGGTTAGAGAAAGGCCCCGACCTGGCCAGCGGCCGCAATCTGAGCCTCATCCGTGAAACCTGGTCCTGGCGCTGGACGGGGAACGTCATGGCCCAGTTAGTGGACCAATCCGTCTCCGGCGGCACGGTAGAGGAAGCCTGCGCCCTCCTTCTGGACAGGCAGATGGCCCAGACAGCCCTCTCCGGCGAGGGCGCGAAGCTGCTGGTCCAGGGCTTTCTCATGGGCCTGGAGGACCGCACGGGCAGCTTCCACACCCGCCTCCGGGACCTGGTAGCCGCCGACGGCGATTTCTTCTCCCTCTCCCACGCCTGCGCCCACCTCAGCACCCTCCTGGAGATGCGCCGCCTCTACCGCCAGCCCGACAGCTACGACTACACCGGCCTCCTGGATCAATGCTTCGGCAAGGTCCTGGTGCTCTTACCTTCCATCGCCGCCATCAAGGACGCCCAGCTGGACGACTGCATCTCCCTAATCGCCCGCCTCTACCAGCTCACGGGCCAGCCCCCCTTCGACGCCCGCCGCGCCTCTCTTCTCTCGGCCCTGGAGGCCCTTCTCACGGACCCGGACCTCCACCCCGGCCTCCACGGCGGCGTCCTGGGCCTCCTCTACGGCGCGGACCCCCAATGGCTCACGGAGATCGAAAAAGCCTGCGGCGGCTACCTCCGGGGCACCCGCGAAAAGATGCTCCAATCCGCCTCCTTCCTCCGCGGCCTCTTCTCCACCGCCCGTGATCTCCTCCTGGTCAGCCAGCAATTCCTCCCCAGCCTCGACTGCCTCTTCTCCCGCCTGGAGGACCCCGACTTCCTCGCCCTCCTCCCCGAACTCCGCCTCGCCTTCCGCTACTTCACCCCCATGGAAGCCGCCCGCATCGCCCGCCGCGCCGCCGCCCTCCACGGCGTCACCCCCGCCGAACTCCGCCGGCCCGCTGCACCGCCCGGGATGTACGCCTACGGTGAGGCTTTGGACGCTTGGGCGGTGGAACGGCTGTAGGTGCCTGCGCTGGGGCTCTGCCCCAGACCCCGCTAGAGGGCTCTGCCCTCTGGACTCCTGCCAGGGGGAACATTTCCCCCTGGACTCCTCCATACTGGTCTTTTAGGAGAGTTGTTGCTTATGAGTAGTTCCAGCATTTCAGAGGGCACGGTGCTTAATCGGTGGCGGTTGGTGCTCGGGTCGCCTGCGGAATCTGCTATGCCTTTGCAAGGGGGCTTAGCTATGCAGATGGACCAGGCTTTGGATTTTCTGTACCGGCGTGAGGCTGGGCAGGACGAGCACCAGGACACCGGCGGCACCGGCGAGAGCCAGCTCACCATCCCCGAATGGCTCCACCGCGTCCGCACCCTCTTTCCCCAGCAGACCGTCCAGGTCCTGGAGCGCCACGCCCTGGACCGCTACCAGCTCACCGAGCTGCTCACGGACCCCGAAATCCTGGAGCGCATGGAACCCAACCAGGCCCTCCTGGAAACCATTCTCAGCCTCCGCCCCCAGATGACCGGACCCGTTCTGGCCGTCGCGCGGCGCATCGCCGCCAAGGTGGCGGAGGAATTGACCCGCAAGATGGAGATGGATATCAAGCGATCCCTCTTAGGCCGTCTCCGCCGGGACATCAGCAGTCCCGTCCCCTCCATGCGCAACCTGGACATGCAGAAGACCATCCGCCGCAACCTGAAGCACTACGACCCGGAGCACCAACGCCTGGTTCTGGAAAAGGTGTACTTCAGCGGCCGGGTGAAGCGCTTCAACAACTGGCGCATTGTCATGGCGGTAGACGAAAGCGGCTCCATGGCCGACGCGGTGATTCACAGCGCCATCATGGCAGGCATTTTTTCCAGAATGCCCATGGTAGACATAAAACTGGTCATTTTCGACACACAGGTTGTCGACCTCAGCGACCGCGCCTCGGACCCGGTAGAAACGCTGATGAGCGTCCAACTGGGCGGCGGCACGAACATCGCAGGCGCGATGGACTACTGCCAATCCCTGATCGTAAATCCCCACCGCACGATTATGATCCTGGTTTCCGACCTCTGCGAGGGCGGACCCATTGCGAACCTCTACAAGGTCTGCAACGACATCCTCGAAAGCGGCGCGAAACTGGTAGCCCTGACGGCCCTGGACCGCAACGCGAACCCGATGTACAACCGCACCGTAGCCGCCGCCCTCGCCGGTATGGGCGCCTTCGTAGGCGCACTGACCCCGGAACAACTGGGAGACTACATCGGCCAAATGATGCAATAATTGCCATGCTTCACACAAAAACGCACCCGTAGGGGCGGACCTACGTGTCCGCCCTTCCCGCGCGACTGCCAATGTTGTGGGGATACATCCCCTCCCCCCCATCCAAATGGGATGCACACCGTAGGGGACGCCGCCCTCGGCGTCCCGTCCCCCGCGACCACCCTGCCCGCCTGACATGCACCCCCGCAGCCACCGCACCCCAACCGATCATCCCCCTCAACAACACAACGACAGGAGGGACCCACCGTGCCCACGCTCCCCGCCCCCCTGGCCGCCGCCCTCGCCCAAGCCGACGAGGCATACCTGGCTGGCCTCTCCAACAAAGGCACCGTCAACCGCGCCAAAAAGGACCTGGAAAAGCTCTCCATCACCGCCGAGGCCCAGGCTGACGCGGTCCAGGTGTCCCTGGGCGACGCACAATGTCTGATCCGCGCCCCCCTGGGGGACAGCACCTGTTCCTGCCCCTCCCAAGCCATGTGCAGGCACCGGATCGCGGCCATTCTCTGGCTGAAAGCCCAGTCCGCCGACGCCCCGGACGGCGCGCCGCCGCCTGAGCCGGAGGCCGTCGACTTCTCGCCCCTCCTGGACGTGCCCGTCGACAAGCTCCGCCGCGCCATGGGGGCCAAAGCCTTTCACAGCCTTGTCTTCCGCCTCAGCCGGGAGGGCCTGCCCCTGGTCACGGAAACATCCGTCGTCCAGATCGAGCTTCCCGACGCCTCTGTGAAACTCCTGCTGCCCCTGGAGCATTCCAGCTGCTCCTGCCGCAGTAAGGAGCTGTGCCGCCACAAGGCCGCCGCCCTGCTCTGCTACCAGCTCATCAAGGGCAAGCACACCCTGGAAGAGCTGGAAAGTCCGTCTACTGCGGACACAGCCTTCAAATCCCCCGCCCGGGACCGGGAGCAGATCAGCGCCGCCGCCCAGGCCGTGGAGGAACTCACCGCCGGACTCCTGGACACCGGCCTCTCCCGCCTCTCCGACGCCTCCCCGGACAGCGCCCTGCGCCTGGCGTCCCTGTGCCACGTAGCGGGCCTCCCACGCCTGGAGAGCGGCCTGCGGAGCCTGTCTACCCTCCTGGAGCGGGCCGTGAACCGCAGTGCCGCGTTCCGCACGGAAGACCTGCTGCTCCGCCTGGCGGACCTGGACCACCTGGCCCGCGCCCTGGAAGCCGAGGACGCCGACATCGCCGCCCTGGCGGGCACGTTCCGCGACGAATACGCCCCCATCCCCCCGCTGACCCTCAGCCTCATGGGCGAGCGCCAGTTCCACGCCGACAGCGGCTATGCCGGAACCGTGTATTACTTCTGGGAGCTGGACCAACGCCGCTGGTACTCCTACACGGCAGCCCGCCCCACCTTCTACGAGGGACGCCGCCGTCCCCCCGCCGCCCGCACCCCGGCCCCCTGGGGCCTGAACGGCCTCATGGACCAGTTCTACAACCTCACCTTCGTCCTAGGCAAGTGCAAGGCCACGGCGGACGGACGCCTCTCCTCCACGGAGGGGGCCCACGGCGAAGTCCTCTCCCAAAAACGCCCCTGGAAAATCTTTCCCCCGGAGCTCTGCTGGGACGATTTCTCGAAAATGTTCCAGCACCTGGAGCCCCGCCTGCTGAACGGCACGGAGCTGGAACGCCTGGTATTCCTGCGCCCCGCCGTCTGCACGCCCCAGGAATACGACAAAACGAACCAGCTCTTCCGGATGCTCCTGACGGACGCCGGAGGCCGCACTCTGCCCCTGGAAGTCCGCTACCGAGCCGAGGAAAGCAGCCTGGTCCAGACCCTGGAGGCCCTGGCAAAGAACATCGAGCAAAGCCCCGGCGGCGTGTTCCTGGCCCTGGCCCGCCTCTCCGGCGAAGACCTCTCGCTCTATCCGGTAGAATACTACTCCGACTGGGGGTGCGCCACATGAAAGGAATCCTGGAAGACGGCATCAACGCCCTGGCGGACCTGCTGCAAAGCGGCGCGGCCAGCTGCTGCCCCGAGACGGAGGAACACCTGACCCGCCTCGCCAGGGAATGGGAGGCCACGGGCCTCCACACCGGCGCGGCCCTTCTCACGGACCTCTCCGCCGCCCTGGCCCAGCGCCGCCACGGCGGAGAGGCCGGAGACCCGCTGCACATCATGGCCCTGACGGGGAAAGCGGCCCGCTACACCCGCCTCTGCCTGCAAAAATACGGCCTGGACGCCGCCCGCCAGCGGCTGAACCATACCGCGGAAATAGATGAAGACGAAGAAACCGAAGAACAGGAGGAAACAGAACACCATGAGACAGATTCATAACGCGAACCCCCAGCAGACGGACAAGCGCACGAAGGAATTCACCGAAGCCGGCCTGAACCCCGCCAACGTGGCCTGGCTGATCCCCTACCTGGACACCGCCCAGCCCGAGGACCCCAGCCTTCTGGAAAAAGCGGTGAAGCAGTCCCCCGCCGCCCTGACCCAGGATCAGTGCACGGCCCTGGGCCTCCTGCTGGACCGCCTGATCAGCAAGGGCCGGGTGGAGGACCAGGAGCGGAACAACCGCACAGTAAAAGCCTTCTTCTCCATTTTCGGCGTCAGCATGATGCAGGACTCCGTGGTGAAAGCCCGCCCCTGGCTCAACACCGGCTCCAAGATTGCCAACATGTCCATCCCACTCGATAAGCTCCTGGGCCCCGGCGCGGCCCTGGCCCTGAAAGCCAGCTACTGGCGGGGCGGCAGCAGCGTGGCCGACAGCCTCCGCATCGCCGCCAAGTTCGACGTCATTGAGGACGCCCTGTCCTACTGCACGGACCCCAACGACCCCGCCCGGATCATCCTCGCCTGTCTCTGGCTGGGCCACCAGGGGCCCGTGAACACCCTTATGGGGAACATCACTGGCAAAAACGCCCGGATGATCCAGCTGGCCCAGGAGGGCGCGGCGAATTTCCTCGCCGAGGCGGCACCCTCCCTGAACCACGCCAACCACAGCTTCCTGGAGTCCTACATCCGCAATGCCGGAAAGGACGCCCAGCCCATCCCGCCCCAGATCGCCGGACCCATCCAGTCCCTGGGTTCCCGGAACTCCAACACCTCCGCCGTGGGCAGCGCCCTCTTCTACGCCATGGAGACGGCCCCGGTCCTCCAGAACGCCTTTATCGCCTACGCCCACCTGCATCCCGGCATCACCCTCCGCATGGCCCTGGAGCTGGGCGGACCCCAGCGCTTCAAGGCCCGCCTCCCCTGGCTGGTCCAGAACACCCCCTTCCACGAGGTCCTTTTCTATCTCTGCAACACCAGCGGATACTACAGGGAAGTGGCCCTTCTAGCCGCGCGGGACTACCCGGACCAGTTCGCCAAGGCCATCAAGGGCAGGCAGTATTATGATGTGAAATACATCCGTGAAGTCCTGGCGGAGGGCAACCCCGAGCAGTTCCGGCACATCCAGGACAGCAAGCGTCCCGGCCTCCAGGCCCAGGTGGCCGACGATATCTCCAAGGAGGACCCGAAGGACCCCAAGGCCCTGCGGAACTTCATTCTCCGCGGCACCGGCCTGGACGCCATTCTGGCGGACACCGTCATTACCTCCAATGGCGCCCGTACCTGGTCCGCCCCCGGCATGAACACCCTGACCTACGCCCAGGAATACGGCCTGGACGACTTCCTGGCCCGCGCCTTTATCGGCATGGTCATCAACGGCTCGGACTACCTGTTCTACCGCACCTGGAACGACGCCTGCTGCCGCCTCCCCCAGGACAAGCGGACCATGGACACGGTTCTGGACGCGGTTCATGGTGAGGGGCTTCCCGCCTATAACTGCCTGATTCTCTGCGAGTGGGAGGATCAGCACAGCTACAGCCAGAAGGACAAGGACGAGATCATCGACCAGACGGCAACCTGGATGCTGAAGCAGCCCCCCGCGCTTCTGACCGAGGCCGCGGAAAAAGGCTCCGCCTACATCCGCACCCTGGCCGTCTACGCCCACTGGAAGAAGGGCGACTACGACGCCCTGATCCCCCTGGCGGGGGACAGCTCCAAGCAGGTCCGCAAGACCGTGGAGGACGCCTTCACCTCCCGTCCCTTCGCCGAGGGCCCCAAGGCGGCGCTGGAACTTCTGCAATCCAAGAAGGCCGCGCCCCGTGAGACGGGCATCCGCATCCTGATGAACCTCCACGGAAAGACCGCCAACAAGGGCGCGTTCGTCCAGACCTACCACACCCAGCTGGAGGAAGCCCTTGCGAAGGAGAAGAGCGTGAAGCTGGCCAACGCCCTCCGCGCCCTCCTGGGCATGGAGACGCTGGAGACCGAGAAAAAGGAGGAAAAGTCCCTGGGCGACCCCGTGGCGGACGTCCTCAAGGGCGGCAAGAAGCGGAAGGTCCAGTGGGTCCTGGACGGCACCCAGCAGCTGGTCAGCCGCGCCCCCGGCGGTGCCCTCGCCGACGCGGAGGACCGCTTAGCCGCCGTCATGCTCCTCTGCCAGGACGGAGGCCCCGTGGGTGCGCAGAACCTGGCGGAGCCCCTGGACGCCAAGGAATTGGCGGCGTTCGCCGGTTCGGTCTACGACCTCTGGCTCTCTCAGAACGCCCCGTCGAAGCAAAAGTGGGTCCTCACCTTCGCCTCCGTCTTCGGCGGGCACGACATGGTGGAAACCCTGAAACGGCAGATCAACCAGTGGCCCCTGGAGTCCCGGGGCGCGATTGCCTGCGAGGCCGTCAACGCCCTGGCCCTCAGCCCCGAGCCCGACGCCCTCTTAGTGGTGGACAGCATTTCCCGCAAGTTCAAGTTCAAGCAGGTGAAAGCCGCCGCGGGCAAGGCTCTGGATGCCGCCGCGAAGGTCCTGGGCCTCTCCGCCGAGGAATTGGCGGACCGCATCGTCCCGGATCTGGGTCTGGATCAGCGGGGCCAGCGGGTTTTCAACTACGGCCCCCGCTCCTTCACCGTCACCCTGACCCCCGCCCTGGAGCTTGCCATCGAAAACCAGGACGGCAAGAAGATCAAGTCCATGCCCTCCCCCGGCAAGCAGGACGATCCCGACCTGGCCAACGCCGCCAGCGCCGATTTCAAGGCCATGAAGAAGCAGATCAAGACCGCCGTCTCCACCCAATCCCTCCGCCTGGAGCAGGCCCTTTCCACGGGCCGCGTCTGGACCGGCGCAGGCTGGCGCGCCCTCTTCGTCGAGAAGCCCATCATGCGCCAGTTTGCCGTGGGCCTCATCTGGGGCGTCTACGGCCCCGACGGCGCGCTCACCGACACCTTCCGCTACCTGGAAGACGGCAGCTTCAACACCGCCGACGAAGACGAATACGAGCTCCAGGACGACGCCCGCGTCGGCTTAGTCCACCCCGTAGAGCTCCCCAAGGAATCCCTGGACGCCTGGCGCCAGCAGCTTGAGGATTACGAGATCACCCAGCCCATCCTCCAGCTGGACCGCCCCGTCTCCCGCGTCAAACCGGAGGAAGCCAACGAAACCTCCCTGGGCACCTTCGGCGGCAGGGTCCTCAACGACATGTCCCTGACGGGCAAGCTCCTGGGCATGGGCTGGTATCGCGGCAGCATCCAGGACGCCGGCGGCTTCTACGATTTCTACCGCGAAGACGGCCCCGTCGGCGCACAGTTAAACTTCTCCGGCAGCTTCGTCGGCGGCGGCATGGACGACGAAGTAGAAGTCTTCGACATCCAATTCTACCGCTCCGGCACCGTCCAGCGCGGCAGCTACGTCTACGACACCCTCGGCATCACCGACATGCGCAAACCCGCCTCCCAGCAGTCCCCCGACCAGCGCCTCTTCAAACTCGGCGAAGTCCCCGCACGGCTCTTCAGCGAAATCGTCTACCAGGTGCAGAAAGCCACAGCCTCCAGCACCGAAACGCGGGACGACTGGAAGACGCGGACCTGACCGCCATACGGGGGACGAGGGACGGGGGGCCTCCGGCGGCCAGGGGCTTTGCCCCTGGACCCCACCAGGGAGGCAGGCGCCTCCCTGGACCCTGGCAGATCAGTCCTTCCTTGTTACGTTCAGCACCCCCCAGAGCTTTTATCGCTCTGGGGGGTGCTGCTTCCCTCTTATATGTACTCTTCTGGAATGCGCTTCTCTAAGCGGTAGAAGGTGAAAGTGCCGGTGCCCAGGAGGAGGCCCGCTTCGTTCGTTACGCGGGCTTCCATCGTGTACAGAGTCCTTCCCGCTTTGATTTCACGCGCTTCCGCTGTGAGAACGTCGCCCGGCTTCGCCGCTCTCAGAAAGTGATAGCTCGCGTCTACGGTCACGGCCATGTAGCCCGTGCAGGCCATGGCGGAGCCGCAGGCGTGGTCCGCCATGGAGAAATACACGCCGCCGTGGGGCGCGCCCAGGGGGTTCAGGTCGTCGGGGCCTACCGTCTTGCTTACCCGCGCATACCCCGGCCCCAATTCCTCCAGCCATAGCCCCAGCCGCAGCGCGTAGGGGCTGTGCGTGTTCCGGTACTCCTTGATTTTCTCCAAATCCATCTCTCTGCCTCCTAATCCGGGAATTTATCCACCCAGTTTTCGCCCTGGTAGTCCAAAATCGTCCGCTCCAGCCTCCGCAGGAAATCGTCAAGATACGGATTCTCGTCCCGCCCCTCCGCGAACCAGATATTGGACCTTCCAAACCCAAAGGAAGCACCGCTGTTTCTCCGCGGCACCTTCCATTTTGTCACCTCACTCCGGTCCGTATCCGGCAGGAGCACGCAGTCCTCAACCCTGGCGATTGCGTTATAAGACTGCTCATAACCGCCCTCAAATTCAGCCAATTGATACCCGCAGAACACTCTGGCGTGTTTATACCACCCGACAACTGTGGTAAAATGGTAAGAGGGCTGAGCGGCGCAGTAGACGACGAGGACATCGTCGACGAATTCCTCCCGCCCGCAGGCGGCGCAGCCCTCGATCCGCTCGATATGGAGCTGATTGACCTTGCTGCCCGACGTTGCTTTCGTCTCCACGAACCCGAGGCAGTATTTTCCATCGGTCATAAAATGGTCCTCAAAAACCATAGGGGTAGGGAAGAAGTTAAAGTCCTCATGTGCGCACCCGGTTTCGGCGACATAAGCGCCGCCCATATCCGGCACATCGACCCCAGGCGTCCGCCCCTTATAATATTTCATCCAAGCGACATTACAAAACAGCAATCTCACGACACAATTCACCTCCGATTACAGCAAAAGGAAAGCCGCGATAGAAGCAAGGCGTCCAAAATTAGACTGATCTGCCAGGGTCCAGGGAGGCGCGTGCCTCCCTGGTGGGGTCCAGGGGCAAAGCCCCTGGACGCCGGAGGCCCCCCGTCCCCCGCCCGCCGGAGGCCCCTCGTTCCCCGCGGGTGCAGAGCACTGTAAAAATTTTATGAAAATGGTGGTTTGCCTCTTTCCAAATAGGGGGAAATACGGTAAAATAGGGGTGATATTTTGGTGGAAGAGGGAGGAATGACTATGGCGAAACCGGTGTACCGCCGTGTGCTGCTGAAAATCAGCGGCGAGGCTTTGGCGGGTGAGAAGCACACGGGCCTGGATTTCCAGATGATTGGGCGGGTGTGCGATGTAATCAAGGAGTGCCTGGATCTGGGCGTGCAGGTGGGCCTGGTGGTGGGCGGCGGGAACTTCTGGCGGGGCGTCAAGGACGGCGGCGGGCGGATTGAGCGCACGCGGGCCGATCAGATGGGGATGCTGGCCACCGTTCTGAACTGCCTGGCCGTGGCCGACGTGTGCGAGCAGAAGGGGATTCCCGTGCGGGTGCAGACAGCGGTGGAGATGCGGTCCATGGCGGAGCCGTATATTCGATCCAAGGCTATCCGGCATCTGGAAAAAGGGCGGGTCGTCATTTTCGGCTGCGGGACGGGGAACCCTTACTTTTCCACGGATACCGCCGCTGTGCTGCGGGCCGCGGAGATTGGGGCGGAGGTCATTCTGCTGGCGAAGAACGTGGACGGGGTGTACTCCGCCGATCCGGTGAAGGACCCCAACGCGGTGAAGTATGACGTCATCAGCTATGACGACGTGCTGGCCCAGCATCTGATGGTTATGGACTCTACCGCTACATCCCTGTCCATGGACAACCACATTCCGGTGCTTCTCTTCGCTTTGAAGGACCCGCGGAACATTGTGCGCGCTGTGTGCGGCGAGAAGATTGGAACCATTGTGGGGGAATGAGTACCCGGCGTTCCCACAATTTTAACACACCCCCGAAAAAAATACCAGTTATTTTTGAAAGGAGCACTCCGTCATGTTAAAGGATGAATACAAGGTATACGAGGAAAAAATGCAGAAGAGCGTGGACTCCGTAGCGGCGGACTTCGCCTCCGTGCGGGCGGGGCGGGCCAACGCGGCGGTGCTGGACCGGATCATGGTGGACTACTACGGAAGCCCCACCCCCATCCAGCAGATCGCCTCCATCGCCTCCCCGGACCCCCGGACCCTGGTGATCACCCCCTGGGACGGCTCGGCGCTGAAGCTCATTGAAAAGGCCATCCAGAACTCCGACCTGGGCATCAACCCCCAGAACGACGGAAAGAACATCCGCCTGTCCTTCCCCCAGCTCACCGAGGAGCGCCGCAAGGACCTGGTGAAGCAGATCCGCAAGTACGCCGAGGGGGGCAAGGTGGCCGTGCGGAACATCCGCCGGGACGCCATGGACAACTTCAAGAAGCAGGAGAAGAAGTCCGAGATCACCGAGGACGAGATGAAGCAGGTGGAAAAGGATTTGCAGAGGATGACGGACGAGAGCTGCAAGAAGCTGGATGAGCTACTTGCGAAGAAGGAAAAGGAACTGATGGCGGTCTGATGCAGAAGAATCGTGAAACGGGGCGGCTCACGCCGCCCCGGCATATTGCCATTATCATGGACGGCAACGGGCGCTGGGCCACCCGGCGGGGCCTCCCCCGCACCGCGGGCCACAAGGCCGGGGCGGAGACGTTTCGCCGCATCGCCACCTACTGCAAGAACATCGGCGTGAAGCACCTGACGGTCTACGCCTTCTCCACGGAGAACTGGAAGCGCTCTGCCGACGAGGTGGGGGCCATCATGGCCCTTTTGAAGCGCTACCTCCTGGAGGCGGTGGAGACGATGGAGCGGGACCACATCCGGCTCCACTTCTTCGGGGACATGACCCCGATTTCCCCGGAGCTGCGGGCCCTGGCCCATGAGACGGACGAGATCACCGAGCACCTCTCCAAGGACGATTTTCAGGCCAACGTCTGCCTGAACTACGGCGGGCGGGACGAGATCGTCCGGGCGGCGCGGCAGTTTGCCGCCGAGTGCGCGGCGGGACGCCGGGAACCTGGGGACCTGGATGAAGCGCTGTTCTCCGGCTACCTGGACTCCCGGGGCATCCCGGACCCGGAGCTGATCATCCGCCCCAGCGGGGAACAGCGGCTGAGCAACTTTTTGCTCTGGCAGTGCGCCTACGCGGAGTTCTACTACACCGACACCCTCTGGCCGGACTTCGACGAGGCGGAGCTGGACCGCGCCATTGCCGCGTATCACGCCCGTGACCGCCGCTACGGGGGCGTTTCTTTTTCCTGAACCGCCCCGCAAACGTGAAAGGAACACTATGGACAGAAAAGCTATGGCCCAGGAAACCCTGGAAATCATGCGCCGGGGATACTATACGGTCCCCCAGGGGCGGATTTCTATCAAGGAAGATATGGAGCGGTCCATCCAGGGCAGTCTCCTGATTACACCGGCGGAGGGCGAAAAAATCCTGGAAGCCTGCAAGGGCGGAACGGGTGCAAAACCGGAGGTGCGGGTGGAAAACATCTCCACGGTGGAGGCCGTGCGGACGCTGGCCGCGGAGGGGAAGACCGGGATCGGCGTCCTGAACTTCGCCAGCGCGAAGAATCCCGGCGGCGGCTTCCTCAACGGCGCGAACGCTCAGGAGGAAAGCCTGGCCGTCTCCAGCACCCTCTATCCCACCCTCACCGCCAACGAGGAATACTACACCGAGAACCGCGCCCACCGCTCCATGATGTACCTGGACTACGCCATCTACTCCCCCGGCGTGGTATTTTTCCGGGACGGGGCGTTCGCGCTGACGTCCACGCCGGTCAGGGCGGACGTGCTGACGCTGCCCGCCGTCAACATGGGGCAGGTGCGCCAGAAGGGGGAGGACCCAGCGGAGGCCAGGCGGGTCATGCGCCGGAGGATGCAGCTGGCCCTCGCCATCTTCGCCCGGCAGGGGGCGCGGCACCTGGTCCTGGGGGCCTTTGGCTGCGGCGTGTTCCGGAACGACCCCAGGGACATCGCCGCCTGGTGGCGGGAGCTGCTGGAGGACATGGGGCCGCACTTCGCCTCCGTGCTCCACGCCGTCTACGACCGTTCCTTTGACCAGCGCTGTATCCGGGCTTTCACGGAAGGGGGGCGCTGAACGCGTGAAATCGAGAATCCTTGTGGCCGTGATCGGCATTCCGGTGCTGCTGTACGTGGTGCTGGCGGGGCCGCCGCTTCTGATGATGGCCGCGCTGTGCGTCCTGGCGGGCATCGGCGGAATCGAATTGCAGCAGTGCGTCAGCGGCGTGAAGAGAAGCGAATTGGTCGGCATCAGCGGCATTTTCCCGGTCTTTATGGTGGCGTGGTACTATGAACGCCCGCAGTGGATCGGTCTGCTTGTCTGCCTGGAAATCATTCTGTTTTTTGGCTATGGGATTCGCAGGGGCGGCGAGATTAAGTTTCAGCAGATTCTGGCCGGATTGGCGGGCGGGCTCTTTATCGGCTGGTCCTTCTCCGCCTTCCTCCGCATGGAGGCCAGCGGCCTCCACCGGGCCTATCTGCTTCTGCCGTTCATCCTCAGCTTCGCCTGCGACACCTTCGCTTTCTTCACCGGCTGTTCCATCGGGAAACACAAGCTGGCCCCGAAGGTCAGCCCGAAGAAGACCATCGAGGGCTCCGTCGGGGGGCTGGCGGGCAACGTGGCCTGCGGATTGCTGTTCGTCTTCGTTATGGACCGCTTTTTCGGCGGCTGTGCAATCGGCTATGGCCCCATGGTCCTGCTGGCCCTGTTCTGCGGGGCCGCGGCCCAGATCGGGGACCTGAGCTTTTCCCTGATCAAGCGGGAGTTCGGCATCAAGGACTACGGCCACATCTTCCTGGCCCACGGCGGCGTCCTGGACCGCTTTGACAGCGTCCTCTTCGTTGCCCCCGCGGTAGAAATCATCTTTCAGCTTTTGGCATAGAATGGAGGGGTGTACATGACGAGCCGCACAATATCCATCCTAGGCTCCACCGGCTCCATCGGGCGGCAGACCCTGGAGGTGGCGGAGCAGCTGGGCGTCCGGGTTGCCGCCCTCACCGCCGGCAGCAGCGTGGAGCGCATGGAGGCCCAGGCGCGGAAGTTCCGCCCCCGGCTGGCGGTCATGGCCAGCGCGGACGCGGCGCGGGACCTGGCTGTCCGCCTGGGGGATACAGACGTGAAGGTCCTGGGCGGCGTGGAGGCCCTCTCCGAAGCCGCCGCAGTGCCGGAGGCGGACACCGTTGTCACCGCCGTGGTGGGCATGGTGGGCCTGGTCCCCACGCTGGAGGCCATCAAAGCCGGAAAGCGGATCGCCCTGGCCAACAAGGAAACCCTGGTGTGTGCCGGAGAGCTGGTGATGGACGCGGCGGAGCAATACGGCGCGGAGATCGTGCCCGTGGACTCGGAGCACTCCGCTATTTTCCAGTGCCTGCAAGGCTGCGTGGACCGCGGGGAGATCCGGCGGCTGATTCTCACCTGTTCCGGCGGTCCTTTTTACGGAATGACCCGTGAGGAAGCGGGCAAAATGACCAAAGCGGACGCCCTCAGACACCCCAACTGGACCATGGGCCCGAAGATTACCGTGGACTGCGCGACCCTGATGAACAAGGGCTTGGAGGTCATCGAGGCCATGCGCCTCTACCGCCTCCCTCTGGAGCAGGTGCATGTGGCGATCCACCGCCAGAGCATCGTCCACTCCCTGGTGGAGTACCGCGACGGCGCGGTCCTGGCCCAGCTGGGCACCCCGGACATGCGCCTCCCGATCCGCTACGCCCTGACGTACCCGAACCGCGCGGCGTCCCCGGCGGAGCCTCTGGACCTCCTGCACTGCCCCCCGCTGACCTTCGCGGAACCGGACCGTGCCGCATTCCCCTGCCTGGCCCTGGCGGAGCACGCGGCGCAGACAGGCGGCACCGCCTGCGCCATTCTGAACGCGGCGAACGAGGAAGCGGTAAAGCTGTACCTGGCGGATCGGATCGGATTCTACGACATCCCCCGCCTGGTAGAGCAAGCACTGACGAAAATACCATCAAAGCCGCGTCCATCTCTGGAAGACATTCTGGCCTCGGACGCAGCAGCGAGACGAAGCATCGAGCAAAGAAAAGACTGATCTGGAGGGGCCAGGGGAAACGTTCCCCTGGCGGAGAATCCAAGGAGGCAGAGCCTCCTTGGCCGCCGGAGGCCCCCCGTATGGTAGGAGCGTATCATGAAAGCACTTTATATTCTTGCAGCGGTTGCGATTTTCGGCGTCCTGATTGCCGTCCACGAGCTTGGGCATTTTTTAGCCGCGAAGCTCTGCGGCGTGCGGGTGAATGAGTTTTCGATTGGGATGGGACCTTTGATTTGGCACAGGGACGGCGGGGAAACGCAGTATTCCCTGCGGCTGCTGCCCTTGGGGGGCTTCTGCGCCATGGAGGGCGAGGATGAGGATACGGGGGACTCCCGGTCCTTTGTCAGGCAGGGGTTTTGGAAGAAGTTCGTGATTCTGGCGGCGGGCGCGTTTATGAATTTTGCGGCAGGCGTCGTGATTCTGCTGTTTCTGTACGCGGGCGCTTCCGGCTTCTATGTGGATAAAATCGCCGCATTCTCAGACGGCTTTCCCCTCGAAGGCGAAAACGGCTTAATGGTAGGCGACATCGTCTACAAAGTAGACGGCTACCGCGCCTACCTCCGCGGCGACACCGCCCTCTTCCTCCAATACAACGACGGCGAGGGCGTAGACCTGGAAGTGATCCGCGACGGCGAAAAAATCGTCTTAAACGACTTCCCCATGTACCGCAGCACCTACGACGGCCATCCAAACCGCTTCGGCCTCAGCGTCGGAGGCCACCTCATCCCCGCCACCCTCTGGACCAAGCTCCAATACACCTGGTATCAAGCCTTAGACTTCGTCCAGCTCGTCTGGTTCAGCTTAGTCCAGCTCGTCACCGGCAACGCCGGCATGGAAGACCTCAGCGGCCCCGTCGGCATCGTCTCCACCATCACAGAAGTAGGCGAATCCTCCAAAACGGTCCAAATTGCCGTCCAAAACATCGCCTACTTCGCCGCCCTCATAGCCGTCAACCTGGCCGTCATGAACCTCCTCCCCCTCCCCGCCCTCGACGGA
This sequence comes from Oscillibacter sp., assembly GCA_022791875.1. Classification (GTDB taxonomy): domain Bacteria; phylum Bacillota; class Clostridia; order Oscillospirales; family Oscillospiraceae; genus Oscillibacter. Next base: position 21,422 of record JAAVZX010000069.1, read on the forward strand.
GGCCGCATCTTCTTCCTCGCCATCGACGCAATCTCCCTGGCACTGTTCCGCAAAAAAGTACCGGAAAAGTACCAGGCCGCTATCAACATGGCCGGGTTTGCCGCACTCATGTGTTTTATGCTACTCGTTACCGTACACGACGTATACAAACTCTTTCAGTAATGCGTGATGCCTGTTTACGGGGGGCCTCCGGCGGCCAGGGGCTTTGCCCCTGGACCCCACCAGCCCTTTGAAAAGGGCTGGACCCTAAACTTTATCTGGGGCAAATTGAACCAATTTGCCCCAGAGGGAAGGTTTTTATGACGAAAATGTTGAGAGTCGGCGGCGTTCCCATCGGTGGGGGTGCGCCGGTTTCGATTCAGTCTATGTGTAATACCAAAACCGACGACGTCGACGCTACCGTCGCCCAGATCCACCGCCTCGAAGACGCGGGCTGTGAAATCATCCGCGTCGCCGTCCCCGACATGCCCGCCGCGGAAGCCATCGACAAAATCAAAGCCCAAATCCACATTCCCCTCATCGCCGACATCCACTTCAACTACCGCCTCGCCCTAGCCTGCGCTGAACGCGGCATCGACGCCATCCGCATCAACCCCGGCAACATCGGCGCGCCTGAAAACGTCCGCGCCGTGGCCGACGCCTGCCGCGCCCGCGGCATCCCCATCCGCATCGGCGTCAACGGCGGCTCCCTGGAAAAGGGCCTCCTGGCCAAATACGGCGGCGTCACCGCCGAGGCCCTGGTGGAGAGCGCCCTGGGACAGGCCCGCCTCCTGAACCGCTTCGATTTCGACGACATCTGCATCTCCGTCAAGTGCTCCAGCGTCCCCCTCACCGTCGCCGCCTACCGCCTCCTCAGCCAGCAGTCTGACTACCCCCTCCATCTGGGCGTCACCGAGGCGGGCACCCCCTCCATGGGCATCGTCAAGTCCGCCATGGGCATCGGGGGCCTTCTCTGCCTGGGCATCGGAGACACCATCCGCGTCACCCTCACCGCGGACCCCGTGGAGGAAATCTACGCCGCTCAGAAAATCCTCAAGGCCGCGGGCCTCCGGACCTCCGGCGTGAACCTGATCGCCTGCCCCACCTGCGGGCGCACCCGGATCGACCTGATCCCCATTGCCGAGGAAGTGGAGCGCCGTCTGGCGAACTGCACGAAGGACATCACCGTCGCCGTCATGGGCTGCGCCGTGAACGGCCCCGGAGAGGCTTCCGCCGCCGACATCGGCATCGCCGGAGGCAAGGGCGAGGGCCTCCTGTTCCGCAAAGGCAAAATCCTTTACAAGGTCCCCCAGGAGCGCCTTGTAGACGCTCTGATGGCGGAGATCGACAAGCTGTAAGTTTACATAATACCCCATGCGCAGGGCGCGCTTTTTTCGCGCCCATCTGAGAAGGAAAGAGGAAGCTATGTCTACACCAATTCCCTTTTTTACGCTGTTCGCAGATCTGCAGGTCCCGCCGGAGCTGCGCCGCCTCCTTCTGGGAGCGAAAGTGACCAACGCGAAAATTCTACAGGCCGAACCCTCCCTCAGCCTCTGGGCCACCATCGCCCGCCCCCTCTCCGACGCCGAGCAGCAGCGCCTCCAGGAGGCCATGGAAGCCTCTTACGGCTTCCGCCGCGTGGAGTTCCACGCCGAATGCCCGGAGCCGGAGCCCGAAGAGGACCGCGACCCCTTCACCGCCTCCCACGGCGGCAAAAAAACCGAAAAAAATCCCAAGGCCAAGATCATCAAGGGGAAACTCATCAAGGGCAGGCCCGTCCCCATGTCCAACCTGAACCTGAAAACCGGCATGGCCGTCGTGACGGGCAAAGTCTTCGCCTTCCAGTCCAAGGAGACGCGCCGCTCCGGTCTCTGGCGGGTGAGCTTCGACATGACGGACTACACCGGCTCCGTCACCGTGCAGAAGAACATGACCGCCAAGGAGGCCCAGGCCCTGGAGCGGGCCGTGAAGCCCGGCATGTGGCTGACGGTCCAGGGGCACATGGAAGCCACCTTTGACGGCAAGGACATCCAAATGGCCCCCATCAGCATCAACACTGCCGAGCACCCCGAGCGCCAGGACACCGCCCCCGTCAAGCGGGTCGAGCTGCACCTCCACACGAAAATGAGCAACATGGACGCCCTCACGGACACCAAGGAGGCCGTCAAAACCGCCCTCCGCTGGGGGCACCCCGCCATTGCCATCACGGACCACGGCGTGGCCCAGTCCTTCCCCGACGCCTGGCACGCCGCCGGAGACAAGATCAAGATCCTCTACGGCGTGGAGGGCTATTTTCTGAACAACCTGGACGACCGCGTCGCCGTCCACGGAACCCAGGACCAGCCCCTAGAGGGCGAGATCGTCTGCTTCGACATCGAAACCACCGGCCTCCGGGTGGACCGGGAGGCCATCACGGAGATCGGCGCGGTGGTCCTCCGGAACGGAGAGGTTGCCGAGCGCTTCCAGACCTTCGTGAACCCCGAACGCCGCCTCACTCCGGAGATCATCGGCCTCACCGGCATCACCGACGCCATGCTCCAGGACGCCCCCCCTGTGAAGGAGGCTTTGACCGCCTTTCTGGACTTCGTGGACGGCCGCCCCCTGGCGGCCCACAACGCGGAGTTTGACATCAGCTTCATCCGCGCCGGGTGCCGGGAGAACGGCCTGGACTTCCAGCCCACCTACGTGGACTCCCTGATCCTGGCCCAGAACCTACTCCCCGGCCTGGGCAAATACAAGCTGGACATCGTGGCGGAGCACCTGGACCTCCCCGCCTTCAACCACCACCGCGCCAGCGATGACGCCGCCACCGTGGCCTACATGCTGATCCCCTTCTGGGACATGCTGCGCCAGCGGGGCGTCCGCACCCTCCAGGCCGTCAACGCCGACATGGAATCCCTGCGCCCCCTGGGGGGGAAGACCAACCGCTTCCCCAAGCACATCATCCTCCTGGCCCGGAACAAGGTGGGCCTGAAAAATCTCTATCAGATGATCTCCGCATCCAATCTGGAGTATTTCAAGCGGGTCCCCATCATACCCAAGAGCTTCCTGAAAGCCCACCGGGAGGGCATCATCGTCGGCTCCGCCTGCGAGGCGGGTGAGCTGTTCCAGGCCGTGAAGGACCACAAGGACTGGGACGAGCTGAAACGTCTGGCGGATTTTTACGACTATCTGGAGATCCAGCCCCTGTGCAACAACGCCTTCATGCTCCGAAACGGCGACGCCCAGGACTGGGAGGACCTGCGGGAGTTCAACCGCACCATCGTCCGCCTGGGGGAGGAGCTGCAAAAGCCCGTCTGCGCCACCGGCGACGTCCACTTCCTGGAGCCCGAGGACGAAATCTACCGCCACATCCTCCTGGCCTCCAAAAAGTTCCCCGACGCCAACGAATCCCTCCCCATCTACTTCAAGACCACCGATGAAATGCTGGAGGAATTCTCCTACCTGGGCGAGGAAAAAGCCTATGAGGTCGTGGTGACCAACACCCGTCTGATTGCGGACCAGATTGAGAGCTTCGAGCTTCTTCCCAAGGAACTGTTTCCCCCGAAGCTGGAGAACTCCGAGGAAGACCTGAACCGCCTGGTCTGGGAGAAGGTCCGCCGCCTCTACGGCGAGGACCCCCCTCAGCTCATCGTGGACCGCCTGAACGTGGAGCTGGGCGGCATCTTGGGCAAGTACGACGTGGTGTACATGTCCGCCCAGAAGCTGGTGCAGCGCTCCCTGGAAAACGGCTATCTGGTGGGCTCCCGGGGCTCCGTCGGCTCCTCTCTTGCCGCCTACATGTCCGGCATCACCGAGGTCAACTCCCTCCCCCCCCACTACCGCTGCCCCAAGTGCAAAAACTCCGAGTTCATCTTAGACGGCTCCTACGGCTGCGGCGCGGACATGCCCGGCAAAATCTGCCCCGTCTGCGGCACACCCTACGAGAAGGACGGCTTCGACATCCCCTTCGAGACCTTCCTGGGCTTCGGCGGCGGCAAAGTCCCCGACATCGACCTGAACTTCTCCGGCGAATACCAGGCCCGGGCCCACCGCCACGCCATTGAGATGTTCGGCGAGTCCCAGGTCTTCCGGGCGGGCACCGTGGGCACCCTGGCGGAGAAGACCGCCTTCGGCTTCGTGAAGAAATACCTGGAGGAAAACGACATGACCGCCGGGCGGGCGGAGGAAAACCGCCTCACCCTGGGCTGCGTCGGCGTCCGCCGCACCACCGGACAGCACCCTGGCGGGCTGGTGGTGGTCCCCGACAACAAGAGCATGGAGGACTTCTGCCCCGTCCAGCACCCCGCCGACGCCGACGACTCCGACACCATCACCACCCATTTCGAGTACCACTCCATGGAGGCGAACCTCCTGAAGCTGGACATGCTGGGCCACGATGACCCCACCATGGTCCGCATGATGCAGGACCTCACCGGCGTGGACCCGCAGAAAATCCCCCTGGACGACCCGGACACCATGTCCATTTTCACCTCCAGCAAAATCCTGGGCTACGAGAACGACGAGGTTCTCGGGCCCACCGGGGCCGTGGCCATCCCCGAGTTCAACACCCGCTTCACCCGCCAGATGCTGATAGACACCCAGCCCAAGGATTTCAACACCCTGGTCCGCCTCTCCGGCTTCTCCCACGGCACCGACGTCTGGGCGGGCAACGCCCGGGAGCTGATCCTCAACGGCACCGCCACCGTCCTCCAGACCGTGGGCTGCCGGGACGACATCATGCTCTACCTCATTCAGAAGGGCCTGGACCCGAAGATGAGCTTCAAGATCATGGAGTCCGTTCGGAAGGGCAAGGTGAAGAAAGGGGGCTTCGAGGAGGGCTGGGAGGACGCCATGCGGGACCACGAGATCCCGGACTGGTATATTGATTCCCTGGCCAAGATTGGCTACCTCTTCCCCAAGGCCCACGCCGTGGCCTATGTCATGATGGCTTTCCGCATCGCCTGGTACAAGGTCCACGAGCCCCTGGCCTTCTACGCCACCTTCTTCACCGTCCGCGCCAAGGCTTTCGACGCGGAGTTCTGCTGCGCGGGCAAGGAGGCCGTCAAGCGCAAAATCCGCGAAATCGAGAACAAAAAGGACGCCACCGCCGTAGAAAAGGACCTCATGACCACCCTGGAGGTCTGCTACGAGTTCTACCTCCGGGGCTTCCACTTCGACACGATTGACATTTACAAGTCGGACGCCGCGAAGTTTCTGATCACGGAAAACGGCCTGCTCCCTCCCTTCACTTCCGTCCACGGCCTGGGCGAAGCCGCGGCCCAGGACACCGTGGAGAAGCGCAGGGGCCAGGATTTCATCTCCATTGAGGAATTCGCCACCTGCTGCAGCAAGCTCTCGAAGACCCACATTGAGCAGCTCAAGGCCCTGGGCGCCTTTGCGGGCATGGCGGAGACAAGCCAGATTTCCCTTTTCTGACCAACAGCCAAAAACGACGAAGCGAAGCAATAAAAGCCCCCGTCCAGCCCCCCAAATTTGGCATTTTAAGTCTGGACAATCCCAAGACTTTGCCGTACAATAGGAGTTACATTTAAGAAAAGGAGTGCGCAGACATGCTTCAAGAAAAAGTAGCCGCCCTGCTGAACGATCAAGTGAACAAGGAGTTCTACTCCGCCTATCTGTATCTGGATTTCTCCAACTACTTCGAGGCCCGAGGCCTGGACGGCTTCGCCAACTGGTACAAGATCCAGGCCCAGGAGGAGCGGGACCACGCCATGCTCTTCTATCAGTATCTCCAGAACAACAACGCGAAGGTGACTCTGGAAGCCATTGCGAAGCCCGACAAGAACCTGGACAGCGACATGGCGGTCCTCCAGGCCGGCCTGGAACACGAGCTCTACGTCACCAGCCTGATCAACGCCATCTACGCCGCCGCCCACGAGGTCAAGGACTTCCGCACCATGCAGTTCCTGGACTGGTTCGTGAAGGAGCAGGGCGAAGAGGAAACCAACGCCCACGACCTCATCTCCAAAATGGAACTCTTCGGCTCCGACCCCAAGAGCCTCTACATGCTCAACAGCGAACTCGCCAGCCGCGTCTACAGCGCGCCGTCGCTTACGCTGTAAGCCTGTACCTACGGGGGCTGCCAGCCGGGCTTCCGGCCTCCGGCGGGTCACTTTTTCTCGAGAGAAAAAGTAACCAAAAAGAGCTTTAATACCGCTCTGTACCCTGGTGGTTGCTATAGCCTGTCACACGGTAACGTAGTGCGAAGCATGTGGGTCCTTCCATTGAAATGGAAGGACCCACGGATTTTTCTTATGAGAACGTAAGACATAAAAAATTAAGTGGTCCTTACCTCGATCGAGGTAAGGACCACTTACGCAATTGCTTCGTTACCGTGCGGAAAACCTTAACGACCACCAGATTCGCGTCGAGTTAAAAAGTTCTTTTTTCGGTTCCTTTTTTCTTTCAAGAAAAAAGGAACAACCCCGCGTACACGCGCCTCCCTCAGCTCTCCATATGCCTCCCCAGGAAAGCGGCGATAGTCTGGGCAAGCTTATACTCTGCGTCCCCGGTGGCGGTGCCTGGGGTGGTGCCTACGAAGAGGACGAGGCCCAGGAGGTCGCCTTCGGAGAGGATGGGGGCGGCCACGTTGGCGAAGAGCTTATCGGAGGCGTCGGAGACGGGGATGGGGGCTCCGTCGCCGGAGAACTGGTAGATGCGGCGGCTCTCCATGATCTGCTCCAGGTCAGGGGAGATGCGCTTGCCGAGGAGCTCGCGCTTGCCGCCGCCGGCCACTGAGATCACGGTGTCGCGGTCCGTGACGGCGCAGATGCTGCCCGTGGAGCGGCTCATGGTGTCGCAGAGCTGGCCTGCGAAGTCCTCTACGCCGCCCAGAAGGGAATACTTTTTGAAAATGACCTCGCCGTCACGGCTGGTGTAAATCTCCAGGGGGTCGCCCTCCCGGATGCGCATGGTGCGGCGGATCTCCTTCGGGATGACTACCCGGCCGAGATCGTCGATCCGGCGCACAATTCCTGTTGCTTTCATTTTGGAAACTCCTTTTGTCTTTTTTGTGTCGTCTGTCTGGCAAAAGATAGTATCCTCAGTTTTGGGTCGCTTATGCTGTTTGGAAGGTGGGGATGTCTGGAAATTTTGAAAGTTATGTAGTAGGGATTTATAGACGGGCCGTGGGATGGGATTCTCTGGTTTTCCGCAAAGCTCTGACCGGTGGGCGGGCACAGGTGCCCGTCCTTTCATATAACATACATTCCTGCAAATTATAACGCGGCCTGTCTGAAATGGTAATCGGTCAATTAACGCCCCGTGGAAACAGCGGTGCGAAAACCGAAAAGGGGACACCATAGCATTTTCAGCTTAAACCGGCGGACAAGGCGGCGTTTCATCAAACCGCTCCTCAATCCCCAATGCCTCGTCCAACTGCTCATAAATCAAAAACTGCGACAAAAACAGGATATACCACACGCCAAGAACCGGCAGCAACAGCAGCGTCCAGGGCGCGAACAGCACAAAGACCACAAGATACCCCAGCTGCAAAGCGCCTACGCCCAGCACCCGCCAGAAATACTTCGCACAGAACAGCAGGCAGTTCCCCAGCCGGACCGCCGCCCTTTGCCGGAACAGCACCAACTGCGGCCAGTAGAGTGTGTTCACAACCAGCACCACCAGCAGGGCGAACAGGTACAGCGCCACCGTCCCCAGCGACGGAGCCCGATCCGCCCACCAGAACAGCATCGCCATAAACGCGTACACACCCGCAGCCAGCCCCAGCAGCGCGCCGGGGACCAGACTGCCCTTCCAGTTCTGCTTCCACGCCTGCTGATAGCAGTCCCACCAGAGCTTCGGGTCGTCTCGCAGGCCCCGCAGAACGGCGTCGTACATCCCCGCCAGGAACGGCCCCGCAATCATGCCGCCCAGGAGGGAGCAGGGGATCAGTACCAGGACGCTGGAGGACAGTACGGCGTAAGAAATTCCGGCCGTCAGGGGCGCGAAGCCCGCCAGGGTCAGCAGGTTCGTCTTCCACCAGCGCCTGAAGCGGGTGGATAAAAGCTGACGGTAGCGGTAAAAGCCCGTCTGCCGTTCGGTTTCGTCAAAATGCGGGTCTTCCGCGAAAAACAGTCCCATGGCGTACTCCTTTCAGGCCGCATAATGACAATGTTCCAAAAAATTCGCCAGGATATCCGGGGCATTGCCGTCAAAGCCCTCCTGGCAGGACAGCTCCACACTGACGGCGTAATTCCCATAGACGCCGAAGGCGGAAGCGCCCCGGGCATAGGGGTTCTCTTCGGATGTGTAGGTGTAGGCCATGACGGTGAAGTCCTGGCCGTTGTGGGCTTCCTCGCCGGAGACTTCCACGGCGTAACGCTCGGAGGCCATTGACAGCCATTCCGCCGCCGCGTCCTCCGCCTTACCGGTGCTGTCATAGCCAGCCAGAAGCAGATAGATTTGCGCGTCGTAGACCTGGGCCTCGTCCCCATCCCCGTTGACGATGGTTTCCGCCTCGCCCATAGACCACGCGGCGTAGTACATCCCCTTGGCCGACAGTGCGTCGCTGTTTTCACGGTTCGTCATGCCCTCCGGCGTCTCCACGCCCAGCACGTTCCCAACCGTCACCCAATCCGCACTCCACGCGGTCCCATCCGCCGCTGTCTCCGGCGCCGACGTGCCGCACCCGGTCAGGCACAGCAGGCCCATCATGCACAGCGCCACCCGCCATAGCTTTCCCATTCAAGCCGCCTCCTTCAAAAGCCGCGCCCATAAATCATCACATTCCTGCATGTGCTCCGCGGTCCGGTCCTCCCAGAATTCACGGCGGGCCAGGTACAGCCCGTTTTCTGCGGGAATCCAGCCGTCCTGCAAAATCTCATAGTCCTTCTGAAACCGCTCCGGGTCCTCCAGCAGGAAGAAATAGCTCTCCCGCGCGTCCAGGTCCGCCAGCAGCTTCACGTTGCCGGCGGCGGTGTACATGGCATCCTCCCGGGAGGAAAGATACTGGTTCAGCCGGACCACGACCTTGCCGTCCCCGTCGCAGTCGGCCCCCAGGGCGGCAAGCCGCGCCTCCCATGCGGCGGCGGCGCTGTCGGAAAGGGGCGCGGCGCCCACGTAGGCAATCTGGTAATCGGGCTGCACCTGCGTCAGCGCGTTCCAGGCCCAGTCAGCCACAATCAGCACCAGCGCCGCGGCAATCAGAACGTGCCATTTATGGTAGTGCCACCAATTCCGGAGACGTTGCTTTTTTGTCCGCTCCACCGGCTTCTCCGGCTGAACGTCCCGGTACTTCCACTTCAAATACTCGCTGGCCACGACAGCCGCCCCCCTATTCCCTGGTAGTCCCGCCGGATGCGTAGCCCACCGGCAGACAGACCAAAGCCGGAATATTGCTCCGGTCTTTGGCCAGCAGGAGGTCCACGCAGGTCTCGGCAATCTTCTGCACGGGCTGAATAATCGTGGAGCAGAACAGCGCGCCGGTGCCGAACTGGCGGATGCCGTCGAAGCCGATCACCTGCACGTCCTCCGGCACCCGGAGGCCCATCTCCTCCAGCATGGCGCGGATGCGGCAGGCCAGGAAGTCCGTGGAGCAGAAAATGCCGTCAATATCCAACTTTCCGTCCCTTATATGGGAGCGGAAAAACTCCCGGAACTGGGCTTCCTCCGCGCCGTCGTCCAGGCGGAGCATCTCATAGGGGACCTGCTTTGACCGGCAGAAGGACTCGAAGCCGTCCCCCCGCTTGTCGGTCTCGCTGAGGTTCGGGGAGCCCACCCGCAGGAAGGCCAGACGGGTGGAGCCCAGCTCCAGCAGCTTTTCCGCCGCCATGCGCCCCCCGGCGTAGTTGTCCGAGGCCACGCAGGGGATGTCGGGGCCCAGGCTGCGGTCGATGCTGACGCAGGGAAGCTCCTCCGCCACCTGCAATTGGTTGTAGGTCAGGGCAATCACGCCGTCCACCTTGTTCTGGCGGACCATCCCCAGGCATTCCCGTTCGGCCTCCGGCTGGGCGGCGGTGACGTACAGGAGCATTCGGTAATTCCGCTGGAGCAAAGCCGTGCAGACGTGCTGGGCCAGGGCGGCGAAAAAGGGATGGTCCACGCTGGGCAGAATCAGGGCCACGGTGGAGGTGGTTCCGGCCCGGAGGCCCCGGGCGTACTGGTTCACCTCATAGCCCAGCTTTTTCGCGGCGGCTTCCACCTTAATCCGGTAGCTCTCGCCCACCGGAATCCCGTTGAACACCTTGGACACGGTGCCCAGGGCCACGCCCGCCTCCTGGGCCACGTCCTTCATAGTCGGCATGGTTTTCTTCATAACTCGTTACCTCAATCATCATCGTGAAACATTTCGCGGCATTTCACTGTAAGAATGGTAAAATTCAATCTGGCATCATCATAGCAGATCCAGGCGTGAACTGTAAAGAGGGATTTCATGATTTTTGCATGAAACGTTACGATTTGTTCATAACAGCAAAAGCAGGCGCACTTCATTGTTGAAAACGAAGAAACCGTAGTTTTTCCATGAAACAGCCTTGACAGACGGCTACTGAATTGGTATGATTGCAATATAAAAAATAACGTTTCACCCAAAAGCGGATACAGCCGGAACAGGCTGTTCTTTTAGGAACTAGGATGAAACGTTATATTCAAAGGCCGCACCACACGGCCCGCGGGAAAGGAGGCGCCGTTTTCAGCAGTCCGAAATCCATCTTCAAAAAGGAAGTGAGCCTCATGAAAGCAACCCTGCAGCCCGAAATCTATCAGGGCGACCGCATCTCCCGCGCAGGCTCCGCCGCCCTCGCGCAGCGGCCGGGCCGCACCCTGGGCAGGCGCATCCTGGACAACTGGCAGCTCTACGCCCTGCTCCTGATCCCCGTCATTCTCACCTTCATCTACAAGTACATCCCCATGTACGGCATCCAGATTGCCTTCCGGGACTTCAAGGCCAGCAAGGGATACATGGGCAGCGAGTGGGTGGGCTGGTACTGGTTCCAGCGCTTCTTCAGCTCCCCCACCTGCTGGCGGATGATCAAGAACACCGTCCTGATCAGCCTCTTCAGCCTCCTGTGGAGCTTCCCCATCCCTATCATCCTGTCCCTGATCATCAACCAGCTCCGCTTCCACAAGTTCAAGCGGGTGGTCCAGACGGTGCTCTACGCGCCCCACTTCATCTCCATGATGGTCATCTGCGGCATGATCCGGATTTTCCTCAGCCCCTCCGGCGGACTGCTGAACCTGATCCTGGGGACCCAGATCGACTTCCTCACCCAGTCCTCGGCATTCCGGACCATCTACATTGCCTCCGGCATCTGGCAGGACGCGGGCTGGGGCTGCATCATCTACCTGGCCACCCTGGCCAACGTGGACCCGGGCCTCTACGAGGCGGCGAAAATCGACGGCGCTTCGGTGTTCCAGCGGATTCTGAACATCGATATTCCCGAGCTGCTCCCCATGGCGATTCTGAACCTGATCATGGCGGCGGGCGGTCTGATGAACGTGGGCTTCGAGAAGGTCTGGCTGCTGCAAACGGACCTGAACAAGGCGACTTCCGACGTGATCGCCGTCTACGTCTACCAGCAGGGCATCGAGAGCGCCAAGTACAGCTATTCCACGGCAGTAGGGCTGTTCAACACAACGGTGAACATCGTGCTTCTGCTGGTGGTCAATAAAATCGCGTCCAAGGCGTCGGACGTGGAATTTGTGTAAAGGAGGCGGAACCTATGGCAAAGCAGAAATCCCTCTCCACCGGCATGTCCGAGCGGACCAGCGATATCATTCTCGTGGCTATCTGCGCGGTTGTGCTGCTCATCGTGGCCTATCCCCTGTACTACGTCCTGGTGGCCTCCTTCTCCGACCCCTACGAAGTGTACGCGGGCAAGACCTTCCTCTTCCCCAGCGGCTTCACCCTGGACGGCTACAAGGCGGTCTTCGCGGAAAAGAGCATCGTGTCCGGCTTCCTGAACTCCGTGAAGTACACGGTGATCGGCACCGTCTTTTCCGTAGTCATGCTCTACATCACCGCCTACCCCCTGGCCCAGAAGGACCTGCCGGGCCGGAAGGCGCTGAGCATTTTCTTCCTGATTACCATGTACTTCGGCGGCGGGCTGGTGCCCACCTACCTGGTTGTGAAGGCCACGGGCCTCACGGGCAGCATGTGGTCGCTGTTCCTCCCCGGCGGCGTGGCGGTGGGCAACATGATCATCGTCCGCAACTACTTCCAGAACAGCATCCCCCACGACCTCATCGAGGCATCCCAGATCGACGGCTGCTCCAAGCTGCGGACCTTCTTCTCCGTGGTGGTCCCCCTGTCCATGCCCATCATGGCGGTGATGGTGGTCTTCTCCATGGTGGCCTACTGGAACGACTGGTTTACAGCCCTCATCTACCTGGGCGGCAAGGGAACGCCCCTGCCTCTGGTGATGCGGAACATCCTGATCAAGAGCTCCGCCTCCGCGTCCCAGGCGGCGACCATCTCCGGCGGCTACGCGGAGCTGAACAAGCTGACGGAACTGCTGAAATTCTGCTCCATGATTGTGGCGGCGGTGCCCATGCTGGTCATCTACCCCTTCGTGCAGAAGCACTTCGAGAAGGGCTTCATGGCCGGCGCGGTGAAGGGCTGAGGAAGGAGGACACGTGATGAAAACGAAATTGTTCGCCGCGCTTCTGGCAGCGGTCCTGACCCTTCTGACGGGCTGCTCCAGCGGCCTGGTGGTGAACGTCAACGACGGCACCGTGAACCCCAGCACGGAACAGACGGAGTTCGACATCATGGGCGGCATGTCCGCCCTCTCCAAGGGCTACGAGAACCACGAGGTCCTGACCGCCCTCCAGGAGGACGCGGGCATCCACATCAACTGGGAGACGATGAGCGACTCCCTGGCGGAGCAGGTGAACATCCGCATCACCGGCGGGCAGTACCCGGACGCCTTTATGGGTGTGGGATTCAGCAACTACGACCTGGCCCGCTACGGCGACGACGGTACCTTCCTGGACCTGACGCCCTACCTGACCCCGGACATCATGCCGAACCTCTGCGCCATCCTGGAAGAGCACCCGGAAATCCGGGCGGCGATTACACAGGAGGACGGCAAGATTTACGGCCTCCCCTCCGGCGAGCAGATGACCACCGCGGGCATCGGGGCCCCTATGGACGAGGCGTACTCCATCTTCTCCGTGCCCCAGTACAGCATGATCAACAAGGCGTGGCTGGACAAACTGGGCCTGGATGTTCCCTCCTCCCTGGATGAGCTGCACGACGCCCTGAAAGCCTTCAAGGACAACGACATGTCCGCTACTTACTACGGCAACGCCCCCGGTTCCACGCTTCCCATGACCACCGGCTTTGACGAGTGGTGCTGGGGCCAGAACATCTTCTATTCCGGCTTCGGCTTCACCAACTGGCCCAACGATGTCATCAACGACATCCACCTGAAAAGCGACGGCACCGTGGAATTCGTCTGCGCCAGCGACGCCTACCGGGACTGCCTGACCTACTTCCACGACTGGTACGCCGAGGGCCTGATGGATGTGGAGATGTTCTCCCAGAGCGACAGCCAGCTCATCGCCAAGTGCCAGCAGGGCTACGTGGGCGTGTCCACATGGTGGTACATCGAGGAATTGATGGGCGACTACGCGAAAGACTACGTCTTCCTGCCGCCCCTCACCGGCCCCAAGGGCACCCAGTACGAGAATACCTGCGGCGTCACCATCCGCCCCGGCTCCCCCATTTCCTCCGGACAGCTCAACATTACGAACAAGTGCAAAAGTCCCATCAACCTCCTGAAATTCTTCGACCAGTGGTACGACGGCGAGACGGTCATGCAGCTCCAGTACGGCCCCAAGGGCGTCTTCTTCACCGGCCAGGACGAGAAAGGCATGTGGCTCTCCATCACCGAGGACGAGGCCCAGTCCCAGTACGGCAAGAGCGCAGGCGAACTCCGGAACCTGTACGAGGTCTTCGGTCCCAAGCTGATTCTGGCGGAATACTACAGCGGCGTGTTCTACATGGAGGACCGCGCCATCGAGCGCCTGACGGACCTGGACGAATACTGGATGCCCTACGTGCAGGACACCACCTTCTACCCCGTGGACTGCGTGTTCACCGGCATGGAGATGGAGACCATCGACTGGCACAAAAACGATTTTGAGCAGGCGGTCAAGGAGCAGGAGGGCCTCTGGCTCCGGGACGGCGGGCCCACCGATGAGGAGTGGGCGGACTACAAGGACTATCTGAGCAGAAAATGCGGCATGGACGACCTGATTCAGGTCTACCAGGATGCCTACGACCGCTACTCGGCGGCGGAATAAGGGAGGATTTTTACTATGGCTACGTTGAATTTGAAAGGCATTACGAAGGTCTATCCCCACAGCGGCGGCCGCAGGAAGGTGAAGCAGGGCGGCGGGGAGAAGAAGACCGCTTTGCAGGTCACGGATCAGGGCGTGGTTGCCGTTCAGTCCTTCGATTTGGACATCAAGGACAATGAGTTCATCGTCCTTGTCGGCCCCTCCGGCTGCGGCAAGTCCACCACCCTGCGGATGGTGGCGGGGCTGGAGGAAATCAGCGGCGGCGAGCTGTACATCGACGGCAAACTGGTGAACGACGTGGAGCCCAAGAACCGGGATATCGCCATGGTCTTCCAATCCTACGCCCTGTATCCCCACATGACGGTCTACGAGAACATGGCCTTCCCTTTGAAGCTCCGCAAAATGCCCAAGGATGAGATTGACCGCAGTGTCAAGGACGCCGCGGCCACCCTGGACATCACCCAGTATCTGGACCGGAAGCCCAAGGCCATGTCCGGCGGACAGCGGCAGCGGGTGGCCATCGGGCGGGCCATCGTCCGGGAGCCGAAGGTGCTGCTGATGGACGAACCGCTCTCCAACCTGGACGCGAAGCTCCGCAATCAGATGCGGGCGGAGATTATCAAGCTCCGGCAGAAAATCAATACGACGTTCATTTACGTCACCCACGACCAGACGGAGGCCATGACCCTGGGGGACCGGATTGTCATCATGAAGGACGGCTTTGTCCAGCAGGTGGGCACGCCCCAGGAGGTCTTTGACCACCCCGCCAATATCTTCGTCGCCGGGTTCATCGGCACGCCTCAGATGAACTTTTTCGACGCGAAGCTGGAGAAAGACGGCGGCAAGTATTTCGTCACGTCTGCCGGCTGCAAGGTGGAGCTGTCCCCGGAGAAGGAGCGGAACCTGGCGGCGAAAAACGTGTCCGGCCAGGACATCACCCTGGGCGTCCGCCCCAGCCACATGATTCTCTCCGAGTGCTCCGAGAACGCCCTGACGGCCACGGTGGAAGTCTCCGAGATGATGGGCAGCGAGGTCCACTTCCACGCCAGCGTCCTGGGACGGGACGTGGTGGTGATTGTCCCCACCATGGACTCCAACGGCACTCACATCAAGAGCTTTTCCACCGGCGATAAGCTCCATCTCACTTTCAACGGAAGCGTCTGCCACGTCTTTGACAAAGACGGCAAAAATTTGGAATTTTAAGCGGTAAGCAGGAGGTCAATTCTATGTCTAGCGATGTTTTGCAGAAAGCCCGAGACTTCGAGGCCCAGTACGGCCCCCACATCCCCGACCGGGAGCGCCCCGCCTTCCACGCCACCCCCACCATCGGCTGGATGAACGACCCCAACGGCTTCTCCTTCTACAAGGGGGAGTGCCACCTGTTCTACCAGTACCACCCCTATTCCAACGTGTGGGGCCCCATGCACTGGGGGCACCTGAAAACCCGTGATTTCCTCCGCTGGGAGCGCCTGCCCGCCGCCCTGGCCCCGGACCAGGACTATGACGCCTCCGGGTGCTTCTCCGGCGGCGCGGCGGAGCTCCCCGACGGGCGGCAGCTGCTGATGTACACCGGCGTCCGGCGGAGTCACAACGCCGACGGGTTCCTTCAGGATGTACAGACCCAGTGCGTGGCCGTGGGGGACGGCGTGAACTACGAGAAGTGGGGCGGGAACCCGGTTCTCGACGCGAAGGATCTGCCCGAGGGCGGCAGTACCATCGATTTCCGGGACCCTAAGATCTGGCGGGACAAGGACGGGACCTTCTATGCTGTCATCGGCAACCGGACCGCCGACGGCAGTGGGTCCATCCTGATGTATCGGAGCCGGGACGGTTTCAAATGGGAATTCGTCCGTACCCTGGACCGCTGCTGCAATCAATATGGAAAGATGTGGGAGTGCCCGGACTTCTTTCCCCTGGACGGGAAACAAGTGCTGCTCACCAGCCCCCAGGACATGAAGCCCGTGGGCCTGGAGTTCCACGCGGGCAACGGCACCCTCTGCCTGATCGGGGACTATGACACGGAAAAAGGCTTTACACGCCAGAGCGCCCAGGCCATTGACTACGGCCTTGATTTCTACGCGCCCCAGACCCTGGAAGCCCCCGACGGGCGGCGTATCATGATTGCCTGGATGCAGAACTGGGACACGGTGAACGCCAAGCCTCACCATTGCCGCTGGTTCGGGCAGATGAGCCTGCCCCGGGAGCTGTCCGTCCGGGACGGGCGGCTGATTCAGAATCCGGTCCGGGAACTGGAGGCGTACCGGGTCCGGCGGGTGGTCCATCAGAACATCCCCGTCTGTGGGGAGATTAACCTGCCGGGCGTTCAGGGGCGGGTGCTGGATATGACCGTTACTGTCCGGCCCACCGGCCCCGAGCGCTACCGCTGGTTCCGCATCCGGGTTGCCAAGGACGGGGAGCACGAGACGATTATCCGCTACCGTCCGGACCAGGGGACCGTGAAGCTGGACCGCATCCGCAGCGGCCTGCCGCGGGATATCGTACATACGCGGTCCTTCCTGGTGCGGCCTAGGGATGGGGAGATTAAGCTGCGGATTGTGCTGGATCGGTATAGTCTGGAGGTGTTTGTCAATGACGGGGAGCAGGCGGCCAGCGCGGTCATCTACACCCGTCAGGAGACGGACGCTATTACCTTCGAGGCTGGAGGTTCGGCGATGGTGGATGTGGAGAAGTTTGATTTGGATTTTGTGGGGCAGGAGGCGTGAGCGGCGACGGAGAAACATTTTTTGTAGACAAGGTGGATTTTATCTTTGATGGGTGCGTGGGAGCGCACAGGGATGTTGGGACGTTCGGGTGCGCCGTCTGCAACATCGGTGGGCGCGAAGGAAGGGCGGACACGCAGGTCTGCCCCTACGGGGTGTATCCCCCAATCAATAAATCCTGTGGGACCTTCCATGACTATGGAAGGTCCCACTTGCCTGCACCACGTTACCGTGTGACAGGCTTTCGCAACTGCCAGGCCGCAGAGCGGTATGAAAGCTCTTTTCGCTTCCTTTTCTCTCGAGAAAAGGAAGCCGCCGGAGGCCCCTCGTATACCTCCGTATGCAGGCACCACACAGCCCCATTTGGCAGATACACCAAATTTCGCCGTGAAATTTGCGTGGGAATTCAAAAATGGGGAAACTGCCAAAATTTATGTTGTATTCATTGGCGGGACGTTGTATAATTCTTATATTGGACGCTTGCGGCTTAGGCCGCGTGGACCGCATACGATAAGGAGTGGAAACAACCTATGAGCTATTCCGTACAGAACATTCGCAACGTCTGTCTGCTGGGACACAGCGGCAGCGGCAAGACCGCCCTGGCTGAGAGCCTGCTCTACATGACCGGCGCTATCGACCGCATGGGCCGCGCCGCCGACGGCAACACCGTCTGCGACTATGACCCCGAGGAAATCAAGCGGCAAATCTCCCTCGCCACCTCCGTGGCCCCCCTGGACTACAAGTCCTGCCGCATCAACCTGATGGACACCCCCGGCGCCTTCGACTTCGCCGGCGAGGCCATGGCCGCGCTCCGCGCCGCTGACGCCGCCATCATCGTCTGCTCCGCCAAGGACGGCATTTCCGTCGGCCTCGAAAAAGCCTGGAAATACTGCGAGGAGCGCAATATGCCCCGCTTCATCTATATCTCCAAAACCGACGAGGACAACGCCGACTACAACGCCACCTTCGACGCCCTCCGGGAGCGCTTCGGCAAGAAAATCGCCCCCGTCGTCGTCCCCATCTGGGACGCCTCCAAGAAGGTCACAGGCATCATCGACGTCCTCAACAAGCGCGCCTACGAAATGCAGAACCTCAAGCGCGCCGAAATCGAGCTCCCCGCCGACAAGGAAGACGTCGTCACCGAGTTCAACGACGCCCTCAAGGAATCCGTCGCCGAGACCAGCGAGGAATTCATGGAGAAATTCTTCGGCGGCGAGGACTTCACCTACGCCGAAATGATCCAGGGCCTCCGCCAGGGCGTCCGGGAGCTGAGCCTCTTCCCCGTCCTCTGCGGCTCCGCCATCAACTGCCTGGGCTCCCTCATGCTCATGGACAACATCGTCGACCTCCTCCCCAACCCCGTGGAGGGCAACTACCACAAGGCCACCAGGGCCGACGGCGAGACGGAGGAATTCGTCGTCTCCCCCGGCGGCGTCCCCACCGCCTTCGTCTTCAAGACCATCTCCGACCAGTACGGTAAGTATTCCTTCGTGAAGGTCCTCTCCGGCTCCATCGCCCCGGACATGCCCATGATCAACGCCCGCACCGGCGAAAAGGTCAAGCTGGGCCGTCTCTACACCATCCGCGGCAAGAAGACCGCCGAGGTCAAGGAGCTGGTCTGCGGCGACATCGGCGCCATCGCCAAGATGGACATCAAGACCGGCGACACCCTCTGCGACGAGCGCAAGGTCGTCACCCTCAAGCCCATCCCCTTCGCCGAGCCCTGCTACTCCGTGGCCATCTACCCCAAAACCCGCGGCCAGGAGGACAAGATCGCCCAGGGCCTTACCCGCCTCAACGAAGAGGACCCCACCTTCTCCGTCGTCAACAACGCCGAGACCCGCCAGATGGTCCTCTCCGGCGCGGGCGACATGCAGCTGGACGTCCTCGTCAGCAAGCTCAAGGACCGCTTCAAGGTGGAGGCCGAACTCAAGCCCACCCGCGTCCCCTACCGTGAGAAGATCCGCAAGACCGTCCAGAAGCAGGGCCGCCACAAGAAGCAGACCGGCGGCTCCGGCCAGTTCGGCGACGTCTGGGTCCGCTTCGAGTACAACCCCGAGGAAGAGGACATGGTCTTCGCCGAGGAGGTCTTCGGCGGCTCCGTGCCCCGGAACTTCTTCCCCGCCGTCGAAAAGGGACTCCGGGAAGCCTGCCTCCACGGCCCTCTCGCGGGCTACCCCGTCGTGAACCTGAAAGCCGTGCTCTACGACGGCTCCTACCACCCCGTCGACTCCTCCGAAATCGCCTTCAAAACCGCCGCCCAGCTGGCCTACAAAGCCGCTATGCCCGAGGCCAGCCCCGTCCTCCTCGAGCCCATCGGAGAGCTGAAAGTCACCGTGCCCGCCAACTACATGGGCGACGTCATGGGCGACATCTCCAAGCGCCGCGGCACCCCCATGAACTCCGAGCTCAACGACATGGGCGAGCAGGTCATCACCGCCGAGGTCCCCATCGCCGAAATGGGCTCCTACGCCATCGACCTCCGCGCCATGACCCAGAGCCGCGGCAGCTTCACCCTCCACTTCGTCCGCTACGAAGCCTGCCCGCCTGCGGCCCAGGAGAAGGCCATCGCTGAGGCGAAGGCTATGGCGGAGCAGTAATCGATAGTCCCTGCATACGGGGGGCCTCCGGCGGGTCACTTTTTCTCGAGAGAAAAAGTAACCAAAAAGAGCTTTAATACCGCTCTATACTCTGGTGGTCACGAAAGACTGTCACACGGTAACGAAGCGTATAGCAAGTGGGACCTTCCATTGACATGGAAGGTCCCACAAATTTTTATTGGCACTCCGAAAACGCATCCCTCGCGACCACCCATGTTGGTTGGATGGAAACCGTAGGGGCCGCCGCCCTCGGCGGCCCTCCCCCGCGACCTCCGCACCTATGGGGATGCACCTCACTCACTTACTGGCACGGAACAGGAACGTCACAATCTGCCCCCTGGTGCAGGTCTTATCAGGGGAGAAGGCAGTTGCGCTGGTGCCCGTCGTCACGCCCTTTTCCACCGCCCAGGCTACCGCCTGCGCATACTCCGCATCGGCGTCCACATCGGTGAAGGACGCGGTTTTTGACGGCGCGGGGCTTCCTGTGGCTATCCACATATACGTAACCGCCATTGCCCGCGTACACGGCGCACTGAGATTGCTTGTGTCAATCCCTAAGCCGTTGGCCCACGCCGTCACTGCGGCGCGTTCATTTCCGCTGCCCGCGCCTTTCTCCGCACGGTAGAGGAATGTCAGGATATGAGAGACTGTGCAGGTGTCCCCAGGACCAAACGTCGTAGCCGTCTTGCCGTTGGTAATTTTTTTCTCCACGGCCCACTTGATCGCCTCCGCAAACGGTGAATCCGCTGCTACATCCGTGAAGCCCGTGGAGGGAGAGGAGGTAGGCTCCGAGGACACAGCGCCTTCAATGATTTCGATAATTGCCTGTGCGCCCAATGAATAGTCAGCGGTGCGGACTTCAACATGATAAACTCCCGGAGCTGATATGGTTGCCGTTGCCCCCTCAAAGCGCACCGGCTCTTCTTCCGTAACAGTATACCCTCCTGACGCTGCAAGAACGGCGTCAATCCTCGACTCCGCAATCGCTTCGCTGTCCCGCATCAGTGTGAGCGTCACCGGGCCGGACGACACGCAGTATGGGAGGAATTTGGGTTGACTGGCATTTTGTTCATCCGGATTGTTTGCAGCAACGCCGGTTATATTCACATCCCCGCTGATACTCATGCCGGAATCGCCTGCGTCCTCCGTTTTTTCAACGGAATACGTACCATTTGTACCCGGTTTATACCTGAGATAAATCGTATTTCCTTCCGCGAAAACAGCAGCGCTCCAACTCAGACACAGCACCAGCGTCAGTGCCAAAGATGCCAGCCTTTTCTTCATTTGTCCTTTTCTCCTATAAATTTCTGACGAACGGGACCCGCCGGGCAGGAGAAGGGGGAGGGATGGAGGAATTACAGGAGACCAACTCCCACCCGGCGGCGTCCGCCAGAAACACAAAACACGGTGCCGAGCCTTTGAATAACTCAGCACCGTTTTCTACGAACACAACTTGACCTCTTGCAATCCGGGATAAAACTAGGTATAATGAGGCCGTGGTGCAGAAATTCTGCTGTGCTGAGTGCCTGCTCACTCGTACAGGGCCGTCCGGTGCTCGTAACACCTGGCGGCCTGCCGCATTTCATGTTCCCAATTTCATTTTACCCCAACACGCCCCAAAAATCAAGGGTTTTCCCCCAATTTTTCCAAACATGTCGAATAACATCCGTAGGGGCGGGCCTCTGCGCCCGCCCTTCCTTCGCGCCCCGGTGCTTACGACAGACGCACACCGTAGGGGACGCCGCCCTCGGCGTCCCGTCCCCCGCGCCCACCGCACCCCCGCACACCCCCCCAACCGCAGGAAAGAGACGCCGGATCACTCCGGCGTCTCTCATGTCTGCGCTGGGGTCGGCTGGCCCTGGGGTGGGTACTGCGGCGGCGCATGGCCGGTGCCCGCCTGGGGGTCAGGTCCAGGGCCAGCTTCCTGGGATGGGTCTGCGCTGAATAACCGGCGAACGGAGTCCCTTGGACGGAGGGGCGAGCGGCTAGTTCTCTCTCTCCGCCCGCAGGTCGTCCGCCGGAAACATAATTACGGTGCCGAGTCTCGAACCCAGCACCGCATTTTCATACGTAACACATGGCCCTTGCAAAAGCGGGGAAAAATGGGTATAATAGGCCCGTGGTGCAGTCGTAACAACTGCTGTGCTGAGTGCTATAGCCACTCGTACAGGGCTGCTGGGTGTCGCGAGCACCCGGCGGCCTGCCGCTTCTTATGTTTCCGCCCTTATTTTACCCCATCTTCCTCTAAAATGCAAGGGCTATTTCGACAGCTTTCCAAAAAAGTAGTCCCATAGGAATCAGAAACGATGAGAAAATTTTCCTCCGCCGCCCGAAATGTTGCATTTACACCTGGCGTGTCGCTTGAAATCCTGCTATACTGATGCTGATATCTCAAAAGCGCACTATTTACATAAGGAGGATTTTACAATATGAAGAAGTGGGTTTGCCCCGTATGCGGTTATGTTCATGAAGGCGACGTGCCCCCCGAGAAGTGCCCCCAGTGCGGCGTCCCCGGCGCGAAGTTCAAGGAGCAGGGCGCGGAGATGACCTGGGCTGCTGAGCACGTGGTCGGCGTAGCCGCCGGTGTGGACGCGGAAATTCTGGAGGGCCTGCGCGCCAACTTCGCCGGTGAGTGCACCGAGGTCGGCATGTATCTGGCCATGGCCCGTGTGGCCCACCGCGAGGGCTATCCTGAGATCGGCCTGTACTGGGAGAAGGCGGCCTGGGAAGAGGCCGAGCACGCCGCCAAGTTCGCGGAGCTCCTGGGCGAGGTGGTCACCGACTCCACCAAGCGCAACCTGGAGATGCGCGTCGAGGCCGAGAACGGTGCCACCGCCGGCAAGATGGCCATTGCCAAGAAGGCCAAGGAGCTGGGCCTGGACGCTATCCACGACACTGTCCATGAAATGGCCCGTGACGAGGCCCGCCATGGCAAGGCGTTCAAGGGCCTGCTGGAGCGGTACTTCAAGTAAATTGCATATCAGAAAAGGGAACGGAGCAATCCGTTCCCTTTTTCGCGTCTCAGCCTCTTAACCAAGCTGAGCCTGGTACACGCTGCCAAAGTTGTCCACCGGTACAGAGAACAGGAAATTCCTCATAGGCGCTCCTGATTCCTCAATGTAGAAGCTAACCGTCCCCTCCCCTTGCAGGGCCTCCAGAACCGCGGGGCAATCCTCTTCACTGACGGCAAGGCGGTCCTCGCTCGCCTGTATGGCGCCTGTCAGGCTGTGGTCCGCGCCGTCGGGGGTACGCATGGTGATGTTGTATGCAAGCGTTTGGTCCGGGAAGGTGTTTATAAGTTTGCTGTTGCCGTATCTGTACAGGGAGAAAGCAATCCCGCCCTCCTGATCCGCCTGAAGCTCCGCAGTCAGTTCCCCGTCGGAGGAAGTGCTGTCGTTGAAGGTGCCGGTGAAGGGCGTCTTCGCGGTGATATACCACCTGTCGGTGGGCTGCTGGGCGTCGTCCAGATAGTAGTCTGCGTACCAGATGCCCTCAGCTGTGCTGGGCTCGCCGTCTTCGGGTGTCTTGTCGGCGTCTTTTTCTCCGACGCCGATCTTGGCGAGGATGCCGTCAAGGGGCGTTTTGCTCAGAAGGCCGTCCATTGCGTCCATAAAGCGCGGCGTCATAGACAAGCCGCCTGCGATCATGACCAGGCTCAATATCATGCCGATAATCGGCGGAATTTTCGAGTCCCAGTTGACCACGCAGATGATCAGCCAAATCAGATATCCAATGAAGCTGGCCGCTCCGACGCCCAGAAGTATCGTTCCCATCCTGGTCTCTCCTTTGTATTTACTCCGCGCCTGCGGATTTTTCAACATATTACCACATTCGTCTCCCAAAATCAAGCAGTATCCCCAGGGGTGCAGTGGGCGCGGGGGACGGGCGGGCACGGAGGCCCGCCCCTACGGGGTGCGTGTTGAGGTGGCGGGTGCCATGTTGTGGAAGCATGTCAGGTGGGTGCGGAGGTCGCGAGGGACGGGACGCCGAGGGCGGCGTCCCCTACGGGGTGCATTCCATTGAGATGGGTGGTTGGGGGAGGCAGAGGGTTTCAGCATCCCCAGGAGTGCGGCGGGCGCGGGAGACGGGGTGTATATAAGATAAACCCTGCGGGACCTGAAAGGTTCCGCACGCAGGCACTCCGTTACCGTGCGGGACGCCTTAACAACCTCCAATGCGTAGAGCGGTATGAAAGCTCTTTTCGGTTCCTTTTCTCTCGAGAAAAGGAACCCGCCGGAGGCCCCCCGTAAGCAGGCACCCCCCCACGCACATATTTTCCCTGCATGTGTACAGGAATTCAACATTGGCAGAAAAAAGAGGGCTAAAACTCTTTGACAGCCGGGGGTTTATCGGGTATAATGAAAGCGGTATGACCCGGGGCCCGTCCGGACACGGGGGAGGGGCGTTCGGGTCAATCACGAAAAAACAAGAGAGGGGCATTCTATGAAAAAGAAATATGTCGTGATGGATGGCAACACCGCCGCCGCCCACGTGGCCTACGCCTTTACCGAGGTTGCGGCGATTTATCCCATCACACCGTCCTCCCCCATGGCCGAGAAGGTGGACGAGTGGTCCGCCAAGGGCCGCAAGAACCTCTTCGGCTCCACCGTGGACGTGATCCAGATGCAGTCCGAAGCGGGCGCGGCAGGCACCTGCCACGGCTCGCTCCAGGCCGGCGCGCTCACCACCACCTTCACCTCCTCCCAGGGCCTTATGCTCATGATCCCCGCCATGTACGCCATGGGCGGCCAGTTCCTCCCCAGCGTCATGCACATCGCCTCCCGCGTGGTCACCAGCAACCACCACTCCATTTTCGGCGACCACACCGACTTCATGACCTGCCGCATGACCGGCTACGCCATGCTCATGTCCTCCTCTCCCCAAGAGGCCATGGACCTGGGCGCGGTGGCCCATCTGTCCGCCATCTCCGCCCGCTACGCCTTCATGCACTGCTTCGACGGCTTCCGCACCTCCCACGAGATGCAGCGCATCGAGGCCCTTGACTACGAGGACCTCCGGGGGCTTATCGACACCGAGGCCCTCAACGCCTTCCGCCGTCAGGCCCTGAACCCCGAGCACCCCACCAACCGGGGCAATAACGTCAACCCCGACGTCTACTTCCAGTGCAAGGAGGGCGCCAACGTCAAGGCCGCCATCGTGCCCGATACCGTCCAGCACTACATGGACGAGATCAACAAGCTCACCGGCCGGGACTACAAGCTCTTCAACTACTACGGCGCGCCTGACGCCGAGGAAGTCATCGTCGTCATGTGCTCCGCCTCCGAGGCGGTCAAGGAGACGGTGGACTACCTGAACGCCCAGGGCCGCAAGGTGGGCCTGGTGCAGATCCACCTGTACCGTCCCTTCTCCGTGTCCCACTTCTCCGCCGCTATCCCCGCGACGGTCAAGAAGATCGCCGTCCTGGACCGGAACAAGGAAACCGGCTCCGTGGGCGAGCCCGTGTACCTGGACGTTGTGACCGCGCTGAACCAGGCGGGCCGGGGCGACATCAAGGTCGTCGGCGGACGCTATGGCCTGAGCTCCAAGGATACCACCCCCGGCCAGCTCATCGCCGTGTATGACAACCTCAAGCAGGATCAGCCCAAGAACAACTTCACCATCGGCATCGTGGACGACGTGACCCACACCTCCCTGGACTACAAGGAAGTGGAGCTGGCCCATCCCGGCGAAGTGTCCTGCAAGCTGTGGGGCCTGGGCGGCGACGGCACCGTGGGCGCCAACAAGAACGCCATCAGCACCATCGGCCTCGTGGCCGACAAGTATGCCCAGGCGTACTTCTCCTATGACTCCATGAAGTCCGGCGGCCTCACCCAGAGCCACCTGCGCTTCGGAGACAGCCCCATCCGCTCTACTTACACCGTGTCCTCCGCCGACTTCGTGGCCGTCCATGCGCCGACTTATGTCGCCAAGTACGACACCACCGAGGACCTCAAGGAGGGCGGCACCTTCCTCCTGAACTGCCCCTGGAGCGTGGAAGAGCTGGAAACCCGCCTGCCCGGCAAGATGAAGCGGGACCTGGCCAAGAAGCACGCCCAGTTCTACATCATCGACGCCGCCAAGCTGGCCGTCCAGGTGGGCCTGGGTGCCAACCGGACCAACAGCATTTTACAGGCTGCGTTCTTCGCCCTGACGAAGGTCATTCCTCTGGACATGGCCGTGCAGGACATGAAGCAGAACAACTATAACTCCTACTTCAAGAAGGCGGGCCAGAAGATCGTCGACATGAACAACGCCGCCGTGGATATCGGCGTCAGCGCCGCCGTGAAGGTGGACATTCCCGCTTCCTGGGCCGATGCCCCCGATACCCCGCTGCCCGAGGTCAACGCCACTCCCTTTGTCAAGGAGATCGTCATGCCCATGGACCGCCAGCAGGGCGACAAGCTGCCCGTGTCCGTGTTCCAGAAGCACGGCGTCCTGGACGGCACCTGGGAGAACGGCACCTCCGCTTACTCCAAGCGCGGCGTGGCCCTCAAGGTGCCCAAGTGGAACGCCGAGAGCTGCATCCAGTGCAACCGCTGCGCCATGTGCTGCCCCCACGCCGCCATCCGCCCCGTCCTCCTGACCGAGGAGGAGAAAGCCGGCGTGCCCGCCTCCTTCGAGACCGTGCCCGCCAAGGGCCTGGGCAAGGACGCGCCCGCCTACTCCTTCCGGATGCAGGTCAGCCCCTATGACTGCCTGGGCTGCGGCGTCTGCCTCACCGCCTGCCCCGCCAACAAGAACGAGAAGATGGCCGACGCCCTGGTCATGACCCCCTTCGAGGAGATGAAGGCCGAGCAGGAGAACTTCGACAAGGTGGCCATGAACGACGCCTACCTCAAGAAGGACGTCATCAACAGCAAGACCGTCAAGAACATCCAGTTCGCGAAGCCCTACTTCCAGTTCTCCGCCGCCTGCGCGGGCTGCGCCGAGACGACCTACATCAAGCTCTTGAGCCAGCTGGTGGGCGACCGGATGTACGCGGGCAACGCCGCGGGCTGCTCCTCCGCTATCTCCGGCGGCGCGCCCATCCTCCCCTACTGCAAGGACAGCCGGGGCTGGGGTCCCGCCTGGGAGCACTCCCTCTTCGAGGATAACGCCGAGTTCGCCTATGGCTACTTCCACGCCCAGGATTCCATCCGCAAGGAGCTCCTCATCCGCATGGACGCCATGAAGGAAGCCGGCATCGCCGTGGACGCCATCAGCGCCTATCAGGCGGGCTGGGAGAAGATCGAAACCTCCCGCGCCGTCACCGACGCCCTCATCGCCGCCCTCCAGGCCGCGGAGCAGACCGAGGACGTGAAGTACATCCTGGAGAACAAGGAATACCTGTCCAAGAAGTCCATCTGGGCTATCGGCGGCGACGGCTGGGCCTACGATATCGGCTTCGGCGGCATCGACCATGTCATGGCCCAGAACCGGGACGTGAACCTCCTGGTGCTCGACACCGAGGTGTACTCCAACACCGGCGGTCAGTCCTCCAAGTCCACCCCCACTTCCGCCGTGGCCAAGTTCGCCGCGGGCGGCAAGCAGGTGTCCAAGAAGGACCTGGGCGCCATCCTCATGCAGTACGGCTACGTCTACGTGGCCCAGGTCGCCATGGGCTATGACCAGAACCAGACCCTTAAAGCCCTCCGTGAGGCCGACGAGTATCCCGGCCCCGCTATCGTCATCTGCTACTGCCCCTGCCTCGAGCAGCATATCAAGAAGGGCATGGGCTGCTCTCAGGACGAGATGAAGAAGGCCGTCGAGTGCGGCTACTGGCACCTGTACCGCTATGACCCCCGCCGCGTCGCCGAGGGCAAGAATCCCTTCCAGCTCGATTCTCCTGAGCCGGATATGGATAAGCTCATGGACTTCCTTATGGGCGAGAACCGCTTTGCCTCTTTGAAGAACAACTTCCCGGGTAAGGCTGACACGCTCTATGCCAAGGAAATCGAGGACGTTAAGGCGCGGTACGCTAAGTACAAGAAAATGGCTGAGGGCTGAGGCTTTCTGCTGAATTAAAAAATGAGGACACAGTTTGACTGTGTCCTCATTTTTTTCCAGGGGCTTTGCCCCTGGACCCCACCAGCCCTTTGAAAAGGGCTGGACCCTAAACTTTATCTTTCCATCACTGGAAGCCTGATGTCCTCCTTCGGCACCAGGTCCCAGGAGAACCGCGGAAGGAGTTGTTGTGGTGTACAAGGCTCGCCGGAGGGGTTGAACCCCGCCAGTCCCGCCAGCCACCCCAGCAGTTCAGGAGCCGTCACCCGCCCCCGAAGCGCATCCAGCCCCGCGTCCGCGTCCCGCTTCGACAGCCGCCGCCCATCCGGAGCCAGCAAAAGCGGAAAGTGGCAGAACGACGGCGCAGGAAGCCCCAGGAGCTTATACAAATACAGCTGGCGCGGCGTAGACCCCAGCAGGTCCGCCCCTCGCACCACCTCCGTGACCCCCATGGCAGCATCGTCCACCACCACGGCGAGCTGGTATGCGAACATGCCGTCGGACCGCCGCAGCAGGAAGTCCCCGCAGTCTCGCGCAAGATTTTCCCGATAGGCCCCCATGTGCCCATCCAGGAAGCCCCAGTCCTCGTCGGGGACCCGGAGCCGCAGGGCCGGGGCACGCACATAGGCACGTTCCGCGGCCTGTGCGGGGGAGAGGGCGCGGCAGGTGCCGGGGTAGACGGGCTGGCCGTCGGAGCGGTGGGGGGCGCTGGCGGCGTGGAGCTCGGCGCGGGTGCAGAAGCAGGGGTAGACCAGGCCCTGGGCCTGCAAGGTTTCCAGGGCCTGCTGGTAGAGGGCGGTGCGGCGGCTCTGGAAGTAGGGCTGGCAAGGACCGCCGGCGACGGGGCCCTCGTCCCAAGTGAGGCCCAGCCATTGGAGGTCGGCGATCATCTGGTCTGCGTACCGCTGGGGGCAGCGGGCGGTATCCAGGTCTTCGATCCGCAGGATGACCTTCCCGCCTTTTTGCCGTGCGCTGAGCCAGGCCAGCAGGCAGCAGAGAATATTCCCCAAATGAATCCGCCCGCTGGGCGAAGGAGCGAACCGTCCAACCGTCATAACCCTACCCCCATAAAAATAAACAAAATCGGGAAACGGCTCCCAAGGGAGCCGTTTCCACGCAACCGCGAACGTTACCGTGTGACAGGCCAAAGCCTCCACCGGCACCACAGAGCGGTATTAAAGCTCTTTTTGGTTACTTTTTCTCTCGAGAAAAAGTAACCCGCCGGAGGCCCCCCGTAGGCAGGCACCTCACTCCATAGAAATGATATAGTAGTACACGGGCTGGCCTCCGGGGAGGGCCATGACCTCCGCGTCCGGGCAGGCGGATTGGAAGATGGCGGCGGCGGATTGGGCGGCGGAGGGGTCTACGTCTTCGCCGTAGTAGAGGGAGATGAAAGACGCGCCGCGGGTGGAGGCGGTGGTGGCTAGTTTTTCTAGGAGGGCGTTTAGGGAATTGCCGGTGCCGAAGAGTTTGCCCTCTTCGAGGGCGAGGTAGTCGCCCTCCTTGATGGCGAAGCCGTCGAAGTCGGAGTCTCTGGCGGCGTAGGTGATCTGGGCGGTGGCTACGCTGGTGATGCTGTCGGTCATGGCGGTGGTGATGTCCTGGGGGTCGGGGGCGTCGAAGTCGACGTTCATCATGGCGGTGATGCCCTGGGGGACGGTTTTGGTGGGGATCACGACTACGTTCTTTTCCGTTAGGGCGGCGCACTGCTGTGCGGCCATGATGATGTTGCCGTTATTGGGTAAGATGAAGACGGTTTCGGCGGGGACCTGGTTGACGCCCTCTAAGATGCTCTCGGTGGAGGGGTTCATGGTCTGGCCTCCGGAGACGACGCTGTCCACGCCCAGGTCGCGGAAGACGGCGGCTAAGCCGTCGCCGGCGCAGACGGAGAGGAAGCCGTACTTCTTTTCCGGGGGGGCCACAGCGGGCTTCTCCGGCTGGGCTTCCTTGGCGGATTCCTCCATGTCCAGATCGTCCACGCTCTGGGCCTTTTTGCCTGCGGCTACGTCCTCGTACTGGGTGCGCATATTCTCAATCTTCGCCAGCTCCAGGGTGCCGTACTTCTGGGCCTCGGTGAGGGCGCTGCCGGGGATGTTGGTATGGACGTGGACCTTGAATGCCTCGTCGTCCTCGCCGATAACCAAGCTGTCGCCGATGCTGTTCAGGTAGGCCCGCAGGGGGTCCAGGGCCACGTCGGGGGAGGACTTGCGGACGATGAAAACGGTGTCGAAAGCAAAGGTGATTTCCTCAGTGGAGAACACGTCAAAGTCAGCCTTGTCCTTCTCCGGCGCGCCGGAGTCCTCCACCTCGGGAAGCGGCTCGCCGCGGAGCGCGGCCAGCATACCCTCGAGAATAAGCAGGTAGCCCTTGCCGCCCGCGTCGACGACGCCCGCCTTTTTCAGGACGGGGTTCATGTCGATGGTCTGGGCCAGGGCGTCCCGCCCCTCGGCGATAGCGGCCTCCAGAACCTGCTCCAGGTCGCTGGTCTCCGCCGCGGCCTCCACGGCCCGCTTCGCGGCCAGCCGGGAGACGGTGAGCACGGTGCCCTCGGCGGGCTTCATAACGGCCTTGTAGGCGGAGGAGACGCCCTCCTGCATAGCGGCGGCGAAGCGCTGCGCGTCCGCGGTCTCGCAGCCCTTGAGCCCCTTGGAAAGCCCCCGGAAGAGCAGGGACAGAATCACGCCGGAGTTCCCCCGCGCCCCCCGAAGGAGCGCAGAAGCGGTAGCGGACGCGGCCTTCTCGACGGTGGCGGGGCTGGACTTGCGCAGCTCCGTGACGGCGGCGGCGATGGTCATGGACATATTGGTGCCGGTGTCGCCGTCGGGGACCGGGAAGACGTTCAGGTCGTTGATGGCCTGCTTCTGGGCGGTGATGGCGGCGGCGCCGTGGAGAATCATCTGCTTGAAGAGCGATCCGGAGATTTGTTCATTCATGGCTTTGTCCTCCCTCACAGAGTCATGGAATCGACGCACACGTCCACGGCGCGGACGGTAACGCCGGTGTTCTTCTCCACAACGTAGCGCACTTCATTCATGATGGAGCGGCAGACAGCGGGGAGGTTCACGCCGTTTTCCACGATGATGTGCAGCTCGATGGAGATCGCGTTGTCCTCGTGGTAGGTGATGCTGACGCCTTTGCTCATGGCCTCCCGGCGCAGAAGGTGGACCAGCCCGTCCGTCATCGACCGGAATGCCATCCCCTTTACGCCGAAGCAGTTCGTTGCCGCCATGCCCGTGATATTCGAGAACACGGCGCTGCTCACGGAGATCTCACCCTGTTCAGATTTGAATTGAATCATGAGAATGTCCTTTCTTTCCCCTGCCGGGGGGTGGCTCTTGTCTCGTTATTATAGCATATCCAGTTTTCTTTGACAAGAGGATTTGTGGGTGGTGCTCGAACGAGCACCGGGGGTTCAGCTATTGGGATAGCTGGTCCCTCTCCACCCCCCATTTTCTCTTTTTCTCCCGGAGAAAAAGAGAAAACGGGCCGTGGACGGTCCAAAAGAGAAAAAGACGTTTACGCGAGCCGCTGCCTTGCGTTGCTGTAGGCGTTCCTCGCGTCTCGAAACTGCCCGGGGCGCCGTTTACGCACGCTGATTTGGTGTGCTTCTATTAGCCGCTGCCGCTCTGCGGTGCGTGTCGTTGGATTGTGCTTCTTTCTTCTTCCCCCAAGGTGCATCCGTAGGGGCCGCCGCCCTCGGCGGCCCTTCCCCCGCGCCCTCCGCACCTACGGCTCCGCGCTCAGCCCCTGCCGCTCCTGCCGCGCCAGCTCCCGCAGAACATACAGCTGAATTGGCACCGCGCAGACCAGCGTCAGGGCGTCCGCCGCCGACTGCGTGATCTGAATCCCCGTCAGCCCCAAAGACGCGGAGAGAATGTAAACCAGGGGGATGAAGAAAATCCCCTGCCGCGCCATGGCCACAAAGGTGGCCGGAACCGTCTTCCCGATGGTCTGGAGCATCATATTGCTCATCACAATCCAGCTTGAGAAGCAGAAGGTGACACACTGGAAGCGTAGGGCCCTGGCCCCGCAGGCAATCACGTCCGGGTCGTCCCGGAAGGCGGCGATCAGCTGGGGCGCAAAGGCGTAGCCCACCGCGCTCACCGCCAGCAGGAACACGAAGGATGCTTTCACACAGAACCAGAAGCCCTCCCGGACCCGCCCATAGAGCTTCGCGCCGTAATTGAAGCCGCACATGGGCTGGAAGCCCTGCCCGAAGCCGATCATGGCCGAGCCGCCGAACATCATGATCCGCTGCACCACGCCCATGGCGGCGATGGCGGCGTCGCCGTAGGGCCGCGCCGCGCGGTTGAGGCAAATCGTCGCCACACTGGCCAACCCCTGCCGCGCCAGAGAGGGCAGTCCGCCCCGGACAATCAGGCTGATGTACTCCCAACTCAGCTGCACCTGCCGGATATGGATACGGAGGTTTCCGCCCCGGGTACAGCCGATCAGGAGGAGGCAGAAGCTGACGAACTGGCTGATAATGGTAGCCCACGCGGCCCCCGCCACGCCCAGGTGGAAGGTGAAAATGAGCAGCGGGTCCAGGGCGATGTTCAGCACGGCCCCGCTGGCAATGCCCACCATGGCGTAAGCGGCGCTGCCCTGGTAGCGGAGCTGATTGTTCAGTACCAAAGAAGAGGTCATCCACGGCGCCCCCAGAAGAATGACGCCCAGATACGCCTTTGTATGGGGCAGGATCGTCGGCGTAGAGCCCAGAAGCATAGCGAGAGGCTCCAGAAACAGCTCCCCAAGAACGCAGAGCACCACCCCCGTCCCCAGAGCAAAGAAGAAGCCCGTAGCGGCCATATCAGAGGCCGTTTTATAGTTCTGCTTCCCCAGCTCACGGGAGATGAAGTTCCCGCTCCCGTGCCCGAAGAAAAACCCAATCGCCTGAATAATCGCCATAAGGGAGAAAACAACCCCCACGGCCCCCGTAGCGCTGTTGCTCCGAAGGAGTCCCACGAAGAAGGTGTCGGCCATATTGTAGAAGGATGTGACCAGCATACTCACGATGCAGGGCAAAGCCAGCCGGCAGATAAGGGGCGCGATAGGAGTCTGGGTCATTTGCTGGTATTTCCGTTCCTGTTTTTCGTCCATACAGAACGCCTCTCTTTCCCGTCCGCCGCCAGGAAAAAGGCCCCCGGCGGCATATATTGTATTCCAGCATATTATAGCACATTTTGTCGGAAAGGAAAAGCGAAAAAAGAGGGTCCGCCAAGCCGGAAGGCGCATAAGATAAAGCAGATACCCAACGGGTATCACAACCAGGAAGCGAGGGATCACTTTGCGAATCAATGAAGCATACGAGCACGAGTCCATCCTGCCCGCCCAGGCGGAGGAGTCCTGCCTTTTGAATGGCTGCAACAAAATCAGCACCCAATGCGTAGACGTAACCGCCCCCATGACCCTGACGCCCACCGCGTCCGTAGGCACGGTCACAGTGGCCTGCCAGGGAAACCCCACCATTACATGCGTAACAGACTCCTGCGGCACCAGCGTGACCGTAACCCTGACCCAGCAGGTCTGCGTCTCCGTCCCCGTCCGCTACGGCGTCACCATGACCGCAGGCGAACCCACCATCGCCTGCGCAAGCAGCTGCACGGGCTGCGGCTGCTGCTGATACGGGGGCTGCCAGCCGGGCTTCCGGCCTCCGGCGGGTCACTTTTTCTCGAGAGAAAAAGTAACCAAAAAGAGCTTTAATACCGCTCTATACCCCGGAGGTCACGAAAGCCTGTCACACGGTAACGAAGCGTAAGCGAGTGGGGCCTTCCATTGTCATGGAAGGCCCCACACATTTTTAGCGGTACCGCACTCAAAACAGGCAGAAAAAACCCGCAGGAATTTTATAATTCCCGCGGGGTCTGGAGCTCGTGGGGTGACTCGAACACCTGACCTGCTGATTACGAATCAGCTGCTCTACCGACTGAGCTACACTAGCGTCTCTATCCCTGTGGTCTGTTCCACAGTATTTTGGATTATACCATACCTTTTCCCTCCCGTCAACATCTTTTTCCCCTCCACCCGAAAAAATCGGCAAAGAATCACCGCAGGGAAACCACCGTTTCCCCGCAGATAAAGTTTAGGGTCCAGCCCTTTTCAAAGGGCTGGTGGGGTCCAGGGGCAAAGCCCCTGGACGCCGGAGGCCCCCCGTAGGCTGGCACCTTATTCGTCCCGGAAGCCCAGGCCGTCCTTGATGTGCCTGCAATCGGCGTGGTCGAAGCCGTATTGGAAATCGCGGATGGCCAGGGTGCTGCCGTGTTTGCGGTAGAGCCAGAGGACAGCGGAGTTCTGGATCGCTTCTTTCAGGTCGTGGCCGCGTTCCCGGCTTCCCTCGTCAAAGAATACATCCTTCAGGGCGTCGTAGGGGACGCGCTTGCCGTTGAGGACGAGGCCCGTTTCGTAGAAGCGGGCGCTGCCGCCGCCCTTTTTGGGGAATTCCTCCAGAAGTTCGCCGAATTCTTCGTCCGGTTCGCCGATGGCCTTCGGCCAGGGCCACTCCAGAACCGTCTTACCGCCGTGGCGACGGCGCTGGGCCTCTGCGTTGGCGCCGCGCTGGCCGCTCTGCTTCTTCCAGCCATGGAACAGCCAGATTATGAACACGACGCAGAGAATCACCAGCCCTATCATCACAACAATGCCCAGAATGCCGAATACGAGGCCCAAAATCAAGTGTGGATTCATCTCAATTCCCTCCTGCCTATGGATTGCGCTTTGCCGTGTTGGCAATTTTACACCAATTCAGGCGTAATGTCAATACATCACATCAAGCGTATGAAAAAATATACTCCTGGCAAATCGACGCTAAGGAGTATAAAAGCATGAAAGAATACTACGAAATTCTCAGGGAACTGCGGGAAGACCACGATTATACCCAAAGCCAGATCGCCCGCCTCCTGAACACCACCCAGCAGGTCTATTCCCGCTACGAGCGGGGCGTGAACGAGATGCCCGTGCGCCACCTGCGCGTCCTCTGCCAGTTCTACCGCGTCAGCGCCGATTACGTCCTGGGCCTGCGGTCCAGATAATTCAAAATATCCATATAAACGGTTATCGAAGGCTGGAAAACCGCCGGCATATGTACACTCATCCCTTCAAATTTTTCAGAGCGTCCGGATAGCTTGAGAGAATCTCCCCAACCGTCCGGCACGTCTCCATTTCCGGACACCCGCCGCATGTTGCAGCGCCCTTTTTCAGCGCACACTGACGGATTTCGCAAAGACTCTCACAATATACGGTTTTAATCCCATCCACACGACAGCCCATGCAATTGATATGCTCAGGCAAAATGGGCGCCTGGTTCAGCTCCGCCCAGAGTTTTGCGGTCTTCTCACGCAGAGCCTGATCATCATGAACTGTCGCAAGATATGCGTCGCATTTTTCACAGTCCAGCCCGCAGTATGCAATCATATTCCGCATCATTCCGTACCTCCTGCACTTCCGTTTTTCAGCCTGATTTTATCACAGCCTTCTTCCCAACGCAAGAAAAACCAGCCCGCCAAAAACGGCAGGCTGGTCTCCTCTTCTTTACAGCTCCGCAAGCTCGGACGCTTCATCCTCTTCCTCGTCGAAGCTCTCGTCAACCTCTTCCACGTTGTGGCTGAAAAAGCCCTCGGCGCCGTCGAAGAACTCGTTGAATTCCCCTTCCTCACAGCGGGCCGTGCCGGACAGGGCCAGCTTCGGGAACTGCTCTGCGATGGCCTTCAACACCAGCTTCGGGGAGCTCCACTCCGTGTTGAACCAGACCTCGATGCTCCCCGGGCCGCACTCCAGAGCGCCGTCGTCCGCGTCGCCGTAACAGCCCCAGTTCTTTACGGTCCATTCCTCCGTCAGAGGCTTCGGCGCGTCCGCCGGGATGGGCACCAGCGCCTGGAAGGTGAAATCGCCGCCGTAGGGCGCGAAGAGCGCCGCGAAGCGGTCCAGCTCTTCCTGGGGTCCCGTGAGGGTAAAATTGACTTCAACAAGCATTTCTAAATCCTCCTGTCAGTTTCGTCCGGCCCCGCCGGCAGAGTCTTTCAAGAGCACGTCGTGGGCCCCGCCCTCCACGATGGAGACCGAGGACACCAGGGTCAGCTTCGCCTTCTCCCGCAGCTCCGGGATGGTCAGCGCGCCGCAGTTGCACATGGTGGACCGAATCTTCGCCAGGGTGGTGGACATGCCGTCGGAGAGAGAGCCCGCGTAGGGCACGTAGGAGTCCACGCCCTCCTCGAAGCTCAGCTTCGCCGCGCCGCCCATGTCGTAGCGCTGCCAGTTCCGGGCACGGGCGCTGCCCTCGCCCCAGTATTCCTTCATGTAGTTCCCGTTGATGAGGACCTTGCTGGTGGGGGACTCGTCGAAGCGGGAGAAGTAGCGGCCCAGCATACAGAAGTCCGCGCCCATGGCCAGGGCCAGGGTGATGTGGTAGTCCTGGACGATGCCGCCGTCGGCGCAGATGGGGACATACACGCCGGTTTCCTGGAAGTAGCGGTCCCGCTCCGCGGCCACGTCGATGACCGCCGTAGCCTGGCCCCGGCCGATGCCCTTCGTCTCGCGGGTGATGCAGATGGAGCCGCCGCCGATGCCGATTTTCACGAAGTCGGCCCCGGCGTCCGCCAAGAAGCGGAAGCCCTCGCCGTCCACCACGTTGCCCGCCCCCACTTTCACGCTGTCGCCGTAGCGGGAGCGAATCCACTTGAGGGTCCGGGCCTGCCACTCGGAGTAGCCCTCGGAGGAGTCGATAACCAGCACGTCAACCCCGGCCTCCACCAGGGCGGGAACCCGCTCCTCGTAGTCGCGGGAGTTGATGCCCGCGCCCACCACGTAACGTTTCTGGGAGTCCAGGAGCTCCAGGGGGTTGCCCTTATGGGAGTCGTAGTCCTTGCGGAAGACGAAAGACACCAGGCGCTGATCAGCGGAGACGACGGGAAGGGCGTTCAATTTACGGTCCCAGAGGATGTCGTTGGCCTCTTTGAGGCTGACGCCCTCGGGGGCGGTGATGAGCTTATCGAAGGGGGTCATGAACTCGGAGACGGGGGTAGAGGGGTCCATGCGGCTGACGCGGTAGTCCCGGCTGGCCACGAGCCCCAAGAGCTTCCCGGCGGCGGTGCCGTCGTCGGTGACGGCCATGGTAGAGTGTCCGGTGCGCTCTTTGAGCGCCAGGACGTCGGCCAGAGTGTCCCCAAGGCGGAGGTTGGAATCACTGGACACAAACCCGGCCTTATACCCCTTCACCCGCCGGACCATATCGGCCTGCTGGTCGATAGGCTGAGAGACGTAGATAAAGGCGATCCCGCCCTCCTTCGCCAATCCGATTCCCATCTTCTCACCGGAGACAGCCTGCATGACGGCGGAAACCATCGGCACGTTCATAGTAAGGGGGCATTCCTCCCCCTTCTTGAACTTCACCACCGGAGTCTTCAAAGAGACATTCGCAGGAATACACTCCGCGGAAGAATACCCAGGGACAAGGAGGTATTCGCTAAAGGTATGAGAGGGCTCAGAAAAGAAATAAGCCAAAGCACGACACCTCATTTCTATAAAATTTTACGCAGTATACACGAAACTCCCAAATTTGTCAAGCCCCCATAACGGGGGACGAGGGACGGGGGGCCTCCGGCGGCCAAAGGGCTTTGCCCTCTGGACTCCCACCAGGGAGGCAAGCGCCTCCCTGGACCCTGGCAGATCAGTCTTTCCTGTCATATCTGCCGCTCCTTCAACATCTGCTATGAAATACCCTCCGCAAAACAACGTTTTGCGGGCCCCACGCACCCGATCCCGGCGCAGAGGCCCCTTCGCCCACCAGATTCGCGTCGAGTTAAAAAGTTCTTTTGGTTACTTTTCTTTCAAGAAAAGTAACATACCGCAGCTGCGAACAAACGCAGGTCGTATCGTCCCGGCACGTTCCGGTACAGGTGCGGGCCGATGCGTTCGGTGTGGCCCATTTTGCCGAGGACGCGGCCGTCGGGGGAGGTGATGCCTTCGATGGCCCAGACGGAGCCGTTGGGGTTGTAGTCGGGGTCCATGGTGGGGGCGCCGGTGAGGTCGGCGTATTGGGTGGCGATTTGGCCGTTTTGCGCCAGGTCACGGAGAAGATCCGGCGGGCAGAGGAAGCGGCCTTCGCCGTGGGAGATGGGGACTTCGTAGAGGTCGCAGGGGGTCGTCTGGGAGAGCCAGGGGGATTTGTTGGAGACGATTCTGGTGTGGACGATCTTCGACTGGTGGCGGCCTATGACGTTGTAGCTCAGGGTGGGACAGGCGGAGTCCATGGTCCTGATTTCGCCGTAGGGGACCAGACCCAGCTTGATCAGGGCCTGGAAGCCGTTGCAGATGCCTAGGGCCAGGCCGTCGCGGTTTTTCAGGAGATCCATTACCGCGTCCGATGTCTCGGGGCCGCGGAGGAAGGCGGTGATGAATTTGCCGGAGCCGTCGGGCTCGTCGCCGCCGGAGAAGCCGCCGGGGAGGAACAGGATCTGGCTCTCTTTCAGCTTCCTTGCGAAAGCGGCAGCGGACTCTGCTACCGCTTGGGCGGACTGGTTGTTGATCACGAAAATTTCCGTCTCCAGGCCCGCCCTTTGGGCGGCGCGGGCGCTGTCGTATTCGCAGTTCGTGCCGGGGAAGACGGGGATCAGGACCTTGGGCTTTGTTACGGCGGTTTTTGGGGTAACGCGGGTGAAGTCGGGGCAGGGAAGCTCGGGGGCCTCGCCGCCGATGGGGGCGCGGGTGGGGTAGACGTCGGAGAGAACGGACTCGTTCATAGCTAAAAGTTCGTCGATGGAATAGCTTTCCGACTTTCCGAAACGGCGGTGTTTCAGCGTAATGGTGGGTTCCGCCACGGTTTCGCCGATCTTGGAAATGCCCCAGGTTTCGGGGATTTCCTCGGACAGTTCCGCGATGATCGAATGGGGGTTGCTGATAGACCAGAAATAGCTTTCCACCTTCTGCTTGACGTTCTTCGCGTCAAAGCCGACGCGGTTTCCGAAGGACATCTTCATAACCGCCTCCGCCGCCGCGCCCTCGGTCAGGGCCCAGGCGGCTTTCACCTTCCCCGCTTTGCACAGGGCGTGGTACTGCTCCCAGTTCTCCCGGATGCCCTCCGGCTCTCCGCCGCCGCAGAAGAAATAGACGGGGTGTCCCGGCTCTTTGAACTCGGGAGTGATGATTTCACCGGCCTTGATAGGCGCAATGGCAAAGGAAACCAGGGTGGGGGGCACGTCCATGTTCAGGAAGGAGCCGGACATGGAGTCCTTGCCGCCGATGGCCGCGGTGCCGTAGTCCATCTGGGCCTCCATGGCACCCAGGAGGGCCGCGAAGGGCTTGCCCCAGCGCTCGGGGTCCGTGCGGAGCTTTTCAAAGTATTCCTGGAGGGTGAGGTAGATTTTCCGGTAGTCCGCGCCTGCGGCAACCAGCTTCGTGATGGAGTCCTCCACGGCGGTATAGGCCCCGATCCAGGGGTCGGCGGACATCTCCTCCGGGTCGCAGGCCCAGGACATGACACTGGCTTGATCCGTCTCCTGGCCCGGCAGCACGGGCAGCAGCGCCGCCATGACCTGGGCGGGGGTCTTCTGGTACTTCCCGCCGAAGGGCATCAGGAGAGTACCCGCGCCGACGGTGCTGTCGAAGCGCTCCACCAGTCCCTGGCGGCTGGCGCAGGTGAGGCTGGAGGACATGTCCTCCACGGAGTCGAAGCGTTCCTCCGTCAGGCGGAAGCCCGCGTCGTCGTCATGGGGGGGCACGTAGACTGTGGCCCGCTTCACCGCGCCGTTGGAGTTGAGGAACTCCCGGCTCAGGTCGACGATGGTTTCCCCCTGCCAGGTCATGACCATACGGTGGGCCTCCGTCACCACGGCCACGGGGTACGCCTCCAGGTTTTCCCCGTTGGCGGCGGCGATGAACGCCTCCGCGTCCTCGGGGGCCACCACCACCGCCATGCGCTCCTGGCTCTCGGAGATGGCCAGCTCCGTGCCGTCCAGACCGTCGTACTTCTTGCGCACGGCGTCCAGGTCGATGGTGAGGCCGTCGGCCAGCTCGCCGATGGCAACGCTGACGCCGCCCGCGCCGAAGTCGTTGCAGCGCTTGATGAGGCGCGTCACCGCGCCGTCGCGGAACAGGCGCTGGATTTTCCGCTCCTCCGGGGCGTTGCCCTTCTGGACCTCGGAGGCCATGGTTTGCAGGGATTTCCGGTCATGGCTCTTGGAGGAACCGGTGGCGCCGCCGATGCCGTCCCGGCCCGTGCGGCCTCCCAGGAGGATGATGATATCGCCCGGCGCGGGGCGCTCGCGGCGGACGTTCGCCGCCGGGGCCGCGCCCACTACCGCGCCGATCTCCATGTGCTTCGCCACGTAGCCGGGGTGGTACAGCTCCGCCACGTGGCCGGTGGCCAGACCGATCTGGTTGCCGTAGGAGCTGTAGCCCGCCGCCGCCGTCTGGCAGAGTTTGCGCTGGGGGAGCTTGCCCGGCAGGGTGTCCGCCATGGGGGTGTGGGGGTCGCCGCAGCCCGTGACCCGCAGGGCCTGGTGGACGTAGGCCCGGCCCGACAGGGGATCCCGGATGCAGCCGCCGATGCAGGTGGCCGCGCCGCCGAAGGGCTCGATCTCCGTGGGGTGGTTGTGGGTTTCGTTCTTGAACATCAGCAGCCAGTCCTCCACCTTCCCGTCCACCTCGGCCGGGACGTGGATGGAGCAGGCGTTGATCTCCTCGCTCTCGTCCAGCTCGGGGAGGAGGCC
>JAAVZX010000070.1 GCA_022791875.1 Oscillibacter sp.
AAAAAGTTCTTTTTGCCTACTTTTTCTTTCAAGAAAAAGTAGGTCGCCGAAGGCACAAAAATCTTACAGGCCCATGTTGGCGGAAATGACAATGCGCTGGACCTCGGAAGTGCCCTCGTAGATCTCGGTGATTTTCGCGTCACGCATCATGCGCTCCATGGGGTAGTCCTTCGTGTAGCCGTAGCCGCCGAACATCTGGACCGCTTTCGTGGTGACCCACATGGCGGTTTCGGAGGCAAAGAGCTTGGCCATGGCGGCTTCCTTGGTGCAGCGGATGCCCTGGGTCTTCATGACGGCGGCCTGGTAGGTCAGGAGGCGGGACGCCTCAATGCGCATGGCCATGTCGGCGAAGGTGAACTGGGTGTTCTGGAACTTGCTGATGGGCTTGCCGAACTGGACGCGGCCCTTGGTGTAGTTAATCGCCTCTTCCATGGCGCCCTCGGCGATGCCCAGGGACTGGGCAGCGATGCCGATGCGTCCGCCGTCCAGGGTCTGCATGGCGATGCCGAAGCCCTTGCCCTCGCGGCCCAGGAGGTTCTCCTTGGGGACGATGCAGTCGGTGAAAACCAACTCCGTGGTGTGGACACCGTGGAGGCCCATCTTCTCTTCGTGCTTGCCGACAGAGAAGCCGGGGAAGCTGCTCTCGACGATGAAGGCGGAAATGCCCTTCGTGCCCTTGGAGGGGTCGGTGGAGGCGAAGACGACAAACACGCCCGCCTCAGAACCGTTGGTAATGAAGCACTTCGCGCCGTTCAGCACGTAATGGTCGCCCTCCAGAACGGCAACCGTCTGGGTCTTGGAAGCGTCAGAACCGGCGTTGGGCTCCGTGATGGCAAAGCCGCCCAGCACGCCGCCCTTGGTCAGCATGGGCAGATATTTCTTCTTCTGCTCCTCCGTACCATGCACCAGAATCGGCCCATAGCACAGGCAGTGTCCGGCAACAATATCACTGGTAGACGCGCAGGCCCGCGCCAGCTCTTCCGTGCAGATGGCAGAGGACAGGTCGTCCGCACCAGCCCCGCCGTACTCCTGAGGCACCGTCATACCCATCACGCCCAGCTTGAACAGCTTCTCCACATTCTCCTTCGGATACGCACACTCCCTGTCCAGCTCCGCCGCAATCGGCTTCACCTCATTCTCCGTAAACGCCCGCATCATCTTGCGGACCAGTTCCTGCTCTCTCGTCAGCGTAAAATTCATAGTTCTCCTCATCCTTTACATATCAATTGGCCTGCCGTGCCCGCCCCCGCGGGGGGGACGATGGACGTTGGACGGGGGACGGGGGGCCTCCGGCGGCCAGAGGGCTTTGCCCTCTGGACTCCCACCAGGGAGGCGCGCGCCTCCCTGGACCCTGGCAGATCAGTCTTTTTTTGTCGGGTTTTATGCTTGGTTCGGTGCCTGCTTTATTTGCCAGTGTGGCCGACGCCGGCGATGTGGGCGGCGAATTTCTTCTTCTCTTCCAGGCCGGAGAGTTTGGAGTACATGACCTTCTGGGCCTGGGGGGAGCCTGCGCCGTGCATCGACTCTACCAGAGCGGTGCCGCCAGTCATGTTCTCCAGGAGACGGCCGACGCGCATACGGTCTTCCGTGGGTACGCCGTCTACGCCGA
Source organism: Oscillibacter sp. (assembly GCA_022791875.1). Classification (GTDB taxonomy): domain Bacteria; phylum Bacillota; class Clostridia; order Oscillospirales; family Oscillospiraceae; genus Oscillibacter. The sequence continues at coordinate 1,610 of JAAVZX010000070.1, forward strand.
CCAGGTACTTCTCCACCCACTTGCCAATCTCCGGGCTGCGGAGGTCGGACTCGGAGGGCATGGTGGCCATGATGCCGCCGCCAATGTCCTGGGCAATGCGGTCAATGTCGTAGATCAGCTTCGTGACGTTGTGCTTGCACACGTTGGCCATGAGGCGATCCACAAAGTACGCGCCGGAGGGGGTGGGTCCGCCCATGCAGGAGGCCGCAATGGAGCAGGCGTAGAGCGTCTCCGTCATGTGCATCATCTCATTGAGCTTATCCTTGATGTGGCTGGCCTTGCTGGTGCCCTGGTAGTCCGCCCAGAGAGCCGCCGCGCCCGTCACCACGTCGCTCACGCCGCCCTTGCAGGCACCGTAGTTGGAGCGGTGATAGCAGGCAAAGCGCTCTACCAGGAGGCCGGAGAACTTCGTCTCGCCGCACATGAACACGTTCTCCCAGGGCACAAACACGCCGTCCAAAATGGTCATGCACTCGCCGCCCACGATGCCGTAGTTGGCGTTGCCCTGGTCAATGGGGCCCTCAAACTTGCGCCCGTCGTTGGTCTGACGGCCAAAGATGTGGGTCACGCCGGGGGCGTCCACGGGGATGGCGCAGGAAATCGCGTACTCTTCCTCACCGGGGAGCATGCCCATGGTGGGCATGATGAGCATCCAGTGGGAGTTGACCATGCCGGTCATGTGGGCCTTCGCGCCGCGGATGACAACGCCGTCGTCCCGCTTCTCCACCACGTGGACGAAGAGGTCGGGGTCCTTCTGCTGGCTGGGACGGAGGGAACGGTCGCCCTTCACGTCGGTCATGGCGCCCGCCACCATGTAGTCGTTGTCCTGGATGAAGGTCAGGAACTTCTTGAAACGTTCGTGGTAGTTGGTGCCCATGGCCTGGTCGATCTCGTAGGTGACGCCGTAGGTGGCGTTGATGGCGTCGAAGCCGACGCAGCGCTGGTAGCAGGTGCCGGTCTTCTGGGAGATCGTGCGGAGCATCTTCATCTTCTTGAGGAGGTCGTCGGTGGACTGGTGGATATGGGTGAAGCGGTTGATCTTGTGGCCGGTGAGGTGGGAGGTGGCCGTCACAAGGTCAGCCGTCTCCGGGTTGTTGGCCAGGGCGTAGGTCATGGCGGCGGAGTTGACATGGCCGCGGATCATGGGATGATCGATGACCTTATCGCTCTCCAGCAGCTGGCCCATGACGTAGACGCGGATTTTCCGCTCCCGCAGGCTGTCCTTGTACTCTTGCGCAGTTTTCATATAAGTCGTCCTCGCTTTTCAATATAATAGGGGCCCAGCCTCGCAGTTCTCACGTTACCGGGCGGCAAGCCTCCGCGAAAACCGGGCCCCAGAGCGTAGTTAAAATTCTTTTTGCTTACTTTTTCTTATAAGAAAAAGTAAGACAGAAAACAGGAAGTATCAATCCTTCGCCAGCCGTTCATAAGCCGCCAGCCGGTCCTTCGCGCCCTGCTCCGCGTCGGCGAAGAGCTTCTTCGCCTCCTCGGGGAACTTCGCTTCCAGGGAGGCGTAGCGGCGCTCGGAGCGGATGAAGTCGATGTAGTCTCCGGTGGGGGCCTTGGAATCGAGGATGAAGGGATTCTTGCCCTCGGCCTTGAGGGCGGGGTTGAAGCGGTAGAGGTGCCAGTAGCCGGCTTCGACGGCGCGCTTCATCTCCTGCTGGCAGTTGCTCATGCCCTTGGGGATGCCGTGGGCGGTGCAGGGGGCGTAGCAGATGACTACGGCGGGGCCGGGATACGCCTCCGCTTCGCGGATGGCTTTCAGGGTCTGGTTGGGGTCCGCGCCCATGGCTACCTGGGCAACGTACACGTAACCGTAGCTCATGAGCATCATGCCCAGATCCTTCTTGCGGGTGCGCTTGCCTGCCGCGGCGAACTGGGCAACCGCGCCCACGTTCGTGGCTTTGGAGGACTGTCCGCCGGTGTTGGAGTAGACCTCGGTGTCCAGAACCAGCATGTTGATATCCATGCCAGAGGCCAGAACGTGATCAAGACCGCCGTAGCCGATATCATAGGCCCAGCCGTCACCGCCGAAGGCCCAGACGGATTTCTTGCTCATGAACTCCTTGTTCTGGAGGATGAAATCAACGGACACCTTGTCCTCGGGCTTCACGTCGGCGGCTTCCAGAGCGGCCAGGAGGTCGTCTGTGACCTTGCGGGAAACCTCGGCGTTGTCCTTGCCCTCGAGATACTTCTCGCAGGCTTCCGCGGCAACGCCCGCTTCCTTGAGCTGCTTCACGGCGTCCACAATCTCCGTGTTCACGGTGTTGTGGGCCTGGAGGAAGCCAAAGGCGAACTCCGCATTGTCCTCAAACAGGGACTGCTCCCACGGGGGACCGAAGCCCCGCTCGTCAGTGCAGTAGGGGGTGGAGGGGAGGGAGCCGCCGTGGGCGGCGGTGCAGCCGGAGGCGTTGGCGATGTACATCCGGTCGCCGAAGAGCTGAGTGACCAGCTTGATGTAGGCCGTCTCGCCGCAACCGGCGCAGGCGGGCGGGAACTCGTAGTAGGGCTTGGCGAACTGGGAGCCCTTCACGGTCTTCACGTTCACCGCGTCCTTCTTCACGGGGACCTGCTCGATGCCGTAGGTCCAGTTCTTCACCTGCTCCACCTGAGAGGCGGCGGGCTTCATAGCCAGAGCCGGGGTCTTGGCAATGCAGGCGTTCACGCAGCAGCCGCAGCCCAGGCAGTCATAGGGGGAAACCTGGATGCGGAAGCCGTACTTCTCCAGGCCGGGGCCCTTGGCGGGAATCGTGGTGAAGCCCTCGGGGGCCGCGGCCTTCTCCTCCTCCGTCACCAGCACGGGGCGGATGGCGGCGTGGGGGCAGACGTAGGCGCACTGGTTGCACTGGATGCAGTTCTCCGCCGTCCACTCGGGGACCAGGATGGCGTCGGCGCGCTTATCGTGCTTGGAGGTGCCGTTGGGCCAGGTGCCGTCCACGGTGCCGTACTTCTGGAAGGTGGACACGGGGAGTTTGTCGCCCTGCATCTGGTCCAGGGGCTTGAAAACGTCGTGGAGGAAGTCGTGGGTCCCGTCGTCCTTGGACTCCACGGGGGCGTTCTTCCAGCTCTCGGGGATCTGGACCTCGTGAAGGGCGCTGACGCCCTCGTCCACGGCGGCGCAGTTCATGTCGACCACCTTCTGGCCCGCCTTGACCAGGTAGGTCTTTTCGATGGCGTCCTTCATGGCGGTGACGGCCACGTCCATGGGGATGATGTCCGCCAGCTTGAAGAAAGCCGCCTGGAGCACGGAGTTGGTGCGATTGCCCAGACCCAGGCGCATGGCGATATCGGAGGCGTCGATGGTGTAGAGCTTCGCGTTCTTGTTGGCCAGGCCCCGCTTGAGGCTTCCGGGCAGGTGCTTTTCAAGCTCCTCGTCGCTCCACTGGCAGTTCAGGAGGAAGGTGCCGCCCTCTTTCAGGTCGGCGGTCACGTCGAATTTCTCCAGGTACGCCGCGTTGTGGACCGCCACGAAGTCCGCGGACTGCACCAGGTAAGTAGCGTGGATGGGGTTGTCGCTGAAGCGCAGGTGGGACTGGGTGACGCCGCCGGACTTCTTCGCGTCGTAGACGAAGTAAGCCTGAGCGTATTTCTCGGTAAGTCCGCCCACGATTTTCACGGAGTTCTTGTTGGCGCCCACGGTGCCGTCGCCGCCGGTGCCCCAGAGCTTGCAGGAGATCTCGCCCTCCTTGGGGATCAGCACGTCCTTGGTGGGCAGGGAGGTGAAGGTCACGTCGTCCTCGATGCCGATGGTGAAGCCGTTCTTGGGCTCGGGCTGGTCCAGGTTGTCGAAGACGGCGATGATCTGGCTGGGGGTGGTGTCCTTGCCCGCCAGGCCGAAGCGTCCGCCGACGATGGCGTCAAACTGCCGCCCGGAGCTGGTCAGCACGGCCTTTACGTCCAGATACAGAGGCTCGCCCACGGAGCCGGACTCCTTGGTGCGGTCCAGGACGGCCACCTTCTTCACGGTTTCGGGCAGCACGGCCAGCAGGTGCTTGGCGGAGAAGGGGCGGAACAGGTGCACGGAGATCATGCCCACCTTCCGGCCCTGGGCGTTCAGGTAGTCCACGGTCTCCCGCATGGTCTCCGCGCCGGAGCCCATGGCCACGGCTACCTCGGTGGCGTCGGGCGCGCCGTAGTAGTCGAAGAGCTTGTAGTTCCGGCCCGTGAGCTTATTGATCTCGTCCATGTAGTGCTGCACGATGTCGGGAATGGCGGCGTAGTGGCTGTTCCCGGCCTCCTTGCCCTGGAAGAAGGTCTCGCTGGAGGCGGTGGTGCCCCGGACGTGGGGGTGCTCCGGGTTCAGGCTGTGCTTGCGGAACGCGTTCACCTGGTCCATGTCCACCAGGGGCCGCAGGTCCTCATAGTCCAGGGCGTCGATCTTCTGGACCTCGTGGGAGGTGCGGAAGCCGTCGAAGAAGTGCAGGAAGGGGTGCCGGGCCTTGATGGCCGACAGGTGGGCCACCGCGCCCAGGTCCATGGCCTCCTGGGGGCAGGAGGACGCCAGCATGGCAAAGCCGATGGACCGGCAGGTCATGACGTCGGACTGGTCGCCGAAGATGGACCACATATTCTGGGCCACCGTCCGCGCCGCCACGTGGAAGACGCCGGGGAGGAACTCGCCCGCCATGCGGAACATGGGGGGAATCATCAGCAGAAGGCCCTGAGAGGCGGTGTAGGTGGTGGTGAGGGCGCCCGCCTGGAGGGAGCCGTGGCAGGAGCCCGCCGCGCCCGCCTCGGACTGCATCTCAATCACCTTCACGGGTTGTCCGAACAGGTTCTTCCGGCCCTGAGCCGCCCACTCGTCCACCGCCTCCGCCATCTGCGACGAGGGGGTGATGGGGTATATGGCCGCGACCTCCGTAAACGCGTAGGAGGCGTATGCCGCGGCGGTGTTGCCGTCCATTACTACTTTGTGTCCCATTTTGTCTGATCCTCGATTCTTGTCTGATTTTCCCCGCTCACGGGGAGCAGAAGAGCCGCAGGGGGGGAATCGCTCTCCCTGTTCTGCGGCGCGCTGGAGCCATATCAAAAAAGAGCATCCCTCCCCATGGCCCCGCGCCCCGGCCTGCGCGGTACGGCCCTGTCTCACGTCTCCATGGTCTGCGTCCGGGGGAATCTTTTCCGTGCGGCCAAAGGCCGCGGGTTTACAAATATAATGAAGAAGCGGCAGAGTCCCACCGCTGGTCCACCTAACAATATAACTTTTTTACGCAAAGGGGTCGATAACCTTTACAGCGTTCTTCATTTCAAATGTGGACAGCATTTTTCGCACAGCGGGCATGTGAAATACGCCGAAAAAGCGCCCCTGGATTTCGGCATTCTGCCAAATTCCCGCCCGCTTTCTCCGCTTTTTTACCGCAAAACCACAATAATTAGGTACATTGTACCCGATATTGGCCATTCAATGGAATTGCGTTTTTTGATTTTCTCATATAGATTTACGATTTTTCGGCTTGATTCCCCTGAAAACGCCGGGATTTCAGCGATTGGAAAAGCCCCTCCGGGAAGCCGCGGAAGAACGCCGGAATGCACACGGAAGGAGCTGGGAATCCGGGTCCTTTGGAGCGTTTTCCTGGAAAACAGAAACCAATCCGGAAAAATGCGGGTTTCCCGGCGGATTTTTGGCGGACTTTGTAGAAAATTCTAAATTTAGCGCCTCTGCCGCCGGAGGATTCCGTGAAAACGCCCTCCGCTCCCTGTCAGTGAAAATCGTATTTTTATAATAAAAAGCAAAAAATATATATGTCCAGAGATGTACAAACCATACAAGCAGAGCCTGTCCGCAGCGCCGGAAAAGCGTGTAAACTGCCAAAAACCGCCAAAAGCCGCTGGAAATCCAGGCCGCGCTGCCGGACTTCGGCCTTTGTGCAAAACAGACAAGGGCTTCTTCACGAAAATATCGTGATTTAATAAGATCAGGCCCGTTTTCAATAGGCGGATGGTTCTTGAAAAGTTCTTATATTATGATAAAATACAAGGGTAGATGTCGCTTCGGGCACAGATACAAACTCTTCGCGGAGCCAGAAGACAAAACGAATGCGGAAGGGAGGCTGAAACGAAAAGGGCTGTCGCAGTCAGGACGAATGGGGCGGAGTCTGGGAACTCTTCGCGGCCATGCCGCCCCGCCGGAGCGCCGGGGCCTTCCTCCGCGCCTGCGGACCACCCCCTCAGCGCCGGACGGCAGCGGCAGAATCGCCGCACACCCATCAGTCAAGTTTTAGGAGGTTAATTTTATGGCACAATTTGTCGCCGCAATTCTCATCTCAATCGCAATCCTGATCTTCTTCATTGTCAAGCTGAACGTACATCCCGTCATCTCCCTGTTCGTGGCCGGCGTCATCGCGGGCACCATCTTGGGCAATCCCCTGGTGGGCACCGTCAGCACCATCGCCAGCGGCTTCGGCGGGACCCTGACAAGTATCGGAATGACCATCATCTTCGGCTCCATCATCGCCTGCTCCATCCGCGACTCCGGCGCGGCCAAGTCGATGGTCAACTTCTTCATCTCCCTCTTCAAGGGCAAGAACCTGGAGCTGGCCACGGGCCTGGCCGCCTTCATCATGTCCATCCCCGTCTTCGGCGATGTCACTATGGTGCTGATCAGCCCCCTGTGCGCCATCATCTCCAAGCGGCAGAACAAGCCCATGGGCCTCATGGCCTCCATGACCATCCTGCCCCTGAACCTGACCCACTCCATGGTGCCTCCCACCCCCGGCATCCTGGCCGTGTCCCTCCTGCTGGGCGCTGACCTGGGCCTGGTTATCCTCTGGGGCATCATCTGCTCCCTGATCGCGTACCTCCTCACCTGGGTCCTCATGAAGGGCTGGGCTGCGAAGGACTACTATCCCCCGAAGCCCGAGTACATCGAGGGCGTCGAGGCCGCCAAGGGCAGCGACTACCACGACCTCATGATCAAAGAAGACGGCCTGCCCAACGTCCTGGCCGCCATGTCCCCCATCCTGCTCCCCGTCATCCTCATCGCCGTGGCCTCCTTCGCCGACATGACCATGGAAGAGGGCAATGCCGTCCGCACCTTCCTGGACACCATCGGCAACCGGAACATCGCCCTCTTCCTGGGCGTGTGCTGCGGCTGGCTCCTGGCCTACACCCACAAGGATAAGGCCATGGCCTCCTACAACAAGGCTTCCGGCAAGAACGAAACCAGCCTGAGCAAGATCCTCTTCAACGGCTGGGTCGGCGAGGCTCTGGAAGTCGCTCTGGCTCCCCTGATCATCACCGGCTTCGGCGGCGGCTTCGCTCAGATCATCAAAGAGGCCCCCGCTGCCGGTCAGCTGGGCGACGTCATCGCCGCCGTCGGCTTCCCCGGACTGCTGGTTCCCTTCGTCATCGGCGCGGCTATGGAGTGCGCCGTCGGTTCCCGTACCACGGCCGGCATGACTGCCGCGGGCCTGTGCCTGCCCATGCTGGGCTCCCTGGGTATTTCCGCCACCGCCTGCGCCGTCATGATCGGCGCAGGCACCATGGTCGTCTCCCACGTGAACGACTCCGGCTGGTGGGTCTCCATGTCCATGTTCAACATGGATACCAACCGCACCTTCAAGTACAACACTCTGGTGGGCGGCGTAGCCGGCGTCTTCGCCGGAATTGCCGCGGCCATCTTCATTATGGTGGGCGTCCTCTGAGCCTCTTGCGCAAGAGAAAACGCGTCCCTCTTTGGCAGAGCCTTCCCGCCTGACGCATTCTGAGTTGTCTTTTTGGCCCGCGAATTCCCCATGAAGCACCGGACAGGGGCCGCCGCCGCTGTACAGAAGACGGCGGCAGCGGCCCCTGTTCTCCGGACGCCTCCCGCGTCCGTTCCCCCGGCTCCGAACACGGCATCAACACTGTTATAGATGGGAAAAAAGCGGCGGGGCAGTCCCGTCCCGCCTTCATATTTTGAAAAGATTCGAGGAGATAGTTATGGTTCAGAAAAGCAAGAGCGAGCGGAAATTCTGGGCCCAGTTCGACGCCCTGGAGCTGGGCACCGGCTGGGACGAGTCCGACATCACCAAGCCCCAGATCATGGTGGAGAGCGTCTACGGCGACTCCCACCCCGGCAGCTACCACCTCAATCAGATGGTGGAGCAGGCCGTCTACGGCGTCTACGAGAAGGGCGGCAAGCCCGCCAAATACTACGCCACCGACATCTGCGATGGCTGCACCCAGGGCCACGACGGCATGAACTACGTTCTGGCCTCCCGGGAGGCTATCGCCAACATGGTGGAGATCCACGGCTGCGCCGTGCCCTGGGACGGCATGATCCTGGCCTCCAGCTGTGACAAGTCCATCCCCGCCCACCTGAAAGCCGCCGCCCGCCTGGACATCCCCACCATCTTCATGCCCGGCGGCTCCATGCGCCCCGGCCCCAACATGACCACCTCCATCGTCGCCGGCGACATCTCCCTCCGGGAGAAGCGGGACGGTGCCATTACGCCCCAGGAGGTCCGGGACTATAAGCTCACCGGCTGCCCCTCCGTGGGCGCCTGCACCTTCCTGGGCACCGCCTCCACCATGCAGTGCCTGGCGGAAGCCCTGGGCCTGGCCCTCCCGGGCTCCGCCCTGGTCCCCGCCACCATGCGGGACCTCCTTCAGTATTCCCGGGACGCGGGCCGTCAGATCATGGACCTGGCCGAGAAGGGCATCACCCCCAGCCAGATCATGACCCCCGCCGCCTTCCGCAACGCCATCATCGTCCACAGCGCCATCGGCGGCTCCACCAACGCCACCCTCCACATCCCCTCCATCGCCCGTGAGATGGGCTACGAGCTCCCCATCGAGCTCTTCGACGAGATCAACCACCAGGTCCCCCACATCGGCAACGTGTATCCCTCCGGCACCCAGCTCACCGAGTCCTTCTGGTTCGCGGGCGGCGTGCCCATGGTCCAGTGGATGCTCCGGGACATGCTGGACCTGGATGTCATGACCGTCACCGGCAAGACCCTGGGCGAGAACCTGGAGGAGCTGCACCGCCAGAACTGGTTCGAGCGGAACCTGGGCTACCTGGCCAACTACGGCCTCAAGCGGGACGACGTGATCTTCCCCGTGGAGAAGGCCCACGAGAAGGGCTCCGTCGCCATCCTCAAGGGCAACATCGCCCCCGAGGGCAGCGTGGTCAAGTACGCCGCCTGTGCGGAGAACCAGCGCGAGGTGGTCAACGCCGTGGCCCGCGTCTTCAACAGCGAGGACGACGCCTATGAGGCCGTCGCCAAGAAGCTGATTAACCCCAATGAGGTCATCATCGTCCGCTACGAGGGTCCCCGCGGCTGCGGTATGCCCGAGATGGTCGCCACCACTGAGGCCATCTGCTGTGACGAGAAGATCAACGGCTCCGTGGCCCTGATCACCGACGGACGCTTCTCCGGCGCCACCCGCGGCGCGGCCATCGGCCACGTCAGCCCCGAGGCCGCTGCCGGCGGTCCCATCGCCTTCGTCGAGGAGGGTGACCTGATCTCCTACAGCGTGGAGAACCGGACTCTGAACCTCACCGGCATCCACGGCAAGCCCTGCACCCCCGAGGAGGCCGCGGCCGTCCTGGCCGAGCGGGCCAAGGCGGGCATCATCCCCCGCGAGGCGCGAAAGGGCTTCTACCGCATGTACACCCAGAACGCCCGCTCCGCCATGCAGGGCGGCGGTCTGGAGTAAGACGCCTTGTACTGCCCGGGCGGGTTTTCCGCCTGGGCAGTGCCCATTTCCGCCCCTTTTCAATCAGAATGACGGTTTTTGAAATGTGGGAGGACAGAAAAGTATCTTGACAGAAAGCCCGCGGCTGTGTTAGCTTGAAGGGGACGGACGCACCGGCCCCGGCGGGCCGCGTGTAATTTTTTGAGAAATGAGAAGGGGAACCAGCTTATGAATGCAGCATTTCTTGCTCCCGCGATTACCCTGTTCAACGACGACGGCACCCTGGACCTGGTGAGCCAGGAGCGGCTCTATGACAACCTGATCGACAACGGCATCGACGGCATCCTGGTGGAGGGCAGCTCCAGCGAGTTCTTCGCCATGAACATGGATCAGCGCCGGGAGATGGCGAAGTTCGCCATTGAGAAGGTGAACCACCGGGTGAAGCTGATCATCGGCACCACCAGCATGGTGGCCAGCGACATCAGCGATTTCTCCAACTTCTGCCTGGACGCCGGCGCGGACGCGGTCATGATCCTCCCGCCCTACTACTTCCACTTCGGACCCGAGGCCCTCCTGCAATACTACGACCGCCTGGCCAAGGAGATCCACGGCCCCATCTACATCTACAATTTCCCCGACAACACGGGCTACACCATCCCCGTGGAGACGGTTCTCCAGCTGGCCCTGATGCACCCCAACATCGTGGGCCTGAAAGACACCATCCCCGGCATGGACCACACCCGGGAGCTGATCAAGACGGTGAAGAGCCGGGTTCCCAACTTCGAGGTCTACTCCGGCTTCGACGACAACTTCGCCCGCAACATCCTCTCCGGCGGCAACGGCTGCATCGCGGCCCTGAGCAACCTGGCCCCGGAGATCACCTCCGCCTGGGTCCGGGCCTTCCGGGAGAACGACCTGAACGGCATCGCCCTGGGCCAGCAGCGCATCGACCGTCTGATGGATATGTACCGCATCCGCGACCCCTTCCTGCCGGTGCTGAAAGAGGCCATCAAGCTCCGCGGCATCGCCGCCTCCAGCACCAGCACCTTCCCCATGCCGAACGCTACCATCGAGGACGACGCACGGATTCTGGAGCTGCTGTCGAAGGAAAACCTGCGGTGAACGACGCGCGGGGGTGTTCCTTTTTTCTTGAAAGAAAAAAGTAACCAAAAAAAGAACTTTTTAACTCGACGCGAATCTGGAGGTCGTTAAAGCCTGTCGCGCAGTAACGCAGCACCCACGCAAAGAAAAAACGAGGGCAACATTGCCCTCGTTTTTTCATACATTCCTATTGGTGATGTTATGCTTCCATCGAACTGCGACCCCCTGGCCCTGACTACCGCCGTCAACACCCTGGCCGTAGCCATCGCCGCCCGGCTCAACAACCAGCAGCTGGGCCTGACCGCCGCAATCCTGACCCAACTCGGCGACACCCTCGCAACCATTGCTGTCCAGCGTGAGATCTGCGCACCCGACAAACCGGACTGATCTGGAGGAGTCCAGAGGGAAACGTTCCCTCTGGCAGAGCCTCCTTGGCCGCCGGAGGCGGGAAGCCCCGCTGGCAGCCCCCCGTATGCAGGCACTCTAACGCCCCAACAGCCTCTGCGCAACCTCCACGTTCCCGCGCTCCAGGGACTGGAGCCGCCGGACGGCGGATGCCTGGACCTCCGGGTGCTGGCCCTTGGCGGCGGCTTCGTCTACCATCTGTTTCAGGTTTTCCTCCGTCAGGGCTTCCAGGTCGGTGAAAATGTCTTGGCCGATGTAGCGCAGGAAGGCGGATACTTTCGGGTCGTAGACCACGCCCGCTAAGGGGATGCCCTGGCCTGCGGCGAAAATCAGGGCGTGGAGGCGCATGGCCACCACGATCTCCATCCTTGAGAGCGCGCCGATCATGGTGCCCGCACGGCCTGCGTCGTCCAGGAAATAGTGGGGTACGTCCTTCAAGCCCTCCGCCGCCATGCGGCTGGCACTGGGGTCCATGCGCTTCTCCACCGCCAGGAAAACCGGCGTCAGGCCGTAGCGCTCCCAGGCGTAGCGGGCCGCTTTGCCGAACAGTGCAGCCTTGTCCTCGTAGCCCTTCCAGCGGCGCAGGGCGAAGCAGATGTAGCGCCCGTGGGGGGGGATGCCCGCCTCCAGGAGAACGCTGTCCGTCTCGTTGTCTCCCGCCTGGCGGAGGGTCAGGGCCGGGTCCGCCGTCAGAAGAATCTCCGGCTTGTCCACGCCCATGGCCCGCAGCTCGTCCCGGGAATCCGGCTCCCGGAGGGTGATCACGTCCACGCTCCGGTTCAGCACCGCCGCGGCCAGCTGCCTGTGGTTCATGCGGGTCACGGGGCCGATGCCGCAGCCGTACATCTGTACCTTGCAGCCCGCCCGCTTCGCGGCGCGGATGTTCATCAGGTAAAACCAGAGGGAGCGCCGGGACGTGACGTCCTGAATGAGGCTCCCGCCGCCGTTGATATACAGCTTTGCATGGCGCATGGCGGTGTACCAGCTCACCAGGGCCACCCGGCTCACTGCCCGCACCCGGTACGCGAGCCGGGTGCTCTTCGGGTCCTTCGAGAGGACCGTGACGGGCATATCCGGGTCCAGGGTCCGCATCTCCTGTAAAATGGCCTCGAGAATCGCGTCGTCCCCGGCGTTGCCCCGCCCGTAGGCCCCGCAGATGACCACGCCGTCCCGCTTTGCCTTCGGGCGGCTGTGGCGGCGGAGGATTTCGCTGTAAATATGGAGCTGGGTGTCCACGGTCCTCTGGATGGAGAACTGGGTGGACGCCTTTTCGTACAGCCCCTCCCCCATCTCCCGCCGGAGGCGATCGTCGTTCCCCAAATCGGCAAAGTGCTTCCCCAGAGTCTTCCAGTCCCCCGGCTGAATCAGGTATCCGTTGACGCCCTGGTCGATGAGGTAAGGAATGCCGCCCACGGCGGTGGCCACGGTGGCCAGGCGGAAGCGGGCCCCCTCCGTCAGGGCGTAGGGGAACGTCTCGGACAGGCTGGTGAGGGCGTTCACGTCCAGAGCGCCGTAGAAGCGGTCCATGCCGCCGCTGATCCACCCGGCAAAGGCCACCTGCTTCTCCACGCCCAGTTCCTTCGCCAGATTCCCCAGCTTTTCCCGCTCCTCGCCGTCTCCGGCGATAACTAAACGCAATTTTTTGCAGCTTTTATACCCTTCGGCGAAGCCTCGGATCAGAGTCGACATATCCTTGACGGGATTCAGCCGCGCCGCGATGCCGATCACCACGGAGTCCGCCTCCACATCGGCCCCCAGGCTTCTCAGGTATCCCAGACGGTCCTCCTGGGGCGGAGGCGGGGTGAAGTCGATGCCGTTGTAGATGGCATAGAAGCGGTCGGGGGGGAAATTCCGCTTGATCAGCAGGTCCACCATGGCGTCGGAGACGCCGATCCGGTAGTCCAGACGGCGTAAAGCCCAGGCGTTGATGGCCCCGTAGGTGAGCCGCCCCAGGGGACGGCCCATGTAGTCCAGGCGGTAGTCGCTGTGGACGGTGGTGACGACGGGGAGGCCCGTGGGGCCTTGCAGGAGGGCTCCGATCATGTTGGCGCGGGAGCCGTGGCAGTGGATCAGCTGATAGCCTCCCCGGCGGATGTAGTCCGTCAGGAGGCGGCGGGTGCGGAGGACGTTGTTGCCGCCGAAGATCTCCGTGGGGATGCCCAGGCTCCGGGCCTCCTCCGCGAAGGGGCCGTCCCGGAAGCAGACGAGCTGGGCCGTAATGGTCTTGTTCAGGTTCTGCAGCAGGCTCAGGACGTGGGTTTTCGCCCCGCCGGAGTCGCCGCCGCTGATGAGGTGTATCACTTTCATAGCTGTTCTTCTCCGTCTTTTCTGGGTTCCTTTTTCAGTTCGTCGTGGTAGAATTCATAGGCCCGCTTTGCCATGGCCTCCCCGGCCTCGTCCCAGAAATAATTGTCCGTCTGGTCCAGAAGGGCCGTGTCTTCCTCTGTGAGGTACTCGGGAATGTCCCAGTAGGCTTTCAGGCGGGGGTCCTCCTTGAATTTGTCGAAGACCTCGGTGTAGGTCTTGTGCAGGCGGTCCAGGAGGTCCCGGTCCCCGATCTTCTGGAGGCCGCACATGGCATACCAGTAGCCAGGGTAGCCCCAGTTGCAGAAAAACTGTAGGAAGCCGCCGTTGTACGTATCCACCAGCAGCTTCCACAGGGCGGCAAGCTCCCGTTCCTCCTGGTCAAGCTGGTCCCAGTCTCCGCCGCAGGCGAATTCCAGGGTCTTGTTGAACTGGATGGAGTAGTTGTCAAAGCGTGTCACGAAGTCTTCCATTGTGCGGCGCTCCTTTTCATAGGTTTAGTATAGGTCCGCAAGCTGGCGGTATACATAATCCGGTGAGGCGGCGGTCAGGAGGTCCCGCTCCGGCGCGTCTTCTGGGTAACAGAAGAGGTTGCAGGCGTGAAGCAGATAGTACCAGCCGCCTGTGTCTATGTCGCTTCGGCGCTCGTTCCAGAGAATGCGCCCGTACTGCCCTGGGCGCAGGCGGAACGCGGTTTCGTTCAGGCAGTCTTTCCCGCAGAAGGGGGACGCCGGGTCGTGGTAGTCCTGGTTGTGCCCCCGGCGGCAGGGCGCGCCGCTGCGGTGCTCGTCGTAGAAGAAGGAGACCGCACAGCCGTCCTCCCAGGGGCGCAGGGCGAGGTTTGTCACGTTCAGCTCCGACAGGGCTTGAAACGCCTGTGTGCGGTATTGCCGAATCCATTGCTCCCTTTTCTCGATTTCCCGGCGGAGCTGTTTCTGAGATAGGCCCAGTTTTTCCCGTGAGAGGTTCAGCAGTTCGCGGGTTTCCTCCAGCTCGTCCAGAAATGTTTCGCCTCTCTGGCTGAAGCGCAGGCGGTGGAGGCGGATTGGCCCCGCAGGGGCTTCCTCCTCCAGAGGGAAGGCCAGCGGAAAGCGCTGGCGGGCCTCCGCGCCTGCAGAGCCGCGGTCTTGCTTGTACCAGACCAGACTGATCGTTTGAATCACAAGCATTGCCGCTGCCTCCCCAGCAAAGTAAAAATTCCCCTTGTGCAAATCCGGAAAATATTATACAATACTTCTCGGGCCTTGTCCACACCGGCGGGCCGTCAAATCAGAAAACACGGGCGCGGGGCGTCCGCTATGGAGGACAAGCATGGAAGAGAAAAAAGCGTTTCGCATCGGGAAACTGAACATCGTGGACCTGGTGGCCATCGTGCTGATCGTGGCCGTGGTGGCCTTCGGGGCGTACAAGCTGCTGCGCCAGGACGGCGCGCCGCCCGCTACCATCGGCGTGACCTACGTGGTCCGCGTGGAGAAGGCGGCCACGGAGATGTACGACACCTGCCAGGAGCACCTGCCGTCTACCCTCATGGCCTCCGGCGCGCTGCTGGACGGCAAGATCGTGGCCGTGGACAAGACGCCGTACCTGGTGCTGGGCCCCGACGGGGAGTGGTACGAGGACCCGGACCACATCAACCTCTATTTCACCATCGAGGCCCAGGTGGCCGACACCCCCGTCATGACCACCAAGATCGGGGAGCAGGAGGTCCGGATCGGGAAGACGGACTACATTATGAAGAGCGAGTTCATCGAGTTCCAGTTCGGCACCGTCGTCGACGTGCAGTGGGAGAACCGGTGACGCAAAGCCGCCGCCCGTGAGGGCGGCGGTTCCGTTATGAGTTCCAGGCGACGGCGGAGAAGCAGATTTGGCCGTCTGAGGCGGTGAAGGTGAGGTCCGCAATGCGCTGGGGGAGCTTTTCGCCGGTGCCGCTCGTCTCCGTGAGGCGGAGGCGGGCCTGGAAACTGCCGTCTTCCAGGCGGTCCAGGGCTTCCACGGCGTAGACGCAGATTCCGCTGTAGGCGCTGTCGGGCTGGTAGGCTCCGTCTTTCAGGGTGAAGTGTTCGGTGGAGCGGTGGGACTGGGGCGGGGCGGCGAACCAGGCGGTCAGCCATTGATCAACCTGCTCCGTGGTGGGCAGGCCGTTCCGGTGGAGGCCGCGCCAGCACCAGGTTAAGACGGCGCCCCAGGTGTCGAGGAAGGTTCCATCTTCGTATGCGGGCAGGAAGCGGAATTCGCAGGCTTCACCCGCCAGGCTGAATGCCTCCCGCAGCTCCGGGGTGAGGGAGACCGGTCCCGGTTCCGCGTCCAGGGCCTCCAGAAGGTCCGCAAGCTCACGGGCCGCGGTCTTGCGGAGGCCGTAGGGACCCGGTTCCACAACGGTGGTCAGGTGGGATCGGAGGACTTCGCCGCGGAGGCCCGTGTAGGCGGGTGGCTGGAACTCGGGGGCGGGACGTTGGGGGAGCAGGACGGCGAGGGTGAGGGCCAGCGCCGCGCCTGCCGCCAGGACTGCGGTGGGGAGGCGGCTTCGGCGCGGCGGCGGGGTGAATGATGTGTCGCCGCCGCAGAGGCGGTTCCAGTCTACGGCCAGAACCTGGCAGAGGCGTTCCAGCATCCCCAGGTCGGGGACGGTCTGGCCGCGTTCCCAGTTGCTGACGGCTTGGCGGGTGACGGATAGAGCTTCCGCCAGGGCTTGCTGGGAGAGGCCGCGGGACTTGCGCAGTCCGGCCAGCCTTTGGGCGAACTCTTTGTAGATGGAATTGGTGTCCATGCCGGGTCACTTCCTTTCGGGTTCAGTATAGCAGAAGGGTGGAGGGATGGAAAGCAATTCCTTGTGAAATTGGGGGGGCAATGATTTGTTGCAGGGGGTGCGGTGGGCGCGGGGGAGGGGACGCCGAGGGCGGCGTCCCCTACGGTGTGCGTCTATTGCAACTGCCAGGGGCGCGGGGGAAGGGCGGACACAGAGGTCCGCCCCTACGGATGCGTTTTGTAAACAGTCGCAAGAATTTGTGGGACCTTCCATGTCAATGGAAGGTCCCACTCGCTTACGCTTCGTTACCGTGTGACAAGCTTTAACAACCGCCAGAGTATAGAGCGGTACTAAAAAGTTCTTTTTCGGTTCCTTTTTCTTTCAAGAAAAAGGAACCCGCCGGAGGCCGGAAGCCCGGCTGGCAGTCCTCCGCAAAAAAATCCATCAAGTTTGAAAATTTTACTATCTATTTTGTAGGAACGTGGTATAATGGAGGAAACCGCGCGGCGCGGACTGTGTGCGCTGGCGGAAATACGAAGGAGGTATCGGAATGAGGAAAAAGATTCTGTCCCTGCTGCTGGTTCTGGCGATGATGCTGTCTCTGGGCGTCACGGTCAGCGCCGCAGAGGATGACGGGAGCCTGGAGGGGTCTGTCGTCATCCTTCACACCAACGACGTCCATGGCGCGGTCGCGGGCTACGCGAAGGCCGCGGCTCTGAAGGAGGAGTATGAGAAGGCCGGGGCCTACGTGCTGCTTCTGGACGCCGGCGACTTCATCCAGGGCGATCCCACCGTCAGCGTGTCCCAGGGCAAGACTGCCGTGGAGCTGATGAACATGGCGGGCTATGACGCCGCCGCGCCCGGCAACCACGAGTTCGACTATGGCTACGAAAACCTGAAAGCGCTGGAGGAGGACGCCAAGTTCCCCATCCTCTGCGCCAACATCCTGACGGTGGATCAGACTGTGACCGCAGGCGACGCCACCATCACCTCCGGCACCAACGCGTTCCAGGCCAGCACGGTCTTCACTGCCCCTGACGGCAAGAAGATCGGCGTCTTCGGACTCACCACGCCCGAAACCGCCACCAAGGCCCATCCCGCCAAGATCCAGGGCATCAAGTTCGACGCGGGCACCGCGCTGTTCAATGCCGCTGAGGTAACGGTCAACTACCTCCGCAACACCGAGAAGTGCGACTATGTCATCTGCCTGGGCCACCTGGGCATCGACGACGAGTCCGTAGGCAACCGCTCCATCGACCTGCTGGAGAAGGTCAGCGGCATCGACGTCTTCATCGACGGCCACTCCCACTCCACCCAGGAGGAGGTCAACGAGGCCACCGGCGGCGGCAAGGTGGGCGACACCATCATCACCTCCACCGGCACGAAGCTGGCCAACGTGGGCGTCGTGACCATCACCGCCGACGGCATCGTGGCCACCACCACCGCTACCGAGAACCTCAGCGACGCCAACGCCGAGGTCGCTGCCCGCGCCGCCGCCATCCAGAAGGAGATCGACGACGACTACGGCGCCGTCTTCGCCAAGACGGAAGTGCTCCTGAACGGCGACAAGGACCCCGGCAACCGCACCGAGGAAACCAACCTGGGCGACCTGATCACCGACGCCCTGGTCTGGGGCGCTGAGAAGAACGGCGAGGCCGTGGACGCGGCCATCACCAACGGCGGCGGCATCCGGGCCCCCATCGCCGCAGGCGACATCACCAAGAAGGACGTGAACACCGTCCTGCCCTTCGGCAACACCCTGAGCATCGTCAAGATCACCGGCGCTGAGCTGCTGGAGGCCCTGGAAGCCTCTACCTTCTCCACCCCCACCGCTGTGGGCGGCTTCCCCCAGGTCAGCGGCATCGAGTTCACCGTGAACACCAACAACGCCTTCAGCGAGGGCGACCTGTATCCCGGCTCCACCTACCACAAGCCCGCCTCCATTGAGCGCGTGACCATCGACACGGTGGGCGGCAAGGAGTTCGACCCGGAGGCCACCTACGCCATTGCCACCAACGACTTTATGGCCGCCGGCGGCGACACCTACTACGCCTTCGCCGCCGCCTCCGTCAACTACGACCTGGGCCTGCCCATGGACGAAGTGCTGATGGACTACATCAAGGAAGAGCTGAACGGCGTCGTCACCGAGGAAGCCTATGGCAAGCCCGCGGGCCGCATCGGCATCGCCACGGCTGCGCCGGAGACGCCCGCTCCCGCTGAGGAGCCCGCCCCTGCCCCCGCGCCGGAGCCCGCTCCCGCCCCCGCTCCCGAGCCGGCTCCCGAAGCCGATTCCGGGTTCAAGTCCGCCTCCGGCCCCGCCAACGGCGATGATGCTTACATCGTCGAGGAGGGCGACTGCCTGTGGAGCATTGCCCGGAGGTTCTACGGCACCGGCACGAAGTGGAACGTCATCTACGAGGCCAACAAGGCCACGATGAAGGACGCGGACACCCTCGATGTCGGCCAGGTTCTGACCATTCCCGAGCTGTAACACTGTGTGCATGAGAAAAGTCCGGAGTATACGCTCCGGACTTTTTCTATGCCTCCCGGCCCTTGATGGCCCGTTGATAGAGGGTGATTTTCGCGTCCAGGTTTTCCAGGCAGTCCGCCCAGCGCCGCTGCTGCTCCAGCACGCGGGTTCGGTGGGCCTCCAGCATTTCCAGGCGCTGGGGCATCGTGGCTTCGCCCCGGTAACGCAGATCCGAGTAGCGCCGGATGTCCCCCAGGGGCATCCCCGTCTCTTTCAGGCGCCGGATGAACTGAATCCACGCCGCGTCCTCCTCCCCGTAGACCCGCCGCCCGTTCCGGTCCCGGGAGACGAGCAGGAGGCCCTTCTTTTCATAGTAGCGCAGGGTGCTTTCCGGTAAATTGACCCGCCGGGACATCTCGCCGATGGTCATTTTTCACGCCTCCCTAAAAAAGTGCTTGACATAAACTATGGTTTAAGCGCTATGCTCCTGATCAACCAATCAAAAGGAGGATACACACTATGAACCAAACGCGCTATGACACCGGCTGGAAGCTGCTCCGGGAGATCGACGGCTCCGGCGGCGAAAGGGTCGTCCGCGCCCTGGAGGACATTGCCCCGGATCTGGGCCGCTATATCGTCGAATTCGCCTTCGGCGACATCTACGCCCGCAGGGGCCTCAGCCTCCGGGAGCGGGAACTGCTCACCATTGCCAGTCTTCTCACCGCCGGAGGCTGTGAGCCCCAACTGGCCGTCCACATCCGCGGGGCCCTCAACGTGGGCGTTCCCAAGGAGAAAATCATCGAGGCCATGCTCCAATGCCTCCCCTACACCGGCTTCCCAAGGGTCCTGAACGCCGTTTTCACCGCCAAGGAGGTCTTCGCGGAACAGGCCGATTGATGCCAGAAAAGCCCAGAGTCCAACTCTGGGCTTTCCTTAATCCGAAAACAGGCGTCTATTTCAGGCTTCCCGCCCCGCCCATCAAAGCGGTCATTTCCTCGATCCGCTCCAACGGGAACGGCGGTGCGCACAGCGGCTTCATGGCGATGCTCATCAGCTTCATGGGGTTATCGTCCGCCGCCACCCGGTTGGAGCTCAGCGCCCCACACCTCCGGCAGCGGTGAATCACCGCCCACTCGCCCCCCTTCCGCACCCAGACCGCAACCGGGTCCATCACCCCGCCGCAGTCCGCCGCGCGGTCCCCGGGCTCCACGTCCAGGTGGAGGCTTGCCAGGCAGTTCGGACAATGGTTCCGATGCTCCGCCCCGGCCCCTTCGGGAATCACCTCCCGTCCGCACACCTTGCACGTAAACACCTCACGGCATCCGTGGGTCTTATACCAGCCTTTTTCAAATCGCTTCCGTTTATTTTCACGGTTCATGTTTTTCCTCCTGAAGACTCGTATACCATCTTCCGGGAGGAATGGCCATATTAAAGATTTGCCAACCTCCCGGTCAGCCCACACTAGCCTTCCACAAGTTTTTCATCTTCATTTGCACCCTTTCAAAACAGATATCAGCCCATAACAGGCCACCCTAACTATACCACACTCCCACGCAAAAATCAACCATTCCCCCTTGCAAGCTCCGCGCAACACTGCTACAATGCTTAAAGACGAAAGACTGTCCCACCCCGCGGGGGACGGGGGGCCTCCGGCGGCCAGAGGGCTTTGCCCTCTGGACTCCCACCAGGGAGGCACGCGCCTCCCTGGACCCTGGCAGATCACTCATTTTGATACTCTTTACTTCTATCGGAGGTGCTTTTCTATGCCTTGTGTGCGTTTCGATAACGTTATCTTTGATCTTGATGGTACTGTCCTGAACACTATCGACGATCTCGCCGGGGCCGGGAACTGGGTCTGCCAGCAGAACGGTTGGCCCCAATTCTCCGTCGCTGAGTTCATGGCCATGGTCGGGCACGGGATTCCAAACCTTGTCTCCCGCTTCTCGCCCCCCGACTGCCAGTCCCCCGAACAGCTCCGGCACACCCTCTCCCAATTCACCGCCTACTACACCGCCCACAACATGGACAAAACCGCCCCCTATCCCGGCATCCCCGCCCTCCTTGCCCGCCTCCGGGATGCCGGAATCCACATGACCGTCTACTCCAACAAGGCCGACGCCCTCAGCCGGGCCATCATCGCCCGCTATTTCCCCGACACCTTCCACCTCGTCCGCGGCAAAGTCGACGGCGTCCCCGTGAAGCCCGACCCCACAGGCGTCCGCCAGATCCTGACAGACCTCTCCGCCGGCCCCGCCCGCACCCTCTTCGTCGGGGACAGCAGCGTGGACATCCACACCGCCCACAACGCGGGCCTCCCCGCCTGCGGCGTCTCCTGGGGCTTCCGCCCCCGCCAGTCCCTCGTCGACGCCGGCGCCGATTTCCTGGCCGATACCGTTGAAGAACTGGAGGCGGTGATCCGATGCTGAGCTTCGACCAGACCGCGGATCTGCTGGACGAGATTGCCGCGGTCTTCCCCCCGGTCCTGTTCGACGGCCTCAACGGCGGCGTCAACCTCCAGGAGGACGCCCTGCCCGACCCCGAGTTCCCCGGCGAGGATATCTACATCCTGGGCGAATACTGCGACGACCTGCTGGGGCACTATATCAACCTCTACTACGGCTCCTTCGCCGCCCTGGCGGTGCTGGAGGCGTGGACCCCGGAGGACTGGCGGCGCGAACTGCGCCAAACCCTTTCCCACGAGCTGACCCACCACATGGAAGCCCGCGCCGGACTCCACGCCCTGGACGACAAGGACGCGGCGGAGCTGGCTGCGTGGCGGGAGGAATTCTCCCAGGAGGCGTCCGGCGATGAAGAACCCCGCTGAAAAACCCACGGGCTACGCCCTTCTCAGCCAGTACCGCGGCGAGCTGATGGGCCTCGCCATGCTCTGGGTCATGCTGTTCCACGCCTACGAGTTCGACTTCGCAAGCCCGTACCTGAACGCCTTCAAATGGCTGGGGTTCAGCGGGGTGGACATGTTCTTTCTGCTCTCCGGCCTGGGGCTCTACGGCTCCATCGTCCGGCGGGACGAGCCCTTCCGTTCCTACTTCCGCCGCCGCTGCGCTCGGGTCCTGCCCGCCTACTGGCTGGTAGTGGGCCTGTACAGCCTCTGGCTTCGGCTCCAGGGGCGGATCTCCATCACGACGGCCCTCTGGAGCCTGTCGACCCTCCACTACTGGTTCCATATCCCTGGGGCGTTCAACTGGTACGTCCCGGCGCTGCTGCTGTTCTACGCGTTAGCGCCGCTCTGGGTGAAGGTCCTGCGCCGGTGCCGGTATCGGGGGCTTGTGACGCTTCTGACCTTTCCCCTGGCCTATGGGATTTACCGGCTCTCCATCCCTGTTGGGCTGAACTATATGTCCGACTTTTTGGACCGGATTCCGACGTTTGCGGCGGGGCTGCTGGCGGGGTGCTATCTTGCTGAGAAACAGCCTTTTTCGCGCCGTCATGGGCTGGCCTGGGGGGCTGTGGCTTTGTGCGGGATCGCGGTTGCGGTGCTGCGAGTGCGGGGGAGACTGTACATTTCTACGTGCTACATGGTGGGGGCCTGCGTGTTTCCGTTCTGCCTGCTGCTGGCTAAGGGGCTGGACTTGGTGCGGTGGGAGTGGGTGCGGCGGCCTCTGCGGTTCCTGGGGGCTTACAGCTTGGAGATCTATCTGCTGAACGTCATCATTACGCGGGAGTTTGAGACGCTTTCAGGGTGGTTTTCCTGGGACGCGGGGCATGGGGTTTATTACCTGTGCGTTTATGCGGTGAATCTGGTGCTTGCTGTTTGGCTGCATAGGATGCTCCAAAGATAAAAGTTTAGGGTCCAGCCCTTTTCAAAGGGCTGGCGGGTTTGGGCGGAGCCCAAAAAAGAACAGCGGCCTCGACGGCCGCTGTTCTTTTACAAAGCCTAAGTCTTCATCCATTCTTCCCCAAATAAGCCTCTCTGACCTTTTCATCGGCCAAAAGCTCCGCCCCAGTCCCAGACATCGTAATATTACCCGTCTCAAGCACATAGGCCAGATCCGCGATTTTCAAAGCCATGTTGGCGTTCTGCTCGATAAGGAGCACCGTCACGCCCTGGCGGTTGATCTCGGTAATAATGGAGAAGATATCCTGCACCACCAAAGGCGCCAGCCCCAGGGACGGCTCGTCGAGAAGCAGCAGTTTAGGCCGGGACATGAGGGCCCGCCCCACGGCCAGCATCTGCTGTTCGCCGCCGGAGAGGGTTCCGGAGAGCTGCCAGCTCCGCTCTTCCAGTCGGGGGAAGAGGCTGTAGACCCACTGGATATCCTTCTCGATGCCCGCCTTGTCCCGGCGGAGGTACGCGCCGATGCGGAGGTTTTCCACAACCGTCATGTCGGAGAAGACGCGGCGTCCCTCAGGGGACATGGCGATTCCGGAGGAAACGATGCGGTCGATGGACTTGCCCAGAAGGGCCTCGCCGTTCCACTCGATGGAGCCGGAGGCCGCTTTCACCAGGCCGGTGATGGTCCGGAGGGTGGTGGACTTGCCCGCGCCGTTGGCCCCGATCAGGGTCACGATTTTACCGTCGGGGACTTCCAGGGAGATGCCCCGAAGGGCCTGGATGCCGCCATAGCTGACGTGGAGATTTTCAATTTTAAGCATCCTCCGTCACCCCCAAATAGGCGTCGATCACGCGCTTGTTCCGCTGGATCTCCGAGGGCGTGCCCTGGGCGATGAGCTTGCCGAAGTCCAGGACGTAGATGCGCTCGGAGATATTCATGACCAGGTTCATGTGGTGCTCGATGAGGAAGACCGTCAGGTGGAAGCGGTCGCGGATCTCGCCGATGAAAGCGGTCAATTCCTCCGTTTCCTGGGGATTCATGCCCGCGGCGGGTTCGTCCAGAAGCAGGAGGGTAGGCTCCGCCGCCAGGGCGCGGGCTATCTCCAGACGGCGCTGCTTGCCGTAGGGCAGGGAGGTCGCCAGTTCGTCCTTCACGTCCGCCAGGCCCACCACCTCCAGAAGCTCCAGAACGTTGGCCCGCTGGGCCGCCTCTTCCTTTCGGTTCAGACGGAAGGTGGCGGAGAAGACGTTGCTGGTGGTGCGGCAGTGCTTCGCGATGAGCACGTTGTCGAAAACGGTCTGGGACTTCCAGAGCCGGATGTTCTGGAAGGTCCGGGCCATCCCCAGCCGGGTCACTTTGTCCGGCGTCGGGGCCAGAACCTGGGTGTACTCCCCGGCGTGCCCGCCCTTGTACTGGGCTTTCATTTTGCCCTGGGGGTGGTTCTCGATGATTTTTTCACCCTGGAACCAGACCGCGCCGTTGGTGGGCTGATAAACGCCCGTGACCACGTTGAAAGCGGTGGTCTTCCCCGCGCCGTTGGGGCCGATCAGAGCGACGATCTCCCCTTCGTTGATCTCCAGATTCAGGTTTTCCACCGCCACCACGCCGCCGAACTGCATGGTGACGTTCTCAATTTTCAGCATATTCCCGCTCATTTCGGCGCCGCCTCCTTTCTCCGCTTTCCCAGCCGCAGGAGGTCCGGAAGCTCCTTGTCCCCCATGAGGCCCTTGCGGAAGAATAGAACGATCACCATGATGATCACGGAGAAGACCGCCATGCGGAAGCCGTTCTTGAAGAGGCCGGGGGCCTTGACGCCCAGGAATTCGCCGGAGTCCAGGCCCCGAAGGAGCCACTCGGAGCTGATGATATACAGGAAGCTGGCAATCACGGAGCCGGAGATGGACCCGATGCCGCCGATGACCACGATCAGGAGGATCTCATAGGTCATGGTGCTCTTGAAGGATGCGGCGGCAATGGTGCCGTTGTACATGGCCAGCATCCCGCCGCCGATGCCCGCGAAGAAGGAGCTGATGATGAAGGCCATGCGCTTGTGCCGCGCCAGGTTGATGCCCATGGCCTCGGCGGCAACCTCGTCGTCCCGGATGGCCTTGAAGGCGCGGCCGTAGGTGGAGTTGATCAGCAGCACAATCAGCGCAATCAGCGCCCCCGCCAGGATCACGTAGGCGGTGGCATAGGTGAAGTCGGGGTAGCTCTTGAGGAGGTTGGAGCCGTTGGTGATGGGCCCAAGGGCGTTCCACTGGAAGAAGGCCCGCAGGATTTCCGCGAAGCCCAGGGTGGCAATGGCCAGGTAATCGCTCTTGAGGCGCAGCACCGGCAGGCCGATCAGCCAGGCCATGAGGGCCGCTAAAATGCCGCCCACCAGCAGCGCCGCCAGCATCCCGATCACGCTCCCCAGCGTGTCGCCGAAGACGCCTGCGAAGACCTCCGGCAGGGAGAATTTGATGGCTCCGCCGTCGAAATACTGGTAGACGCCGGGGCGTTTGTCCACAGGGATGGTCAGCACGCCGTAGGAGAAGGCCCCCAGGAGCATGAAGCCCGCCTGGCCCAGGGAGAAGAGGCCGGTGAAGCCGTTCAGGAGGTTCATGGAGACGGCCACCAGGGCGTAGACGGTGGCCTTTTTCACAACCTTGATGGCAATGTGGTAGCTGGGCAGGGCCATGTCCATGGCGATGGTGACGGCCAGCACAGCCGCCAGAACCACGGTCAGGAACAGCAGGTCCCGTTTCTGTTTGCTCTTGTTCATCTTCCGTCCCTCCCTTACACCTTGTCGGTGACCTTCTCGCCGAAGAGGCCCGTGGGCTTCACGCACAGCACCACGATCAGCAGGGCGAAGGTGAAGGCGTCGGAGAAGGTGGTGTAGCCCAGGCCCTTGATCAGCTCCTCGCACAGTCCGATAACGAAGGCCCCCACCACAGCCCCGGGAATGGACCCGATGCCGCCGAAGACCGCCGCCACAAAGGCTTTCAGCCCCGGCATACCGCCGGAGGTGATGGCGACGGAGGGGTAGCTGGTGAAGTAGAGCATGGAGCCAACGCCCGCCAGGAAGGAGCCAATCACAAAGGTCATGGAAATGACGGAGTTGATTTTCACGCCCATGAGCTGGGCCGTCTCGAAGTCCCGGGCCGCCGCCCGCATGGCCATGCCGATCCGGGTGTGCTGGATCAGGTAGACCAGCGCCGCCACCAGGAGGATGGTCAGCACAGGGGTCACCAGCGTCACCCGCTTCGTGGAGGCCCCCAGGAGGCTCACGTTCTCGGAGATCCAGGGGATGGGGTTCGTCACGGGCTGGGGGATGCCTCCGGTGATATAGAAGGCCAGGTTCTGGATCAGGTAGCTGACGCCGATGGCGGAGATCATGAGCGACATCCGCGGGGCGGTCCGCAGGGGCTTGTAGGCCACCCGCTCAATGGTGAAGCCGAGGAGCACGGTCACAAGGAGCACCAGCGGCAGCGCCAGATAGAAGGGCATCGAGGCGGTGGCGTAGACCATCACCAGGCCCGCAACCATGAATACGTCGCCGTGGGCGAAGTTGATGAGGCGCAGAATGCCGTACACAAGGGTGTAACCAATGGCAATCAGCGCATATTGTCCGCCTACGGACACGCCGTTGATCACATAGGGCAGTATCTGTCCCATAGGAAACCTCCTGTCTCTTTTTCCGCAGCATACCATGAATGGACAAGAGGCAGACCGTCAGTCTGTCCCTTGTCCCTGCATGGTGATGGCTGGGCAGCGCCCCCGTCCCTGCGGGGGGACGGGGGGCTGCCAGCGGGGCGTCCCGCCTCCGGCGGCCAGGGAGACGCTGTCTCCCTGGCCTCTCTGCCAGAGGGAACGGTTCCCTCTGGACTCCGCCAGATCAGCCGGTTTTGTTGGATTATTCCACGCCCTGGACCTTTACGAAGTCCCAGGCGCCGGTTTCGGTGTTGGCGCGCTTGATATAGGCCTGGTCGCGCTTGGCGTCGCCGATGCCGTCGAATTCAATCAGGCCGCAGACGCCCTCATAGCTTACACTGGGGAGAGCCGCCAGGACGGCGCCGGCGTCGGTGCTGCCTGCCGCCTTCAAAGCCTCAAGGGCGGTGAAGTAGGCGTCGTAGCCCATAGCCGTCACCGCGGAAACCATGTCGTTGCCGCCGTTGTTGGTCAGGGCGTCGGAGTTGGCGTTCATCCACTCCTTGATGCCAGCGTCGAACTCCTCGTTGCCGCCCTCCTGATAGAAGGTGGTCACTTCCACGCTGACGTCCTTGCCGACGGTGCTCTCCGCGACCTTGTTGTTGTCCCAGGTGTCGGAGCCCAGCAGGGAGCCCTCAAAGCCCTGAGCGCCCGCCGCCTCAATGATCAGCTGGGCATAGTTGGTGGAGACAGGGGCGAAGATGACGCCTGCGCCCGCGCTCTTGGCGTTGTTGATATAAGAGACGAAGTTGGAGCTGCCCTCGGGGAACTCCTCACTGATGACGGTGCCGCCCAGCTTCTCAAACGCCTCTTTGAAGTAGTACACCAGGCCCTGGTCGTAGTCGCTGCCCAGCATGGCCAGGGTGTAAGCGGTGGTAACGCCGAGGCCGTTGTAGGCATAGCTGGCCAGGGCGGGACCCTGGAAGGGGTCGGTGAAGCAGATGCGGAAGTAGACGTCGCAGTCAGAGGTGACCTGGGGGTTGGTGCAGGTGACGCCGATGGCGGGGACGCCGGCCTCCTGGAAGACGGAGCCGCCCGCGGAGGAGACGCCGGAGCCGTAGGAGCCGAGGACCACGGAGACGTCGCGGTTCATGAGCTCGGCGGCGGCGGAGGGGCCGTTCTCAGGGGTGGTGCGGTTGTCGACGATCTCCAGCTGGACGTCGTAGGTGGTGCCGCCGATGTCGACGGTAGGCTGTACGTAGTTGGCGTACTGCATACCGAGGATTTCCTGCTTGCCGCCGGGGCCGTTGTCGCCGGTCTGGGGCTCGAAGACGCCGATCTTGACGACGGGGTTGCTGCCGGAGCCGCCGGAGGGCTGGGCATCGCCGGACCCGGAGCCGGAACTGGAGTCAGCGCTGCCGCCGGAAGCACCGGACCCGCCGCCGCAGGCCGCGAGGCTCAGGACCAGCGCCAGGGTCAGAAGCATAGCAAATAGTTTCTTCATTCTCATTCATCCTCCTATTGAACTGGGACCAAAGTCCCGAATGATAGCATTTTACGTTCTTCGGGACGGATTTGCAAGGTCAAATCTGTACAGAAAGTTTTCCCCATTTTCCGTGAAACAAGCCTGTCTGTCGTCAAAAACGCGAGAATTTGTCCGCCTCTTACGGACGAAGGGTGGATATGAAAAGAAAAGCACGGAAAGCTGTCCGCCACTGAGAGACAACGATTTTCGTGATTTTGCCAATTTTGCCCCATAAAAAATCGAGTGGTCCTTACCTCGATCGAGGTAAGGACCACTTACGCAATTGCTTCGTTACCGTGCGGAAAGCCTTAACGACCTCCAGATTCGCGTCGAGTTAAAAAGTTCTTTTTCGGTTCCTTTTTCTTTCAAGAAAAAGGAACCCGCCGGAGGCACTTAAAACGTCCGCTGGCAGAACCGATAAAGGATCACCGCGAACTGCGCCCGGGTAGAGGTAGCGTTGGGGTTGAGGCGGTTATCGGAGGTGCCGCTGAGGATTCCGTTGGAGACGGCCCAGGTCATGGCGTTTCGTGCCGGGGCGCTTACGGTGGCGCTGTCGGTGTACTTGGCAAGATTGCCTGTGACAGCCGGGGTGCGGCCCAGGAGGACGGCGGTGCGGTACAGGGCTGTCACCAGCTGTTGGCGGGTAATGGGTGTAGCGGGATTAGCGCCTTCGGCGAAGCCGTTTTCGACGGCCCATTGGCGGGCCGCTTCCATGTTGGCCGGGCGGCTTCCTGTGATGCGGGCCAGGACCATCCACATCTGCTGGAAGGTGATGGTGCCGTCGGGGGTGAATCTGCCGAAGCCGGTGCCGCCCATAAGGCCGCGCTGGTAGGCCCAGGCAATCTCGCCGGAGGCCCAGTAGCTGCTGGGGATGTCGGCGAAAATCTGGCCGGAGGCCGTGGCCTTGGGGACGGACTGGACGGTGGGAATCTCAATCTGGGAGGGGGCCGGGGTGGGGGTTCTGTTTGTGCCGGGGGCATAGTAGTAGTCGTCGCGGACGAAGACGGCGGAGACGTCTACCCAGGAGCTGGGCATGGTGAAGGTGTACTGGCCGCCGCCGTGGCCGGAAAGGCTGACGGTGTTTCCGTTCCGGCGGGTGACGCGCAGGTAGTCCAGCTCGTAGCCGGCGTAGGGGGTGGCGGTGACGCGGACCGTCTCGCCTGCGGCGGCGCGGGATACGGAGGAGGAAATGGAGCCGTTGGAGGTGCGGATGAGGTTCACGTCGTAGAGGGTGGGGGTGACGGTGGTGTTGTCGTTGTCGTCCTTCTTGTCGTCGTCCTCATCGGGGTTCTTGTCGTCCTCGCCGGGCTTTTTGTCCTCGTCGGGGTTGGGCGGGTTGATGATGTCCTCCTGCTTCACGCCGCAGACCTTGCAGACGCCGTTCTCGAAGTCGTGGCCCTTGGGGTCGATGGGGAACTCGGCGTTCTGAACCGCTTCACCGCAGACCTCGCAGGCGTAGGAGATGGTCAGAATGCCCGGCTCGGTGCAGGAGGGCTCTTTGGTGCGGGTTTCCTTTGCGTTGCTGGAGAGGGTGTGGCCGGTGGGCGGGATAGCCTCAACTTCGTCTACCTGCGCGCGGCAGGTCTGGCACTCGCCGGTTTTGGTGATGGAGCCGGGGGTGGTGCAGGTGGGTTCAACGCGCTTGGTGTCGGTGTCCTTGACGGTGTGGCCGGTGGCGGGGACCGTCTCGGTCTTTCCTTCCTCAAGTATATCCTTGCACACCTCGCAGGTGACAACGCCGACCTTTCTGCTTCCGGGTTCGGTGCAGGTGGGATCTTCGATGGTTTCAGTTACAGGGTCTTTAGGCTTGTGCCCCAGGGGCTTGGCGGTTTCGACGGTTTTCGCGGTTTTCTCGCCGCATACTGTACATGGAACCAGAATGACCTTGGAACCTGCTTCGGTGCAAGTGGGATCTTTTTCACTGCCCTCTTTAACATCGGCTTTGTCCGGGTCTATGTTTTCATCGTAGGTGTGGGGGAGTTTCTCAAGGATCTTGATATCGTCTTCTTTGATGCCTGCTTCAATAAAAGCCTCTTTTGTTTTCAGATCTTTATATTTGTCGTCAATTACAGCCGTACCGCAAAACTTGCAGGCAGGGAAGGTTACGGAAAGGCCCTCTGTATTACAGGCAGCTTCCACAATGACAGCCTCAACTGTCTTTGCGTCATCGGCAATGTGAACGCCGGTGGCCTCTAGTTCCTTGGTCTGTTCATCATAAAGACCACCGCACTTTTTGCACTTTGCCTTTGTAGTGATAAACCCTTTCTCCGTACAGGTCGGGGCTTTCTCACTTACAGTTTCGCGCTTCTCTTCGGGCTCATGCTCACCTTCCAAGGCGGGCAAAATTTCTTCTTTTGTGGAAATCGGCGCATTACAGACAGAGCAGGTAATCGTAGTGGTCTTTTTCCCCGCTGTACCGCAGGTAGGATCAACTGTAACAACTTCCTTCTTTTCTGTGTGCGGCGCGAGGTCGGTGACCTCCTGGGGAATGGTGAAAACTTTGCAGATGTCGCACTGCTCTCCCTCGGTTTTCCCCTTTTTGGTGCAGGTAGCGGGCACCGCGGGTACGACTACAGGTGTATGCTCTGTTTTGGGCGTGTAGCGCGTCTGCTTGGCGAAGCTGACTTTGCAGGTGGTAGATTTGCAGGTGGTAGTCCACACAACGGTGCCCTCTTTTGAGCAGCTTGGTTCCGAAGTCACGGAGGACCTGGAGCTGGCGGAGTGTACTTCTATGTCCTCCGGGAGGCCCGTGGGACCTACCAGCTTGCCCTCAGAATCTTTGGTAGCACCCGCATAATGAATGGTGGTCACTTTTGTACCGCTGAAAGTATCATCCAGAATCTGAGTGACCGTAGCGGGGATGTAAATATTCTGCAAATTTGCGCAGGAGTAAAACGCGGCCTCTCCAATCGTTTTCACAGAGGGCGGAAGAATCAGCGTGCTGAAACCGCACTCCTGGAACGCGGAGGCTTTAATGTCGGTCAGTTTGTCAGGAAGGGTAACGCTTGTGAGCTTGGTACATCCGGAGAAAGCGGAGGCTTCTATCGTTGTGACGCCGCCTTGAATTGTAAGGCCGGTCAACCCTGTGCAGTTGGCAAACGCATTATCCGGAATGGTCTGAATTTTTCCAGGGATGGTGATGTTTTTCAGCCCTGAGCTGAAAAAGACGTGGGAGCCGAGCTCTGTCACGTTCTCAGGAATGGTAAAGGCCGTTAGACCGCCGCACTCCGAAAAGGCGCGCTCGCCCAGCTTCGTCAGCTGGGAAACGCCGGAGGCAAAGGTCACGGTTTTAAGATTTGCGCATTTAGAAAACGCATAGCCCCCGATTTCCTTGACCGCAATGGGGATTGTCACACTTGACAGCTTCGTGTTGAAAAAGGCATAGTCGCCAATAGCGGTAATGGTTTTCGGCAAGGTCACAGATGTGATTGTCGTCTTACCGGAGAAGACGTTGTCTGCAATGACGGTGACAGGCAGATTGTCAACCTTTTCCCGGATTGAGACACTGGCAGTCGTGTCGGAGCCGGTATATTTGGTCACTTTCCAGGATTTCTGGTCGCCGGACTCAACTAAGGTATACTCCACATTGCCCAACGTCTGCGGCGACTTCGGCGGGTCTGGATCAGGGTCCGGGGCCGGATTAGGCTTTTCCTCCGACGTTCCGCCTCCTCCGCCTCCGCCCGTCTCAATATCCCCCGCGCCAGACGCAAACACGCTCCCCGGCAGCAGCGCCAACACCAGCGCCAAAGCCAGCAGCATGGACCAGAACCGTTTCTTCATAATACCAGCCTCCTGTTCCCGCGGCCCAGGGCCTGCGGACATTTTCTCACCTCCCTACCATACCACACTTCCCGCCCCTTTTCAATGCCGCGCTGAAAATTTTCCCGCCCGCCGGATTTTTCCGAAAAAAGGGACGCCCCCATTCCGAGGGCGTCCAGGAAGCCTCAGCCGTTGGAGGCCCGCTTGGGGTCCATGGGGAAGATGGAGAGGCTCTCGCCGCCGTCCCAGAGGGCGAGGAAGACCTCCGTCTCGTCCCGGTAGCCCTGGCGCAGGAGGGCGCGGCGGACCCAGGCGTCCTCCTTCCCCGCCTGGCGGACGTTGCTGTCCAGGAGCTTCCCATCCATGATGAAGGGGGTCTGGACCTGGGACTGCTTGGGGTTCAGGTTCAGGTCGGTGGGAGTGGCGGGGCGGTCGGCCTCCTTGGGGAGGAAGCTGACGGTGCCGTTGTGCTCGAAGACGGCGGTCTGGAGCTGGTTGAGGTCGAACCAGCCGCCGATGCGGCAGTAGGTGAGGAACTCGCTGAGGTCCAGCTTCGCCTTTCTGAGGTTGTCCCGGTAGATGACGCCGTTTTCCAAGAGGATCAGGGGCTTCCCGGTGACGGCGGCCCGGGCCTTGAGGGATTTGTTGGTCAGGAGCGTGATGCACACGGCGGCGAGGCCGTAGACGATCAGGGCGGTCAAAGGCGCGGCGGGCCGTTCCAGCTCCGTGGCCAGGTCCGCCGCGGCGGAGCCGATGGTGATGCCCACCACGTAGTCGAACATGGTCATCTGGGAGACCTGCTTTGCTCCCATCATTTTCGTCAGAAGGAAGAGCACGATCAAGGACAACAGGGTAGTGAGCACAACTGATCCGATGGTTTCCATGTAGAAGATACCTCCACAAAAAAAGAGTGATCTGCCAGGGCAAAGCCCGCCGGAGGCTAGTATTTCTTACATGGAAAATTTTATTCAGATCAGATATCGGTTCACGACGGGAATCCGCGACAGGCCCGCGTAGGCGAGGCACCCGGCGGTCAGGAGCAGGAGGGAGAACAGCGGGACGCGGAGCATGGGGGAGCCCTCCAGGACGGTCAGGCCCCAGAGGGGGAAGAGTTTCAGCAGGACCGTGTGGGTCAGGAAGACGCAGAAGGACGCCTTTGAGAGGAATTCCACGGCTTTTCCGGCGCGGTTATTCAGGGGAGCCGAGGCGCACAGCCCGTAGACGCCCACGGCAATCAGGAAAATGCCGGCGCCCATGCCCTCCAGGAAATGCTCGTAGGGCTTCCCCTCCGCTGCCGACATCGCCCAGGTGCCCCCGTAAGTGATCCCGACACCCGCCGCCAGCGCCAGCAGGCAGAGGCTTCGCCGGGGCCTGGGGTGGTACGCGGTCAGGTAGTAGCCCAGCAGCGTATAGCCGATGGAGGCGTAGGCCATATTCATCTGCCATTTCAGCGGAATGCCCCGCAGGAGCGTAAAGGGCCAAAAGGTTTTCACCGTCGGGAAAAGAATGCCCAGAACGAACCACAGCGCCAGAATATATTCCAAATCCCGCCGCGTCCCGTGCTTCACAATCAGCCGCGTGCAGGGCAGAAACGTGTACACAAGAAGCATCACGTGCAGATAATACAGCGGCCCCTCGTGATAAAACAGCAGCACCTTTTTCGCCCCATGAACCAGCGCCGGAAGGGTCAGCGCCCCGTCCAGCGCCAATTGCAGCACCTGGCAGCAGGACGCCCAGAACAGCAGCGCCGTCAGAAGCCGCAGAAAATTCCTCCCATACAGCTTCCTCAGCGTCAGCTCCCGCCTGGGACTCAGCAGCAGCGCCCCGCTGGCCATCAGAAACAGCGACACGCTGGCGTGAGAAAAGCAGGCCCAGACCAGCGCCTCCAGCCAGTAGCGGGACCCAATGCGCCCCGTCACAAAGGCCGGAGCCGCCATGTGGGAAATCAGCACGAAGCAGATCGCCGCCGTCTTCACCAAATCCACGGCCCGGTTCCGTTCCCCCGACGCCCCCATCGCTTACGCTTCCTTTCCCGCCTCCTGGAGGAGGCCGGACTCCGCGTCCGCCTCAACGTCGTGGGGCGCGGGATCGGGTTCCTCGAAGGTATCTTTCAGTTTCGAGTAGAGGATATGCTGGCTGGAATACAGGCTGCTGTAGCCGGAGAGGGCGTAGCTGATGGCGCAGGCCAGGGCGTAGCACAGAAGCCCCTCGTCCCCGAACAGCTCCACCGCCAGGAAGATGGACGCCAGGGGACAGTTGGCCGCGCCGCAGAAAACGGACACCATCCCCACTGCCGCCGCGAATCCGGACGGAATTCCGACCAGCGGCCCCACAACGCACCCGAATGTAGCTCCCACGAAGAACGACGGCACCACCTCGCCGCCCTTGTACCCCACCCCCAGCGTGACAGCGGTAAAGAGCAGTTTCAGGATAAACGCCTCCGGCCGCGCGCTTCCGCGCTCCACGGCGTCCGCAATGATGTTCATCCCCGCGCCGTTGTAGTCTGCGGTTCCCAGAAGAAGGCTCACCGCCGCCACAATTCCGCCGCCCGCGGCGATCCGAAGCCACGGATTAGGGATACGCTTCGAGAACCAGTGCCCCATAAAATGGATGGTGTGGCAGAAGGCCACCGACAGCACCGCGCACAGCGCTGCCAGAATGGCCGTGGAGATCATCAAAGCGGGCGTCACATGGGGCACCGCCACCGTGAAGCGCGTCGGCGACACGTCCATCAGGTGGGCCACCTGGTACGCTGTCAGGGCGGCGGTCAGGCAGGGGATCAGCGCCGCGTGGTGGATCTGCCCCACCGTCACGATGGCGACGGAGAACACCGCCGCCGTGACGGGCGTCCCGAACAGAGCGGTGAAGAACGCGGCCATGCCCGCCATGACGGCGGTACGCAGGTCCCGGTCGTCCAGACGGAACAGCCGCCCGGTATTGTACCCCAGCGTCCCGCCCATTTGCAGCGCCGCCCCTTCCCGCCCGGCGGACCCGCCGGACAGGTGCGTCAGAACGGTGCTGAAAAAGATGGCGGGCAAAAGCCCGATGAACAGGGGCCGTCCATCCCGGATCGCGTCAAAGACATCATTGGTCCCCATCCCCTCCGTCCGCGTCACCTTATAGATCCCGACGATCACCAGTCCAGCCAAAGGCATGCACCACAAAAGCCAAGGATACTCCCCCCGCAAAGCGGTGGCCACATCCACCCCATGATGGAACAAGGCCCCGATCACCCCGCTGAGCCCCCCGATAACCCCCGCCAGAACCAGCCATTTCAGCACGATCTTAAAGTACGCGCACAGATACTTCCAAACCGCCCGCAAAACCTTCCCATAAGGATACCGCATTCTATCCCCCTCCTCAAGAACAACCGCCGCCAAACCCATTATCTTTACGGCCTGTTTACGATAAAACCCATTTTCTTTACACCCACAGTATAGTGGAAGCCTCATCAAATTGCAAGCCCCATGCCTACGAGGGACGGGGGGCTGCCAGCGGGGCTTCCCGCCTCCGGCGGCCAGAGGGCTTTGCCCTCTGGACTCCCACCAGGGAGGCGTGCGCCTCCCTGGACCCTGGCAGATCGGGCTATTTTTTTGCTCTCTGCATCAAAAGATAGTCCCCCTTTTCCTGAAAGTGCGTGGACTCTTCCTATTGAATCCTTCGGTGCGGCGGGATATAATAGGGCTGTTGATTTCTGTGCTCAATGTGAAACGGAGGAATTATCATGAAATACGGACGCACTTACAACTTCTCCGCAGGACCCGCCATGATGCCTGAGGACGTCCTCGAGGAAATCGCCGCCGAGGTCCTTAACTACCGCGGCAGCGGCATGAGCGTCATGGAGATGAGCCACCGCTCCCAGGTCTTCCAGACCATCCTCGACGAGGCCAAGGCCGACCTGCGCAAGCTCATGAACATCCCCGAAAACTACAAAATCCTCTTCGTCCAGGGCGGCGGCACCGTCCAGTTCGCCATGGTCCCCATGAACCTCATGCGCAGCGGCCTCGCCTGCTACATGGAAACCGGCGCATGGTCCAAAAAGGCCCTGGCCGAGGCCCGCAAGTACGGCGAAGTCACCGTGTCCGCATCCTCCGCCGACAAGAATTTCTCCTATATCCCCGACTGCACCCACGTGGAAATCCCCGAAAAGGCCGACTACGTCTACCTCTGCGAAAACGAAACCATCCACGGCACCACCTGGCACACCCTCCCCGAGATAGGCTCCGTCCCCCTGGTGTCCGACCAGTCCTCCATGTTCCTCTCCCGCCCCTGCGACGTGAGCCGCTACGGCCTCATCTGGGGCGGCGTCCAGAAGAACGTAGGCCCCGCAGGCATGGCCGTCGTCATCATCCGCGAAGACCTGATCCGGGACGACCTGCCCGCTTTCGTCCCCACCTACCTCAGCTACAAGACCCACGCCGACAACGATTCCCTCTACAACACCCCCAACTGCTGGGCCATCTACTGCTGCGGCAAGGTCTTCCGCTATCTCCTGGACAACGGCGGACTGGAGGCCCAGGCGAAGCGCAACGAGGAAAAAGCCGCCGTTCTCTATGACTTCCTGGATCAAAGCAGCTTCTTCACCGGCGCGGTGGTAAAGGAGGACCGTTCCGTCATGAACGTCCCCTTCGTGACACCCAGCAAGGAGCAGGACGCCGCGGTAGTTGCCGCCGCCAAGGCGGCTGGCTTCGACAACCTGAAAGGCCACAAGAGCGTCGGGGGCCTCCGCGCCTCCATCTACAACGCTATGCCCAAAGCAGGCGTCACAGCACTGGTGGACTTCCTGCGGAACTACGAGAAGACGCAGGCATAAAAACGCCAAACGACCCGCCGGGTTTTCCCCGGCGGGCCGTTTTCTCTGCCGCGCAGTTATTTCCGGTTCTTCCCAAGGAAGCGGAGAAGATACAGGAACAGGTTGATATAGTCCAGATACAGCCCCAGGGCGGAGATGATGGACGCCCGCTCCAGCATGGCGGAGTCGTGCTGGAACGCGTAGTAATACTGCTGGATCTTCTGAGTGTCGTAGGCCGTGAAGCCCAGGAAGATGGCCACGCCAATCAGGCACACCACCCGATCCATGGCCCCGAAGGGCAGGAACAGGGACAGCAGTCCGAAGATGATCAGGAAGATCAGTCCGCCCACCAGAATCGGGCGCAGGCGCGACAGGTCCGTCTTCGTGAAGTAGCCATACGCGGCCATGCCCGCGAAGTACAGGCTGGTCATCAGGAACACCAGAATCAGGGTGCCCATGCCGAAGATCAGGAAGTAGGCGGAGAAGACCACGCCCGTCAGCACGGCGTAGGTGAAGAACAGCCCCCGCGCCGCCCCGATGCTCAGCCTCTGGAGCCGGGCCGAGAGGATGATCACCACCGCCAGCTCAGCCACAGGCAGAATGATGTGCATGAAGGGGATGGCAAAGATGAAATAGATGGCGTTTGTCACGTAGCCCAGAACCGCCACCAGAAAGGTGGTCAGCAGGCCCAGGCACATCCAGACAAAGGTTTTGGCGGTGTACGAGCCAAGGGACTCCCTGGCTGCGCCGCTAAGGTCATAATCGTTTTCCCACATAATCAGATAAAACCTCCTTGCAGCGGGCCGGACCCGCCGGCCCCGACGCTTTCAGACGGCCCTGCGCCGCCCGTTTCCCGTAGTATACCACAATGCCGCCGGAATGTCTATCCCCCGCGTTCCCTTTTTCCAGTTCCGCCCCAGAACGCGAGAGCACCTTTTGCAAGGTAGTGAGCACTTTCTTGTGTGTTCACTGGCTTTTTTACCGCTTATAATAGGGAGTGAAAGGAGGCGTCGGGATGAAATTCTGGAAAATGAACGGCGCTGGGAATGATTTCATTATTCTGAACAACCTGGAGGAGCGCCTGCCCCTGGCGTCCCTGCCGCGGATTGCCCGGACGCTCTGCGAGCGCCGCCTGTCCATCGGGGCCGACGGCCTGATGGTGGTGGAGGCCCCCAGGGAGGGCGGGGACTACCGGATGCTCTTCTACAACGCCGACGGAAGCGAGGGGGAGATGTGCGGCAACGGGGCGCGGTGCATCTGCCGCTACGGCTTCGAGAACGGCCTCGCCGGGGAAACCCAGACCGTGGAAACCGCCTCCGGCACCGTCACCGGGAAGCGCATCGATCAGCGCCTCTACCGGGTCCGCCTCAACGACCCCACCACAATCCGCCTGGACGCCGCTGTGGAGGTGGAGGGCGTGCGCTACGCCTGCTCCTACGTGGAGCTGGGCACGCCGGGCCTCCCCCACGCCGTAGTCCCCTACGGGAACTTGGGCCGGGCCGACCCCCACGAGCTGAAAGAGCTGGGCCGCAAAATCCGCTGGCACCCCTCCTTCCCCCGCGGGGCCAACGTGAGCTTCTATGAGATCACCGGCGAGGACAGCCTGCGCGCCCGCACCTTCGAGCGGGGCGTGGAGGATTTCACCTACGCCTGCGGCACCGGCGCGGGGTCCATGACGGCGGTGCTGACCCTGCAAGGGAAGGTCAGCGGCCACGGCGTCCGGGTGGAGATGACCGGCGGGACGCTGATCGTGGACGCGGAACGGGACCACAGCCGGATCGTCAACCTGTACCTCACGGGGCCCACCAATGTGGCGGCCAAGGGGGATGTGACGGATGAGGATTTGGTGATGGGCTGACAGAGGGGGGCGCATTCCCGTGGGTACGGTGGGCGCGAGGGACGGGCGGGCGCGGAGGCCCGCCCCTACATGAAAATGGAGGGAATTATGGAAAAGAAAGCGGTTGGCAGGAATTACGCGTTTCTCGCAATTATGCTGGGAGCTATGATTTTGGGCGCGGTGATGGGGGCCGTGTTCCCCGTGGTCAAGGACGCTGAGGGGAACGTGGTCAGCGCCGGAGCCACGATCCTCAAGCCCCTGGGTACGGTATTCATCAATATGATGTTCTGTATCGTGGTGCCGATGGTGTTCGCGTCCATCTCCAGCGCCGTGGCGAACATGAAGAGCCGGAAGCGGGCTGGGAAAATCATGGGCGTGACCGTGGGCACCTTCGTGGTCACGGGCGCGATTGCCGCGGTGATCATGTTCGTGCTCATGATGGTGTTCCCGCCGGTGCTGAGCGCGTGGAGCAAGATTCCCGCCGAGGAGGTGGGGAGCTACGCAACCATCCCCGAGCTGATCGTCAACTTCTTCACCGCCGAGGACTTCGTGGGCCTGCTGAGCCGCCGGGCCATGCTGCCGCTGATCGTGTTCTCCCTGCTGTTCGGGCTGGCTGTGAACCTCAACGGGGGGCAGGAGACGCCAGTCGGACGCTTCCTTGACGACCTGGCGGCGGTCATGCTGCGCTTCGTGAAGCTGGTTACGTATTACGCGCCGATTGCGTTCTTCGGGTTCTTCGCGGACCTGGTGGCAACCTACGGGCCCC
This sequence comes from Oscillibacter sp., assembly GCA_022791875.1. GTDB lineage: Bacteria > Bacillota > Clostridia > Oscillospirales > Oscillospiraceae > Oscillibacter. The sequence goes on from JAAVZX010000070.1 coordinate 40,363, forward strand.
AGATTACGGAGTCCTATGGCCGGGCGCTGGCGGTGTACTACCCGCTTTGCTTCGTGTACATCTTTACGGCGTGGCCGCTGTTCGCGTGGTTCGGCGGCGGCGCGGGGGCGGTGAAGACCATGTTCCGCCATATCACGAAGCCTGCTGTGGTGTCCCTGGGGACCTGCTCGTCGGTGGCTACGATTCCTACCAATATGGAAGAGGCTGAGGATACGGGGATCTCCAAAGACGTGAGCGATATGGTGCTGCCGCTGGGGGCTACGATGCACATGGACGGGTCCTGCTTCTCCTGCGTGCTGAAAATTGCGTTTGTGCTGGGGGTGTTCGGGCAGAGGCTGAGCCTGGGGATGCTGGTGCCGGTGGTGCTGGTGGCGGTGCTGAGCTCGGTTGGTATGAGCGGGGTGCCGGGAGGCGGGTATATCGGGGAGTATATTATCTGCTCGATCTTCTTCCCGCAGCAGATGGAGCTGGCGTTTCCGATCCTGGTGACGATTGGCAATCTGGTGGACCCTCCGGCTACGATGATCAACGCGGCGGGGGATTATGTCGTGTGCTATATCGTTTCGCGGTTTGTGGATGGAAAGGACTGGCTGGCAAGGAGGTAAAAGTTGGAGGAGTCCAGAGGGAAACTTTCCCTCTGGCCCCCGGAGGGCCGCCGGAGGCAGAAAAAACGGCGGGAGGGTCCACCTCCCGCCGTTTTTTAATATGCTTCAAGCCATCCAAAACTCCCGCACCTTCCAAAGCGCCCGCCGCGCCGAAAAATACCCTTCCTGCCACAAAGCCCGCAAAGTATCCAGATTCTTTTCCGTCCGCGAACACCCCAGCGTATCCTCCGGCGCAATCACAACCACCTTCCCGGCGCGTTCGAGGGCGAACAGCTCCTCGCGGGAGGCGTTGTAGGCGTCGGTACGCCGCTGGAGGGCCTCGACGAAGTTGGGGTACTGCTTAAAGGCGCGTGCGAAGAGGCGGAGGGCGCGATCGGGATGCTTCTCGTAGTCCCGCTCGCGGGTGAGAACGACCACGACGCGGTCACAGCCCACATCAAAGGCACGCTTCCAGGGGATGGGGTCAGAGCAGCCCCCGTCGAGGCAGGGAACACCGTCCAGCCAGATGATGGGGAACATGAGGGGGATGGCGCAGGTGGCCTGGAGAAGGAGGTTTTCCTCGTCGCGGCGGGGGACGGGGAGGTAGTTGGGTTCTCCGGTTTCCAGGTTGGTGACGACGGCTTCGACGGTGCCGGGGTAAGCCTCGAAGGTTTCGTAGTCGAAGGGGATGAGCTCGTTGGGGATGGTGCTGTAGGCGAATTTCAGGCCGAAGTAGGAGCGGTTCTGCGGGTCCGCGAAGTTGCGCCAGCCCATGTAGCGGCGGTCGTTGGCGAAGCGGGTGATCAGCTGCAGGTTGCGGCGGCTCTGTTGGGAGAGGTAGCTGACGCCGTAGGCGATGCCGGCGGAGACGCCGGCGGTGTAGTCGGGCAGGGGGAGGCCGCTGTCCAGGAAGGCGTCGCAGACGCCGGCGGAAAAGATGGTGCGGAGCGCGCCGCCCTCCAGAACTAAACCAGTTTTCACGTTTGTTCACCTCTATGATCGAACTGCGGAAGGGTTTCAGGGAACGTCTTTATAGCAGAGCTTATAGTAGCTCCAGCGCCGCCATTTTTGGATCTGCGCGTCCTGATCAGTGGAGAGGGCGGTTACGTCTTCGCCGTCCACAAGGCGGTAATCGCTCTTCTGGACCACCGGGATTTCGCGGCGGAGCTCGTTCAGGAACGCAAACCAGGGGCTGGAATCCCCGCGGCCTGTCAGTTCCAGAACCGCCGCGCCGAAGAAGCTGGCGGAGACGGTGTCCGGGAGGTCCAGCGATTTCACGGCGTTCTCCCAGTCCAGGGCCGCGGCCGCGGCGTCGTTGGCCCAGATTACGTAGGGCGTTTCGTAGGGGGAGAAGGGATTCTCCCTTTGGCCGTCCTCTCCGGCGGCGTCCAGGCCCAGCTCGGCGTAGGCCAGGCGGTTGTCGCCCAGGTAGGGAAGGTGGTCGCCCCAGAAGATGAGGACTACGGGGTCCTTTTGGGCCGCGAAATAGCGGTGGAGACGGCCCAGCATGGCGTCGGCGTCGCGGGCACCCTCGATGTAGACCTCCAGGAGGGTCCGCACTTCCTCCGACAGGGGGACGGAGACTTTCAGCGGGGGATAGTCGTAGTCCGCGCCGTATTTGTCGGCGGTGTAGGACATGTGGTTCTGGATGGTGGTGGTGAAGTGGAAGAGGGGGGCGTTGGACGCGGCATAGGCGTCCTCGATCTGCGCGGCCAGGGAGTCGTCCGTGACCCAACGGCCCTTGTACTCCAGGTTTTCCAGCTCATCCACAAAGCGGGTTTCCTCCGCGCCCAGCCAGTGGTACACGTTTTCACGGTTGTAGAACCAGTCGTCGCCGGGATGGAGGAAAGCGGTGTCGTATCCGTCCGCCGCGAAGACGCGGAACAGGCTGTCCAGGTTCCGGTTCACCACCCGGAAGGAGGACGTGGTGGACGCGGAGAGGGCGTTGGTCTGCATCCCGGTAAGCACGTCGAACTCCGTGTTGGCCGTGCCGCCCGCGAAACCGGGAACGACGATGCTGCCGGAGAGGGCGTGGGGGTCCTGCCGGAGGGCGTGGAGGTTCGGGAGGGGATCGTCTGCCGCGCCATAGGTGAAGACCGGAGCGTCCGTGAGGTCGGAAAACGCCTCGTTCATGACCATGATGACGCTGACCTCCGCGCCCTGGCCGGAGACGTCCCCCGTCTCCCAGGCGGCAGCTTCGGACTTGCTGAAACCGTCGGGGCGGTCGACGGGGTAGGTGGTGAACTGGTGGCAGAAGCAGTAGGGGAAGCCCAGCTCGTTGAAGACGGAGGGGATGTAATAGGGGTTGGTGGTGCGGAAGGAGTTGTAGAGATCGTTGGAGGCGTAGACGGTGAGAATCAGGCCCGCCAGAACGGCAATGCTCCCCAGCGTCCCTAAGACGCGGACCGCCCACTCCTGCATCCCTAAGCGCAGGGGGGCGCAGTTCGCATACAGGCCCGCCAGAATCAGCAGGGCCGTGATCACAAGGACTGCCGCGATAGCGGCCACAGGGTAGCGGATGTCGTAGCTCCTGACCGCGCTGCCCGCTTCCTTCAGCAGCGCGAAATCCCGCGGGAAAACAGGCTCGTCCCGGACCTCGATCTTGACGCGGTTCGCCACGGAGAGTCCGCAGACGATGAGGTTCACCGCCGCAGCGCTGAAAAAGACGTTTCGCAGCAGAAAGGTCCCGGCCAGGACCAGGAGGCCCACGGGCAGGGCATTCAGAACGATGAGCAGCGGCTGGCGGAGGAAGCCTGAGAGGACCGTGCGGAGGGCGTTGGGCTGGCACCAGAGGGCCAGGAGGGTGATGCCTCCGGAGAGCAGCACGGCGCAGGCCAGTGTGAGGGGCCAGGAGAGGCTTGTTTTTGGAAGGCGTTTGTTCAAGATGGAAGTTCCTTTCTTTGCAGATAGTTCCTATTATAGACCTTTCCTTTTGAAAATGCAAGACGGGTTTTTTGACGGAAAAGGGCGTCACCGCTGGGTGGGGGCGCTGTTTTTATCTGGAAATCAGATAAAGCAAAATATCTGATTTCCAGATACATATACTCATGCTAGGTGATAAGCATGAGAACGGAGATCCTGAAATACGGGCGCATCCGGGACCTGCGCATAGACCGGGGCCTGACCCAGACGCAGGTCGCTGCAATCCTGCACGTGAGCCAGAATACCTATTCGCAGTATGAGATCGGGACGACCCGCTATCCCCTGGACGCGGTGGTGGAGCTGGCTAAATTCTACGATGTGAGCATCGACTATCTTGTGGGTCTGACGGACGAGCCGAAGCCGTATCCCAGGAGGCGTGGGCGCTGACATGGAAGAGCAGAAGATTAAGCAGGACATCTGCATCGGCGCGAATATCCGCAGAATCCGCATTGCGCAGGGCATGAAGCAAACGGAGCTGGTGGGCCGTTTACAATTGGAAGGAATTGCAATGACGCGGGAAAGCCTGGTCAAGATCGAAGGAGGCCGCCAGCATATTCAGGCAACACAGCTGAGGGGCATCCGGGACGCGCTGAAAACCAGCTATGACGAGCTGTTGAAAGAGGATTGAGCTCCCCCCGGAGACTGGCGGTCGCGGAGGACGGGCCGCCGAGGGCGGCGGCCCCTACGATCCGTTCTGCGGTATATTTCCGGTAGATGCAGGCGTAGGGGCCGCCCCCCTGGGCGGCCCGTCCCCAGGCCAGATTGGCAGTAACAGGAGACAATTTATGAACCTTCTTGAAAACTTGATAAACCTAATTTTCCCACCCAAATGCCCCCTCTGCCAAAAGATCCAGGACGCCCCCGGAATCTGCGCCCCCTGCCGCGCCTCCGCCCCCTGGGTGGACCCCGATACCCCGCCCCGCCTCCTGTCACAGAACCGCTTCCCCTGCACCGCGCCCCTGTACTACCGCGGCCCCGTCCGCGACAGCCTCCTGCGCCTCAAGTTCCACGGCTGCGCCTCCGCCGCCGGACCCCTGGGCGACGAGCTGGGCCGGTGCGTGGAGGAAGCCGGGTACTCCTTCGACCTGGTCACATGGACCCCCGTAAGCCGCAGGCGCCTCCGCAGACGCGGCTACGACCAGGCCCGCCTCATAGCCGAGAGCGCCTGCCGCCGCTGGAACGCGAAGCCCGTCAGACTGCTCCAAAAGGTCCGCCACAACGCCGCCCAGTCCGGCCTGGACTCCGCCGCCCGGCGGGCCGAAAACGTAAAGGACGTGTACCGCCCCGCCGGAGACTGCGCCGGAAAACGCATCCTCCTGATCGACGACATCTGCACCACCGGCTCCACCCTCTCCGCCTGCGCCGGGACCCTCCTGGAGGCCGGAGCGGCGGAAATCCTTTGCGCCGTCGTTGCTTTGACGGACTTTGGTGGGGAAAATGGGTGAGAATATGGGAAAGAATATGGTTGCATTCTGAAAAGACTGCCAGTATAATATACTTGATATGCCTGTAATTGCGGCCAGCCAGCCGTTCGACACTTTTTTGTACAAATGATTTGTGGAGGAATCGCCTATGTCTAAAGATATCGGTATCGACCTTGGTACCGCTTCCGTATTGGTCTTCGTGAAGGGCAAGGGAATCGTTCTGAACGAACCCTCCGTCGTGGCCCTGGATAAGAACACGGGAAAGCTCCTGAAAGTGGGCGCGGAGGCCCAGGCCATGCTGGGCCGCACCCCCGGCAACATCATCGCCATCCGCCCCCTCCGGGAGGGCGTCATCTCCGACTACGACATGACCGAACGGATGCTTCGGGAGTTCATTCATAAGGTGACCAGCGTCTCCCTCTTCAAGCCCCGCGTGATCATCTGCATCCCCTCCGGCATCACCGAGGTCGAGGAGCGCGCCGTCATCGACGCGGGCATCCAGGCAGGCGCACGGAAGGTGTACCTGATTGAGGAGCCCGTAGCCGCCGCCATCGGCGCCGGCATCGACATCGCCAAGCCCGACGGCCACATGGTGGTGGACATCGGCGGCGGCACCGCGGACATTGCCGTCATTTCCCTGGGCGGCGTGGTGGAGTCCGCGTCCATCAAGATCGCAGGCGACCAGCTCAACGAAGCCGTCGTAAAATACATGCGCCGCAAGCACAACTTATTGGTTGGCGAGCGCACCGCCGAGGAAATGAAGAAGCAAATCGGCTGCGTCTTCCCGAAGGAAGAGGAAGCCACCATGGACGTAAAAGGCCGTTGCCTCTTGACCGGCCTCCCGAAGGTGGTAACGGTCAGCTCCACGGAAATGATGGACGCCTTCGAGGAACCCGTAGAGCGCATCATGGAAGCCATCCACTCCGTCCTGGAGCGCACCCCCCCTGAACTGGTAGCCGACGTTTCCACCAACGGCATCGTCATGACCGGCGGCGGAAGCCTGGTAGACGGCTTCGACAAACTCGTCACCGCCCGCACCGGCATCTACACCGTAATCGCCGAAGACGCCATCTCCTGCGTAGCCCTCGGCACCGGAAAAAGCCTCGAAACTCTCAGCAACATGCAGGACGGCACCGTCAACCTCAGCCGTCGGCGGCAAATGAACTGAGAGTGCCTACCTACGGGGGGCCTCCGGCGGCTTACTTTTCTTGAAAGAAAAGTAAGCAAAAGAACTTTAATACCGCTCTATACCCCGGCAGTCACGAAAGCCCGTCACACGGTAACGAAGCGTAAGCGAGTGGGACCTTCCATTGACATGGAAGGCCCCACATTTTTATATAACTTTTTGCAAACCATTCCGTAGGGGACGCCGCCCTCGGCGTCCCGTCCCCCGCGACCTCCGCACCCACAGGGATGCACTACCTGCTGACCTGCACCCCAAGGGATTCAGCCATACCCTCTCCCTGTTCCCGCGTCGGAGGCTGGCTGTAATCCACGGAGGCGGGAAGAAGCCCCAAATCCCACGCCAACGTGGCAGAAGACTGCATCCATCCTCCCGCCAACGCTGCTGGAACAGGCCCACGGCGGTTCGTTGCAGGGTCAGGCTCCGGAAGGTTCAAGGCCGCAGCGGCGCGGGCCAGGAAGACAGCAGCCTCCTTCCATGTAACAGGACGTGCCGCGTTAAAGTTACCCTCAGTATCCCCCAACGCGATTCCCGTCGCTTTTGCCCAGCCCAAAGCGGGGGTGTACCACTCTATACCGCCCAAGCAATCCTGGAAAGGCAGCTCCATAAGCGCCGCCTCCGGCTCACCCGCGGCCTCATAAAGCAGCCCAATAAACCGCCCGCGAGTCAGCGGCGCATCCGGGTACGCCTTCGCCTCCAATCGTTCCGGATGCCCCATCAGCCAATCCACCAGCGTATCCTTCCCCGCCAGCGTATCCTCCAGCGTCTGCGCGACCTCCACATCCGGCTCCAGCGCCTCCACGCCCCGGCCCGCCCCTGCGTCCAAGAGCGTGCTCAAGTCGATATATTTACTGGAAAGCTGACCCGGAACCTTCGAGTTTGGCAGTGCAAACGTCTTCACCGCCCCGAAGTGGCACACACTTCCCCCAGCGGCCTCCCCCGCCAGCACGCCGCCCATCTCCTGAATCTCCACAGCGTTGATGAGCGCCGAAGAAAACGTCCGCTCACCGATCAGCCCCACCAGCTCCACGTCGTCCCCCTGGACGAGCTGCCGCGTCCGGATCAGGCTGAACAGCGGCCAGATCACGCCGTCGGAACCGCCCCCATTATTCCGCAGATCCAGCAGGATACGGTCATAGCTGCCCTTCTCCAAATCCTCCGCCACCTGTGCGGCAAAGTCCTCCATAGGCAGGTCTTCCTCCTCCGCGCAGGCGTTGTACTGGATATAATAGGTACTCTCCGACAGAGGCTTCGCGGCATAATAAGCGTCCGCCTGAGCGGTTTCCGGCGTCCCGGTAATCAGATCGGCAATACGCACGGCCTCCAGCTCATTTGCCGCCGCCTGATCCACCGGCTCCAAAGACAGCGTCTTTCCGTCTTTCATCTCCACCGTCAGCGGCGCGCCCGGCTCCACCAGTCCCAGATATTCATAAATATCCGCCACATTACTGGCCTGCCTAAAATTCCGCCGGAGGTGGACCCGGTTATCGGACCCGAAGATCTGCCCGAACGCCGTAACGACATCCTCCACAGGCCGTCCCGCCAAAGCCGTCACCTCCTGGCACAGCAGCGCCCGATCCTCCGGCGCGGCGGTGGAGAGATACCATGCCGTCCCCCGCCGCACCAGGCTGAACGGGTAGATCCGAAGGTCAGCGGCGTTCCCGATAGACAGCATCGTATGAGAATCCCCCACCAAAGCCGTCAGCCGCATCAGGTCCAGCAGGAAATCGGTCTTGCTTTCCGTCTCCAGCCGGGCTTCGATTTCCGCTTTCAGCGCCAGGAATTCCGCCTCCGGCGTATTAGCGAACAGATCCGGATGCCTCGCCAGAACCTGGCCATAGAGAAAATCCAAATCCTCCTGCCGCCCCGCGGCCTCGGACTTCCCGTCCGCCGCGAACACAGGCAGAACCAACAGTGCCGCCAGGCACAACGCCGCCCCACGGCGGACCAAACTGCGCAGTATGTTCATCATACTACCTCCCATTTTACCAGATACATAATACAATAATACAGACTGGCCAAAAAGTCAAGCCCCACGCCCAACATTACGGCACAGGACTTGACATTTCTTCAAATTACGGAAAATCAAAATTCCCAAGGCGGCTTCCGATCCGGGTAAGTAAACGGCTCCACCCGTTCCCGCCTGCGTCCCCGGCGCAGCAGCGCCGCAGACCCCGCCGCACCGGCCACGAAAACCGGTATCACAAGCAGAACCAGCACCGCCGCCCCCGCGTCAGGCGTTCCCTTCACGAACCAGCCCCATTCGCCCCGCGGCTCTGGGACCTCCCGCCCTTCCAGGTACGCCTCCAGCCGCGCCCCGATATCCTCCACGCCGCCCCGCCGGAAGATATTGGTCAGTCCCGCCTGGTACACGGCTTCCCGGTACGGCTTGCTCATAGACAGCGCCGTCAGATCCATGTAGGTGTCGATGGCCTCCTCCCGCCCGCTCTGGGCCCGCAGCCACAGGTCCAGGGACGACAGCGCCGACGTGGCGTAGCTGATGTAGTACATCGGCGACTGGAACGTATGGGAGATCTGAACCCAGCTCCCGTCCGTCTCCTGATCCTCCGGATAGTAGTACCCATATTCCTCCGACAGCTCCTTGAACAGCCGGTTGATCTCCTCCAGCTCCATCTCCGGATTCTCATAGACCTCCGCCTGGAACTCGTCGTAAAGGCACCCGTCCACCACGGAGGAAATGAGGTTGTAGAGAATCACCCGCCTATAGGTGTCCCCCAGATCCCCGAAGACCTCGTCCGCGTAATCGGTGAACAGCAGCTCCAGCGTCTGGGAGTGGATCTCCCCGACGTCGATGTTGAAATCCTCCCAAAGCGGGTGGGTATCGCTGTGGAACGTCTCGTTGAAGTGCCCGAACTCGTGGACAGCGTCGCTGTAGTCCTGGTAATCCCCGTAGGGGCTGTTAAACAAAAAGGCCGTCCCATAGGCCGGAAGGGCCACGGTATACCCCGTCGGCAGCTTTTCCCCGCTGTACTCGATATCGTAAAGGTGGTACTCCCGCAAATACTGATACGCCTCCAGAAGCGCCGGGTGGACGCTTTCCAGGAAGGGCCCCAGCGCGTCCAGGATTTCCTCACCGCTGGCCCGCCCACGCAGCTCCAGGGCCCGCAGGTTCCGGCTGCTCACGCCCTCCGCCACCGCGTCCAGCAGCGGCACGAAGCGTTCCTTCACCGCCTCCCGCACCGTCCGGATATCGTCAAGGGTATAGTCGCGGCTGTAGGAGTTCCAATAGGCGTAGTCGCCGTAGTGGCCGTACCCCGCCTCTTCGGCGATCCGGGTCCGCACCTCCACCAGCTCCCGGTAGATCTCCCCGGCCTCCCGTTCCGTCTCCGACAGGTCCAGCAGGCTTTCCGGTTCAGACTCCGCCCCGGCCATGACCTGATCATAGGCCTGCTCCAGCCGGTCCTCTTCCATATAAAGCTCCGGCATCGCGTCCGTCAGCCCGCCATACCGCCCCAAAGCCTCCGCGTTTTCCCGCCCGATGTTCAGCACGTTTTCATAGGGCGTATGGCACAGCAGTGCCAGCGCCTTGTAGCAGCGGTCAAACAGCCGCGTCTCCTGCTCAGACACAACGCGCTGCGCCTCCGCCGCCTCCGCGTACCCGCCGGAAGCATCATACCAGATCCCGATCAGCGCCGCCTGCGTCTCCAGGACATTTATCTCCGCCTCGATCTGGTGATAGATGTCGTCGACACGCCTCCAGCGCGCGTCGTCCATGCGCTCCAGATCCAGCCCTTCCAGCTCGTCCAGAACCGCGCACAGCGCCGTCTCGTCATAGCCTGCACACTCCATATCCGCATAGTCCACACCCTCGTGAACCTTATCCGGGTAGCTCCAGGCCCCCGCGGTGCCTGCCAGCACGATTGCCGCGGCTATTGCGCAGATCAGACGCTTCAGCATTTTGCAAACCCTCCTTCCGCCTCCGGCGTCCAAAGGGGCTTTGCCCCTCTGGACGCCCCACCAGGGGCCGGACGCCCGGCTGGCAAGGCAAGCGCCTCCCTGGACCCTGGCAGATCAGTCCGTTTTAGTTAATGTTATCTACGTGCAGGGATCGCATCAAAAATAAGGTGCTTACCACGTCCAATACGGGGAGGATTTGGCCCGGGTAATGGAACAGGGAGGGGCCGTCGCCGTGGCGGCGCATGGTGTGGACCAGCGCCAGGCCCAGACAGCCGCTTTGGAACACGAACAGGCACACCAGACCCGCCGGAATCAGCAGCAGCGGGAGCAGCGCCCCCCTGGACGAGATAATCAGCGCCCCGCACACCACGCCGCTCCAGACGAAGTACAGCACATAAAAAGGAATCGTTTTCATTTTCAGCAGCCGCCACCCGCTCACCAGCCGCCCCATATGCCTCTGATGCCGCGCCACGAAGCCCATCACCGCGCAGATCCACCCCAGAACCACCGCCAGAACGGTCCCCGCCAGCCAGCTCAGAACCAAGAGCTTGCCGCCCTCGCTGAATTCCTCCCGCTGCCAGTTCAGAATCAGGATGCCCACAGGCGCGGCGATGCTCAGCGCCAGATGCAGGTACAGAGCGGCTATAAAAAGCCTGGCCGTTTTCATGGGCCTCCCCCCTCTGTCATTCTATATGCTCATGATAGCACTTTTCCCCACAAATGTCACCCAGTTTTTCGGTGGGATTCAAAAGAAACCGGAGAACGCGGCCCTTCCAAAGCCGGGCTCCCCGGTCCGTACCAGGAAAAACGGGATTCCCTACGCGTCCGGCCTCTTGTGGGACCAGATCGCCACGCTGGGACGGGTGTGCCAGGTGGTAATGTCGATGGGCTCGCTCTTCTCAAAGAGGTCGTAGTAGTCCTCCTCCTGGAGGGTGGGACGCCGGCGGCGGACGATGGCGGTAATGGTAGGATACAGCACGATAGCGATCAGCCCTCCGGAGAACCCGTTGTTGTACAGGTTCAGCCCCGCCACAGGCCCCCCGGTCTGGAGCACCAGCGCGGAGTGGATGAACCCCGCCAGGATGCCCGCAGGCCAGCCGAAGTAGCCCGCGATAGGGGCCAGCGTCGTGCCGAACAGTCCCGCTAATTGCAGAGACGGATAGTCCGGCGTATAGTGTATCCCGTAGGCCCCGATGAACACGCCGATCATCACGGGGATGATGTTCAGAGCGTGCTTTCCGAAGGCGGAGAAGCCCATGATCGTGAGAATGCCCCCCATCGTCGGCCCGTTCAGGTCCCCGTCCACCAGGAGGATGTAGGCCATGCCCAGGAAGCCGTTGACGCCGATGTTCACCAGCACGGGGCCGTAGCCGAACATGCGCAGATAGTCGCTGGGAGCGCGCCCGATGGTGGACAGCAGCCGGCGGTAGCCCCTCAGCACCGCCGAGGGAGACTTCCCAACCCCGAACAGCCCGAACAGAATGGAGAAGGAGCACAGAATGCCCAGGACGATCTCGAACTTGCGGTTATAAGCGGTAGCCCAGAACAGCACAGTATCAGGGCTGTCCCCAAACGCTTTCAGCATGGGAACGATCATCATAGCCAGAAGACCGCAGGCGAAGCCCATGTTGTATAGGTTCATGCCGTTCTGAATTTTATAGGTGTAGGAGGACAGGGAGGGCATAATAAACCCGATGGCGATGCCCACGGCGAGCCCCAGCGGAAGACTGGCGTGAACGCTTCCCAGGGACATATAGCTCACCAGCGGAGCCAGGGAGGTAGACAGGAGGCTGACCCCGGCGTGTTTGGAAAAGGGGTCCCTCTGGTAGCGGGCATAGAGCCAGGTGCCGAAGATAATCGGCCAGATATTGAAGAAATTCTTCCCAAAGAGGGAGAACCCGGCCATAAGCCCCATTTCGACGATCGTAAAACCGTTAAACGGGTCTCCGGAGAATTTGAGGATGCAAATAGAGATAGCGGTCACGATTCCGGCGTTGATCAGCGCCGCCCCAGGCCCCCCGATGGAGACGTAATCGGTGATCAGCAGATCTTGGAGTGTGACAATGTGGTACAGCCCGGTCAGGATGCTCTCGAAGGGTTGAAGGAAGAGGCCCAGCACGATCAAGCCCCCGGAGAAAACCAATGTAGCCGGAAATAATTTTTTGTAACGGAACCGGTTTGGCAAGATATTCCTCCCCATTCTATAGAAAATTTGAAAATCTTAACGAAATCATTATAGCGTAAAAATAGCATAAAATCAACTGCTATTTCCACCGCGAATTGGTAAATTCGCCAATTTCGACAAACCCCGCCCCCAACCCCTTCAAATTCCTGGAAGCCCGTGCCCATTTTTCCCTAGAGTCCCAAAGATTTCCTCAGACTATACAATATACAAAAGGAACCGTTCCCAGACCCCGCGCCAAAGGGCGCAAAAAAATTTCAAAAGACCCCTTGACACAAACGGAAAAGTCTGCTAGAATAATCCTCGTTGACGCGGGCATAGCTCATCTGGTAGAGCGCCACCTTGCCAAGGTGGAGGTAGCGAGTTCGAGCCTCGTTGCCCGCTCCAGAAATTCCGAAGCCGAAAGGCTCCGGAATTTTTTGTGCCTGCCATACGAGGGGCCTCCGGCGGCTTACTTTTCTGGAAAGAAAAGTAAGCAAAAGAACTTTTTAACTCCACGCGAAACCGGTGGGTGAAGAAGCCTGTCGCGCCGAAACGGGGGGCTGAGCAAAGTGGTCCTTACCTCGTTGCGAGGTAAGGACCACATGAATTTTTTATATGCTGATAAATAAAAATAAGTGGGTCCGTCCATGCAAGTGGAAGGACCCACCAGCGTTGCAATAACTTACCGTGT
>JAAVZX010000071.1 GCA_022791875.1 Oscillibacter sp.
GTGCCTTCCGCGGCGGTGTTGGGGGCGGGGTGCTCGTCCAGGGACAGCTTGGTCACGTCGTCCACGATGCCGATGGTGAACTGGCGCTTGGGCTCGGCCTTGGTCAGCTCTTCAAACACGGCGAAGACGCTCCGGGGCGGGGTGTCCTTGCTGCCCAAGCCGTAGCGGCCGCCGATGACCTTGATGTCGTTCTTTCCGGCGTTGGCCAGGGAAGTGACCACGTCCATGTAGAGGGGCTCGCCCAGGGAGCCGGGCTCCTTGGTGCGGTCCAGGACGGCGATGCTCTTGCAGGCGGCGGGGATGGCGGCAACCAGCTTGTCGGCGCGCCAGGGGCGGTACAGGCGGACCTTGATGAGGCCGACCTTCTCGCCCTGGGCGGTCATGTAGTCGATGACCTCCTCGGCCACGTCGCAGATGGAGCCCATGGCGATGATGACCCGCTCGGCGTCGGGTGCGCCGTAGTAGTTGAAGAGCTGGTAGTCGGTGCCCAGCTTTTCGTTGATCTTGCCCATGTATTTCTCTACCACGTCAGGCAGGGCGTCGTAGTAGGGGTTGCAGGCTTCCCGGTGCTGGAAGAAGATGTCTCCATTCTCGTGGGAGCCACGCATGCTGGGGCGCTCGGGGTTCAGGGAGTGCTTGCGGAACGCGTTCACCGCGTCCATGTCGCACATTTCCTTCAGGTCGTCGTAGTCCCACACGGCCACCTTCTGGATCTCGTGGGAGGTGCGGAAGCCGTCGAAGTAGTTCAGGAAGGGGACGCGGCCCTCAATGGAGGCCAGATGGGCCACGGGGCTCAGGTCCATGACCTCCTGAACGTTGCCCTCGCAGAGCATGGCGAAGCCGGTCTGGCGGCAGGCCATGACGTCGGAGTGGTCGCCGAAGATGTTCAGCGCGTGGCTGGACACGGTGCGGGCGGAGACGTGGAACACGCAAGGGAGCAGCTCGCCGGCGATCTTGTACATGTTGGGGATCATCAGCAGCAGGCCCTGGGACGCGGTGTAGGTAGTGGTCAGAGCGCCCGCGGCCAGGGAGCCGTGCACGGTGCCCGACGCGCCCGCCTCGGACTGCATCTCCACTACTTTTACGGTAGTGCCGAAGATGTTTTTCTGACCAGCGGCGGACCACTGGTCGACCAAGTCTGCCATGGGAGAGGACGGGGTAATCGGGTAGATGCCCGCCACTTCGGTAAACGCGTAGCTGACATATGCAGCGGCGTTGTTACCGTCCATAGACTTGAACTTTCTTGCCATATACTTACCTCCTATAAATCCGCCGCCGGGAAGCGGCAGGCTTTCCAAAACAGAGAATCCGGCCTTCCGCCAAATCCCCATGCGTTGTCATTATAGCACGATTTATTTTCAATGTAAACCGCCGGATTGTTATTTATTGCACAAATTTTTCCTCTCCGGATTGACAACCTGTCCCATAGGGATTTTTTCGCTCCCGTCTTTCCTCCTGTGGGATTTTGTGGTATACTGTCTGCATGCGCCCCGCGGGGGACGGGGGGCCTCCGGCGGGTCACTTTTTCTCGAGAGAAAAAGTAACCAAAAAGAGCTTTAACGCGACGCGAATCCGGTGGTTGTTGTGGCTGTTGCGCCGGGATGGGTGCCTGCGTGCGGAACCTTTCATTGTCATGAAAGATTCCGCAGGTATATCCGTAGGGGCGGACCTCTGTGTTTGCCCGTCCCCCGCGACCGCCGCACTTATGTGGATGCACCCATATGGGGCACGATGCCCACGCCAGGCCATCCCCCAAACCCGCATAAAACAATCAATCCGTCTAAAACATTATCCATTATCAATTCTCAATTGTCAATTATTAAATGTAGGAGGTCTTTCCAATGGTCGTAACAATCCGTTCTCTGGGCCTGAGCGGCATCCGGGGCTACGAGGTCAGCGCGGAGTGCTTTCTTTCCGGGGGCCTGCCCGCCTTCGACATTGTGGGCCTCCCCGACGCCGCCGTCCGGGAAGCCCGCGAACGGGTCCGGGCCGCGGTCAAGAACGCGGGCGTCAAGTTCCCCGTCAGCCGCATCACCGTGAACCTGGCCCCCGCCGGGCAGAAGAAGGCGGGCACCATTTACGACCTCCCCATTCTCGTCGGCATCCTCGCCGCCAGCGGCGACCTGCCCCAGCCCCCCGCCGGCGCCGCCTTCGTCGGCGAGCTCTCCCTCACCGGCACCGTCCGCAGCGTCACCGGCGTCCTCCCCATGGCCCTGGCCGCGGCAAAAGCGGGTATCCGCCAGCTCTTCGTCCCCGCCGCCAACGCCGCCGAGGCCACCCTGGCCGACGGGCTTACCGTCTACGGCGTTCCCGACGTGGAATCCCTGGCCCGCCATCTCCGCGGGGAGGTCCCCCTGGAACCCGCGCCCGCCTGGGTGCCCGGAGAGGACGAGTCGGCCCTCCTGGACCTCAGGGACGTGATGGGCCAGGAGAACGTGAAGCGGGCTCTGGAGATTGCCGCCGCAGGCGGGCATAATCTCCTGCTGATCGGGTCCCCCGGCGCGGGCAAGTCCATGCTGGCGAAGCGCCTGCCCTCCATTCTGCCGGACCTGGCCCGGGAGGAAGCCCTGGAGAGCTCCGGCATCTGGTCCGTAGCGGGCCTCACGGACCCCAGGCACCCCCTCCTGACCCGCCGCCCCTTCCGCAGTCCCCATCACACGACTTCCGCCTCCGCCCTGGCCGGCGGCGGACCCGCCATGCGCCCCGGCGAAATCTCCCTGGCACACAACGGCGTTTTGTTTCTGGACGAGCTTCCCGAGTTCCGCCGGGACGCTCTGGAGGTCCTCAGACAGCCTCTGGAGGACGGCGAAGTGACCGTTGCCCGCGCAGGCGGCACCCTGCGCCTCCCGGCCCGCTTCCAGCTGGTATGCGCCATGAACCCGTGCCGCTGCGGCTGGCGCGGCCACCCGGACCGCCGCTGCACCTGTTCCGACCGCGACGCGGCCCGCTACGTAGAAAAAATCTCCGGCCCTCTCCTGGACCGGATTGACCTGCACGTAACCGTCCCCTCGGTAGAATACGACGCCATGCGCCGCCGCGAGACGCCGGAGGACTCGGCGACGGTAAAAGCCCGCGTAGACGCCGCCCGCGCCATCCAGACGAAGCGCCTCCAGGGCACCGGAGCGGCCTGCAACGCCCAGATGACCCCGGCGCAGCTGGGGGAATACTGCCGCCTGGATGAAGCCTGCGATACGCTGATGAAGAACGCGTTCCAGCGCCTGGGGCTGACGGCGCGTTCCCATGACCGAATTCTCCGCGTTGCCCGGACTATCGCGGATCTGGATGCCTCTCCTGATATTACCCCTGTTCACCTGGCCGAGGCGATCCAGTTCCGGAATACGGATATTCTGAAAGGGTGAGGGGTGCTTGTGGGGCGCGTTTCCATAGGTGCGGTGGGCGCGGGGGACGGGACGCCGAGAGCGGCGTCCCCTACGGTGTGCACCCTAGGCAACCATGGCAGTTGCGGGGGAAAGGCGGACACAGAGGTCCGCCCCTACGGGGTGTTTTGCAAACAATCATAAACATATGTGGGACCTTCCATGTCAATGGAAGGTCCCACCTGCTTTGTTCTCCGTTACCGTGTGACAGGCTTTCGCGCCCACCAGGGTATAGAGCGGTATTAAAAAGTTCTTTTGCTTACTTTTCTTTCAAGAAAAGTAAGCCGCCGGAGGCCCCCCGTTCACTCCGCGCAGGGAGCTTCCTCGGGCACGGCTTCCTCCTCGGAGGGCGGCACGATTTCCTCGGCCTTGTTCTGGTAGACCTGGAGGCCGGTGCCTGCGGGGATGAGTTTGCCGATGATGACGTTTTCCTTGAGGCCCATGAGGCGGTCGGCTTTGCCCTTGATGGCGGCTTCCGTGAGGACCTTGGTGGTCTCCTGGAAGGAGGCGGCGGAGAGGAAGGAGTCGGTGGCGAGGGAGGCTTTGGTGATGCCCATCAGCTGCTGGGTGCCCTCGGCGTGGCGGAGGGGTTCGCCGTCCTCGCGGACCTCGCCGTTGGCACGGCGGCGGTCGATTTCCTCGTTGGCGGCGTCCAGCTCCAGGACGTCCACCATGGAGCCGTCCAGGAGGTTCGTGTCGCCCGCGTCCTCCAGGAGGACCTTGCGCATCATCTGGCGGACGATGACCTCGATGTGCTTGTCGTTGATGTCCACGCCCTGCTGGCGGTAGACGCGGAGGACTTCCTGAATCAGGTAGTTGTACACGGCGTCCGAGCCGCAGATCCGGAGGATGTCCTTGGGGTAGAGAGCGCCGTAGGTGAGCTGGGTGCCCGCCTCAATGACGGCGCCGCTGCGGACCTGGAGGCCGGTCTGGGGCAGGGCGTAGGTGCGGGTGTCGCCGTCGGGTGCGGTGACGGTGACGTTCAGGAGGCTGCCCTTGTCGGCCTCCTTGATGCTGACCGTGCCGCCGATCTCCGCCAGGGTGGCCATACGCTTGGGCCTCCGGGCCTCGAAGAGCTCCTCGACACGGGGGAGGCCCTGGGTGATGTCGCCTCCGGCGATGCCGCCGGTGTGGAAGGTACGCATGGTGAGCTGGGTGCCGGGCTCGCCGATGGACTGGGCGGCAATGATGCCCACGGCCTCGCCGCGGCCCACGGGGCGGGAGGTAGCCAGGTTCATGCCGTAGCACTTGGCGCACACGCCGCTGGGGGCCTTGCAGGTCAGGACGGTGCGGATCATCACCGTGGGCTTCACGTCCGGGCTGCCCTTGGGGTCGTACTCGCAGCGGTCGCCGGGGCGGGTGTTCTCCTGGACCCAGTGGCGGCTCTCCAGAAGGGCCGCCTCGGGCTCGCCCTCCATCATGACGCTGCTGGAGATCAGGATCTCCCCCGTCTCGGCGTCCACCACATCGCTGACGGTGAAGCGGCCCCGGAGGCGGCTGGACAGCTTTTCAATCATCTGCCCCTTCTCGCTGATCTCGGAGACTTTGATGCCGTGGGTAACGCCGCAATCGTCGGAGCGGATGATCACGTCCTGGCTCACGTCCACCATGCGGCGGGTGAGGTATCCGGAGTCCGCGGTGCGGAGGGCGGTGTCGGTAAGGCCCTTCCGGGCGCCCCGGCTGGAGATGAAGTATTCCAGGGCCGTGAGGCCCTCGCGGTAGTTGGCCTTGATGGGGATCTCGATGGTCCGTCCGGCGGTGTTGGCGATACAGCCGCGCATACCGGCCAGCTGGCGGATCTGCTTCATGGAGCCCCGGGCGCCGGAGTCGGCCATCATGAAGATGGGGTTGTAGCGGTTCAGGTTTTCCCGGAGGGCCTTGGAGACGTCCTCGGTGGTTTTCTCCCAGGCTTCCACCACGAGCTTGTAGCGATCCTTGTCCGTCATAAAGCCCATGCGGTACTGGAACTCGATATCCAGGACCTCCTGCTCCGTGGCGGCGACCATCTCGTACTTCCGGGGAGGGATGGTCATGTCGGCGATGGAGACGGTGATGGCGGCGCGGGTGGAGTAATGGTAGCCGGTAGCCTTCATGGCGTCCAGGACCTCGGCGGCGGCGGTGAAGCCGTGCTTGTTGATGGTCCGGTCGACGATCTCACCCAGCTGTTCCTTGCCGCAGGTCATGGTGATCTCGTAGTCGCAGATATGGGCGGGGTCGCTGCGGTCCACGAAGCCCAGGTCCTGGGGGATGTTCTGGTTGAAAATGATGCGTCCCGGGGTGATCTCCACGATGCCGGTGTGGTCCGTGCCGTCCATGCTCCAGGTCCGGCGGACCAGGATGGGACAGTGGGGCCCGATGACGCCCTCGTTGTAGGCCATGAGGGCCTCGTTCTCGCTGGCGTAGATGCGCACGGGCTTGTAGGTGGCCTGTCGCTTCAAGGGCAGGAGCTCCTTGAGGGGTTCGCCCTCCGCTTTCAGGATCTTGTTCTCGTCCTCGATTTTCTTATTCTGTTTCTTGATTTCTTCGTTCTCCGCGTCAATGGCGGCGTTGGCGGCAAGGAATTCGTCGGCGCTGACAACGGTCCGGGCCGGCAGTCCGGTGTCCCTCGGGTCCTCGCACCAGATCTCCTCCGCGCCCTTCTCCCCGCTGCCCATGCGGTCCATGGTCAGGTAGTAGCTGCCCAGCACCATGTCCTGGGTGGGCACGGTCACAGGCCCGCCGTCCTGGGGCCGGAGGAGGTTGTTGGCGGAGAGCATGAGGATGCGGGCCTCCGCCTGGGCGTCGGCGCTGAGGGGGACGTGAATGGCCATCTGGTCTCCGTCGAATTCGGCGTTGAATGCGGTGCAGTTAAGGGGATGGAGCTTCAAGGCCCGGCCGTCCACCAGGA
>JAAVZX010000072.1 GCA_022791875.1 Oscillibacter sp.
CACTTTAAGAAAGCTTCGGGTCCGTTCTCCCGATGCGCTTGATTCTGCTATTCAATTTGCCTTTCGCTGCGTCTCCCCACATGATTGTCTTGCCTGGTTTCGCCACGCTGGTTATTGTTTATTTTGAGAATTGCTCTAAATGCGTTTTCCATTTCTGAACTATTGACGAGGGTTTGGCTGTTTTTTTGAATGAGCAGCTGGGTCCACTTTTGCTTTTTTCAGCTTACCTACATGACACCGCCCTCTACGGGGTGTATTTTCAGATACCAATATAACATATATGGGGCCTTCCATGACTATGGAAGGCCCCATATGCTGTTACTGCGTCACCGTGCGAGATGCCTCCGCGAATGCCAGAGCATAGAGCGGATCTAAAGCTCTTTTCGCTTCCTTTTCTCTCGAGAAAAGGAAGCCGCCGGAGGCCCCCCGTCTCCCGTCCCCCGTATGCAGGCACTACAACCCCATGCTCTCCCAGCGGTGTCCGCACCAGCGGGGGACGAAGAGGGCGATGCGGAGGACCCAGTCGGCGAACATGGCCATCCAGATGCCGAGGACGCCGTAGCCGAGGTGGCGGGCCAGGAGGATGCCGAAGCAGACGCGCATGGTCCACATGGAGACGGTGGAGACGAGCATGGTGAATCTGGTGTCGCCTGCGGCGCGCAGGGCCTGGGGGAGGACGAAGGCGACGGGCCAGATTAGGATCGTCATGATGGCGTGCATTCGGAGGATTTGGCGGGCGTAGAGTTCGGCTTCGGGGGATACGTTGTAGAATTTCAGGAGGATTGGAAGGGCGAATTCTATGCCTATGATGCAGATCGCCATGGAGACATAGGCCACTTTCATCAGCTTTTTTGTGTAGTATCTTGCCTTTTCGATGCTGCCTGCGCCTACGCATTGGGATACTACCGTCACCATCGCCAAGCCTGTGGCGTTGCCTGCCATGCAGTGGAAGGTGGCGATGTTGTTGCCGATGGCGTTGGCCGCTACGGAGGCGGTGCCCAGGACCGAAACCGTGGAGAGAAGGAGAATTTTGCCCAGCTGGAACATGCTGCTCTCCAGGCCGTTGGTGACGCCGAAACGGAGGATGTTCCGCACCACATAGGGGTCGTGTTTGAAGGTGAAACGCTCTATTTGAAGGGGCAAATCCTTGCGCTGCAACAGAATCACCATGGCCGCAGCAGCGAATACGCGGGATGCCACCGTCGGAACCGCTACGCCCTCCACGCCCCAGTGAAAGCCGAAAATCAGAATCGCGTTGCCCACCACATTGATGATATTCATCACAAGGGACACCCACATGGAAATCCCCGAGTTGCCCATCACGCGGAACAGCGCCGCCCCGGCGCTGTAGACCGCCAAGAAGGGGATGGAGGACTCTACTATTAAATAGTATGTATTCGCGTAGGCGGCTACGTCCGGCTCCACGCGCCCGAACACCACGCCCAGCACAAAGCCCTTGCCCAGGTAGAACAGCGCCATGATCAGCAGGGACGCCTCCACCATGAACAGCATCAACTGCGCACTGGAATGCCCCGCCTTTTCCAGATCGCGCTTCCCCAGATACTGCCCCGCAATCACCGCGCCGCCTGTGCCCAGAGCCGCGAAAGCACCTACCAGAAGCACATTCACCGTGTCCACCAGGGACACCGCCGAAATCGCCGCCTCCCCCACCTGGGAAACCATGATGGAGTCGCACAGACCTACCGCTATCGCCAGGGTCTGCTCGATGATCAGGGGCACAATCAAGCGCCGGAGGTCCCGGTTGGAGAACTCGACGCCTATGGGCTTCGCTTCCATATTTGCCGCCCTTCCTTCCTCTTTTTCTGTCAACGAAACGCCTTCGGCGTCATGTGGAACGTGTTCCGGAACGCCCTGAGAAACGTGGAATACTCCGAAAAGCCCACCTGATTCGCCGCTTTCATCACCGGCACCCCGGAGCGGATCAGCTCCCCCGCCCGCAGGAGGCGCTTCTGGCTGATATACTGGTGGAGGGAGTAGCCTGTGACCGCCTTGAAGCGGTGCATGAGGTAGTAGCGGCTGACGTAGAAGCGCTTCGCCAGGGCGTCCACGGTCAGGTCACCGTCCAGGTGGGCAGCAATGTAGCGGATCACTTCCTCAATCTTCGGGTCCACCCGGTAACTCCCCGCCTCCACCGCCGGGTCCCGCAGGGCCTCCCGGTTCACCAGGATCAGAAACTGCTGGCAGAGCAGGTCCACCAGGCGGGAGGCTCCAAACTCCTGAGAGTGGAGAGCCTCTTCAAGCTGCTGGAGGACCTGCATGTAGTGCAGGCGGCGGTCGGGGGCCGTGCGGAGAAGGTGGAAGTTCCGGGAGGCGGCGGCGTCGAAGCAGGCGTCCAGGGCTTCGCCGGGTGCGCCGCGGGCGTCCAGCCAGTCCCGGCCCAGCCAGATGATGATGCGCTCGTAGGGCTCCGCCGGGTCGATGATGGCGCGGTGGATCATGCTGTGCTGAACCAGCAGGAGGTCCCAGGGCTGGAGGAAGTAGGTCACGCCCTCAATCAGATACGTGACCTTGCCGTTCAGGAAGAGGATCAGCTTGTCGAACTCGTGGTAGTGGTAGTCCAGCTTCTGGGCGCGGCTGTCCCGCAGGTGGAACAGGCGGAAGTTCTCGTTCAGGTATCCCCGCTTCCCTGCCTCCGGCATGTGTCCCAGCCCCCTTTCCCCGTTTTCCTACTGCCTATCTTAAAGCAAATCCCTGCATTTCACAAGGCAGATTTCCTACAAATATACCGTATTTTTTGTGCAATCTTTTTTAGAAACGGGCGAAAGGGCAATAGATTTCATCAAAAATTACGGCTGACAGGCGTGCGAAAATCTGATATAGTACAGTAGACTGAAAAAGAAACGGAGGCGTCCTCATGAGCCACGCGGATCAGCTCTTCATCCGGAACTGCCGGGACATCCTCGCAAACGGCGTCTGGGACACCGATCAGGAGGTCCGGCCCCACTGGGAGGACGGCGCGCCTGCCCACACCGTCAAGAAATTCGGCATTGTGAACCGCTACGATTTGCAGGCGGAGTTCCCCATCCTGACCCTGCGGCGGACCTACTGGAAGACCGCCGTGAAGGAACTCCTTTGGATCTGGCAGAAGAAGTCCAGCAACGTCCACGACCTGGAGGCCCACATCTGGGACGCCTGGGCGGACGAGGACGGGTCCATCGGCAAGGCTTACGGCTACCAGCTGGGAGTGAAGCACCAGTACCCGGAGGGGGAGATGGACCAGGTGGACCGGGTCCTCTACGACCTGCGGCACAACCCGGCCTCCCGCCGCATTCTGACGAGCCTGTACAACTTCCAGGACCTCCACGAAATGCGCCTCTACCCCTGCGCCTACTCCATGACCTTCAACGTCTCGGGGAACGTGCTGAACGCCATCCTGAACCAGCGCAGTCAGGACATGCTGACGGCCAACAACTGGAATGTAGTCCAGTACGCGGTTCTGCTGCACATGTTTGCGCAGAGCGCGGGCCTGGTCCCCGGCGAACTGGTCCACGTTATCGCCGACGCCCACATCTACGACCGCCACGTTCCCCTAATAGAGCGTATTCTGGCGAACACCCCAACCCCCGCCCCCACTTTCACAACCGATCCGGCGATCACGGATTTCTACCAATTCACCCCAGACAGCTTCCGCATAGAAGGCTACACCCCGGCGCACTTTGAGGACCCGATTCCGGTAGCGATCTAGCAACCGCCGTCAAAAACGGCCTGATCTGCCAGGGTCCAGGGAGGCGCCTGCCTCCCTGGCGGAGAATCCAAGGAGGCAGAGCCTCCTTGGCCGCCGGAGGCCCCCGTCCCTCGTAGGGCGATCTTACGTATTACTAAGGAGAGTATCAGTATGAACGCGATTGTTGCAGCAGACCGGCACTGGGCGATTGGGCGGGAGGATCGGCTTCTCTTTCATCTGCCGGCGGATATGAGGCGCTTTCGCGCGCTTACGCTGAATGGCACGGTGATTATGGGGCGGAGGACGCTGGAGAGTTTTCCGGGCGGGAGGCCCCTGGGAGAGCGGAGAAATATTGTGATCAGCAATAACAGCGAGCTGGCGGTGGAGGGGGCGGAGATTGTCTCCAGTCCGAAGGACGCCGTCGCACTGGCTGGCGGGACTGAGGCTGAGGGGCTTTGGGTGATCGGCGGCGGGAGCGTTTACGCGGCGCTGCTGCCTCAGTGCAGGCGCGTGTTCCTTACCAGGGTGGACGCCCAGGTGGACGACGCCGACACGTTTTTCCCCAATCTGGATAAGCTGCCTGGCTGGGAGATGGAGCGCAGCGGCGAGGAATTCTGCGAAAACGGGCTGACCTACCGCTTCATCGACTATGTGAACACGAAGCTGTAAAACCGTAAAACTACAGAAAAGTGCAGAAAAAAGGGCCTCCGCAGAAGCGGAGGTCCTTTTGTCAGTCTATAATGTCAACGGAAACCTTGGTGCCCAGGCGCTGGGCGTAGGAGCGGACGACGGTGCGGATTTCCTTCGCAATCCGCCCCTGACGTCCAATGACTTTGCCCATGTCGTCGGGAGCCACCCGCAGCTCCAGGGTCAGCTCCTGGCTTCCCGGGACCTCCGTGACAGACACGGCGTCGGGGTTGTCCACCAGGTTCCTGGCAATATAGAGCAGCAAGTCCTTCATGTCCCGCCCTCCGGCATCAGAGGACTTCCACTTTTTTCAGCAGAGCTCTGACCGTGTCCGTGGGCTGAGCGCCAGACTTGATCCACGCCTGGGCACGCTCGGCGTCAATCTTGATCTCGGCGGGAGAGACGCAGGGGTTGTATGTGCCAATCTCCTCGATGAACCGACCGTCCCGGGGGAAACGGGAGTCGGCTACTACTACGCGATAGAAAGGAGCCTTCTTCGCGCCCATGCGGCGCAGTCTGATCTTGACCATGATGTGTGTACCTCCAAAAATTGTAGTTTGTTGTTAATTTATAAGCTTTTCGTTCTTTTTCTTGAAAGAAAAAGAACCAAAAAGAACTTTTTAACTCGCTCTGCGGCGAGGTGGGGGACGGTAGCCTCTGCGACGGCAACTCGGTGCCTGCGGTCCGCAAAACGGAGCGTTTTGCGGACGGATCTTAACGGAAGCGTTTTTTGCGGCCGAAGCCGTGGAGACGGGGGCTTTTCATGCCGCCCAGTTGGGGCATACGGCCTTTCGTCATCTGCTTGGTGAGCTGCTGCATCATCTCGAACTGCTTCAGCAGGCGGTTGACGTCCGCTACCTCCTGGCCGCAGCCTGCCGCGATGCGCTTCTTGCGGCTGGCGTTCAGAATCTGCGGGGTTTCACGCTCCTGGGGGGTCATGGAGAGAATGATCGCCTCCGTGTGGGACATCATTTTCTCGTCCAGATTCGCGCCCTGGAGCTGCTTGCCCAGGCCCCCGGGCATCATGCCCAGAAGCTGGCTCAGGTCACCCATGCCTTTCAGCTGCTGGAGCTGGTCATAGTAGTCCTGGAGGGTGAAGCGGTTCCGGCGGAGCTTTTCCTCCAGCTTTGCCGCCTGCTTCTCGTCGTAGGCCGCTTCCGCTTTCTCAATGAACGACAGCATGTCGCCCATGCCCAGAATGCGGGAGGCCATGCGGTCCGGGTGGAAGGGCTCAATCATGTCCAGCTTTTCACCCGTGCCCGCGAACTTGATGGGCTTGCCCATGGCGGCCCGGATGGAGAGGGCCGCGCCGCCTCGGGCGTCGCCGTCCAGCTTCGTCAGGACTACGCCGTCAATGCCCAGGGCCTCGTCGAAGGCCATGGCGGCGTTCACCGCGTCCTGGCCGGTCATGGCGTCCACCACCAGGAGGATTTCGTTGGGGTGGACGGTTGCCTTCATCCGTTTCAGCTCGTTCATCAGAGCTTCGTCCACGTGGAGGCGTCCGGCGGTGTCCAGGAAGACCATGTCGCTGCCGTGGTCCTTGGCGTGGCGGATGGCGTTCTCGGCGATTTTCACCGGGTCGCCCTGGCCCTGCTCGAAGACCGGGAGGTCCAGCTGTCCGCCGACTACCTTGAGCTGTTCAATAGCGGCGGGGCGGTACACGTCGCAGGCGGCGAGGAGGGGGCGCTTCTGGTACTGCTTGCGCATGAGTCCGCCCAGCTTGGCGGTGGTGGTGGTCTTGCCCGCGCCCTGGAGGCCCACCATCATGACGACGGTGGGGCCGCTGTTGGCCATGGTGAGCTTCGCGTTGGCGCCGCCCATGAGGTTCGTCAGCTCTTCGTTGACGATTTTGACCACCTGCTGGGCGGGGGTGAGGCTCTCCAGGACGTCGGAGCCCACGGCCCGTTCCGTGACGGAGGCCACGAAGTCTTTGACGACCTTGTAGCTCACGTCGGCCTCCAGGAGGGCCAGACGGACCTCCCGCATGGCCTCCCGGACGTCGTTTTCGGTCAGGCGTCCCTTGCCGCGCAGGCGCTTGAACGCGGCGTTCAGTTTTTCGGTCAATCCTTCAAAAGCCATAGCGTCATTCCTTCAGCGCGGCGGCCTCCTTGCGGATCAGCTCTGCCAGCTCCGCGAGGCGGCGGTCGTCGTAGTAGCGGTAGTTGATGGTGCGGATTTCGGCGGCGGCGGCGGCGATGGCGTCGACGTGCTCGCTGCGGGCGAGGAAGCGCTTGATGATGCCCGTTTTGTCCTCCACCTCCTGCATGACGGCCTCGGCGCGGACGATGACATCCCGCACGCCCTGGCGGGAGATACCCTCGTTTTCCGCGATTTCGGCCAGGGAGAGGTCCTCGTTGTAGTAGAGGTCAAAGAACTCCTTCTGCCGCTCGGTGAGCAGTTCGCCGTAGAAGTCGAAGAGCATGGCCATCCGGTAGGTCTGATTCTTCACAAAGCCGCCCCCATTCTGTAAAGCCGCACAGCTTTACATTTTCTTTTAGTCTATCGGATTTTTCCCGGCTTGTCAAGAGGGATCTGCGGAAAACGTAAAATTTTTTATAAGAATTTTGTAAGAAATATAGAACATTCGTGTCTCCGAAAAAAGAAAGCGCATCTGTAGTGATTCTCAGCGCCTGAAATGCTATACTACAACGTGGAAGTGTATACAATTGAAGCAGAGGGTAACAGCATGGATTGCTTTAGCGGGGTCCAGGGGCAAAGCCCCTGGCGCAGGCATCAGCATTGAGAGAAAGGGCATGATAGAAGTGAAGGTCTTCGACGGACATTCGGATTTGCTGTACGACGTAACCCGCCGCCGTCTCGCGGGGGAAACCCGCGTGCTGGAGCGGCACCATTTGGAACGCCTCAGACGCGGCGGGATCGAGGGCTTGATGCTGGCGTTCTGGTATAACCGGGGGCCCCATGACGAGACCTTCTGGAAGGACGTACCCGGCGCTGAGTCCCCCGCGGCGCGGCTGGAAATCATGTTTCGCTGCGCCCGGGCGGAGCTTGCGCAGTGCCCGTGGCTGGCGCTGGTGCGGAGCGCTCAGGAGGCGGAGGCCGCGCGGGCCGCCGGGACGCTCTACGCCTTTTTCGCCGTGGAAGGGCTGTCCGCCCTGGGGGAAGACCCGTCCGGAATCGACCTCCTGGCGGACCTGGGTGTCCGGGTGGGAATGCTGACATGGAACGAGGAAAACGCGTTCGCCTCCGGCGCGGCCCAGGACCCCGGAAAGGGGCTTACGCCCCTGGGCCTGGAGGCGGTGCGCCGCATGGAGGCGCGGGGCATCCTTCCCGACGTCTCCCACCTGAACGACGCCGGCTTCCGGGACCTGATCAACGCGGCCCATGGCCCCGTCATCGCCTCCCACTCCAACTGCCGCGCCCTCTGCGACGTGCCCCGGAACCTGACGGACGAGCAGCTCCGGGCCATCCGGGACACCGGCGGGCTGGTGGGTCTGAACGTCCACCACGCCTTCGTCCACCGGGACCCGGCCCTCCAGACTGTGGAAACTCTGGCCCGCCACGCCGTCCACATAGCGGAACGGATCGGCGTGGAGCACGTGGCCTGCGGCTTCGATTTCTGCGAGTATATGGGCCCCGGGAACGACGGGGCCAAGGGCCTGGAGGACTGCTCCGGCGTCCCGGAGCTGTTTCGCTGGCTGGAGCGCTTCGGCATGTCGGAGACGGAGCGGCGCAGGATCGCCAGGGAGAATTTTCTGCAACTCCTGTAGCCTGTTTTTACACGCTTCCGGTAAGAAATCGTAAATCTATATATTTTCCGGAAAAAAGATTGTGAAAAAAATTGACAGCTACTTTTTTTTCAGTTAAACTAGGAAAAGATGTCATGTTGGTACGAATTTGAACGTTTCTTCTAGGGCACGGCTGCTCCCAGAGAATCCAGCAACAGGAGGGAAGGTATTGAAAAAAGAAAACATTTCCGATGCCGTTATCCGGCGTCTGCCCCGGTACTACCGGCAGCTCACCGACCTCTGCGCACGGGGCGTTGTGCGCATCTCCTCCCACTCCCTGGGCCAGGAGATGAACATCACCGCCTCCCAGATCCGGCAGGACCTGAGCTGCTTCGGCGAGTTCGGGCAGCAGGGCTACGGCTACAACGCCGAGGAGCTTCTGGCGGAAATCGGCCACATCCTGGGGGTGGACAACAACCACCATCTGATTATGATCGGCGTGGGCAACCTGGGCCGCGCCCTGCTCCACAACTTCCCCTTTTCCCAGACCGGCTTCTCCGCCGACGCCGCCTTCGACATTGACCCTGCCGTCATCGGCACCGTTGTCAACAAGGTCCCCGTCCGCTCCATGGAGGAGCTGGAAAACTATATCCGCGGCCACAGCGTGGACGTGGTGGTCCTGACGGTGCCCCAGTCCATCGCCCAGGAGACGGCCAGCCGCCTGGTGCAGCTGGGGGTCCGGGGCTTCTGGAATTTTACGAATGTGGAGCTGACCAGCCCGGTGCCGGACGTGCAGTTTGAGAACATCCACTTCGCCGACAGCCTCCTGACCCTCAGCTACCGCATCGCCAACCGCTGAACGGGAAAGGACGCCCTATGGGAAAGAAAGCTGTACTGTTTCTGCTGCTCTGCCTCGCCCTTACGCTGGGGGCCTTCGCCGCGGGGGACCCGCTGGTGTCCCTGTCCTATCTGACGGGGGGGTATCAGCGGGATCTGGAGGCGGAGATCGACCGGCGGCTGGATGCCGCCGCGCTGCCTGACGCGTCTCAGGACGCAGGCGGGGGCGCTTCCTCCGCCGCATCCCCCTTCTGGAAGGAGTCGCGCCTGAAAAGGGCGGATCTGCTTTTGGGGTCCACGGGGGACAGCGTGCTCCTGCTGGCCGGGAGCGCGGAGGTGACGTACCCCTTCGGCGCGGTGGTGGACGCCACCAGCGGGGCCGTGGTCCCCAGCGGGGCCAGCCTCGCGCCGAACCACCGCTACCTCGTGGCCGAGGACACCGCCGCCAGCTTTACCGTCACCAGCAAGACCGCCGTGGTGGACTGCCAGGGCGGCTGCACCTTCGCCTATTCCGGCGAGGCGGACTACAACGCCATGGCCTCCGCGCTGAAAACCCTGGGGCTTTTCCGGGGCAGCTTCACGGGCTACGGGCAGGGCTTTGATCTGGAAGTGGCTCCGACCCGCCTCCAGGCTCTGATTATGTTCATCCGCGTCCTGGGGGAGGAGGAGGAAGCACTGGCCTGGGAGGGGTCCACGCCCTTTGAGGACATCCAGCCGGGGACGCAGGCCGCTCAGTACGTGGGCTACGCCTATGAGCGGGGCTATACCAACGGCTACAGCGCCACCCAGTTCCGGCCCTCCGCCGCGGTGAACGCCTACCAGTATACGGAATTCCTGCTCCGCGCCATGGGCTACAGCAACGCGGACAACACCGTCCTCTCCGACGCGCTCCTCCGTGCCCGCGACGCCGATCTCCTGACGCCCGGCGAAGCCGCCGCCCTGGAACAGGGGCCCTTCCTCCGCGCCGATTTGGCCTACTTATCCTATTACACCCTCGACACCCTCCTGGCCGACGGACGGCAGACGCTGGCCGAGTCCTTGATTGAACGCGGCGCGTTCTCTCTGCGGGATTGGGAGGACGCCTCCGCTCAGGTCACCGGCTGGCGGCTCTGAGACGGGCCTTAAAAAATTCTCTCCGTACCTCCCTGAAACTGGAACCACTTTGCCGGGATCACATATGATGAACTGAGGCCGCTTGATTCGGTCTACATCTCGTAGGAGGTTCCAACTTATGTGTAATAACGGCTTTGGCGGCGGCAATTGCTGCTGGATCATCATCCTGCTCATCATCGTCTGGTGCTGCTGCGGCAACAACAGCTGGGGCGGCAACGGCGGCGGCTGCGGCTGTGGCTGCAACTGCGGCTGCGGCTGCAACTGCGGATGCAACAATAACTGCTGCAACCCCACTCCCTGCTGCTGAGAACCAGTGCGCAGTAAAAAACCCGGGTCCTTCGAGGACCCGGGTTTTTTTCCCAGAGGCTCTGCCTCTGGACTCCGCCAGGGGGTATGTTTCCCCCTGGACTCTTCCAACTATTTCCTCTTGCAGACTCTCCTGATCAGTAAGGCCCCTGCCCACCCTGCCACTCCGCCTACGAGCACGCCGCCCAGCACGTCGCTGGGCCAATGCACATACAGGTAGAGCCGGGAGAAGCCCATCACAGCCGCCAGGCCCAGCGCCGGACGCCACAGCGGGCTTCCCGCCCCCCACAGCGCCAGCACCGCCGCAAAGCCTGCCGCCGTATGTCCCGAGGGGAACGACGCGTCCCCCGGCGGCGGCACCAGCAGCACCAGCTCCGGACGCAGAAGGAACGGCCTCCCCCGCCCAATCAGCGGTTTCAGCAGGAGGTTGCACAGCAGCAGATCCAGCACCAGCCCAAAGCAGACGCACAGCCCGGTCCGGCGCTGCTTCCGCAGAGCCAGCAGCACCGCCGCCAGCAGAATCCAGATCAGCCCGTTGTTCCCCAGCCAGCTCACGAAGACCACCACCGCATCCAGCCAGCCGCACCGCAGGCCCTGAATCCCGTCCAGAACCGCCAGCTCAAAGCCCTGCATCCAGGTCCCCCTTTCTCCCCGCCGAGAACCCCGCCAGCTTCGCGTTCAGCTTGCTGTAGATCCGCTCCCGGAACCAGGGCTCAGAGGACGCCGCAACGGCCTCCGCCAGACCGAACCAGCCCACCCGGCTGTTCTCGTCCGGCTTGCACCGCACCGCCTGGGCCGGGTCCCCCTCCAGGAGGAAGGTCACGTTCAGGTGTAGGTGGGAGGACACGTACAGGCCCCGCTTCTCGTGGCCGTCAACGGTGAGGATTTCCAGGGAGTAGACACAGGGGGAGACGGGGCGCGCGGTGAGGCCGGATTCCTCCCGCACCTCCCGCAGGGCCACGGAGAGAAGGTCCCGCTCCCCGTCGGCGTGGCCGCCGAGCCAGGCCCAGGAGTCGTAGAGCTTGTGGTAGGCCATCAGGACCCGCCGCCGGTCCGGGCTTACCACCCAGGCCGACGCTGTGAGGTGCGCCGCCGCGTTCTCGCGACTGTACAGCTCTTCCCCGCTTTGCAGGCGGCGGAGGAGTTCAGTCCGGTCCCGCGCCTCCTGCTCATTCCAGGGCGTAAAGTTCTCAATTTCCTGAATCAGGTCCATAACTGCCCTCATTCCGTCCCTGTAATCGTCCCGCCGCCGACGACGGTATCGCCGTCGTACAGCACCAGGGCCTGTCCCGGCGTCACGGCCCGCTGGGGGGCGTCGAACTCCACGCGTGCGCCGTGTGCGCCCTCCGGGTAAACGGTTGCAGCCTGTTCCCGCTGGCGGTAGCGGGTCTTCGCGGTCACGCGGAGGGGGGATCGGAGGGCCTCGAAGGGAATCCAGTTCATCCCCTTTGCCCGGACGGTCCGGGTGTACAGCACGTCCTCCGGCCCCACGGTGACGGTGTTGCCGGACATGCTCTTTCCGCACACGTATACGGGCGCACCCATGGCGAGGCCCAGGCCCTTCCGCTGGCCCAGGGTGTAGCGCACGGCCCCCCGGTGGCGTCCCACCTCCCGGCCCTCCAGGTCCAGAAAGGCCCCTTCGGGGTAGGTTTTTCCGGTGTATTGCTCCAGAAACGCGCCGTAGTCCCCGTCTGGGATGAAGCAGATATCCTGGCTGTCCTGCTTTTCGGCGTTGAGGAAGCCGAGCTGTTCGGCCAGGGCGCGGACCGCGCTCTTTTCCATGCCGCCCAGGGGGAACCGGACGCGGGCAAGCTGGGCCTGGGTGAGCATGTAGAGGACATAGCTCTGGTCCTTTTCCTGGTGCAGGGCCTTTTTCAGGAGCCAGCGGCCCGACGGGGCATCGAACTCAACGCGGGCGTAGTGGCCCGTAGCAACGCACTCCAGCCCCCGTGCCGACGCGGCCTCCAGGAGCCTGCCGAACTTCAGGCAGCGGTTGCATTCGATGCAGGGATTTGGGGTTCCCCCGGCCTCGTAGACCCGGACGAACTGGTCGATCACGCACTCCCGGAACTCCCGCGAGTAATCCAACACCTCGAAGGGAATCCCCAGCGCCCCAGCGACTCTCCGTGCGTCCTCGACATCCCGCCCTGTGCTCCCATGCAGGTGCATGACCGCCCCCGTGCACCGAAACCCCGCCGCGATCATCAGATACGCGGCCACCGAACTATCCACGCCCCCGCTCATAGCAATTAAGGCGCTGCAACTTTCAAAATCCATAAATTACAACTCCAGACTAAATAAAACCGAACCCGCCCAAGTGCCCTCAAATCCCCCCCCCAAAAAAAGACTGATCTGCCAGGGTCCAGGGAGGCGCACGCCTCCCTGGTGGGAGTCCAGAGGGCAAAGCCCTCTGGCCGCCGGAGGCCCCCCGTCCCCCCGCGGGGACCGGCAGGCACCATCATCCAAGGATCATCTTTGCCCCGCCGTAGATTCCAGCGTCGTTTCCGAGTTGGGCGAGGACGACGCCGGTGTTTTGGGACACGTGGAAGGCGTATTTTTTGTAGTGGCGGAGGACGGCGGAGGTGACGAGCTGGCCGGCACGGCTCATGCCGCCGCCGAGAATGTAGACGTCGGGGTCGATGGTGCAGGAGATGTTGCCCATGGCGCGGCCCATGTAGCTGCCCCAGCGGTCCAGAATGTCCTGGGACATCTCTTCGCCCTCACGGGCCAGGTCGCAGATGTCCTTGGAGGTGATGCGGTCCATGGTGCGGAGGGCGGAGGGCTTTTCGCTCTTTGCCAGCATTCGTTTCGCCAGACGGACGATGCCGTTGGCGGAGGCGTACTGCTCCAGGCAGCCGTATTTGCCGCAGGTGCATTGCTCCGTCTCGTGGACGTTGACGGTCATGTGCCCCACCTCGCCCGCGCCGCCGTTGCAGCCGGAGATAATCTGCCCGTTCAGGACCACGCCGCCGCCCACGCCGGTGCCCAGGGTGATCAGCACGGCGCTGTCAAAGCCTCTGCCGCCGCCCTGCCACAGCTCGCCCAGCGCCGCCACATTGGCATCATTATTGGCGGCAATCTCCGGAATCTCCGGAATCAGCGCGTTCATTTCCTTCCGCAGATTGATCACGCCCCATCCCAGATTCACACACCGATGCACCGTCGTCTCCGCGTCCACCGGCCCCGGCACCCCAATTCCAATCCCCGCCACATCCCCGGCCGAAATCCCCAAACCATCCAACTCCGCCCGGATCGACTTCGCAATATCAGGCAGAATCGCCCGCCCGCCATCCGAAGTATCCGTCGGAATCTCCCACTTCTTCACCAGCTCCCCATCACTCCTGAACAGCCCCATCTTTACCGTGGTGCCACCCAAATCCACTCCAACCGCAAACTCCTTCATAGCCAATACCTTCCTTTCCTGTCGATAATTCCTGCCACCCCGCGGGGGGACGAAGGACGGGGGACGGGGGACCTCCGGCGGCCAGAGGGCTTTGCCCTCTGGACTCCCACCAGGGAGGCGCGCGCCTCCCTGGACCCTGGCAGATCACTTTTCTTTTGTCAGTCCCTGCTTTGTTTCCGTCCGCCGGTTCTTTGGCAGCTTTTTCCGTTACCTATTATAAAATTACTGCGTTTGATTGTCAACGGTTTCACGATCACGCCAGCAGCGATTGGCGGATCTTACGGTCTTCCGCTGCCTTTTCCTCCGGTGTCTGCTCTGGCGGTTCCGCTGGCTCTTCCTTCGGAGCTTCCAGAACGCGGCTCGCTGAGGTCATGCACCGTATGTAGTACGTGGCGCTACTCCGCTCGCCCACCGCAAACGGCTCCGCCACGCAGTCCACACGGTACAGCCCTTCCGTCGTAAACTCATACTCCGTGGAGCAGGCTGTCCCGTCCGTGGTAACTTCCCGCTCCGGCTCCGTGCCGCCAGGGGCCGTGATGCTCAGCGTCAGGCGGCGGTACGCGTCCCCCTCTGTGCCAAAGCCGATGGTCTTCACATCCCCCACCGACACCGGCCCAAGCCGTTCCGGACGCGCCGTCCCCTCCGGGGACGCATCTGTCCGCATATAGCGCGGGATGTAGATTTTCAGCGGGCCCGTGTAGTAGTCCCCCAGCTTGATGTTGGTGATGTCCGCCGTGTGCGAACAGAACCAGATCTCCCCGCGGCTCAGGCCCTTCGCGTCCGTGAGGATGACAGCGTGGCTGTACAGCCCGCCGGAGCCGTTGACGTGCGCCGCCGCGCCGATCAGCTCCTCCGGCGTCACACCGGAAACGCCTCCGGTGCCCAGATCCAGCACGGTTGCATACAGTCCCGGTTCCTCCAGCAGGTTCGTCCCCGTCTCCCCGTCCATCAGGTACTTCCGGAACGACGAGCAGCTGATCCAGGAATAGATATCCTCGTCCCGGGTCCCTTCTGCGGCGGTGCGTCCGTACCACGTGGACAGCCCCGCCGTATCCATAGGAGCGGCGTGGCCGTCGACGGCCTCCTCCGTCTCGCTGCCGCCGAAGCCCGCCCACAGGCACTGGGACGTGAAGTTCATGCAGTCCCCGCCGTTCCCGGCGTAGGCTTTGAACAGGGGATTGTAGAAGTCCTCCCGGTCCGGGTCCGCATCAGGGCGGGCGTAGGTGTAGGCGTATGCGGCGGCGTCAGAGCCGCGGTAGAGGATGTTCCCGGCGGGGTCCGGAGACTCCTCCAGCGGGTAGGAAACCACGCAGTCTTCCCTGGCAAGCCCCTCGGCAAACTCCGCCAGGACGGCGGGCACGTCCAGCGGCCCCTTGCCCTTATAGGTGCCGTCGAAGCTGGACCAATCCGTTGCATCCGCAACCACCCAGCGTCCCGCCACCTTCACCAGCGTTACCCGCCAGCTCATCTCGAACACCGAGGGCCGCTCGCTGTCCGTGTAGAAAAACTCAGCTGTCTCCGTCAGGGAGGCCCGTCCGGTGTTCTCTCCCAGAACCAGGCTCTTGTAGGTGTACGTCAGCCGCAAATCCTCCCGCCGGATGTCCTGCATCCGCCGCATTCCCGCCCAGCAGGCGGCTTTCCGGCTCAGGTAGACGATATTTTCCCGCAGCTCTGCCAGGGTGGCGGACTCTCCGGAGATGGTAAACGCCTGATCCGCCGCCTCCCAGGCTAGGGCGCTGTCGGAGACGGTGCAGGGCGTGAGGTCCGCCGCCTGGTCCAGCATAGCGGCGGCCTCGTAGTTCCCCAGGAACGTCTCTACCGCCGCTTTGGCCTGTTCTTCCTCCGAAGCCGCGTCCGCCGCGGAGCAGCCTGGGCACAGCAGCGTCCACACCGCCGCCAGCACAATCAAAGCCGCCGCCCCGCGGCTCTTGATACTCTTCATAAACAACCTGCCTTTCTCAGTCGCCGATCCGCAATTGCCTCTCCACCCTCTGCCGCACCAGGTTCACCATCCGTTCCGGCGCGGTCACCCGGAGCATCGGCCCGAAGGACAACACGCGGATCAAAAGCTCCGTCTCGTCCTCCCTCTGGTAGCGGAGGGTCACTCGATAAACGTCTTCCTCCAGGCGCACGGTTTCCTTCTCGAAGTGGGAGAAGTGGAGCAGCGCCCGTTCCAGGGCGTTCCGCCGGTCCCGCAGGCGCAGCACCAGTGTTTCCCGCCGCCCCTGGGGAATGTCCTCCACGGCCTCCGGGTCATACGGCTCCTCCGCGCTGCACCGCTCCATCCGCCCCAGGTTCACGGAGGTCCGCCGCTTCCCCTCCAGGGTCAGGAGGCGGAACTTGTCGTCCTTCCCGGAATACTCCAGCGCCAGAGGCACGCACTTTTTGCTGTGCCGCACCCCCGTCCGGCCCTGGAACTGAATCCGCAGTTTCCGCTTCTCCCGCAGGGCCGTGAGGATGGTATGGAAGCGGGCGATGTAGCCGGGGTCCCGGTACGGGTCGCCGTCGGTGTAGCGGTCAAAATAGATGAAGGTCTCCGGGCGGAACAGCGGGGCCACGTCCTCCAGGCCCTCCGCCGGCGGGTCGAACAGGGCGATCCGCGGGTCCAGCAGCAGGGCCTTCAGCCAGCGCTTCTCCAGGGTGCTCAGGGGCATTTCCGGACGGCGGCGGATGGGGGTCCCCAGGTTCCGGTCCAGGAGGGGCCAGCTTCCGTCCCGGAGGGCGGCGGGGATGGTCAGCACGCTCTCCGCGAACGCCTTTTCACGCACCAGCTCCAGCAGCCGTTTTTCCGTCAGCGTCCCCTCCACGGCCTCCGCCAGCACGGCGGACACCACCTGGAAATAAGTCCCGTAAATCTCATGAAAGAGCATCGCCGCCTCCCCCGTACATCCGCCCCAGTTCCTCCAAATCCCGGCGGAAAATGTCTGCAACCGCCTGATTGCTGCACGTCAGGCCCACGATGCGCCCGATGAAGGTCCGAAGCCAGGGAAGGAGCTCCATGGCGTCGCAGACCTCGGCGGAGAAGCGGCAGGTATGCCGGTCCAGGACTTCCACAGTCCCGCAGCGCCGCTCCCGCTCCAGCCGCCGCACGATGAAGTCCTCTCCCTCGTCCACATGGACGGTCATCTCGATCCGCTCCGTCCGCCGCCCCTCTCCGATGGACACACCCCAGAGCTTCTTCTGAAAATTCTCTGTGTACCCCAGATACTGCTCAAAGTCCGCCTCCGCCGCTCCCGGGACCACCCGCGTAATGGCGTCCAGCCGGAAGAACAGCAGCCGCCTCCGGTCGTAGCGGTAGCCCAGCAGGTACTGCCGCCCCGTCTGGGTGCTGACGAAAATCCGCAGGGGGCACACCTCCCGCCGCTCCTGGTGTCCGTTCCGGGGACTGCGGACCGAGACGCTCACCCGCCGCCGCTGATCGACGGCCAGCAGCAGTTCGTACAGGACCTGGCTGTCCAGGGCGTGGAGGATGTAGTGGTGCTTGAAGCGGAGGGGGACGGGGTCCTGCCCGCCCCGGTCCAGGAGGTAGGACCCGACGACGCCCAGGGGCGCGTTTTCCGCGAAGAAGGCCGCGGCGTCCCGCCAGCCGTCCAGGTCCACACCGGACTCCGCCAGCCGGTACGGCGTCTCCCGCCCCCGCCGCTCCCGCTCCAGAAGCCCCAGGCGCTGGTACTCCTGGAGCTTTTTCCGCACCGTAGACTCGTCGAAGGACCAGTCCTCCGGAAAGGCGGGCAGGTAGCTCCGGGAGATCTCCTCCGCGATTTCCCCGGCGGTCCGGGGCCGCCCGTCCGCCAGAATGTCAAGGATGTAAAAATGCAGCGCTATGTCCTTATTGGTAAAGCTCTTGGCCTTGAATGCCTTGTAGAGGGGATTCCGGCGGATGCGGCGGCTGTCCACGGAGAGGAACACGTTCTTCCCCGCCCCGTCCTGCCGGAAGGACATGTAGTCCCCCAGCCAGCTCTCCACGCGGCGGCGCTCGTTGTCGTAGCTCCGGGCGCTCCGGTTCCGCAGAAACGACTCCCGGCTCCGGAAGCCGTACACGTAAAACTGCCGCATATACTCCCGGATGCCCTCGAAATCCTTGATTCTCTCGCTGTAAGCCACGCCCCCCACCTCCCGCGCCCTCCCATCATACCACGATTCCCGCCGCCCTGCAACACCGCCGCCCCTCCGGAGACAAACCTTCTTGTATTTTCCACAAAAATCCCGTATAATAGAGGAAGACGCCGGAGAGCCCGCCGGTACTCTATAAAGGAGGTCAATCCTATGGAAGAAAAGATCATGCGCAGGGTCACTGTGGACGGCACGGAGTACGCCTACCCCGACGGCACCGCCTACCACGCCATCGCGGCCGATTTTCAGAAGCGCTTCCAGCCCTATGATATTCTCCTGGCCAGCCGGGACGGGAAGCTCTGCGAGCTGCACAAGGTCCTGGACCGGGACTGCACCCTGAAATTCCTCACCGCCAGAGACAAGCCCGGCATCCAGACCTATGAGCGCAGCGCCGTCTTCCTGCTCCTGAAAGCCTTTTACGACACCGTGGGCCGGGAAAACGTGGACCATATCTCCGTGGAATTCTCCCTCAGCAGCGCCCTGTTCCTCCGGGCCAGCGGCGGTTTCACCCTGGACCAGGCCCTTCTGGACCGGGTGGAGGCCCGTATGCGGGAGCTGTCTGAGGCCGCGATCCCCATCGAGAAGCGCTCCCTGAACACCGACGACGCCATGGACCTCTTCCGCCAGGCCGGCTTCATCCACAAGGCCCAGCTTCTCAGCTTCCGCATCAACTCCCATGTCAACGTCTACTCCCTGGACGGCTTCGTCGACTACTTCTACGGCTACATGGCCCCCGACACCGGCTATATCCGGGTCTTCGCCCTGGAGCTCTTCGAGAACGGCTTCGTCCTCCGCCTCCCCACACAGAAGGACCCTAACCAATTAGGGGAATTCCGCCCCTCCATCAAGGTCTTCCGGGAGCTGTACGCGTCCACCCTCCGCTCCGAGGGCCTGGGGGCCTCCAACGTGGCCGAGCTGAACGCCACCATCTCCCAGGGGGGAGCCACGCCTCTGATCCTGGCCTACGAGGCCATGATGGAGAAGAAGATCGGCGACATCGCCGCCGAGATTGCCTCTCGGAAGGAGGTCCGCTTCGTCATGATCGCGGGGCCCTCTTCCTCCGGCAAGACCACCTTCTCCCACCGCCTCTCCACCCAGCTCCGGGCCTGCGGCCTCCATCCCCACGCCATCGCCACCGACAACTACTTCGTCAACCGCGACAAGACCCCTCGGGACGAGGACGGGAACCTGGACTTCGAGGGCCTGGGGGCCATGGACGTGGAGCAGTTCAACACCGACATGAGCCGCCTTCTCAACGGCGAAACCGTGGAAATGCCCTCCTACAACTTCAAAAAGGGAATGCGGGAGTACAACGGCAATTTCCTCCACCTGGAGGACGGCGATGTCCTGGTCATCGAGGGCATCCACTGCCTCAACGACCGCTTCACCCACGCCCTCCCCAAGGAGAGCAAGTACCGCATCTATATCAGCTGCCTGACGACCCTGAACATCGACGGCCACAACCGCATCCCCACCACCGACGCCCGGCTTCTCCGCCGCATCGAGCGGGACGCCCGTACCCGGGGCTACAGCGCCCAGGCCACCATCAAGATGTGGCCCTCCGTCCGCCGGGGGGAGGAGAACAACATCTTCCCCTTCCAGGACAGCGCCGACATGATTTTCAACTCCTGCCTCATCTACGAGACGGCCCTGTTAAAGCCCTACGTCCAGCCTCTGCTCTTCGGCGTCCCCAGGGACAGCGAGGAGTACGTGGAGGCCAAGCGCCTCCTGAAATTCCTGAACTACTTCCTCCCCATCCCCGCCGACGACGTGCCCAAGACCTCCCTCATGCGGGAGTTCATCGGCGGCGGCTGCTACCACGTCTGACAAAGGATTCAGAAAATCCATAATAGGAAAGGAACGGATTTGCAATGCGTTACAAGATTTTCGGAAAGACCGGCATGAAGGTGTCGGAGATGACCCTGGGCACCTGGGGCATGGGCGGCGTCGGCTGGGACGACAACCCCGAGGAGGTCCGCCAGGACGCCCTGAAAGCCGCCATTGAGGCGGGCATCAACTTCTTCGACACGGCCCCCGCCTACAACGCCGGGGCGGCGGAGCGCTGCCTGGGCAAGGCTCTGGAGGACATGGGCGTCCGGAAGGACGTGGTGATTTCCACGAAGTGCGGCAACGTCTTTGTCAACGGCACCACCTACCGCCGGGACGGCTCCGCCGCGGGCATCCGCAGGCAGTGCGAGGAATCCCTGAAAAACCTTCGCACGGACTACATCGACCTGATGCTGGTCCACTGGCCCGACCCCGCCACCCCCTTTGAGGAGACCATGGGCGAGCTGTCCAAGCTGAAGCAGGAGGGCAAGATTTTACATGTGGGCGTCTCCAATTTCAGCCAGGAGCAGATGGAGGAAGCGGGAAAAAGCTGCGAAATCGAGGCGTTCCAGCCCCAGTATTCCATGGTCCACCGGGACGACGAGGCCCTGATCCGCTGGGCCTCCGCCCAGGGCATGGGCATCATGACCTACGGCTCCCTGGGTGGCGGCATCTTAACCGGCGCGTTCCGCGAGCTGACGGAATTCGCCGCCAGCGACAGCCGCAACCGCTTCTACAAGCACTTCCAGGAGCCCATGTTCTCCAAGGTCCAGCTCCTTCTGAAAGAGATGGACCAATTCTCCGCCGACCACGACGGCGTCCCCCTGGCCCAAATCGCCCTCAACTGGTGCGCCCAGAAGGACTTCGTCTCCACCTGCATCGTCGGGGCCCAGCACCGCAAAAAGGTCTTCCAGAACGCCGCCGCGTTCGACTGGAGCCTCACGGCTGACGAAATGGCCGCTTTGGATGCTGCCATTGACGCGGCTCTGGGGTAATCGAAGGCTTCCAGGGAGGCTCTGCCTCCCCGGACCCTCCGCCAGGGGAAACGGTTTCCCCGCCAGCCGGGCGTCCGGCCTGGACCCCGCCAGATCACCCATTCTTGTTAGAAGGAGCTTCTTATATGGCCTTTTGGGAAACTATGCAGATTGGGCAGTTGGCCGCTTTGATGAGGTTGCAGGACCTTCCCGACGTTCAGGCGGGCTGGGAGCGCTGGATGCAGGGCTTTGCGCCTAATGAGCAGTATCCGCCCAGCGGAAGGTCTTACTGGCTGAACAGCAATCCCCGTGCGCCTGCCGCGTTCCTCTTCGCCTGTGTGGCCGTCATTGACGCGCGTACCCGGAATCCCGGCGTTCAGCCTGCCATTGACGACATCGACGCCGCCTACATCCGCGGGGCTTTCGGGGCCAATCCCGTCCGCCGGGAGTCCTGGAAATACTGCCTCTCCCTCATCGTCCCCAACAACTTCGCCGCAGGGCAGAACCGCCCCGCCGAGGACGTGCGCCTGGAGGAAGTCTGGCACAGAGTCCTCCAGCGCACGGAGGCCTGGCTCGCCGAGGGAATGTCCATCGAAACGCCCCTCCATGACCTCCTGGACCAGTTTCTGGCCGCCAACGCCCTCATGAACGCCCAGGTAGATCCCGCCAGCAACCGGACCCTTGAAAACCTCATCGCCCCCGAGTCCCAGGCCGGCCTCCGCGCCGTCCTAGACGCCTGGGACGACACCTGCCGCGCCCTCTGCGACGCCCACTGTCCCCTCCCCGCGGCCCATGTGGTCCAGGAGCTTGAGGATACATACGTCCCGGAGGAGCCCGAGGGCGAGCCTCCCGATCCCATCTGCGCCACCCCCCTCTTCCAGGAATTGAAGACTCTGATCGAAAACGGCATCCGCCAGATCATCCTCACCGGTGCCCCCGGCACCGGGAAGACCTACACCGCCAAGAAGCTGGCGGAAGCCCTGGGGGCCCTCTCCAATCCCCCCATCGTCCAGTTCCACCCCTCCTACGACTACAGCGACTTCGTGGAAGGGCTGCGCCCCGTGCAGTTCGGGGACGGCGCACCCACCTTCGTCCGGCTGGATGGCAGCTTCAAGGCGTTCTGCCGCCTGGTGGCCCAGAAGAACCGGGCGCACAACCTCCAGAATCCCGCCGTCCCCCGGCCCGCCGGAGCCCGCCGCAGGGGCGTGGACCCCCTCTGCGTGGACGACCCGGAGCGCCGCTATTTCTTCATCATCGACGAGATCAACCGCGCCAACCTCTCCCAGGTCTTCGGCGAGCTGATGTTCTGCCTGGAGGCCGACAAGCGGGGCCAGACTGTGGAAACCCAGTACCGCAACCTGCCCTCCTACCAGGTCACCCTGGACCGGGAAACCGGAAACCGCACCGTGTCCCTCTGCGAGGACGACGTTTTCTCACGGGGCTTCTTCATTCCCAAAAATGTCTGCATTCTCGCCACCATGAACGACATAGACCGCTCCGTTGAGAGCATAGACTTCGCCCTCCGCCGCCGCTTCGTCTGGTACGAGGTGGAGGCCGGTCAGGAACTGCTGGAAAACGCGTTCCGCACCGGGAACTTCCACCCTGTCCTCCGGGAGAATGCCCGGGAGGCCGCCCGCCGCATCACGGCTCTGAACCGGGTGATCCGCGCCCAGGAGGGCTTGAGCCGCCACTACGATGTGGCCCAGGGCCAGTTCAGCCTCTCCGCCCGCCGGGACATGGATCTGGAGGAATTCATGGGCTTCGTCTGGCGCTTCCGGCTGGAGTTCTTATTAAAGGAGTACCTTCGCGGGGAGAGCGGCGAGACGGTTAAACACTTCGTGGACGCATGCCGCGCCGCCTTCTTCCCCGACGGCCCGGAGGAGCCGGACGGCCATGAATGAGATTGCCCTCCGGGACCACACCCCTGTCCGGGACCCGGCCTGTCAGGTCCTTTGCCGTGAGATCCAGGACCGGATCGACGCCGGGAGCTGCCGTCTGGTGGACCTTCTGGACGAGGACGCGCGGGACGACCCGTCCCTCTCCATCTTCCAGGCCCACAGGGACGGGACCCTCTGGACACGCCAATACGTGGGCTTCCTGGAATACCGGGACACCCGGATTATCATCAGTTCCCGCTTCGACCGGACCCGCCATTTCTACCTCCGCCGCCTCCTGGAGAACTTTCTCGGCGAGGCCCTCCTGGCCCTGGACGGCCTCACCGGCGCCCTCAATCAGGGCTTCTTCGATCAGCTCCTGACGGCCAGCTTCGCCCTACAGGTCCAGCGGGCCTGGACGAAGGGCCCCCTCCGGGCCTACCGCTCCTTCCCACGGAACGACAGCCACGTCCGGGGCGTCATCGACGTCCCCCGCCACATCCGGGAAAACCTGGGCCTGCACAACGGCCGCGCCGCGTACCGCACCCGGGCCTACAGCCTGGACAACCCCTGGAACGTCCTGCTGCTCCAGGCCGCTGCTGCCGCGCGGAAGCGGAATCCCGCTTTGATCCGCCGTCTGGAGGGCCGCCTGCCG
Organism: Oscillibacter sp.; assembly: GCA_022791875.1. Lineage (GTDB taxonomy): Bacteria > Bacillota > Clostridia > Oscillospirales > Oscillospiraceae > Oscillibacter. The sequence continues at coordinate 23,161 of JAAVZX010000072.1, forward strand.
GAGTTCCGGGCGGCTCTGGGGAGTCTGGCGCTGGAGGTCCCCGGCTGGGAGCGGCCCCAGGCGGGACAGGTCCTGGACCGCACCCGCCGCCGGATTGAGAATCCCGTCTTCCGGGAGTGGGAGCCCGCCCGCCGCACGGCCCGTGCCCTGCTCGCCCGCATGGCCTCCGACCCCTTCGCCGACAGCGGCACCGCCGCCGTTACCGGCGTCTTCCTGAACATGGACCGCCTCTGGGAGCTGCTTCTGGAGGACGCCCTGTTCCGCGGGGCCGCGGACGGGGATATCGCCCAGAACTCCTTTACCGCCCTGGGCGGGCAGATGGGCATGATCATCAAGCCCGACTTCTATTTCCCCAGCTGCCGCACGGTCCTGGACGCCAAGAACCGCCCCGCCTGGGGCGAGACGTTCACTCTCACGAAGCGCTTCCCTACCGGTAAGGCCGAGCAGCGCCGCCAGCGCCGCGTCCGAAGCGCCGTCCGGGACGACGCGTACCAGGTCCTTACCTACATGCTGGCCCTGGACTGCTCCGCCGGCGGCGTGGTCTTCCCCATGTCCATGTCCGGGCAGAGTGTCCCGGCCCCCGCCCGCTCCTACGTCCGGGACGGGCGCACTTTCTGGCGCATTCCTGTCGGCATCCCCGAGGCGGAGGACTACGGGACCTTCTGCCGGGTCCTCCGGGAGCAGTTCGATGCCCTGCGCCGCTCCGATCCCGTTCGGGAACTGCTGCGTCCGGACGGCCCCTTGGGGCGGTGAGAAAAAAGGCGCGATTTTCTGAAAAAACCCTTGCAATCCCTGGCGGCGCGTGGTATAATTGGCTCCGCATTCCGCACGGCGCGTCGACTTTCCGTCTGTGTCCGGACCCCGAAGGGGCCGGGTTGGCGGGGGGGATGAAGCCGCCGGAGGTAGAACTAAATTTGATTTGGAGGAATTGTCACTATGGCTAACTCGAGCGTCGTATCCATGAAGGCCCTGCTGGAGGCGGGCGTCCACTTCGGACACCAGACCCGCCGCTGGAACCCCAAAATGGCCCCCTATATCTACACCGAGCGCAACGGCATCTATATCGTCGACCTGCAAAAGACCGTCCGCAAGCTGGAAGAGGCGTACAACTTCGTCCGCCAGCTCTCCGAGAGCGGCCAGTCCCTGCTCTTCGTCGGCACCAAGAAGCAGGCACAGGACGCCATTCGCGAGGAGGCCGGGCGCTGCAACCAGTATTACGTCAACGCCCGCTGGCTGGGCGGCATGATGACCAACTTCAAGACCATGCGCACCCGCGTGGACCGCCTCACCCAGCTCAAGAAGATGCAGGAGGACGGCACCTTCGACATGCTCCCCAAGAAGGAAGTCATGAAGCACCTGGGCGAGATCGCCAAGCTGGAGAAGTACCTGGGCGGCGTGAAGGAAATGCGCAAGCTCCCCGGCGCCCTGTTCATCGTGGACACCCGCAAGGAGCGCAACGCCATCGCCGAGGCCCACAAGCTGGGCATCCCCGTGGTGGCCATCGCCGACACCAACTGCGACCCCGATGAGATCGACTACGTGATCCCCGGCAACGACGACGCCATCCGCGCCATCAAGCTCATCTCTTCCATCATGGCCAACGCCGTGCTGGAGGGCCGTCAGGGCGAGCAGAACGAGGAGCCCGCCGAGGAAGCTCCCGCCGCTGAGTAAGCACAGAGCAAGCAAAAAATCCGCCGGTCCGGCGGTATACGATATATTTGGAGGAACGCAATTATGGCAGCTTTTACAGCAGCAGATGTGAAGAACCTGCGCGAAATGACCGGCGTGGGCATGATGGACTGCAAGAAGGCCCTGGTGGCCTCTGAGGGCGACATGGACAAGGCCGTGGAGTGGCTTCGTGAGAAGGGCATGGCCGCTTCCGTGAAGAAGGCGGGCCGCGTGGCCGCCGAGGGCATGGCCTATGCCTGCGTCATCGACGGCGTGGGCGTTGTAGTCGAGGTTAACGCCGAGACCGACTTCGTGGGCAAGAACGAGAAGTTTGTAGACTTCGTCAAGGGCGTAGCCGCCACCGTGGCCGCTCAGGCTCCTGCCAATCTGGACG
>JAAVZX010000073.1 GCA_022791875.1 Oscillibacter sp.
ACGGACTTTGTCTTGGACGTGTTAGTCCTTGGAGGCATACGTCAGGCCAATGTCCTCCCATTCTAACAGCTTTGGCAACGATGCGGAAAAAGACACGGCTGGCTGCCGTGCCTTCCTCCGTAAATCTATTGTAATAGGAGGGACTGCATTATGGCATCTATCTTGGATGTCATCGCTACCGAAACCCATGGGAGCAGCTTTAAAACGTATAAGTTCGGATTTGATGGCATTGAGGTTCCTCGCTTTGATTATGATGACCATCAATATCATTTTACTTGGAAACGATATGGAGAAACGGAGTCGCAGAAAAAAATGTTTCGCTGAGAAAAGTAGTTGGCCAAATTGCTGGCAGGGAACCTCTTTTTCGCTATTTCCTTGATGGATCAAGAAAGACATATATCGTTTCTTTTTTGAAGGAATCGGCCTCACTGGTGAATGGTGGGCTGCGTTTTCTGGCCTTACTGATGACGAGATGGAAATTGCTAAACCAATTATCGAAAAAATATTTTTACAGACATCCAGGGCAAAATTGATAACAATAACGTGTTAAATGTTTTACGCTATTATTGTATTACTAGAGATGATGCAGAAAGATTGATGGAAAACCACTAAATTCTCCAATATCTGCACAAAATTTTGAAACTCGATATCGTTAAGCAGATTTTACCTGTGTGAGAATTAGCCCTCCCACACAGGTAAAATCTGTTTAGCTAAATTTACCCTTGACAAAAGCACTCTGAACACAAGCATTTAGACACTATCGGAAACAAGGAGTCGAATTGAGACTTTTAAGATAAGATTTTCCTCCTCCAGCTCCGCATTGCGTTTCTGAAGTGCTTTGATCTGCTTTGATTGAGAGGTTGTGGTATAGCTGCGAGGCTGACAGATAAGCAAATCAAAAAATCATTGCAGATTATGTGGAGCTGGGCAGCTATAACGCCACAGCAAAAGCGAATGGCGTTTGTAATCACACAGTTAAACGAATTGTGCAGGCATGTCCAGAAATCTCCAAGAATATCCAGATAAAAAGGAAGAAAACACCACCGACATCCTTGCTTACATAGAGAGAACGCGGGGAATCGTGTGTGAGATATTAGGCAAGGGTCTGGACGCCCTGAACAGCCCTGACAAGCAGGCGGAGGCAAGCCCAGCGCAGATTACCACAGCTTTGGGTACGCTGATTGACAAATAGGCGGCGATGGGCGCTGGCATTCGGAACAACACCGAAGAGGACGCCCTGAGCCGGAGCCTGAGAAGACTGGGGGAGGAATTGGAGAGCGATGAATAGAAGGACCCTAATAAGCATCTGTGAGACCTACTGCATAGACCCTATGGACTATATGCGAATTGCATTTGCTTTGAAATTCTTGGTCGCTGAAAAGTTATAAATTTATCTTGACATTTGCCCCTATATGGGGTAAAGTATAAGAGAACTGACAATCCAGTCCATTGTACGTTCACCTAAAGAAACACGCGGGAGCTGCCACTCTCGCGTGTTTCTTTATGCTGGCTGATTATGCTGCTGTTTCATTCCCCGTCCAGCCACTTGCAGAACTGATTTGCTAAGATTCCTGCAATAACGGAGAACATAAACTGTAAAATCCAGTCCATCCTGGCCACCTCCCTCCACTCTGGAGGTCCCAGCAGCAAAGCCAGCATATCACAATTTCCGACACAAATCAACAATGAATCCCAGCAGGGGATTGCAGTATCCCCGGGGTGCGGCGGGCGTGGGGGACGGGCGGACACATAGGTCCGCCCCTACGGATAATCCTGTGGGGCTTTCCATGTAAATGGAAAGCCCCACACGCATATCCCCCGTCACCGTGCGGGACGCTTTCGCGCCCACCAGTGCATAGAGCGGCTCTAAAGCTCTTTTCGGTTCCTTTTCTCTCGAGAAAAAGTAACCCGCCGGAGGCCCCCCGTCCCCCGTAAAATATTTGCAAAAACCTGTTGACTTCCCCAAACCGTTGTGGTACAATCATCTTTACCTGTGAGCGGGCTTTTTTATTGCGCCCTGAGAGGGGCGGCAAGGGGACCGGCAGGGAGGCAGTCGGCGCTCCGGCAGGGGCGTCAAAATAAGGAGGTGCCGTCAGGAATGCGAGTCAAAGTGACCCTTCGATGCAATGAGTGCAAGCAGAGAAACTACAACACCATGAAGAACAAGAAGAATACCCCGGACAAGCTGGAACTCAAGAAGCATTGCCCCTTCTGCAAGAAGCACACGGTCCACAGCGAGACGAAGTAACTGATTGAAAGAAAGGTGTGCTGAAATGGCAGAAGCGAAGAAAAAACGGGATCGCGGAGCATGGTTCCGCGAAATGAAAAGCGAACTGAAAAAGGTGGTCTGGCCTGACAAGAAGACCACGGTGAAGAACACCGGCACGGTGCTGCTGTGCTCCCTGATCATCGGCGCGTGTATCTGGGTGTTCGACTTCGCCGCCGTCTCCCTGGTGCAGATCATCCTCAGCTTCTTCGGCGCCTGAGGTCCGGAGTATGGCAGAGGGCGCGAAATGGTATGTCGTTCATACCTATTCCGGCTATGAGAAGGCCGTCAAAACCAGTATCGAAAAATTTGTCGTAGGCCGCAACATGCAGGACATGATCCTGCGGATCGAAATCCCCGAGGAAACCGTCACCGAGATCAACGAGGCGGGCGTGAGCAAAGAGGTCGCCCGGAAGGTGTTCCCCGGCTACGTGCTTCTGAAAATGATCATGACCGACGAGACGTGGCACCTGGTCCGGAACGTCCGGGGCGTCACCGGCTTCGTCGGCAGCGCCAACAAGGCCATCCCCCTCACCGAGGAGGAGGTCCTGGCCATGGGTATGGAGAAGCACGAGATCGTCGTGAAGTACAAGGTCGGGGACCACGTACGGATCACCGACGGGCCCCTGGCCAGCTTCACCGGCGTCGTGGAGGAAATCGAGCCGGAGAAGAACCGGGTCAGCGTCATGGTGTCCATGTTCGGCCGGGAGACCCCCGTGGACCTGGAGCTGGATCAGGTGGAGGTCCAGGACTGATTTACCGCGATTTCTGCGCCTGTCCCGGCCGGGAAGAGGCGCAGGTGGGAGGGACGCTTTGGTGCGTCCCGCCAGGGCGGCGTCTGGCCGCCGCACCACATTTCAGATTGTAGGAGGTGCCCCTCCATGGCACAGAAAATTACCGGTTATGTAAAGCTGCAAATCCCCGCGGGCAAGGCGACGCCCGCTCCCCCCGTGGGCCCCGCTCTGGGCCAGCACGGCGTGAATATCGCCGCGTTCACCAAGGAGTTCAACGAGCGCACGAAGAATGACGCGGGTATGATCATCCCCGTGGTCATCACCGTGTACGCGGACCGCTCCTTCTCCTTCATCACCAAGACGCCTCCGGCGGCGGTGCTGATCAAGAAGGAGTGCAGCATCGAGTCCGGCTCCGGCGTGCCCAACAAGACCAAGGTCGCCACCATCTCCAAGGCGTCCATCCAGAAGATCGCCGAGATCAAGATGAAGGACCTGAACGCCGCGTCCCTGGAGTCTGCCATGAGCATGATCGCCGGGACCTGCCGCTCCATGGGCGTCATCGTGGGCGACTGAGCGGCGCTTTTCCCCAGGTATAGACGCGCAGCCGCTTGTCCGGCTGTTTCATACAGTGGGAGGATTTGTTTCCGAAGAACCACTATGAGGAGGAAGTAACAGTGTTTAGAGGCAAAAAATATAAGGAAAGCGCCAAGCAGATCGACCGGAATATCCAGTACGAGGCCGTGGACGGCATGGCGCTGATCTGCAAGACCGCCAGCGCGAAGTTCGACGAGACGGTGGAGCTGCACGTGAAGCTGGGCGTGGACTCCCGACACGCCGACCAGCAGGTCCGCGGTGCCATCGTCCTGCCCCACGGCACCGGCAAGACCGTCCGGGTTCTGGTCTTCGCCAAGGGCGACAAGGCCGACGCCGCCCGGGAAGCCGGCGCGGACTACGTGGGCGACATGGATCTTGTGGAGAAGATTCAGAAAGAGAACTGGTTTGATTTCGACGTGGTGGTCGCCAGCCCGGATATGATGGGCGTGGTGGGCCGTCTCGGTAAGGTCCTGGGCCCCAAGGGCCTGATGCCCTCCCCCAAGGCGGGCACCGTCACGCCTGATGTGGCCAAGGCCGTGAAGGAAGTCAAGGCCGGTAAGATCGAGTACCGCCTGGACAAGACCAATATTATCCACTGCCCCATCGGCAAGGTGTCCTTCGGCCCCGAAAAGCTGGTGGAGAACTACAACGCCCTCATGGGCGCCATCGTGAAGGCGAAGCCCGCCGCCGCGAAAGGCCAGTATATCCGCAGCTGCGTCGCCGCCTCCACCATGGGCCCCGGCGTGCGCATGAACACCGCGAAGCTGGTGTAAGTGCTAAAGTGCCTGCCAGTTGGGCTCCGCCCAAACCCGCCAGGGCCTTTTCGCACGGCCCTGGACCCACCACCCTTTGAAAAGGGTGGACCCAAACTTTATCTGTCTCCGCCTGTGGTGCGGTGCAAAAAAATCCCTGGAAGTAACACTTCCAGGGATTTTTGGGCGTTTTAGCGGTGTATTGCGTTCGTGGGGCATTGCTGGACGCATTTGCCGCAGCGGATGCACTCGGGGCTGTTGGGGGTTTCCGCCGGGTTTACCTGCATGGGGCAGGCGTGGGCGCAGACGCCGCAGTGGGTGCAGGATTCGGGGTCTACGCGGTAGCGGTAGAGGGAGATGGGGTTGAAGAGGGCGTAGATCGCGCCCAGGGGGCAGAGGTATTTGCAGAAGGGGCGGTAGATCAGGATCGAGAGGAGGATGGTGGCGGTCAGGAGGACACCCTTCCAGGCGTAGAGCCAGCCAATCGCACCGCGGATGCCTGCGTCCAGGAGGGCCAGGGGGATGCCGCCCTCCAGCATTCCCGCGGGGCATAGGAGCTTGCAGAACCAGGGGGTCCCCTGGCCCAGGATGTCTACCAGGAACATGGGGAGCAGGATCACGAAGAGGATCAGCACGGCGTATTTCAGCTTCCGGAGGAGCTTGTCGCCGGGGAAGGAGGTCACTTTTTTACCCAGGGGGATGTGGTGCAGAAGCTCCTGGATCAGCCCGAAGGGGCACAGCCAGCCGCATACCAATCGGCCCATGAGGGCGCCTATGAAAATCAAAAAGCCTGAAACGTAGAACGCGAACTTGAAATTCCAGCTTCCGATCACCGCCTGCATCGCGCCGATAGGGCAGGCCCCCAGAGCGCCGGGACAGGAGTAGCAGTTCAGGCCCGGGACGCAGAGGTTTTTCAGCTTGCCCTGGTAGATTCTGCCTTGGGCGAAGCCCGCGAGATAGCTGTTGCTCAGGAACGCCCAGAGGGCCTGAACGCCGTGACGGACGCGTTGACTTCCCTTTTTATCCAATTCCGATACACTCCAAGCATAGTTTTACCGCTTTGGCAAACACGACCTCCATCTCGCCGCGGCTGAGGCCGTAAGCCATGAACAGGAGGCCCAGCGCCGCCGCGCCTGCGCCCGTCCAGCGGGGGAGGGGGCGCTTCATGACCCGCCCTCCAGAGCGGCGAGGGTCGCCTCCGCGATCTGCGTCCAGCCATTCAGGTCCCGTGCGCCGACGTAGGTTTCGCCTACGATGCGGCCTGTTTCGTCTACAAAAAAGGTTTCCGGAACGGCGTCGATGTAGGCCAGACGGCCATTCATCAAGCCTTCATCCGGGATCAGGAAGGGGTAGGAGACGCCGGTGCGCTCTTGCAGAAGCCTGGCTTTCTCCAGGGCTTCCTCGTCCAGGTTTCCGGAGCTGTCGCGGGTGTCCAGGACGACGCCGATAACCTGTACGCCTTGCGCCGCCATGCTTTGGGCCAGCTCGTCCAGCTCCGGGATCTCCTTGACGCAGGGGCTGCACCAGGTGGCGAACAGATTCACCAGGGTCAGGCGGTGGCCTTGAAAGATGGATTCTGTTACCGCTTCACCAGCGATGGTCTCTGTGGTGAACGCGCCGAGGTCTGTCACCTGGACTTTGGGGATGTCAAAGGCGGACTCGCCGTCGAAGGGAACCATGTCGCTGAGTTCCGCGGACGCGGCGGTCTGGCGAAGTTCTTCGGCGGTTTCGGGGTCCGCGGCGTCGCGGAGGGTGAGGACGTATTGGTAGTCGCCGCTGGTGCTGAGGACGGCGGCGGTGTCACAGCCGGTGAGGGCGGGGATTTGGTCTTCGAGATCGCTGCGGAACACGCCGATGGTGCCGACGCGTTCCAGGCTCTGGAGCCAGGCGCTGAGGCTTCCGTCGGAGACGGATTCGGCGGTGAAGGTTTGCTCGCGGGCCTCCGGGGGCACGGCGTCCCACCAGAGGAAAGCGTACTCAATTTGCCCGTTGTCGATGTGCTCGCTGGCCTGGCAGAGAAGCTCGCCGCGGTCCATGCGCGCGCCGAGGCTTTCAGGAATCTCAAGTTGGAATCCGAGATAGGGAAAGGAGAAAATGGCGGTACTGGAGGCCCCCAAATCCGTCCCCAAAAACGTCTGCTCCTGCTCCGTCCCCGCCGGTTCCGCCGCATCATTGCTCCCCTTTTCAGATGAGCACCCAGCCAAAGTGACAACGCAGAGCACAACCGCGAGCAGGACCGCGCAAAGATTTTTAGAACTCATAAAAGCCTCCAAAAAGAAGAATGCGTCAAAACACAGACTGATCTGCCAGGGTCCAGGGAGGCGCACGCCTCCCTGGTGGGAGTCCAGAGGGCAAAGCCCT
>JAAVZX010000074.1 GCA_022791875.1 Oscillibacter sp.
GTTTATCTCAAAGATGAACTTTCCATAAAACAAATATATCCGGATAAATAATTTATGGAGAGTGGGAATGATCTAAGCATTCTCACTCTCCATTTTTATTCGGTTTTTTCCTGCCTGTTTCTGCTTTCCACCCGGCGTATTTCCTTTGCCACTCCTCCCTCTCGAAATAGGCTTGGATGTCTGTTCGGCGGCACTGGTATTATCCGGGATGATTTGAGAAAGTACATTGTCCGCCCTGGCAGGGGGGCGCAATCTCCAGAGGGATTGGTGGTCGCGGGGGACGGGACGCCGTGGGCGGCGTCCCCTACGGTTCCGTTTATCGCAATTGCCAGGAGCGCGAAGGAAAGGGCGGACACAGAGGTCCGCCCCTACAGGTGCCATCCGTCAGGCCGTCTTCCCGCAGGCCATGCCTCTGCGCATGGCCTCCAGGTTCAGGGGCACCAGCTTCGCCTTGGGGCCCGTGAACATGTGGACGATCATGGCCTCGATTGTCTCCGGGTGCAGCGCGCCCGTGGCGGCGGCGTAGGCACCCAGCATGACCATGTTGGCCGCTTTCGGACTGCCAAGCTCGCTGGCCAGCGTTTCGCAGGGGATGTACAGCGTCTGCACGTCGGGGCGCTCAAAGCGCTCCTTCACCACGGAGCTGTTGATCATCACCAGCCCGCCGGGGACCACCAGAGCCCCGAACTTGTCGATGGACGGCGCGTTCATGGCGATCAGCTCCGTGGGGTGGGTGAAGACGGGAGAGCCCACGGGCCTGCTGGAGAGGACCACGGAGCAGTTGGCGGTGCCGCCCCGCATCTCGGGGCCGTAGGACGGCGCCCAGGTCACGTTCAGGCCCTCCGCCAGACCCGCCTCCGCCAGGCTCTTCCCTATGGACATCACGCCCTGTCCGCCGAAGCCGGATATGATAATTTCCTTTTTCATCTCAGCGCACCTCCGCTCTCTCCGCTGCCTCCGCGTCCTTGATAACCCCCAGGGGGTAGTAGGGCACCATGTTCTCTTTCAGCCACTGAATGGCCTTCACCGGGGTCATGCCCCAGTTGGTGGGGCAGGTGGACAGGACCTCCACAAAGGTGAAGCCCTCCCGGTTCATCTGCTTGGTGAACGCCTTTTTGATGGCCCGCTTCGCCTTGTTCAGGTTCGGGATGTCCCCGACGCAGACCCGCTCGGCGTATACGCAGCCGTCCAGCGTCGCCAGCAGCTCCGCCACGCGGATGGGCATTCCCGCCTGCTCGACGGTCCGCCCGCTCTGGCAGGTGGTGGCCCGCTGGCCGATGAGGGTCGTGGGGGCCATCTGCCCGCCGGTCATGCCGTAGATGGCGTTGTTGACGAAGATGGTCGTGAATTTCTCCCCACGCATGGCGGCATGGACAATCTCCGCCGCGCCGATGGACGCCAGGTCCCCGTCCCCCTGGTAGGTGAACACGGCCTGATCCGGGTGGGTCCGCTTCACGCCGGTGGCCACGGCGGGGGCCCGCCCGTGGGCGGCCTCCAGCATGTCGCAGCTGAAATAGTTGTACGCGAACACGGAGCAGCCCACGGGGCACACGCCGATGGCCCCGTCCAGCAGACCCAGCTCCACCAAAGACTCCGCCACCAGCTTGTGGATAATGCCGTGGTGGCATCCGGGACAGTAGTGGAGCTCCGCGTCCGTCAGGCCCTTGGACTTCTCGTAGATGACCGCCATGTCACTTCTCCCCCTTCAAAGCCGCCCGCGCGGCCTCCGCGATTTCCTCCACCGTGGGCATCACGCCCCCCGCGTGCCCCAGGTAGCGGATGGGCCTCCGGCCCTCCACCGCCAGCCGCACGTCGTCCAGCATCTGACCCGTGGAGCTCATTTCGATGTCCAGGATGCTCCGCACACAGTCCGCGCCCGCCGCCTCCCGCAGAGCCGCCTCCGGGAAGGGCCACAGCGTAATGGGGCGGAACAGGCCCACCTTCCACCCCTCGCTCCGCAGCGCGTCGATGGCCGACAGGGCGATCCGGGCTGGGGTGCCGTAGGCGGTGATGATCAGCTCCGCGTCCTCGCAGTTCACGGCGCTCCAGCGGGTTTCTTTTTCCGACATTTCCGCGTATTTCGCCGTCAGCCGCTGGTTCAGGTCTTCGCAGGACTCCGGGTCCAGGTACAGGGAGTTGATGATGTTGTGATGGTCCCGCCCATGCCGCCCGCAGGCGGCCCAGTCCTTGGGAGGCAGGTCCCGCTTGGGCACAGGGCGCCACTCGATGGGCTCCATCATCTGCCCGATCAAACCGTCGCAGAGGATCACGACGGGGTTGCGGTACTGGTCGGCGATATCGAAAGCTTCCTGCACGAAGTCCACGGTCTCCTGGATATCGGAGGGGGCCAGCACCAGAGTGCGGTAGTCCCCGTTTCCGCCGCCGCGGGTGGCCTGGTAGTAGTCGCCCTGACTGGGCTGGATGGTCCCCAGTCCAGGCCCGCCCCGCATACAGTTTACGATCACGCAGGGCAGCTCCGACGCCGCCAGATATGTAATCCCCTCCTGCTTCAAGCTGATTCCCGGAGAAGAGGAGGAAGTCATCGCCCGCATCCCGGCCCCCGCCGCCCCGTAGACCATATTGACGGCGGCAATTTCCGATTCCGACTGCACGAACACGCCCCCCGCCGCCGGCAGATGGACGGACATATACTCCGGCACCTCGCTCTGCGGGGTAATCGGATACCCGAAGAAGCAGTCGCACCCGGCCCGGATCGCGGCCTCAGCAATCGCCTCATTGCCCTTCCAAAGTTCCTTCGCCACAACAATCCCTCCCTTCACAGCTTTTCCACGGTGATAATGGAGTCCGGACAAATCTTCGCGCAGCTCGCGCACCCGATACACTTCTCCATATCCGTCACCGCCGCCGGATGATACCCCTTCCGGTTAATCACCGCCGTATCAATCGCCACAATCTGCTTCGGACAAACCGTCACGCAAAGCTCACAGCCCTTGCACCTGTCCGACCTGAACGTAACCTTCGCTGACATCGCAAACCTCCTGCATACGGGGGGCCTCCGGCGGCCAGGGGCTTTGCCCCTGGACCCCACCAGCCCTTTGAAAAGGGCTGGACCCCAAACTTTATCTGCGGGTAAACGGTCGTTTACCCGCTGAATATTTATTTTTACTAATCTGTGGGTCCTTTCATGCCAATGGAAGGACCCACCTGCTTTGCACTACGTTACCGTGTGACAGGCTATATCAACCACCAGGGTATAGAGCGGTATGAAAGCTCTTTTCGGTTCCTTTTCTCTCGAGAAAAGGAACCCGCCGGAGGCCCCCCATTATTCCCACGGCTTTCGCATCCGTACCTCTATCGGAAACACGGTCAACCCCTCAAGCTCCGGCGCGAACCGTGCTTCGGCCATGTGGCCCAGGACGGGGATTCCTGTTTCGTGGGATACTGCCTCCGCCAGCGCGGCACCTTTGCGGACCTCCGCCGCGGTGGTTTCGCCGCAGAGATGGGTATTGTTAACCAGGCCCGTACACGTCAGCCCCGTCACCTGCTCGATGCCCCGGAGGTACGCTGTTGCTGCCTCCGGCGTCCGGACCTCGGGGCGGTTCGCGTTCAGCACGTACACGAGCTGGTAGTCCTCCTGCGCAATCTTCGGACGGAACCGCGCCAGCACCCTGGCTCCCACCGGGTCGCCGCCTGCGTCTATCACGCCCCGAACCCTTCGGTCCTCCAGCATCGCCAGCACCTCCGCCGGGACCGCGGGCACATCTGCGTCCGTACACGCCTGGGAGGTGGCAATCACCTGGATGCCCGCTTCCTCCAGAAGCGGCTTGCGCTCCCTGGAGCGGAAATACGGATTTACGATGTCCAGATCCGCCAGCATCACCGGGGCCGTGCCCTCCGCCGCCAACGCCAGCGCCAGATTCACCGCCAGCTCCGTCTTCCCCACGCCGTAATGCCCCGTCACGATGGTCAGACGGCGGCTTCCCAGCCCATCCATGGGCCTCGCCTCCTCTCTTGCCCGCGTTGTATGATTTCGTGTTCTGTAGTCTGATGTCATTATATGCCCCACCAGATCTGATGTCAACCCCCGCCTTGCCTTTTTTACCAAAATGCGCTATATTACTAATCAGAACCCCTCTCTTTTAAGCAACATTCCCATACGCTTCCAGAATCGGAAGGAGGAACCCCAGATGCGCGAGAGACGAAACGGAGCGGAAAAACTCTCCGAAAAAGCCGCGGGGCGGCTCTACACCTGGATCGTGGAAGAGGGGCGCTACGCCCCCGGCAGCAAGCTCCCCAACGAGAACGAGCTCAGCGAGGCCATGGAGGTCAGCCGCGCCACCCTCCGGGAGGCCATCTCCTACCTGGTGGCCCAGAACGTCCTGGAGATCCGCCGGGGCAAGGGCACCTTCGTGGCGGAAACCCTGCCCGCCGCCGGGATGGACCTGACGGCCCTGTCGGACCTCCGGTCCCGGGTCCGGGCCAAGGACCTCTTCGAGATGCGCCTCATCTTCGAGCCCGCCACGGTGGCCCTGGCCTGCCAGAGGGCCAGCGACGCCGAGCTGGAGCAGATCCGCAGGAAGGCCCTCCGGGTGAAGGAGGCCGCCGCGGAGGGCGGCGACTGGCCCCTGGCGGACCAGGAGTTCCACTGGGCCTTGATCAGAGCCTCCCACAACGAGTACATGCGCCGCCTCTACCCCATCATCAACAGCGCCGTCAACGAGATCATGCAGATCTCCCAGAACCGGCAGCTCATGCAGGACACGGCCCTCCGGGACAACGAGCTGATTCTGGAGTTCCTTCTGGCCCGGGACGAGGCCGGGGCCCGGCACGCCATGAGCATCCACATGAAGCACCTGATCAATATGCTGCGTGACTGAGTGCAAATCCGTCTTTTTGACTGAAATTCTACGGAATATCTATGAATTCCTACAAAGCGCTTTTGGCACTTTCTGATAATACCAGGACGCTTTTGGGGCGGATACTGGACAAAATTAACAAGATTGAGCCGATCATTCACAAATTGTACACAAATTTCTCCAAACCCCCTTAACAAATAAAGGGAAAAGGTGTATAATGCCTGCGGCAGGAGGGAACTCCGCCAGACCAGGCCAGAGGACGGTGATGCCCATGGAGATGACCTTGCGGGAGCGGCTGGAAAAGCTGCTGAACGCCTACTCCCACCACTACGATATCGCAAGAGACGTGGAGGTGGACGGAGGGCGCTTTCCCGCCTCCGCGTTCTACTTCATGCGCGATGAGCACTATCTCATCCGCAGGGACAAAAAGTTCTACGCCATCGAACAGCACGATTACACCTACTTCGATGTTGTGGAGAACCTGGACGCGGAGACGCTGGAGGCCCGGATCGACCTTTCCCGCAGGGCAGGGCTGGGGCAGGTCAAGCCCCACAAGGAGCACATGTGCTCCTACGTCACGCTGGTCATCCTGGCGGACGCCATCACGCCGGAGGCCGTGAAGCGCATCAAGCGCACACGCTTCCGGAAGAACTTCCTCTTCTCCTTCCACGGCTGGATGGAGTACCGCATCGCGGCCATGGACTGCTCCGCCATGCGCTTCTATTCCAACCCCGCCGGGAGGGACCCCCGCAAGACCCTGGAGCAGAACTTCAAGGGCCATTAAAAAGTCCCTGGGGCCGGAGTTTCAGGCCCTTGGGCAATCAAAAAGGAGAGTGTTACCATGAACGGCTTAGTGCTTCTGATCATCAGCGTCGTTGTTCTGGTCTGCGGCTATATCTTCTATGGCCGCTGGCTGTGCAAACAGTGGGGCGTTGGTGAAAACGACAAGCCCACCCCGGCACATACCATGGAGGACGGCATCGACTACGTCCCCGCCAAGGCCCCCATCCTGATGGGCCACCACTTCTCGTCCATCGCGGGCGCGGGCCCCATCACCGGCCCCATCGGCGCCGCCGGCTTCGGCTGGCTGGCCTGCACCCTGTGGATTCTCATCGGAGGCATCTTCTTCGGCGGCGTCCATGACTTCGGCGCCCTGTTCGCCTCCGTCCGCCACGGCGGCAAGTCCATCGGCGAAATCATTTCCGCCAACATGAGCAAGCGGGCGAAGATGCTCTTCATCATCTTCTCCTACCTGACCCTGATCCTGGTGGTGGCGGCCTTCGCCTCCATCGTCGCCGGCACCTTCGGCGCCACCTTCGACGAGAGCGGCGCGGTGAACTACGCGGCTTCCGAGTCCAACGCCCGGGTCGCTATGGTGTCCCTGCTGTTCATCCTGATCGCCATCGTCTTCGGCTTCCTGGTGTACCGCCGGAACGCCCCCATGGGCGTGGCCAGCGTGGTGGGCGTCGTCGCCATCGTCGCGATTATCGCCATCGGCATGAACTTCCACCCCATCTACCTCTCCGCCAACACCTGGATGTGGATCTGCGGCGCGTACATCGCCATCGCCTCCGTCACGCCGGTGTGGATTCTGCTCCAGCCCCGTGACTACCTGTCCAGCTTCCTGCTGTACGCCATGCTGGCCCTGGCGGTTGTGGCCGTGTTCCTGGCCCATCCCTCCCTGGACTCCATGCCCGCCGTCAACACCTTCGTGGTGACCAACCCCGACACCGGCGCGGGCAACCCCATCTTCCCCGTCCTGTTCACCACCATCGCCTGCGGCGCGATCTCCGGCTTCCACTCCCTCGTCTCCTCCGGCACCACCTCCAAGCAGCTGGATAAGGAGACGGACGCGAAGCCCATCGCCTACGGCGGTATGCTTCTGGAGTGCGTCCTGGCCATCCTGACCCTGTGCGCCGTGGCCTACGCCATGAGCTGGAACGCGGCTCATCCCGACGCCACCCTCTCCGGCGCGACTGCGATCTTCGGCGGCGGTCTGGCCCACATGATTGACGACTCCATCCCCGGTACTTACAACATCCTGTACACCCTTCTGGTCCTGACCTACTCCGCCTTCTGCCTGACCTCCCTGGACACCGCCACCCGTCTGGCGCGCTTCATGTTCCAGGAGTTCTGGCTGGACGGCAGCAAGGGCGAGACGCCGGAGAACGTCACCGGCTACAAGAAGGTCCTGTCCAATCCCTATGTGGCTACCATTATCACGGTGGTTCTGGGCGTCCTGCTGGGCCTGAACGGCTACGGCCAGATCTGGGCGCTGTTCGGCTCTGCGAACCAGCTCCTGGCGGCTCTGGGCCTGCTGGCCGTGGCGACCTGGCTGGGCAACGTGGGCAAGAACAACAAGATGTTCCTGATTCCCATGGGCTTCATGCTGGTTGTGACCATCGCCTCTCTGATTATCAACACCATGAATCAGATCACCGCCATCTCCAAGGGCGGCGTGTCCTGGGGCCCCTATGCCCAGGTTGTGATTGGCATTCTGCTGGTGGTTCTGGCGGTCATTCTGGCCATCGAGGGCATCGGCACCATCGCCCGTCAGAAGAAGGCTGTGTGAGCAGACAGCGAGAACAATTCAAATAGGCAAAAACAAAAAAGCTGGCGTGGAGCAATCCCGCCAGCTTTTTCGACAGAGGGCAAACCAAAAGCGCCTCCCGAAGGGGAAGGCGCTCCGTTTGCGGAGAAAAAGATTAACCGAGGATGAGGAGAACGAGGGTAAGGATCAGGAAGACGGCGCCGATCCACTTGGTAGCGCGGGCCAGCTTAGCGTCCATGGTTTTCGCCTTGTTCTTAGCGAGGAAGGAGTCAGCGACGCCGCCGATAGCACCGGAGAGTCCGGCGCTCTTCCCGGATTGGAAGAGGACAGCGAGGATGATACCCACACCGCAGAGGAGCTGAAGGATCGTGATCAGGAGCTTAACGGTAGTCATAGTGGAAGACCTCCAGAGTAATATAGGATGACATCTAGTAAGTTTACCACAGGCTGGTCCGCATTTCAAGAGGGAAATGAAAAAATTGCAGGCGCTTTCCTACGGGGGCCTCCGGCGGGTTCCTTTTCTCGAGAGAAAAGAAACCGAAAAGAGCTTTAGTACCGCTCTATGCTCTGGTGGTTGATATAGCCTGTCACACGGTAACGAAGCGTAAGCGAGTGGGGCCTTCCATTGGCATGGAAGGCCCCACAGAATTTTCTTTGTTAGGACATAAAAATAATCTGGTGGTCCTTACCTCGCTCCGAGGTAAGGACCACCCACGCAACTGCCCCGTTACCGTGTGACAGGCTTCTTCACCCACCAGGGTATAGAGCGGTATTAAAAAGTTCTTTTGCTTACTTTTCTTTCAAGAAAAGTAAGCCGCCAAAAGCCCCCCGTATGGCCCGTATGGCAAGCACTGTGAAAAAAATAACAGCCCTCCTCTTGACAGATAGATATCTGAGGGCTATAGTCGGGTATGTGGGGAGCTGGGACAGTTCCTAATATGCAGACAACAGGAGGCTTCATATGGAAAGGAAGATTAAGAGGATTGGCGTACTTACCAGCGGCGGGGACGCGCCGGGGATGAATGCGGCTGTGCGGGCGGTTGTGCGGACGGCCAGCAGTCAGGGTGTGCAGTGTGTGGGAATCCGGCGGGGCTGGAACGGGTTAATCAGCAGCGATTTCACGGTGCTGGATTCTTCCAGCGTCAGCCACATCATCAACAAGGGCGGCACCATGCTCTATACCGCGCGGAGCCAGGAATTCCTGAACGAGGCGGGGCGCGCAAAGGCGCTGAACACCTGTAAGCTCCTGGGGCTGGACGGCATTGTCGCCATCGGCGGCGACGGGACGTTCCGGGGGGCGCTGGCCATCTCCCGGCAGGCTTCCGAATGCGGGATGTCTCTGCGGGTGGTGGGGATTCCGGCCACCATCGACAACGATATCGGCTGCTCTCATTATACCATCGGATTCGATACGGCCTGCAATACCGCTATTGAGTGCATCGACAAGCTGCGGGATACGATGCAGTCCCACGAGCGTTGCTCCGTCGTGGAGGTCATGGGGCGGCACGCGGGGTATCTGGCCCTTTATGTGGGCATTGCCATCGGCGCGACCGCGGTGCTGATTCCGGAGCGGGAGGTGGACTTTGATCGGGATATCGTGGAGAAGATCCGGCGGGCGCGGCTGGCGGGGACCACCCATTATATGGTGGTTGTGGCTGAGGGCGCGGGGAGCGCTATGGAGATTGGCGAGCGGATTCACCAGGAGATCGGGATCGATCCCCGCGTGACGGTTCTGGGCCACATCCAGCGCGGCGGGTCCCCCACGGCCCGGGACCGCGAGACGGCCAGCCGGATGGGCTACGAGGCCGTCATGGCCCTGGCGGAGGGGGCGGAGCACTGCATTATTGCGGTGCAGAACGGCTGCCTGGTCCGCTTCGAGATGGAGGAGGCCCTTCAAATGAAGAAGCAGTTCCAGATGGAGCGCTATCAGATTCTGGAGGCCCTCACGAACCGGATGGACCACGACTATTGAGCGTTTGAAACGATAGTAAAAGGACCCGGAAAAGCCTGAAAGCGGCCTTTTCGGGTCTTTTTTTACACGTTTGCCTCAGACTCCGGCGAAGCGGAACACTACGCCCACCACGGCGGAAATCCCGATAAAGACAATCGGGTGCCAGTTCTTCACAGGCTTCACCCAGTTCGTCAGGACCACCAGCACCGCCGCCAGAAGCAGGCCCTGCCAGTTGAACAGGCCCGCCAGTCCGTCTGCGGAGGCGGTGAAGCGGAACGCGATCCCCGCCTCCGGCGCGACGCGCTGGACCGCCGTCAGGACCTCCAGGACCACCATGACGCAGGCCGCGCCGATGAGGCCCGTGGACGCGGGGCGGAGGCCGTAGAAAGCCTCGTTGACGTACTTGTTGTTCCGGAAGCTGTGGAGAATCGCGGCCACGATCAGGATCACGATGATGGAGGGCGACACCTCTCCCAGAGTGGCGATCACCGCGCCGGGGACGCCCGCCGCAGTGAAGCCAACGTAGGTTGCCATGTTGATGCCGATGGGGCCCGGGGTGGACTCGGAGACGGCCAGCATGTTCATCAGGTCCGTGTAGGTATACCAGCCCGTGGACTGGCCGATGGCCTGTAGAAAGGGCAGGGTGGCCATGCCGCCGCCTACAGCGAAGAGGCCCGTCTTGAAAAACTCCCAGTAGAGCCGCAGGTAAATGCCGATCATGATTTTCCCGCCTCCAGATTCTTCAAAAGGATGCCCGCCAGCGCGGCGGCGACCACGAACCACACCGGGGACACGTTCAGCAGAATGCCCCCCGCCAGGACCAGCACGAAAATGGCCGCGGTCCGCTTATCCACCACGGACTTTTTCAGCAGCTTCAGCACCGCGTTCAGGATCAGCACGCACACGCAGACCTGGATGCCCGCGAAGGCGTTCTTGACCCAGGCCAGGTGGGAGAAGCTGGTGATCAGGCCCGCCAGGATGGAGATGATTACCAAAGAGGGGAAGACCACGCCCAGGGTTGCCGCGACGCCTCCGGCGATGCCGCCGTATTTCTGGCCGATGAAGGTTGCGGTGTTCACGGCGATGATGCCGGGGGTACACTGCCCGATGGCGTAGTAGTCGGTGAGCTCTTCTTCGGTGGCCCAGTGCTTGTTGTCCACAACCTCCCGCTGGAGGATGGGCAGCATCGCCATGCCGCCGCCGAAGGTCATGACCCCCATCTTCGCGAAGGTCCAGAACAGGAGCCAGAGATTTGTGCCGGATTGTTCTTCTTTCATGCAGAAATGCCTCCTTGTGACAGGTAAAATGTTCTTATTCCGTATAGCCCCAGAGCCCGCGGACGGAGACTTCGCCGGAGCGCACGGTCCGCAGCGTCCCGTCCCCGCGCCGCACAATCAGCTCGAAAGCGTCGTTGATGTCCACGGCCTCCGCCGTCTCCCGTTCGCCCCCGCCGCTGGGGATGAGCTGCACCTGTTTTCCCAGGTTCACGCAGTCCTGGCGGTAGGCGGCGCGGTACGGCTCCAGACGGCCGGTCCGCAGGTCCGCGTACATTTGGTCAAGCTCCTCCAGGAGCGCCGCCGCCACCCTGGGACGGGAGACTGCTGTCCCCGTCACTTGCAGCAGGGACGTGGCAACTTCCTGCACCTCCGGGGAGAAATCCTCCGGCTCCTGTAGGACGTTGATGCCGATTCCCAGCACCAGGGACTGGACGCGCCCCGTCTCCGCCTCCAGGGACAGCTCGGTGAGGATTCCGCAGAGCTTTTTCCCGTTCAGCACGGGATCGTTGGGCCATTTCAGCCCGGGCCGCATCCCGCAGACCCGCTCCACGGTCCTGCACACGGCCACCCCCGCCATCGCGGTCACAGGCGGCACCCACTCCAGAGGCAGCGCAGGCCGCAGCAGCACGGAGAGGTACACGCCCTTCCCGCGGGGCGACTGAAAGGAGCGCTCCATGCGTCCCCGTCCGGCTGTCTGGCTGTCCGCCACGGCGGCTAAGCCGTCAATCCCTTCTCCGGACTGCCCGAGCGCTTTCAGATAGTTGTTCGTAGAATCCAGCTCCGCAAAGCACCGGATCTCCCGCCCAACTACAGCCGTCTCCCCCAGGAAGCTCCGGATCTCCGGCTCCGTCACCGCATCCGGCACCGCAATCAGCCGGTATCCGCTTCCAGACCGCGCCTCAATCACATAACCATCCCGCCGCAGCCCGTCCACAGCCTTCCAGACCGCCGCCCTGCTCAGCCCCAGCCTCCGGCTCAGCTCCTGACCCGAGACAACACCGCCTTGCTCACGGCGAAGCGTCTCCAGAACTTCCTCACGGCTCATGATGCTTTCCTCCCTGTAAACGTGCCTCCGGCGGGCGGGGGACGTTGGACGGGGGGCCTCCGGCGGCCAGGGGCTTTGCCCCTGGACCCCACCAGGGGAAACGGTTTCCCTGCCAGCCGGGCTTCCGGCCTGGACCCCGCCAGATCAGCCGGTTTGGTCCTGCCTGCCGCTTTCTTTGGCGCTCTTTTTCCTTTGGTATTCTATCACAGGTCTTGTCGGCTGTAAACTGGTTTTCCAGGTGCGTTCTGGGAATTTGGCGGTTTTTCCTTGTGATGTCCTTGACAAAGTTCCCCGTTTGCGTTAAATTAGGTCTGAAAATTCTGCAAAGGAGAATGCTGTTATGTATTGTGTACAAGCCGTTTCTTCCGATATTCTGCTGCTGGGCGCTTCCGACCGGCGGCTCGCCCTTTTCGAGAATGTCTACCCCATCCCCCGCGGCGTCTCCTACAACGCCTACCTCGTCCTCGACGAGAAAACCGTCCTCATCGACACCGTGGACAGCGCCGTCAGTGCCCGTTTTTTCGAGAACCTCGAACACGCCCTCGGGGGCCGTAAGCTGGACTACGTGATCGTCAACCACATGGAGCCCGACCACAGCGCTTCTCTCTTCGAGGTTCTCCGCCGCTATCCCGAGGCGCAGATCGTTGCCACCGCCAAGGCCCTCGCGATGATGGGCCAGTTCTCCGATGCCAGCGTCGCCGCCCGCGCCGCCGCCGTCAAGGAGGGCGACACCCTCTCCACAGGCCGTCACACCTTCACCTTCGCCATGGCCCCCATGGTCCACTGGCCGGAGGTCATGGTGACTTACGATGCCGCGGACAGAATTCTCTTCTCCGCCGACGCCTTCGGCACCTTCGGCGCCCTGAACGGCAACATTTTTGCCGACGAGCTGAGCTTCGAGTCCGAATGGCTCCCCGACGCCCGCCGCTATTACACGAACATTGTCGGCAAGTACGGCCCCCAGGTCCAAAGCCTGCTGAAAAAGGCGGCGGCTCTGGACATCAGCATGATCTGCCCCCTCCACGGCCCCATCTGGCGTGAAAACCTGGGCTGGTTCATTGACAAGTACCAGCACTGGAGCACCTACACCCCGGAGGACAAGACCGTCGCTATCTTCACCGGCTCCGTCTACGGCAACACGGACAACGCGGCGGAAATCCTGGCAACGCGTCTGGCGGAAAAGGGCGTAAAGAACATAGTCCTCTACGACGTGGCCCACACGGACCTCTCCCATCTGGTAGCAGAAGCCTTCCGGTGCAGCCACCTGGTTTTCGCGGCGGCAACATACAACAACGGCATTTTCACCCCCATGGAAACCCTCCTTCTGGACCTGAAAGCCCACAACCTGCAAAACCGGACAGCAGCCCTGATCGAGAACGGCACCTGGGCCCCCCAGTCCGGCAAGCTGATGACGGAGCTCGTCAACGGCATGAAGGGCATGACCCTGCTGGACGGAACGGTATCGCTGAAATCCACCGCAAAGGAAAGCCAGCGCGAAGCGCTGCTTGCCCTGGCGGATGCACTCGCATCGACGCTTGCGTGAGTATGTGCCTACGGGGGGCCTCCGGCGGGTTCCTTTTCTCGAGAGAAAAGGAACCGAAAAGAGCTTTAGATCCGCTCTATACCCTGGTGGTTACGAAAGCCTGTCACACGGTAACGTAAGAATTGCAAGGTGGTCCTTACCTCGGAGCGAGGTAAGGACCACTGGATTTTTTATGTCCTAATCAAGAAAACTCTGTGGGACCTTCCATGCCAATGGAAGGTCCCACTCGCTTACGCTTCGTTACCCCGCGACAGGCTTCTTCAACCACCAGATTCGCGTCGAGTTAAAGCTCTTTTTGGTTACTTTTTCTCTCGAGAAAAAGTGACCCGCCGGAGGCACTTATTTCGCATCAGCCGTAAAGAAGACGAAGAAGCTGTCGCCCTCCTCGCCCTCCTCGGTGCCGTCCTCGAAGAGCTCGAGGTAGGAGATTGAGAAGTCGGACTCGCCTTCGGGGACGTTGAAGACGAGGGTGCCGGTTTTTTCGCCGGCGATGGGGATGGTGTACTCGGCGGGGAGCTGTTCGTCGGCAACGGGGTCGGTTTCGGTGGTGATGGGCCAGGCGTAGTCCTCGTCCTCCTGGCTGCTGCTCCACTGGCCCTGGAAGTCGTAGTCCCACATGGTGAGGCTTTCGCGGGAGGTATTCTTGACGGTGATTTCCGCTACCAGGAGGGTGTAGCCGTCCATGGGGGTGTAGCCGTTGTAGTCGCTGGTGAGGTAGGCGCTGTTGACGCTGAAGTCGAAGAAGTAGGTGTGCATGAGGTCGCCCAGGCGGCCCTCGCCGTAGCCGTCCTCGGCGTAGACGCCGCCGTCGCCGGACTTGGAGCCGGAGTCACTGGAACCGCTGTCGCTGGAGCTGCTGGAGCCGGAGTCACTGGAACCGCTGTCGCTGGAGCTGCTGGAGCCGGAGTCGGAATCCTTTGAACTGCCGCCGGACTGGCCGGGGATTTTGTCGCAGGCCGTCAGGGCCAGCACGAGAGCCAGGGCCATGAGTAAAGACACGATTTTCCTCATCATCAATTTTTCCTCCAAAAATCTCGATTTCGGCCCCACAGCTTGCAACCCGGAGCAGTCTGTGATAGAATGGCGGCATCGCGCGGCGCAGTTGCATACGCCCCGGGCGGAAGATGTGCGGCGTCAGGAAAAAATATACCACGAACACCCTTTGCAGTCAAGGTCTTCCCGGTGAAAAGCGGGGCGAAAAAACAGAATTCCCACTTTCATGAAGTGGTTTGACGAAAGGACGAGAGGCGCATGGATTTGCTGGAAGAATTTCAGGCCATTTTCCGACAGGCGGAGGGCCGTCTGGTAGGCGAGGGATACTACGGCGTGTGGGAGGGCTTCCCCTTCTCGGCCCACATTGAGAACGCGCGGGCTCCCGGTGAGATTTCCTTCTTCTTTCGGGTTCCGGTGACCCTGGAGCGGCGTCTGTTCAAGGAGCTGAAACGGGAGATGCCGAAGGGCTGCCGCCTGCTGGCGGCCCCGAACGCGTCCTACCGTCTCCTGTGTAACGGGCGGGCTCTGCGGCGCTGCACGCGCTCTTTGAGTTCGGTCCTGAACAGCCTGACCAGGGGCCTCCGGCGGGCGGGCGCAGCGCCCTCGGACGTGTGCCCGATTTGCAGGCAGGGGGGCTGCGACGCCTACGCGGACGTGTCGGGCTACACAGCGGTTCACCGCTCCTGCGTGGAGGCGATGCTGGAGGACCGGCGTTCCAAGGCGGAGCGGAGCCTGACCTCGGGGAGCTACGTGACGGGCTTCATTGGGGCCCTCCTGGGCGGTCTGGTGGCCTGCGTCCCGACGCTTCTGGCCTACTGGGCGGGCTGGCTGGTGGGGTATCTGTACATGCTGATTCCTCTGGGGGCCTACTACGGCTACAAGCTGTTCCGCGGCAAAATGAACCGCGGCGCCTTCGTCAGCACCTGCATCGTCTCCGTCCTGCACCTGTTCACCATCGAGCAGATTATATTCTATTTCTACGTCCACAATTACTACGGCATCTGGCCCAGCATCCTGGACACAGTCAGGCTCTATATTGAAAAGATGACCCTCCCAGACATCCTCGCCGACATGTGGATGTCGGCCCTCTTCATGGGCCTGGGCCTCTGGTTCAGCTGGAGCGCCATCCGCCGCACCGCCTACAGCGACCTCGGCAGCGCCAACAGTATCCGCTCAACCCTCATGAACAAACGCGAAAACCCGTGGGAAACGTAAGCCCCGCGGGGAACGGGAGGCCTCCGGCGGGTCACTTTTTCTCGAGAGAAAAAGTAACCAAAAAGAGCTTTAATACCGCTCTGTACCCTGGTAGTTACGAAAGCCCGTCACACGGTAACGAGGCGTAAGCGAGTGGGGCCTTCCATGTTAATGGAAGGCCCCACACATTTTTATGACGGTTTACAAAACGTATCCGTAGGGGCGGACCTATGTGTCCGCCCTCCCCCCGCGCGCACCGCACCCATGGGGATGCTGGATACCCCCCTGTGGGGCCCAATGCCCATCGCACCCCCTAGGGCTACTGGATACCCTCCTGTTGGACCCGACGCCCACCGAACCCATAGGGATGCTGAATCCCTCTGCCCCCTCAACCACCAATCCCAATAGGATGCACCCCGTAGGGGACGCCGCCCACGGCGTCCCGTCCCCCGCGCCCCCCGCACCCACCTGACATGCCTCCCGCGACAAGGCACATTCTCCCCCCAAAACGCATAGAATACCCCAAAGGAGGCGCCATCATGACCCGAACCGTATACATTCCAGGCGACGCAGAGAAATACCAAAACTACCGCCGTGCCATAGAATCATCCGGAGCCCGCGCAGTCTTCAGCGGCCCGGACACACCAGACGCCCCCAGCGCGGCGCAGACCTGGGACGCGCTCCTGCTCCCCGGCGGCGGCGACCTGGAACCCTGGCGCTACGGCCAGCCCAACACCGCCTCCCGCAGCCTGGAGCCAGCCCGCGACGCCTCCGAGATGGCCCTCCTGGACGCCTTCACCGCCCTGCGCAAGCCCGTCCTGGGGATCTGCCGCGGGATGCAGAGCATCAACGTCTACTTCGGCGGCACCCTCGTCCAGGACATCCCGAACCACAGCGCCGTAAACGGCGCAGACCGCCTCCACACGGTAGTGACCCGCCAGTCTCCGCTGAGCGGCCCATGCGGAGGAACCGCGACGGTAAACAGCGCCCACCACCAGGCCGCAGACGCGCTGGGCAGCGCCTTGGAAGCGGTACAGTGGGCCCCCGACGGTGTGATAGAGGCGCTGGTTCACCGCACCTTGCCGGTCTGGGCGGTCCAGTGGCACCCTGAGCGCCTGGCAGAGCCGGCCGGCAGGCGTTTGGTAGGAGCGTTTCTGGAGCGGATCTGGTAGCGCAGGGGATGCGGGACAATTGCTGCAGAAAGTGTTGCGGGGCGAGGGGCTGTAAAAAATATCCACGTCAGAAGGGGCGCGGAAAAATTTTGAGAAAAAGCGAAAAAAATACTTGCAATTTAGAAAAGGGCGTGCTATACTATACAAGCTGAATGAAGTGCGTCAGCGAAAAAGAAAACCGGGTGTAGCGCAGTTGGTAGCGCACTTGACTGGGGGTCAAGGGGTCGTGAGTTCAAGTCTCGCCACTCGGACCAGAAATTTCCCTTAGAGCCGCAAGGCTTTGAGGGGTTTTTCTTTTCCATTTTACGGAGGTTCACGGCCTCTATATTTACCATATTTTGTGGTATTTTCGCCCCTTTTTCGGTGTCGTTGTTGCAAAACTGTTGCAAATCTCCGAAATGGGCCTATCCATTGCGCCGCAGCCGGTACGTGGATTTTTCGGGTTCAGGGGCCAATTTGACCCTGCCGGAGCGGTCCTGCGGGGATCTTTTCAGAGGGCGCTCTATTTATGCAGCGCTCTCTCTTTTTATACGCTGGTCCGAAGAGCCTCCCGGACCTTTTCGGCGGTCTTGGCTTCCCTGGAACGCCCGTCGTAATGGGTGTAGACCTTCAGCGTCATATCCATCGTGCTGTGTCCGGCGAGGTACTGGATTTCCTTGACATCCAGACCAGCCTCGAACAAACGCGTGATATAGGTGTGACGCAGACTATGCGCCGTGAGATGGGTGTCCGGCAGCTCCCGCTCCACCAGCCTCCACATACTCCGGTAGGCAGATTTGGTCATCGGCTTGTGGTCCTCCATAGCGATCACATACTGAGAATGGGAAGTCTTCTTCCGCTCAGCCAGCCACGTTTCCAGTTCTTCCGAAAGGGGAATGTTTCGCTTAGCGGATTTCGTCTTGAGGTCTTCCGAAACCGTAGATGCACCCTCTTTGACCACCGCATTGTGCCGGACGTGGATGACCTTCTCCTTGAAGTCGATATCCTTCCATTGGAGGCCCAGAATCTCTCCCCGACGCATTCCGGTATGGAGGCCGATCAGCAGGAACGTCCGCGCACGGGTGTTCTTTACTCTATCCAAAAGGGTCTGACATTCTTTTGCCGTCAGGGTTTCTTTTTCCTGCGTGGCCTTTCCAGTAGGTTTCAGCATCGTGCTTACCGGTGACTTGGCAACAAGGCCGTTTTCCATCGCCACGTTAAAGATGCTCCGAAGGTTCATCAGGACCTTTGCCTGAAGGGAATTGCTTTTGCCGGAAAGTCCCGCCATAATGGACTGAATCTGCATGGGGTTGATATCCCGGAGACGGCAGCCTCCGATGTAAGGGAGGATGTGCTGGTTCAGGACGTACTTGATGGAATTCAGGCTGTTCTCCCGGAGATAGGGCTTCTTGTAGAGGTCATACCATATCTGGGAGAAGTGGGCGAAGGTCTCTTCACTGCAAATGTTCACGCCGGACTTGATCAGGATCTGCGCTTTCAGGACCTTCTCGTCCAGCTCTTCCTGCGTCCTGGCCCGGAAATATTTGCGGGTCCCATCGGGCATCTGGACCGCTTTGGTGAGGTACTGATAGGTTTTCTTTGCTTGGGACTTCTTCTTTGTCATAAGGCATTCTCCTTCTAGAGGGTGCCGTCAATAAACAAGGAGCCAAATAGCAATACAGCGGATTTGGACGGCGGCAGCGAAAGAGGCGGCGTTTTTAGCGTAGCGCGTAGCAATACCGCGCCACCTTTTGAGAAGCAGGAAAGCATTCTCAACGA
>JAAVZX010000075.1 GCA_022791875.1 Oscillibacter sp.
CGTCATGATCGACGCCTCCAGCAAGCCCTTCGCCGAGAACATCGAGATCACCAAGAAGGTGGTGGAGTACGCCCATGACCACGGCGTAGTGGTCGAGGCCGAGCTGGGCACCCTGGCCGGCGTTGAGGACGACGTGAAGGTTTCCGCCGCGGATTCCTCTTACACCCGTCCGGAAGAGGTGGAGGAGTTCGTCTCCAAGACCGGCTGCGACTCCTTGGCCATCGCCATCGGCACCTCCCACGGCGCCTACAAGTTCACCCCCGCCCAGTGCACCCGGAACGAGAAGGGCATCCTGGTTCCGCCCCCGCTGCGCTTCGACGTGCTGGACGAGGTTGTGAAGCGCCTGCCCGGCTTCCCCATCGTGCTCCACGGCTCTTCCTCCGTGCCCCAGGAGTTCGTGAGAATGATCAACGAGAACGGCGGCAAGATGCCCGACGCCGTGGGTATCCCCGAAGAGCAGCTCCGTCAGGCGGCCCGCAGCGCCGTGTGCAAGATCAACATTGATTCCGACCTGCGCCTGGCCATGACCGGCACCATCCGCAAGTTCTATGCGGACGAGCCCAGCAAGTTCGATCCCCGCGAGTACCTGAAGCCCGCCCGCGCCGCCATCAAGGAGCTTGTCAAGCACAAACTGGTGGACGTTCTGGGCTGCGACCACAAGGCGTAAGAATCTGAGGACCCAAGAGAGGGGGGCGGCATTGCCGTCCCCCGTTTCCTGTTGCGGAAAGGGAGCTGTTTCATGGATTTTATAAGAATGCTGCGTGAGGATAAGGACTTGTCTGATTTGCTGTGCGATGTCTGTGATATTGAGATTTTGGCGGATTTT
The DNA here is from genome assembly GCA_022791875.1 of Oscillibacter sp. Taxonomy (GTDB): domain Bacteria; phylum Bacillota; class Clostridia; order Oscillospirales; family Oscillospiraceae; genus Oscillibacter. The sequence continues at coordinate 827 of JAAVZX010000075.1, forward strand.
CAGCCGCCCGAGGATGAGTTTGGGCACCTGAGCTATAACATTCCCGGGAAGACGTTTGCCAGGGCGGGGTCCGGAAGCGAGTACATTTTGCTGGAGGACGGTTCTGTTGGATTTTGGGGAAGCGAGGGGGCGTGCGGCAGAATCGCGGATAACCTGGAGGAATTCTTTGAATTGATGGTGAACTGTCCGTATTGGATGGATTACCTGGATGAAGATGAGTACCAGGGCAGGGAAGACCTTCGTGAATATGCTGAGGAAGTCTTTGAGGAACATGTGGAAAATGCCGAAGAAATCGACTTTGATTTGCTGGGGGCGCAGCGGGAATTAGCGGAGCGTTTGGGCGCAGAGAAGAAGGAGAACGTTGTAGATCTGCTGCTGCGGTTTTACCGCTGTACGAAGCGCGAACCGCGTTTTATGTCAACCTATACGGAGGATGACGGCAGCAGCCACAGCGGCACGGGATCGCTGTTTGACCGCTGAATCCTGCCTTTGCAAGGGGAACTTTCAGGCACGTTTCCCGCCTGTTCCGCATAATCTGGATGGAAGGGGAGGGAAGACGTGTGGAATTATTTCCGTATGACCGTAAAGCCGCAGTCCTTTACGCCCACGAGTGGGCCTATGGGCGGAATCCGGCCTTCTACGACTACGAGCACCTGGGCGGCGACTGCACCAACTTCGCGTCCCAGTGCATCTACGCTGGAAGCGGCGTGATGAACTTCACGCCGACCTATGGCTGGTACTACATCGACGCCAACCAGAAGGCGCCGGCCTGGACGGGCGTGCCGTATTTGTACAATTTTCTGACAAGGAAAAATACTTCACTGGGTCCGGTGGGAGAGCCCTGCGGCCTGGAGGAGCTGCTGCCAGGGGATCTGATCCAGCTGTCCTTCAAGGGCATTGAGTTCCAGCATTCTCCCATCGTTGTGTCCGTGGGTACGCCTGTGACACCGGAGAATGTGCTGGTAGCCGCCCACAGCTACGACGCCGACAACCGGCCGCTTTCCACGTATGAGTACCGCGCAATCCGGATGCTGCATATCGTTGGCGTGATACGTCCGTAAATATTTTGTTGAAAAACTTCGGCCTGTCAGGACGGAGGAAAAGAGAGGACCACCTTATGGAAAGGTGGTCCGATTTTTTATTCCTCAGACTTGTTTTTCTTAGGTTTTTTAACGTGTGACAAGGGGTTTGCCTTTGCAGCAATCCGAAGGGATTCGTTGTCCACGTGGGTATAAATTTCCGTGGTATTCAGGTGGTCGTGGCCCAGGACCTCCTGGACAGCCCGCACATCCACGCCGTTCTGGAGCATCAGCGTGGCGGCGGTGTGGCGCAGCTTGTGGGAGGAGTATTGGCTGGCGTCGATGCCCGCGGCGGAGAGGCGCTTTTTCACCATGGCGTGGACCGTGGCGCGGCTCATGCGTTCATTCCGGGAGGACAGGAAGAGTGCGTTGGCGTCCCGCCCGGCGATGGGACGGCGGACCTCCAGATAGCGCTGTAAGGCTTCCTGGCAGGCGTCGTTTAAGTAGATGATGCGGACCTTGTTGCCCTTGCCCAGGACCCGGAGGGCGTCGTCCTGGATGTCCCGGAGATTCAGACCGACCAGCTCGGAAATACGCAGGCCGCAGTTCAGGAACAGGGTCAGGATGCAGTAGTCCCGCTCCTGATGCTTGCCGTCCACAGAGTCCAGGAGCTGGACGCTCTGGTCCAGTGTGAGGTACTTCGGGAGGCTTTTCTGGAGTTTAGGCGAGTCGATATCTTTGACAGGATTTTCACGAAGCAGGTGCATTTTGTTGGTGAGGTAATTGTAGAATGAGCGGATGGTGGCGATTTTCCTGGCGCGGGACGCGGCGTTCAGGCCGTAGTCGGAATTCTGGCTGTTCTGGTGCTGGACGCGGTCACGGCTGAGATAGGTCATGTAGCCGTAGATGTCGGTCAGCGTGACCTTGGCGACGAAGTCCAGATCCACGTCCATGATGTCGATTTCGTCCAGAGCTTTCCCGGCGAGCTCCGGGTTCCAGAGCTGCTTCAGGTAGCGGAAAAAATTCCGCAGGTCCAGGAAGTATTCGTCGACGGTGCGCTTGGAGTGGGCTTTGACAGTTTCGTGGTACGAGAGAAAATCCCGCAGAATCTGCGGCGCTTCAGTACGGTAGTCGTTCATGGTGTTTGGTCCGGACAAGGGCCCCGGATGGGGTTTGGGAGGTTCATGGGGGTGAAATGGCCCGAGCACCTCCTCATAATTAAACAAAATTTTTATTTTGTTTAATTATTGGTCTGCCCGAATCTGCCTCCCCTCTCTTTAGGATTTATGCAATATGCTTAGCCTGGCTGGCTCGCTGCCATGTGTCCCGCTGTGGAAAATGCTGAAAACGTGGAAAAAGTGGAAAATGGGGAAAACAAAGAGAGCTGCGAAAATTGCAGACTAACAAAAAACGCACCCGGCCTCAGAACCTGGTTTTTCTGATTGGCTGAAAGCCAATCGGAAAAACCAGGTCCGACCCGCCCGTATGCAGCTGCGTTGCTCGTGGCAGTTTGCCGCGCGGTCCAGCGCAGTAGGCAGTATCGGGCTTGCGGGTACTTGACTCTGTAACGTTTTTCGGTAGTCCCTAGTCTTGCAGGCACTTCCGATAGACGCACCCTTATTTTTGGACATGCTTTTGCTCTGGCGCACCTCAGCATGAGTTTTTGGTGGTTCTTATGTTATGGGAAGATTTTATGTTTTATCCAACGCAAGAACAATCCAATACATACTGCCCCTATTACGACTTTTCCGTAAAATTGTACGAATGGGGTTTGAAGTAGATTTGTGACTGCTTCCATTTGTTTCACCTCCTCCTTCTTTGTGTGTGTGAAGGAGGCTTAGGTGGTCCCTTGTTCTTCGTGAAGCATCTTTCCCCTCGAGGTACGTCAGAGTAAGGGCATGGCCCTTTCATTGATCCAGTGCGCTGTATCCGGCGCGCTGGGTTTTATTTGTAGTCTTTTGGTAGCCCTAATATTCGGTCTGCTGATACTTTGTATGCTATACAAAATGCTTCTAAATAATCTATAGTTGGAGTATTTACCTTTGTTTCATACCTTGCAATTTGTATTCGGCTCCATCCTATTCTTTGGGCCAGTTCTTTTTGTGTTTCTCCGCTCTCTTTTCTTATGTCAACCATGTTCTGTATATAGTCCATAATAAAAAAATCCTTTTTGTAGCAGATCTGATATTGACATAATGCCATACATTCTGCTATTATGCTTGTAGGTGTATCAGATATGATACAAAGTAAAATTGTGAGGGTGCGTATGGCTCGACGTAGGTATAACGCTGCCGGTGATGCAGCACCGCGAACTGTTGCAATTACTGTTTCCCTTGATTCCAGAAGTCTTGAGCTTTTGCAGTATGTTTCGGACTATTTTGATTGGCCTGTTAATCGGTGTGCTGCAAATGCTCTTACCCGTCTCCTGCAAGATAATGTTTCTATCGGTGGCGATCCTGACCGTTTAGTTTGGTCTGATCCTCGCCGTTTAGGATAAAAATTTTTTGGAGGTATGAAATATGAAAGCAATGCTCTATGGATTCCGGCGGATGGACTTCGTGAATGATGATGGGGATCGCGTGTGTGGCTACTCCTGCTACATTGGCTACGCCAGCGACGGCGTGATCGGTCAGGAGACGGCGAAGCAGTGGGTATCCTCCCAGATGGCGAAGTCCTGCCAGTGGGAACCGAAGGTGGGCGCTCAGCTCGAGATCGACTTCACTCCCCGCGGACGTGTGTGTGCGGTCGCCAACGTGGAGGTGTGAGAGATGGGCTTTAATGAAGTGTCTGAGTTCTTCCCTGTTCGCGCAGGGTGTCGCGTCCGTGTTGCTCTTCATCTGGACGGCTTTCCCGATATTTATCATGATTTCAGGGCCGATGATTCTGTTGGTTTGGCGGTTGCTTTGTCCTGTGCTGTCCGCCAGTGTGATAGTTTTACTGTTACTTTCCTCGATGATGCGGAAATGGCGTAGGCCCCGCCGTCGGCCTCAGATAGAGGTGATACTTACCCCCAGCGACGAGGTACAGCGGCTTCGCGCTGAGATTAGCCGCCTGGAGGGCGAGCTTGAGAAACTGCGCCTCGAAACTAATCGCGCTCAGGCCCTCTATGGTCAGGAGTGCGTGATCAATCTTTCTCTGCAAGATTTACTTCGGGAAAACGGTATTCCCTTCCGGCGGTAGCACCCTCTCCGCTGCCGCCGGACATGGCGGGATGTTGTAACGGTAACATGCCAGGTTCGTGAACTGGTGCTGCTGGTTCGAGTCCAGCTCCCGCATCCATTCTTTCATTACGGGTGGTTTTTATGCAGGGTGTTCCCCTCTATCAGCTCCGGGTCTATCGTGAGGACTTTTTCAGGGTGACAAAGCGGCTGTATAGCCCCTCTGTGGCCTCCGGCCCCCGTGACCCGTCAACCTTCAAGGAGAATGACAAGAAGCTGGATAACGCCCTCTGCCGTGCCCGCAGCGTCGTTCGTGAATATGCCATGTGCAATGACTGGGAGTGGTTCTGCACCCTCACCTTCTCCCCTTTGAAGGTCCGTGACCGCTGGGACCTGCAAGGCATCCTCGTAACCCTCATGCAATGGCTCCAGAACGTGCGTAAAAACCATTGCCCGGAGCTCCGGTATCTCCTTGTTCCTGAGAAGCACAAAAGCGGAGCATGGCACTTCCACGGCTTTTTCTCGGGCATCCAGGTTTCAGAGCTTCCTCCCTTCGCTCCGCGGAAACTGCGTAAGAACGGCTATTTGGACTGGCCTCTCTTCCGTGAGCGCTTCGGATTTTGTTCGTTCTCTTCTGTTAAAAATCCTGTTGCTGCTGGCTTCTATGTCTGCAAGTATATTACGAAGTCTCTGGCGTCGTCCGCTGCCATGAAGGGGGTACATACTCACTACCAGTCCCGCGGCCTGCGGCGTTCCCTTCCCCTCGGCTCTCTTTTTCGTGAATCGTTGCTTTTTGATGGTCAGTGCCGGAATTTTGGCCCCTTCTATGCGTCTGGTTTCTTTAGTTTGATGAATGTGGGCTTGTCTGATTTCTCCGGGCTTGTCGACCTGTGTGATGAGGTGTCAGATATGTATAAGAGCTATGTTTTGAGTGACCCAGAGTCCCAGCAGCCTTTGTTCATCATTGGAGGTGACGATGCCGATGAAGAGCTACAGACGGTGCTTGACTTTTTTAACGGTGCCGCTGTTGACTTGTCTCATTATGACGTTCCCCCTGCTGTCGGTCGTCAGGGCCGTCGAGGGAGAGCTGCCGGAGGTTAAGGAGCTGCTTCCGGATGAGCTGATAGAGGCTCCGTCTGAGGATGCCGCGGAGGTGAAAGCGGAACCTCGGGCCTCCTATAATGCTGCTGGCCTGCGCTTCGTTGGCTCTGGGAACGAGTTTAGTTCTATCGGTGGTTACTCTACCAGTGGCATGACCTTCGCCGGGAACGGCGGGTTAGTGCTTTACCAGGCGTTCTCGAACCTCGACGCTGCCATTGCTGATGTGGAAGCTAAGGCGATATCTAGCACGGATTTTGATTTACTGCTAAACAAGTACCTGGGCCAGGCTGGGACGTTGAATAACATCTGGGATCTGATCAATGCGGTGAATAATAATCTGGTTTCTTTTGATTCTCAGGTAAAAACTGCGCTTGCTTTGGCTAATTCTAATTTATCTTCTGTGATCAGCAGTATTGGAACTACGAACAATAGAATTGGTTCGCCTGTTTCCATGTACTATGCTTCTAACGCTTCTACGAAGTCTGTTGATTCTGTATTGGGGGCCTTTTCTGCGCTGTCTTCTTGGCTTCATTCCGCTACGGCTTATTCTAATGGTGCTCACATTCTGAACGTAAATGGCAAAGGTCAGACTGTTCAGGGTTATGTTTCACTCAGAGACATTATTCATAAGGGACTTCTTGGCCTTTCTGTAAATCTTGCTGGTTCTGATAAATTAACTGTCTTCTCTCTTCTCTCTCCTGGTGAAGATGGCGGCATGGAGTCCCAGGAGATGACGGCGGATAACCTCTTGGATGCCCTCGGCCTGCTCGGCACCCACCTCCAGAACCCTCTCGCGAAGCTCCAGTATGTCCTCGCCGATGACGATGATATCAAGCTCAAGGACGCCACTAAGGAGAACCAGGACAGCTTTACCGACAACTTCACTGGCGGCGGCTCTGGTGCCGTTTCTGGCTCGCAGATTAAGGATGTGGCTGGTATCGGCTCTGATGTTCAGCAGGCTTTCGCTGGCGCTGGTTCCTTCTCTGATATCTTCACGGTTTTGAATGACTCTGGGAACTATGGCTTTTTCTCTCAGGAAGTGGCGGATGCTTTGACTACTGTGGGCACTCCCGCTGCCGTCTCGGAGTCTTCCATTATGAATGATATTCTGGAAGACTATGATGTGGACGAGTCCGGTATTCTTGTGCCGAAGCATAGTCTTTTCGATATTTCTGAGTATTTGGAGGGGATCGGATGATTCCATATGTCGGCGCGGTGGCTTCCTTTGTGGCGATTTTTACGGAGCTGCCCCTTCCCTTCAAGGAATACATTATCACCTTCGCTTGCTTGGGTTTGGGGTTTAACTTTTTGAAGTGGTTGGCAGAGGTGTTGAAATGATTGCAGTTTTGCGGCTCGTCCTTTCTATCCTTCCAGCTCCTATTCAGTTGTTTATCCTTGGCTTGATTGGCCTTATTCTCCTTCTCCTGGTTTTCAAGTTTATCGCTTTTGTTCTGGATTCTATCCCCTTTCTGTGAGGTGGTGGTTTTATGACGGCTGACGCTGTTGCTGTTGTTCGCTTTATTTTTACTTCGATTTGGTCCTTGTTCACATCCTGGTTTATTCCTGGTACGGTTGTGTCGCCTGCTGCGTGGTGGTTCTTCTCTCTTGGTGTTGTCGCTGCTCTGCGGTTGATTAAGATTTACTTTTCGGGAGGGGGGCCAGATGGTGGAAAGTGTTGATTTCATCGAATTGATTGATTCTGAAGACGGCGACGGGCTGCTCAGCGACGAAGAGGGGGCCTTTGATGAAGCTCCACCTTTTGAAGAAGTTCCTCCTGCTTTGGAGGAAACTGCTCCGGAACCTCCCCCTGTTTCCGAAGAAGCTGCTCCGCCTTCTGCGTCGCCGCTGCTGCCGGAGGCTGCGGAGAGTGTGGAAGATGTGGAGAAAGCGGAAAACGTGGAGAATGTGGAAAACGAGGAAAACCCTGACGCTGTTGATTTAGAGGGTGCTTTAGGTAGTCTTGCGGCCTACTTCGATACCCGCTCTCAGTTGGAAGATTCTTCGGAACTGGAGCTTGCCGGGATTGAAACCTTTGCCCTCTCTCCTATCACTTCATCCAGCGGATTGAAGGGCGTCCTCCTCGATGTGATTGGCCCCTATGACAACGTTGTTACACAGTACAAGTACCAGCAATCCAATAACAGCTACTATACCTACGTCAACGAGATTACCCCAGATTATCCTTGGATCGCGAGTGCAGCGCTCTTTATTGCGCTGATCGTCAGCTTGTTTAGTCTCTTGAAAAGGAGTTTTTCGTCATGGCTGAAATGAAGGATTTCTGTCTCTGGTTCCTCAATACGATGCCAGCAATCCTTTTGAAGCCGCCTATTTCTGCTTTTGTCGGGTTAGCGCTGCTCCTGGTCGTGCTGCGTGTGATCCGCCGAATGATGATGCTATAGAAGGGAGGTCTTGCTTCACGCCTGCTGCTACTACTGTGGCCACTATCATTGGCCAGGCTGGTGATATCGTCACCGAGTCCTTGTCGTGGGTAACTGAGACAGTTACAACGATTACAGGTAGCCCGTTGATTATGACGTTCGTGCTGGTTGCGTTCGTCGGCCTTGGTGTCGGTCTTATCAGGCGCATGATGCGCTTGTGAGCCGCCAGCGAAAAAGCGAGCAGGCGTTAAGCATTTTTTTATGTTTTTCGTCTGCTTGCTTTTTTTGGGTTCTCTGTTCTTTTTGAATCTGCGGTATCAGAATCCTTACAAATGTACCTTTATCTTTGGGAAGAAGGGCGCGGGGAAATCCTGCTACATGGTCCGCCAGATGCACCGATACCTCCGGAAGGGCTGGAACGTCTATACCGACATGGAGGATATTAAGATACCTGGCGTTCGGATTGTTTCTGTGGCTGCGCTGGCTTCGTTCCGTCCGGAACCGCACTCGCTGCTTTGTCTGGATGAAGTTGGAATCACCATGGACAACCGCTCTTTCAAGACCTTCCCTCCGGGCTTGCGGGATTTCTTTAAGTATGTGCGGAAAATGCAGATTGTGGTGATTATGAATTCCCAGGCTTACGATGTGGATAAGAAAGTCCGTGATACCACGGATTCTATGCTGCTTCTGCAAAGTCTTGGTTCTCTTTTCTGCCTGGCGCGGCCTATTTGTCGTTCTATTACTCTCACCGAACCTTCTGCCGATTCAGAATCCCGTATTGCCGACGTTCTCCGGTTCTCCAGTTTCCTTAGTTGGCGGCTCTACTACATGCCCTCATACTTCCGCTACTTCGATTCCAAGGCCATGCCTGCCCGTTCTGAGGTCCCCTATCAGACCGTGGAGAGTGACGCACGTTATCTCCGTGGGCCTCTGTATAATTTCTGTAAGGATGTGATCGACATTGTTAAAACTAGAGCTTCGGCCCTCTTCCCTCGCAAATAGGCTTCTATTCTTTATGGTGCTGCGCTGTATCCTCTTCGCTGCATTTTGGTTTTCCCTGCTCTTCGGCGTTGTCCTGGCTCTCGTTCTGCTGGTTCTCTGGGGGCTGGTTTCAATCGGGTACTTCTTCTATCTGCATCGTCTTGCCCTTGCTGTTTTCTCTCTGGCCTCCCAGGCTCTGGAGGCTTCGGAGCCGCCGAGGGGGCAGCCCGTAGGGCGCCCATCGGCGGCGGAGAATTTGATCTAGGTCTTAACCCTTATTTTGTTTAATTATTCCTATGTCCGTTTACCTCCTCTTCTCAGCAGTTTTTTCTTTGAAATCTCATCTATACCTAAGCCGGCATACAATACCGTACCTGTCGAGCATGACCAGATCTCTCTTCTCACGATCCAGCAGCTCCGCAGGATAGAACTCGTCTGGGGCTGCTTAAATCAATAATCGGGCTCGTCCGGATCATAAGGGGCTTCCTCCATCATGTATTCGGAAAACTCATCCAAGGACGTATAATGCTTTCCCCAGCATGTGACATCTATTTCGACATCATCCAGTTCACATTCAATGTAATAATTGACTGTGGGAAGCAAAAGCGTACCTCTCGTACAATTTTTTGCGATTTCCGTCAAGGCAATACAGCTGAGCTCGGCGCCCCACACCATCACATCCGTCCGGTGCCAGACCGCAAGCGCGCCCTTTGTTCCGGTACTCAAAAACTCACGCGGCAGAGTGCGGCCAAATCTGTCGATAAACTGGGAATTATCCACATACTGACCTTTCTCCACCTCACGCAGTATGGCTTGATCGTACTCACAGCCATCCAAACGAACCGTCATGAATAGGGTTTCCACATCCCTCTCTATAGGCATATCCGGCAAACTGTTTTTACCTTCAAAATAGATATTAAGAGACATTTGCCCCCTCACTTTCAATCCGTTCTCTCGCTAACCAGCAGCGACTAACAAAAAAAGCAGGCACTAATCTCAGCAGAAATCCCCCAATAAAAAGACCCGATCTGCCGGAGTCCAGAGGCCGGAAGCCCGGCTGGCAGGGCGCACGCCCCTCTGGTGGGGTCCAGGGGCAAAGCCCCTGGAAGGCGACAGAGCGCCATGTTAGACGGATAAACCCCCGCCCCAACGGACATGCTAACGCCATCACGGAACACGGAGGAGTTGCCATGATTCCATGCACCAGCGAATGTATCTACCAGTCTGACGGCCTGTGTACCCTGGAGAGCGCCGCCGCCGCGGGGCTTCCGGCGCTGGGGGGCGCGTGCGTCCACTTTATTCCGTCGGACGCAGGGCGGCTCGGATCGCCTCACCGACATTCCGAACCGGAAGCAGATGCAGGTCCGGAACCTGCTCAAGGCCCCGGTGGGCCGGGACCACACAGCGCTTGAAGCCCAGGCGGCGGACCTCGGAAATCCGCTGGGAGAGCTGGCTGACGCTCCGCAGCTCCCCGGTGAGGCCCACCTCGCCGATGGCGGCCAGATCGCTGGGGACGGCGCGGTCCAGGTAGCTGGAGGCCAGGGCCACCACCGCCGCCAGGTCCGCCGCAGGCTCGTCCAGGGAAAGCCCGCCGATGATGTTCAGATAGGCGTCGCAGGACGACAGCTTCAGGCCCCCCCGCTTCTCCAGAACCGCCAGAAGCATGGCGGCACGGTTGTAGTCAAAGCCGTTGCTTGTCCGCCTGGGACTGCCTCCGGCGGAGGTGACTACCAACGCCTGAATCTCCGCCAGCACGGGGCGCACGCCCTCCATCACGCAGGTGACGCAGGTTCCCGGCGCGCCCTCGGGACGGCCCGACAGCAGCATCTGGGACGGGTTCTCCACCTCCGTCAGGCCGCTGTCGGCCATCTCGAAGACGCCGATCTCGTTGGTCGCGCCGAAGCGGTTCTTCGCCGCCCGCAGAATCCGGCAGGCGGTGTGCTGGTCCCCCTCGAAGTAGAGCACGCAGTCCACCATGTGCTCCAGGACCTTCGGTCCGGCGATGGAGCCCTCCTTGTTGACGTGGCCGATGACGAAGACGGTGATGCCATTGCCCTTCGCAAGCTGCATGAGGGCCATGGTGCAGTCCTTCACCTGGCTGACGCTGCCCGCGGGGGAGTCCAGCTTGCTGTTGTACAGCGTCTGAATGGAGTCGACGATCAGAACGTCCGGCCCCTCCTCCCCTACGGCCTCCAGCATTTCCTCCAGCCCCGTCTCGGACAGCACCAGGAGGCGCTCGCTGCCCACGTGAAGCCGCTTGGCCCGCAGTTTCAGCTGGTACTGGGATTCCTCCCCGGATACATACAGCACCTTGAAGGACCTGCACAGCATGTCGCAGATCTGGAGCATCAGCGTGGACTTTCCGATCCCTGGCGCGCCGCCCACCAGCACAAGGGACCCCTTCACCGCGCCGCCGCCCAGAACCCGGTCCAGCTCCCCCACGCCAGTGGAGAAGCGGATCTCCTCACTATCCTGCAAGCTGGTAATGGGGCAGGCTTTGGAAACCGGAGCGCTCCGGACGGCGGGGCTTCTGCCCCTCCCCTTTTTCACGGTTTCCGGCGGGCGCTCCACGATTGTATTCCACGCGCCGCAGGCGGGGCAGCACCCCGCCCATTTCAGCGTTTCGTTTCCGCATTCGGTACAGAAAAACAGCGTCTTTTGTTTCATGATTCTTTCTCCGGATTGTAGTTTTCCTCACTCCGCGTCCAAGCCGCAGGAGAGGTATCCCGCCGCGATGGCCGCGGCCAGGCGCAGCTGGTAGAACGGGGTTTGCAGCTGCTCGGTTTCCAGGCTGTTGGACAGGAAGCCGCACTCCACCAGGACCCCAGGGGCGGTGATGTTCTTCATCAGGTAGATGTCGTTGGGAATCCGGCACGGATTTTTTTCATTCCCGGCGTTGATTCCGCTGTTCAGGGCAATCTGAATGGCCTCGGCCAGCGCATCCGCCCCCTCCTGCCGGTTGCAGAACGCCTGCGCCCCATGGGTCGCGGCGGAGGAAGGCAGGCTGTTCTGATGGATGCTGATCATCACGGCGGACTCAAGCCCGTTCACCAACGCCACCCGGTTTTTCAGATCAGACACCTTCCTCTGCCGGATAGTACCCAACCCCTCGTCACAAATACTCACGTCCTCACTCCGCGTCAGAACGGAAGGCTGTCCGGCGAAGCGCAGCAAATCGTAGAGCCGCAGCGAAACCGCCAGATTCAAGTCGCTCTCCTTCACCCCGTCCGAAGAAACCGCCCCGCCGTCCTCCCCGCCGTGCCCGGGGTCAACCACCACGATCACAGGCTTCCCCTCACCCGCCGCAAAAACCGGCACAGCCCGCCCATTCCAAAGAATGGCCGCAAAGCACAGAACAAAACAGCACAGCACCCCAGACAACATCAAATCGCGTTTACGCAGCAAAATCACCACAAGCGGCGCCCCCTTATAATGGTAAATTCCCTATACCATATGGGCACCAGCTTATCCCATATACGCATTATACCGTTCATCCGCGAAAAAATCAAGAACCAGCCTACGGGGGACGAGGGACGGGGGACGGGGGACGGGGGACGGGGGGCCTCCGGCGGCCAAGGAGGCTCTGCCTCCTTGGATTCTCCGCCAGGGAGGCACGCGCCTCCCTGGACCCTGGCAGATCAGTTCCGTTTGGTTAGCCTTTGCCGTTGAGATGCAGGTGTTTGCGCTTCCAGGCCCTGAACTTTTCCAGGGCGCCGCAGAGGTACATCAGATTTACAATGAGAGTGCCGACCGCTATGCCGGAGGTGAAACCCATAATGAAGCGGTGGAGTCTTTCTGGAATGAGATAGGAAATTTCTGTGATTTCCAGAAAGACGTAGGTTAACAGCACGATCAGTACCGCTAAGGTGGTGTTAAATACGTGCTTTTTCAGCTTATTCTTCTCAGCGTCGCTGTATTCCGCGACCTTTTTCAATGTGTTCTTCGTTTCCTGGTCCATATTTGTCTCCTTCCTCTCCCCGTCAATCAGTTCCTGTATGCCGACATCGTAAAAATCCGCAAGCTCAATCAGGGCGTTGAGATCCGGCAGATTGCTCCCCGTCTCCCAGCGCGATACAGTCCGCGAGGACACGTAGAACTGTTCGGCGAGCTGCTCCTGCGTCAATCCCCGCTCCTTCCGCAGGCATTTCAAAAAATTTCCGATTTTCTCCTGGTTCATCTTCTCCCTCCTTTCCCCCTCAGCTTACCAAAACAACGCCCCAATTTCCACGACAAAAACCGGGAATCCCACACTTTTTCAAGAATCAGACACATCATGTCCAGCGTAACAGCCCCCAAAATGCACCCCGCCTGCCCTCCGCCCAGGTGACAGCTACTGCCCCGCCAACATAGAATGAACCAGGCGCGGGAAAAAAGTGATCTGCCGGAGTCCAGAGGGGCGCGTGCCCCTCTGGTGGGGTCCAGGGGCAAAGCCCCTGGCCGCCGGAGGCCCCCGTCCCTCGTCCCCCGTATGGACGGCCTGCCCGCGCCACCTTTTCGATAAGGAGGCATCACATTTTTATGGAGAAGCCCGATCAGACCCCTAACAAGCCAGGCGCTTCCTGTTCTGCTGGTGAAGGGACCCTTCCCGGCTGCTGTGCGCCGTTGGCGTTTCCCTATATTCCGGTGCAGGAGAACAATCCGCCGCGGTTCAGCCGTGCGGAGGCCCTTCAGACGGGCACGCTGTTTCCCGGACTGGATCTGCCCTTCAAGGCGGCGATTCAGGCGAAGACGAAGCTGGCCAACACCGCACTTGTGGAACTGATGGCCCTGGACTTTGCCACAAAGGAGCTGAACCTCTACCTGGATACCCATGCGGGTGACAAAGAGGTTCTTGAACTGTACTGGTCCTATCTGAAACTGGCGAAAGAGGGCCGGGAGAAGTATGAGAAGATGTACGGCCCCCTCCAGTCCTCGGATCTGACGCCGGAGGACGGTTACGCCTGGCTGAACGATCCCTGGCCCTGGGATGTAGGAGGGAACGACTGATGTTTGTATACGAGAAAAAGCTGCAATACCCGGTGAAAATCAAGAACACCAATCCCAAGCTGGCAGCGGTGATCATCTCCCAGTACGGCGGGCCCGACGGCGAGCTGGGGGCCTCCCTGCGCTACCTGAGCCAGCGCTACTCCATGCCCTATCCGGAGCTAAAAGCCCTGCTGACGGACATCGGCACCGAAGAGCTGGGCCACCTGGAAATGGTGGGCACCATCGTCCATCAGCTCACCCGGAACCTGACGGAGGAGCAGATCCGCACCGCCGGCTTTGACGCCTATTTCGTGGACCACACCGCGGGCGTGTACCCCCAGTTTGCCTCCGGCTACCCCTGGTCCGCCTCTACCATGCAGGTCACCGGCGACCTCATCGGGGACCTGACAGAGGATCTCGCAGCAGATGGGGCGATGGGCCGGGCACAACCTGCTCTGCTGGAAACAAAAGGGGCCCGAACAGGCGGTTTACAGAAAATGAGAAAAAAATGAACGGAACACGTGACAGAGTGTTCAGAATGTGTTATGATAGTGGCATCCGAAAAAAGACGGGAGAGGATGCGGCGTTGAGCAAACACCAATCTTTAATTGAAACCCTGTTGTCCGTGCAGGACGCAGAGAATGGAACTCTGCCGGAATCCGCCGCCCAGCTCCGTGATTTCGCAGACGAAATGCCCGGCGGATTCTTCATCTACCGTGCCGACGGCGGCGAGGAGCTGATCTACAGCAACAAGGCCATCCTCCGTATTTTCAACTGCGCGGATCTGCGGGAATTTCAGGAGCTGACCGGGAATTCCTTCCGCGGCATGGTCCACCCCGAGGACTTGGACGATGTGGAAGAGAGCATCCGGACCCAGATTGAACACAGCCAGTATGACCTGGATTACGTGGAGTACCGGATCATCCAGAAGGGCGGCGCGGTCATCTGGGTGGAGGACTACGGCCACTTCGTCCACAGCGACGCCGTCGGCGATATTTTCTACGTGTTCCTGGCAGACGCCACGGAGAAGCATCAGATGCGGGCCAGGGAGCGTTCCGCCCTTCTGAACGAGAACTCCCAGAAGGAGGAGCTTCTGCACGTTCAGGCCGAGGAGTACAGCGAGGCCCTGGAGCACATCAACGACGAGCTGGGCCGCCGCCTGGAGCTGATCGGCGGGCTCAGCATCGACTACGAGGCCATTTTTCACGTGGACCTGGACGAGGACGTCATCCAGCCCTACCGGGTCAGCGAGAGCCCCGAGTACCAGTTCGGCAAGGACCTCCAGGTCCGCCGCTTCGTGGGCTTCGCCGCGGACTACATTGAAACCTGGATTTTCCCGGACGACCGGGAGGCGTTCACCAGGGCCGTGGACCCCGCCTATATCCGGGAAACCCTGAAAAACCGCAAGTCCTTCAACACGAACTACCGCATTGTAAAAAACGGCCGCACCGAGTATTTGCAGATTTTTATCGTCAACGTGGGCAAGACGGAGAAGGTCACCCAGATCATGGTGGGCTGCCGAAGCGTGGACGAGGGCATCCGCCGGGAGATGGAGCGGAATCAGATTCTGGAGGACGCCCTCCAGCAGGCCAAGTCCGCCAACATCGTCCGGAACACCTTCCTCTCTAACATGTCCCACGACATGCGGACGCCTCTGAACGCCATCGTGGGCTTCGCCTCCCTGGCCAAGAGCCACCTCCATGAGCCGGAACGGCTGGGGAACTACCTGAACCTCATCGACACCTCCAGCAGCCAGCTCCTCCACCTGATGGACAACGTGCTGGAGATCTCCTGGTTCGAGTCCGGCGACTCCCACATTGAGGAGGCCCCGTGCAGCCTCCTGGATATCGCCCGGAACCTCCAGAAGGAACTCCTGCCCCAGGCGGGGAAAAAGGAGCTGGAGTTCTCCATCGCTTTCAGCCGCCTGGAGCATCCCAACGTGTACGCCGACAGCCGGAAACTGACGGAGGTGCTCCTGCGCCTGTGCGAGAACGCCGTGAAGTACACGGAGCCGGGGGGCCGCATCACCGTCACCTTCGCCGAGCAGAACGCCGCCTCCTCCTTCGCCTCCTACCAGTTCCGGGTGGAGGACAACGGCATCGGCATCAACGAGGACTTCATGACCCATCTCTTCGACCCCTTTGAGCGCCAGAAGAACACCACCATGAGCGGCGTTCCGGGAACGGGGCTGGGCCTGCCGATTGCGAAGGGCCTGGTGGAGATGATGGGGGGGACCATCGAGGTCGCCAGCCGCCCTGGAAAGGGCAGCGTGTTTACTGTGAACCTGGGCCTGCGCTTCCAGGAGGAGCAGGCGGAGGAAGACACCGGGTCTGCCGCCCGGGATTTTTCCCAGCAGCGGATTCTGGTGGTGGAGGACAATGAGCTGAACATGGAGATCGAGGTGGATCTCCTGGAGGACGCGGGCTTCCTGGTGGATACCGCCGAAAACGGAAGCATTGCGCTGGAGAAGGTGAGAGCCTCGGAGCCGGGGTACTATGCCCTGATTCTGATGGATATTCAGATGCCCGTAATGGACGGCCACAGCGCCGCCCGCGCCATCCGGAGCCTGGACAACCCCGCCCTCTCCAGCATCCCCATCGTGGCCCTCTCCGCCAACACCTTTGATGAGGACCGGAAAATGTCCACCAAGAGCGGCATGAACGCCCACATGGCGAAGCCCATCAACATCCCGGAGATCCTGAATCTGATTGAGCACTTCCTCCGGAAGCGGCGGACCGAAGAGGGCTGAGCTTGTGCCCGCCTCATCGCAGCAGAGCAGAAGGCGCGCGTTACCTATGACAACATACTCCGCCTCTCCGACGACCCGGACGTGAGCGACGCCATTAAGTTCCTGCGGGAGCGGGAGATTGTGCATTTCCAGCGCTTTGGCGAGGGCTTGCGCCTGGCAAAGGATCGGATGAACGAGAAAAATGTTTACTTTATGAACCCCTCTTTCGATAAATAAGAATCGAAAAAACAGCGCCCCGTCTGTCATGCGGCAGACAGGGCGCTGTTTTCTGCGAAACCTGTGATGTTACTTTAGCATCTCCGCGAACTCGTCCTCGGTCAGCACGGGGACGCCCAGCTCCGCGGCCTTTTTCAGCTTGCTTCCGGCGGCCTCCCCCGCCACCACGTAGGTGGTGCGCTTCGACACGGAGCCCGACGCCTTCCCGCCCCGTTCCTCGATCAGGCCCTGGGCGGTCTTGCGGTCAAAGCGGGTGAGGGTCCCCGTCAGCACGAAGGTCATTCCCGCGAAGCGCTCGTCCACCAGCGCGGCGGTGCTCTCCATGTTGACCCCGGCGTCCTTCAGGCGGGCGATCAGGTCCTGGGCCTGGGGGGAGCTCAGGTAGTCCACGATGCACTGGGCCGTGACGCCGCCCATGTCGTTGATTTCGGTCAGCTCTTCCTCGGACGCGGCCATGAGGGCGTCCATGGTCCGGAAGTGGGCGGAGAGGATTTTCGCGGCCTTCTCCCCCACCTGGCGGATGCCCAGGGCGTAGATGAGCTTCGCGAGGTCGTTGCCCTTGGATTTTTCAATGGCCCGCAGAAGGTTTTCCGCGGACTTCCTGCCCATGCGGTCCAGCTTCGCCACGTCGTCAGCGTTGAGGCTGTAGAGGTCCGCCGGGGTGGCGATCAGATTGCTCTCCACCAGCTGCTGGACGGCGGCGGGGCCCAGGCCCTCGATGTCCATGGCGTCCCGGCTGGCGAAGTGGGTGAGGTTCCGCAGGAGCTGGGCGGGGCACTCGGCGCCGGTGCAGCGGAGGGCGGCGCCGTCCTCGTCCCGGCGGACCGGCGCGCCGCAGACGGGGCAGGTTTGGGGGAGCTGGTAGGGCGTGGTGCCCTCGGGCCGCTGGTCCTTCACGACTTCCACGATTTCAGGGATGATTTCGCCTGCCTTTTGGACGATGACGGTGTCGCCGATGCGGATATCCTTTTCGGTGATATAGTCCTGGTTGTGGAGGGTGGCGTTGGTCACGGTTGTCCCTGCCAGGCGGACAGGAGTGAGAACGGCCTTGGGGGTCAGTACGCCGGTGCGGCCTACCTGGATTACGATGTCCAGCACCTGGGAGGGCTTTTTCTCGGGGGGGTACTTGTAGGCGACGGCCCACTTGGGGAATTTCGCTGTACTTCCCAGCTTTTTACGGTCTGACAAGTTGTTCACCTTTACAACTGCACCGTCAATATCGAAAGGATATTCCATTCGCTCGTCATTGATCCGAACAATTTCATCCCGACAAGCGGAAGCACTTGACAGCGTTTTGTGGGGAATCACCCGGAAGCGCTGAGACTCCAGATAGTCCAATGTCTCTGCATGGGAGACAAACTCCTTCCCCTCCGCGAGCTGCAAATTGAAGATCTGAATGTCCAGACGCCGCTCCGCCGCAATCTTCGGGTCCAGCTGCCGCAGGGACCCGGCGGCGGCGTTGCGAGGGTTCGCCAGCAACGGTTTTCCCTGGATCTCACGCTGGGCGTTTAGTTCCTCGAAGACGGTCCGGGACATGTAGACCTCGCCGCGGACGATCAGGCGAGGCAGCTTGTCCGGTAAAATCATGGGAATGGAGCGGATGGTTTTCAGGTTTTCCGTTACGTCCTCTCCGGTGCGGCCGTCGCCCCGGGTCGCGCCCCGGACGAATACGCCGTCCCGGTACTCCAGCGCCACGGAGAGGCCGTCCACCTTCGGCTCCAGGGAGTAGACCACGTTTTCCCCCAGGGCTTCCTCCATCTTCTGGAAGAATTCGTCGGCTTCCTCCACGCTGAACACGTCTTGCAGGCTCTCCAGCGGGACCTCGTGGCTGTAAGGCAGAAAGCCTTCAAGGGTCTTGCCGCCGATGCGCTGGGTGGGAGAGTCCGGCGTGATCTCCTCGGGATGCAGGGTTTCCAGCTCCACCAGGCGGCGGTTCAGCATGTCGTACTCGTAGTCGCTCATGGTGGGGGCGTCCAGCACGTAGTAGCGGTAGCCGTTTTCGTTTAATTGTTCCCTTAATTGCCTGATTTCTTCGCGGTAGTCCATAAAATCCTCCATTTTGTTATCCTAAGATATAGTCCTGCACATGGTCGGCGGCGGCGTCCGTGGAGTTGAAGTAGGCGTAGGTGTCCGGAACGGAGCCGACGATGACCGTTTCCGCCACGGTGACTTCGTTGGAAACCACCACGGCGGTGGAAAATCCGGGGAGCAGAATGCTAATGGCCACGTCGATTTTCAGCACGATCTGGTGCTTCGTCTGGTTGATGCCGGCGGAAATGAACTCGTTCTCAAAGGTGGCCGACGAGGAACCCACAGACTCCATCCGCACGGAAATGCGGGGCCCCCGTCCGGCCAGGAGCGCGGAGCCGGTCAGGGTCCCTACGGGGATGGACAGATCCCGCGCAGACACCTGCCCGATGCGCTCCAGAATGATGTCAAGTATTTTTGATTGCAGGCGGTTGAAAGCCGCCATGTTGCTGTAGACCGCCGAGATCCGGCCCTCGTTGTCCTTCTCGAAGGAGATCAGGTCGTCGTAGCTGATGTCGCCGTTTTCGATGGCCTCGTCCACGGCGGCGCTGACGATGCCGTTCACGGTGTTGGAGACGCGGGTTGTGGCGAGGCTCTCCAGCAGGGGGCGCATCTGGGCTGTGGCGTAGAACGTCGCGGCCAGCAGAGATACGATGCTGGTGAACACCAGCGCCCGCAGCAGGGAACGGCGTCCCGCCTGCCTGCGAAAATAGAAAAAACCTCGTCCCATGGCCTCCGCCCCCTTTTCCGCTATCCTATGCGAAAGGGCTTGGCAGATATGGCTAGTAAAGTAGAAATACTTTGCAGGCTTAACACGCCGAAATGGTGTTATGTCAACTGATTGACCAGGGACTTGAAGACGTTTCCGCGCTCCATGAAGTTGGCGAAGCGGTCAAAGGAGGTGCTTGCGGGGGAGAGAATTACTACATCCCCCTCCCCTGCGCGGCTCTGGGCGAGAGAAACCGCCGTCGGGTAGTCCTCCACGTCGATGATCTCCAGCCCCTGATAGTTCTCCGCCTGCTCCACGGAGGCGCGGATTACGCCAGCCGTCGCGCCGCAGAGAATCAGCAGCTTTACGTGCTCGTTGACCATCGGGCCAAGGCTTTCGTAGGAAATCCCCTTGTCCTTCCCGCCCGCGATCAGGATTACTTTTCCCGGGAAAGACCGCAGGCCCGCAATGGTCCGGCTGGGGCTGGAGGCGATGGAGTCGTTGTAGTAGCGCACGCCGCGGAGGGTTCGGACCAGCTCGATCCGGTGCTCCACGCCGCCGAATTCCCGCGCGAAGGTTCGGATGATTCCGTCGGGAACCAGGCCGTCTACAGCGGCGATAGCCGCCATGTAGTTCTCGACGTTGTGGACGCCGGGGAGCTTGATGTCCGCCAGGGGAAGTACACAGCGCTTCCCTTTTTCGTTGGCAACCCAGATAGCATCTTCGCTGAAATCGTCCAGTGCGATATAAACCCCGCGCTCCAGTGGTGCCTGACGGCTGAACAGGATGGAAAGCCCTTTTGCTTTACAGGAAAGCTCCCGCGTCACATCATTGTCGGCATTGAAGATGGCAATATCTTCTGCCGACTGATGTGTAAAGATGTTTTCCTTTGCAGCGATATACTCCGCATAATCCTTGTGAACGTCCAAATGATTGGGTGCCAGATTGGTCATGACGGCGATGTGAGGGCTTTGCTTCATGGTCATAAGCTGGAAGGAACTCAGCTCCAGAACGGCGATATCCGTTTCCTTCATCCCTCCGGTCTCCGCCAGAAGCGGATGGCCGATATTCCCTCCCAGGTGGACAGTCCTCCCCGCCGCACGAAGCAACTCGGCAATAATGGTAGTGGTCGTGGTCTTCCCGTCGCTCCCGGTAACGGCGATGATGGGGCAGGGACAGACCTGGAAGAAAGCCTCCATCTCACTGGTCAGCACGCTCCCCCTCTCCACCGCGGCCCTCAGCTCAGGCAGATCGGGCCGCATCCCGGGAGTACGGAAGATCACGTCCTCCCGCAGTCCGTCCAGGTAATCCGGCCCCAGCCGGAGGCGGCAGCCTTTGGCGGTCAGCTCCTCCCCCAGGGGCCCCAGCTCTGTTTTTTTGTCGCAGGCGGTGACGGAAACCCCGCGTTCCAACAGCAGCTCGATCAGGGGCCTGTTGGACACGCCGATGCCGATCACCGCAACCGACTTTCCGCGCAGGGAATCCAGGTATTCGTCAAATCTCATGGGCGTCGCTCCTTAAACCTCCGCCGGGACCCGGCGGGTTTTTCCAGTACGATTATACCGTGTTGCGAAGGAAATTGCAATCCCCCAGCCCCGGGGCTCTGCCCCGAACCCCGCAAGCCTTTGAAAAGGCTTGAGCGAAACTTTTATCTGTCCACGCTGCACCCCGAAGCAGGCCACGCAGCCCACCAGAGCCTTGAGAGAACAGCAGCCCCCAAACAAAGCCTGATCTGCCAGGGTCCAGGGAGGCGCGTGCCTCCCTGGTGGGAGTCCAGAGGGCAAAGCCCTCTGGCCGCCGGAGGCCC
>JAAVZX010000076.1 GCA_022791875.1 Oscillibacter sp.
ACGGACTTTGTCTTGGACGTGTTAGTCCTTGGAGGCATACGTCAGGCCAATGTCCTCCCATTCTAACAGCTTTGGCAACGATGCGGAAAAAGACACGGCTGGCTGCCGTGCCTTCCTCCGTAAATCTATTGTAATAGGAGGCAGGCACATGTACATCATTCAAAACGGCACGCTGGTTTCCTCAGAAAAGACCTGGCAGGCGGACCTGGCCCTGGAGGACGGCAGAATCGCCGCCGTCGCCCCCGCGATTCCCGCCGCACCCGGGGACCAATGCCTGGACGCCGCGGGCTGTCTGGTGTTTCCCGGCTTCATCGACCCCCACACCCACCTGGACATGGACAACGGCGTCACCGTCACCGCCGGCGACTTCCCCTCCGGCACCCTGGCCGCCGTCTGCGGCGGCACCACCACCATCCTGGACTTCGCCACTCAGGATCGGGGCGGCACCCTGGCCCAGGCCCTGGAGCGCTGGCACGCCAAGGCGGACGGCCGCTCCAGCTGCAACTACGGCTTCCACATGGCCGTCACCGGCTGGAACGAAAGCACCCGCCGGGAGCTGAGGGACATGATCGCCGCAGGGGTCACCTCCCTGAAGGTCTACCTGGCCTACGACGCCCTCCGGGTGGACGACGGGGCCCTTCTGGACATCTTCCAGGAGTGCCGCGCCCTGGGGCTGCAAATCGGGTGCCACTGCGAAAACGGGGACATCGTGAACCTTTTGCAGCGCTGGGAGCTGGCGAAGGGAAACCGCGGCCCGGCGGGCCATCCCGCCTCCCGGCCCCCGGCGGCGGAGGCGGAGGCCGTCGCGCGCTGCTGCCGCATCGCGGCCATGGCGGACTGCCCGGTGATCATCGTCCACCTCTCCACCGAGGCGGGGCTGGAGGCGCTGAACTATGCGCGGAACATCTACGATCCGCCAATGTGGGCGGAGACTTGCCCGCAGTACCTGTTTCTGAACGAGAGCCGCTACGGGCTCCCCGGCTTTGAGGGGGCCAAATACGTCATGAGTCCTCCGCTGCGCACGGACGAGGACCGCTGGGAGATAGGGAGGGCCCTTCTGAACAACGAGATCCAGACCCTTGGCTCCGACCACTGCTCCTATAACTTCGCCGGACAGAAGGAGCTGGGGCGGGAGGATTTCACGAAGATTCCCAACGGGATTCCCGGCCTGGAGCACCGTCCGGCGCTGCTCTTCTCCGAATACACCGGCGGGGCCGGGCTTACGCCGGAGCAGATGTGCAGAATCCTGTCGGAGAACCCCGCGAGGCTCTACGGGATGTACCCGCAGAAGGGCGTGCTGGCGGTGGGCTCCGACGCGGACGTGACCGTCTGGGACCCGGAGGCCGTGTGGACCATCACCGCCGCCGCCCAGCACCACAAGGTCGATTACACCCCCTACGAGGGCATGACGGTCACCGGCAGGGCGAGGGCGGTCTTCGTCAACGGCGTCCTGGCGGCGCGGGACGGCGAGCCGGTTCAGACAGGGCTGGGCCGCTATGTGTTCCGCAGGACCTTGGACGAGAAAGACAAACGGGATTTGGGCTATCCAATCAATGTACTTGAATTCACAACCACGATATGAAAAACAAAGGAGAGCTGACATGTTGACTGTAAACATCAACGGAAAAGACTATGAATCCGCCCAGGACAAGAAACTGCTGCCCTTCCTCAGGGACGATCTGGGCCTCACCGCCGCCAAGGACGGGTGCAGCGAGGGGGCCTGCGGCACCTGCACCGTGCTGGTGGACGGAGTGAAGACGAAAGCCTGCGTGGTGTCCCTGAGCAGGCTGGCGGGGAAGAAGGTGCTGACCGTGGAGGGCATCGCTCCGGAGGAAATGGCCGTCTATGAGCACTGCTTCGCCGAGGCGGGGGCGGTCCAGTGCGGCTTCTGCATCCCCGGCATGGTTCTCTCCGCCAAGAGCCTCCTGGACGTGAACCTGAACCCCACCCGGGCCGACGTGAAGCAGGCCATCAAGGGGAACCTGTGCCGCTGCACGGGCTATAAGAAGATTGAGGACGCCATTCTCATGGCGGCGGAGTTCTTTCGGGAGAAAAAGGCCATCCCCGCCCCGCCCGCCTCCCTGAAAATGGACCGGCGAGCCCAGCGCATCGACGCGAAGGAGAAGGTCAACGGCACCGGGATTTTCGCCGACGACATCCGCATCGTGGGGATGCTGTACGCGAAAGCGGTCTACTCCAAGTACCCCCGAGCCCGCATCGACCGCATCGACGTCAGCAGGGCCGCGGCCCACCCGGACTGCGTGAAGGTCCTCACCAAGGCGGACGTGCCCTGCAACAAAATCGGCCACATCAAGCAGGACTGGGACGTGATGATGGGCGAGGGGGACATCACCCGCTATGTGGGCAATGTGCTGGCCCTGGTGGCCACCGACAAGAAGGAAAAGCTGGAGGAAATCGCCGCCCTGGTGGAGGTGGACTACACGGAGCTGACCCCCGTCACCACCCCCTTCGACGCCCTCAAGGGCGACGCGCCCCTGATCCACGAGGACGGCAACGTCATGAGCCGCGCGAACCTGGTCCGCGGGGACGCGGACGCCGCCATCCGGAACTCCAAATACGTGGTAACCCGGAAGTACAAGACCTCCTGGCAGGAGCACGGCTTCATGGAGCCGGAGTGCTGCGTGGCCCTCCCCGAGGGGGAGGACGGCCTGCTGGTCTACACCACCAGCCAGTCCATCTACGACGTGCAGCGGGAGTGCGCCCAGGCCCTGGGCCTGCCCCGCGGGAAGGTCCACTGCCGCGCCCCCCTGGTGGGCGGCGGCTTCGGCGGCAAGGAGGACATGACCGTCCAGCCCTACGCCGCCCTCATGGCCTGGGTGACGAAGCGGCCCGTGAAGGTGAAGTACAGCCGCCAGGAGTCTTTGGACTACCACGTGAAGCGCCACCCCATGGAGATGGAGTTCACCACCGCCTGCGACGAGAACGGGATTCTCACCGGCATGAAGGGCGTCATCATCGCCGACACGGGGGCCTACGCCTCTCTGGGCGGTCCGGTGCTCCACAGGGCCTGCACCCACGCCGCGGGGCCCTACAACTACCAGAATATCGACATCTTCGGCATGTCCGTCTACACGAACAACGTGGTCTCCGGAGCTTTCCGGGGCTTCGGCGTCACCCAGAGCTGCTTTGCCACGGGGATGAACATCAACCTCCTGGCGGAGATGGCGGGCATCGACCCCTGGGAGTTCCGCCGCCGCAACGCCATCAAGCCCGGAGACGTGCTCCCCAACGGCCAGACCGCCGATCCCAACACCAACATGACCGCCTGTTTAGACGCTTTGAAGGAGGTCTACTACGCCCACCCCTACGCGGGCATCGCCTGCGGCTTCAAGAATTCCGGCACCGGCATGGGGAAGAAGGACGTGGGGCGGGTCCTGCTCAGCGTGGAGCAGGGGAAGGTCCACATCCGCACCTCCGCCTCCTGCATGGGCCAGGGTATCGGGCAGATGACGCTTACGGAAATCTGCCACGTCACGGGCCTGGACCCGGCCCTCTTCGTCTTCGAGAACGCAGACACCGTCCGCACCCCCGACTCGGGCACCTCCACCGCCTCCCGCCAGACCGTGGTGACCGGCGAAGCCGCCCGCAGGGCCGGTGAGAAGCTGGCTCAGGCCCTGGAGGGAGGCAGGACGGTGGAAGACCTGGAGGGGCAGGAGTTCTACGGGGAGTATTCCGTCCAGACCGACCCCCTGGGGGCCGTCAAGGAAAACCCCATCAGCCACGTCTCCTACTCCTACGGCGCGCAGGTGATCATCCTCAGCGAGGAGGGGCGGATCACCAAGGCCGTCTCCGCCTTTGACGTGGGTACGCCGGTGAACATCCAGTCCGTGGAGGGCCAGATCGAGGGCGGCATGGTGATGGGCATCGGCTACGGCGTCACGGAGAAGTTCGAGTGCGTGGACGGACGGCCTAAGAGCCGCTTCGGAACCATCGGCTTTATGCGTGCGCCGGAGGCGCCGGAGCTGGAGGTGATTCTGTGCCGCCCGAAGGAGGGGGACGAGCTGCCCTATTCCCTGGGGGCCAAGGGCTGCGGGGAGCTGTGCATGATTCCCACCGCCCCCGCCTGCGCCCATGCGTACTACCGGCTGGATGGGAGGTTCCGGCAGAGTTTGCCTTTGGAGGGGACGCCGTATCGTAAGAAGTGATGCGGGGGCCTGACGCGGGCCGGGTGTCCTCAAAATAAAAGAGAAGAGGGTGCGGACGTTTCTCCGCACCCCCTTTTTATCTCCCAAAGCCCCGGCCTACGCCTCCTGATACAGCTCCAGAATCGCGCCGTCCTTCCAGACAAAGGCCAGCCGATCCCCCTTCTCGTTGGCCTCCATAGGGCCGCAGATCACGCTGTCGGCGTCGGCGATGTACTTCTCCAGGTCGTCCACCTTGTAGGCCACGTGGGGATGGCGGTGGATTTCCTCCGGGAAGGGCGTTCCTTCCTCGAATTTCAGGTACTCGATTTTGTAGTCGTAGTCGTCCACATTGCTGACCCAGAACTTGGCCCCCTCGTTATAGACCATGTTGGGCTTGCGGTTGGTGACGGGAATCCCGATGTGCATGTACTCGGCTGACATAGCGCGTTCCTCCTATTTCTGATGTCTGACCGCCTCGTAGACCTCGTAAGCCTGCTGAGGCGTATAGCCCTCGTGGACCACCTTCCCGATGGCCTGGGCCATGCCCGCCGGGGAGTCGGACTGGAAAATATTCCGCCCCATGTCCACCCCGTGGGCACCCTCCTGAATGGCCCGGTAGGCCATTTCCAGGGCCTCCAGCTCCGGCAGCTTCTTGCCGCCTGCAATCACGACGGGGACGGGGCAGGCGGCGGCCACCCGCTGGAAGCCCTCGCAGTAGTAGCTCTTGACGATGTTGGCCCCGTTCTCCGCCAGGACCCGGGTGGCCAGCAGGAAGAATTTCTCCGTCCGTTCCATCTCTTTCCCAACGGCCACAACGCCCAAAGTTGGCATCCCGTAGCGCGCTCCGGCGTCGGCGGCGCGGCAGAGCAGCTCCAGGGAGCGGCTCTCGCCGGGAGAGCCGATGAAGGTCTGCACCGCCACGCAGTCCGCGCCCATCCGCAGGGCGTTCTCCATATCGCTGGCGAAGCCGCCGCCGTTGGACATGTCGTCGTAGAGGACCGTGGAGTCATAGGTGACCCGGAGGCAGCGCGCTGCCTGTGCGGCAGGGGAGATACAGGCGCGGAACGTCCCGCGGGTGCCCATCAGCACGTCCACGTAGGGAATCAGGGGCGGAATTACCAGGTCAATCCGCTCCAGACCCGCGGTGGGGCCCATGATGTAGCCGTGGTCGAAGGCCAGCATGACCGTGTTCCCCGATTTGGGGCTGAACATCCGGGCCAGACGGGACTTCATGCCCCAGCCGCAGTGGGACGCGCCCTTGACGTAAAAGCCCTCCTGGATGGCGGGAACGTCCAGATGGTAGTCGTGGGCCGCTTTATTTCCGATGTTGTCCGCCATGGCTCACTCCTTGCTGTAGGCGGGGGTGTGGCAGGGGGTGTTCCACAGCCGGAGAAACTCGTCGTCCCACTTGGCGATGTTCATCTGGAAGCCCGCGGCCTCCTGGACCGTGAGGATTTCGCCCACCATGCTGGCCACGACCTCCACGCCCATGGCTTTCAGGAATTCCACGGTGTCCTTGAACAGCACCAGCAGCTCCATCATGGTGGTGGCTCCGAAGCCGTTGATCATGTCGTAGGCCCGTTCGCCGGATTTCAGCTCCTGGTTCTTGCACAGTGCCTGGGACACTGTGGCAACCGTGTCCCTGGAGGACATCAGGGGCACCCGGACGCCGCCGCCCTCGCCGTGCTGGCCCGCGCCGATCTCCATCAGGTCCGTCTCACCCAGGTCGCCGAAG
>JAAVZX010000077.1 GCA_022791875.1 Oscillibacter sp.
CAACAACCTGAGCGTCATGGCCGAGAACATCCAGGACGCCGAGTCCACCATCCGCGATACCGATATCGCCGAAGAGATGATGAGCTACACCAAGAACAACATCCTGATCCAGTCCGCCCAGGCGATGCTGGCCCAGGCCAATGCTGTTCCCCAGGGCGTCCTCCAGCTGCTGGGCTAAGCCTCAGAGCAAAGACGCATTTATCCCCTGTTATAAAAGGAGCGGGCTTCGGCCCGCTCCTTTGCATTTGCCAAGTCACCACGCAACAGGCTTCTTTACCCACCAGATTCGCGTCGAGTTAAAAAGTTCTTTTTGCTTACTTTTTCTTTCAAGAAAAGTAAGCCGCCGGAGGCCGGAAGCCCGGCTGGCAGCCCCACGGTGGCATTTTCCAAAAAAGTATCGCGCGGGGCTTTACTTTCGCGCACTGAAATGTTAAAATGCTTCCATAGTCTACTACATCCGCTTGAAGCGCTGGGAGGTTACGGTGAAGATCGGTAAGAAGAAAAAAAGCGGGCAGCTTTACAGGGCGATTCTCGCGCTCCAGTCCGAGGAGGAGTGCTACGAGTTTTTCCAGGACCTTTGCACCATCTCTGAGCTACGGTCCATGGAGCAGCGCTACGAGGTGGCGTCCCTTTTGGACGACGGGATGATCTATAACGACATCCTGGAACGGACGGGCGCTTCCAGCGCCACGATCAGCCGCGTCAACCGCTCCCTCAACTACGGAACGGGGGCCTACAGCCGCCTTTTCGCGCGGCTGAAAGGAAGAGAGCTGCATGAATAGATACACAGCCCTCGCCACAAGCTACGACGGCCTTATGGCCGACGGGGATTACGCGCGCCGCGCCGCTTTCCTGGCCCAGGAGCTTCACAAGAGCACGATCCCCGTCCATACCGTCCTGGACCTGGCCTGCGGCACGGGCACCATCGCCTGCCTCCTGGCCCGGGAGGGCTTTCAGGTCACGGCTACCGACCTCTCCGTGGACATGCTGGCCCAGGCAGCGAAAAAGGCCGAAGACCTGGAGAATCCGCCCCTTTTCGTCCACCAGGCCATGAACCGCCTGCGGCTCAGCTGGCCCGTGGACGGCGTGGTCTGCACCCTGGACGCGCTGAACTACATCACCCGGGAGCGGGACCTGGCCGAAATCTTCGAGCGGGTCCGGAAGTGGCTGAAACCCGGCGGGCGCTTCCTCTTCGACCTGAATACACCCTACAAGCTCCGCCGCATGGACGGGCAGATCTACAGCGACGAGACGGAGAACACCTTCTGCATCTGGCGCACCTTCTTCTCCGGGAAGACGGAGATCTGCACGTACCAGGTGGACCTGTTTCAGCAGCAGGCCAACGGCCTGTGGCGGCGGGGGGCCGAGGAGCACCGGGAGCGGGCCTGGCAGGAAGAGACAATCCGGGACCTGCTGGAGAAGGCGGGCTTCAAGCACGTGCGCCTCTGGGGCGACCTGAAACGCCAGCGCCCAAGGCCGGAAGAGGACCGCTGGCAGTTCACTGCCTATTGAGCCGAAGGGAGACACTATGAGCGATCAACTGATTCGGGCCATTTCGAAGGATGGCTCTATCAAGGCGTCGGCGGTGTCGACGCGTGGCCTGACGGAACGGGCCAGACAGATTCACAGGACCCTGCCTGTCGCGACGGCGGCGCTGGGCCGCCTCCTGGCGGGGGCGTCCATGATGGGCAGCGCCCTGAAAGAGGACGGGGCCAGCCTGACCCTGCAAATCAAGGGCGGCGGCCCACTGGGGACCCTCCTGGCGGTGTCGGACAATCAGGGGAACGTCCGGGGGACGGTGGATAACCCAGCGGTGGAATTGCCGCTGCGCCCGGACGGGAAGCTGGACGTGGGCAGCGCCGTGGGAAACCAGGGGACGCTGACGGTGATCCGGGATCTGAACATGAAGGAGCCCTATGTGGGCAGCGTGGGGCTGCTCTGGGGCGAGATTGCGGAGGATTTGGCGCTGTATTTTGTGGAGTCGGAGCAGGTGCCGACGGCCTGCGGGCTGGGCGTCCTGGTGGACCGGGACCAGAGCGTTCTGGCGGCGGGCGGCTATCTGATTCAGATGCTTCCCGGAGCCAACGAGGACGCGGCGGATCAACTGGAGGCCAGCATCCGCGCCGCAGGCGCGGTGACGGAGCTGCTGCGGAGGGACCAGGACCCGGAAGTCCTTCTGCGCCAGGTAATGGCAGGGATTCCGATTGATATTCTGGAGAAGAACCCGATTGAATACCGCTGTGATTGCAGCCGCGCAAGAATGGAGCGCGCCCTGATCAGCCTGGGCCGTGAAGAACTGCGCAGTATGATCGACGAGCAGGGCGGCGCGGAGCTGACATGCAGGTTCTGCGATAACGTGCAGAGGTTCACGCGGGAGGATTTGGAAGGACTGCTGGAGTCTTTGGGGTAACGTGGTGCCTGCATACGGGGGGCCTCCGGCGGGTTCCTTTTCTCGAGAGAAAAGGAACCGAAAAGAGCTTTAGATCCGCTCTATACCCTGGTGGTTGATAAAGCCTGTCACACGGTGACGAAGCGTAAGCAAGTGGGACCTTCCATTGGCATGGAAGGTCCCACGGATTTTTTGCGTCAGAACGTAAAAATTCTGTGGTCCTTACCTCGCTTCGAGGTAAGGACCATTTTGCTCAGCACCCCATTACGGTGCAACAGGCATCTTCAACCACCAGATTCGCGTCGAGTTAAAGCTCTTTTGGGTTACTTTTTCTCTCGAGAAAAAGTGACCCGCCGGAGGCCCCCCGTATGTAGGCACTCACTCACTGGAAGCTGCTCGTCTCAATGACCTGGGCTTTAATCAGGTTTGTGGACCCGCTGCGCCCCAGGGGCACGCCAGCGGTGATGACGACGGTGTCGCCGTTCTGGACGAGGCCCTCTTTGGCGGCGACGTCGGCGGAGAGGGAGAAGATGCGGTCTGTGGAGGTGACTTCGCCGGTGAGGAAGGGGACGACGCCCCAGCAGATGGAGAGCTGGCGGCGGACCTTTTCGTGCATGGTGAGGGCGGCGATGGGGCAGGCGGGGCGGAAGCGGCAGATGCTTCGGGCGGTGCGGCCGGAGTTGGTGGCGGCGATGATGGCGGTGGCGTTCAGGTCCTTCGCCGTGAGGCAGCAGGCGTGGGTGACGGCGTCGTGGATGTTGGACGCGGCGGTGGCCTGGCGCTTCTGGAACTGGCGCCAGAAGTTGATGGAGCCCTCCGCCTCCTTGATGATTTCTACCATGGCCGTCAGGGCTTCCACCGGGTACTTGCCGCCGGCTGTCTCGCCGGAGAGCATGACGCAGCTGGTGCCGTCGAAGACGGCGTTGGCCACGTCGGAGACTTCCGCGCGGGTGGGGCGGGGGTTGCGCATCATGGAGTCCAGCATCTGGGTGGCGGTGATGACGGGCTTGCCCACTTGCAGGCCCTTGCGGATCATCTGCTTTTGCAGGACGGGGACGCGGGACGCGGGGATTTCCACGCCCAGGTCGCCGCGGGCGACCATGATGCCGTCGGCGGCGGCCAGGATGTCGTCGATGTTGTCCACGCCCTCCTGGTTCTCGATTTTGGCGATGATTTTCACGTCGTCGCCGCCGCACTCGTGAAGCACCTGGCGCACCGCCTCCACGTCCGCCGCGCGGCGGACAAAGGAGGCCGCGATGAAGTCGAAGTCGTTCTCCACGCCAAAGCGGATGTCCGCAATATCCTTTTCAGTCAGGGCGGGGAGGCTGATGTGGACGCCGGGGATGTTGATGGACTTGTTGGCGGACAGCGTTCCGCCGTTTTCCACGGTGCAGATGATGTCCAGGCCCTTGATTTGCTCTACGCGGATGGCGACCAGGCCGTCGTCAATGAGAATGACCTGGCCCGCTTCCAGCTCTTCGCCCAGCTTGGGGTAGGTGACGGCTACTTTGGACTGGTTGCCCACGATGTCCTCGCCGGTGAGGGTGAAGGTGTCCCCGGTTTCCAGGGTGATGCTCTTTTCCTCGAAGGTCTTAATGCGGATTTCCGGCCCCTTGGTGTCCAGGATGGTGGCGACGGGACAGCCCATGGAGTCCCGGACGGCCTTGAGGCGGTTCAGGCGTTCCAGGTGTTCGGGATGGGAGCCGTGGGAGAAGTTGAAGCGCGCGGCGTTCATACCGCCGGAGAGCAGCGCTTGGATCATTTCGGGAGTATCCACCGCCGGACCCAGCGTGCAGATGATTTTAGTCTTTCGCAATTCTTTCATATACATTCCTCCAATTCAGGAATCCAAAAACAACACAGCGTCCCCAGGCAGAACGCCTGGGCAGCGGCCTGCCTGCCACCAATTCCTATTATACAAGATCCCCCCAACGTTGAATAGGATCTTTTTTCATAAAATTCATACCCCCTGATTGTGAAAAATCCGGCAAATACCATGTGGAGGTGCGTGGTGCCTACCTACGGGGGGCCTCCGGCGGGTCACTTTTTCTTGAAAGAAAAAGTAACCAAAAAGAACTTTAACTCGACGCGAATCTGGTGGGTGAAGAAGCCTGGTACATGGTAACGAAGCGTAAGCGAGTGGGACCTTCCATGGTCATGGAAGGCCCCACACATTTTTATTATTGCTTGCAAAATACTCCGTAGGGGCGGACCTCTGTGTCCGCCCTTCCCCCGCAACCACCGCACTCACCTGGGATGCCCCCCTCACAAATGCGGCAAACTCCTCCGATACTCCCTCAGCCTCCCCTCCTCGACACCGCTCAAAATCCCATCCAACGCCCCCAGCAGTGATTCCCGCTCCTCCGGCAGCTTCCCCCACAGCGGCACCGCATTCGACGCCCCCAGCGCCGCAAACTCCACCGGAATCCGCAGGCCGTCAACCAGCACCCGCATCTCCCGGTACTTCTCCAGCTCCCCAGCCTCCTGCCAATTCCCACGCTGAATCTCCCGGTAAAGCTCAGAATCCGGATAAACCGTCAGCATATTCACCCCAATCCGCATCGGATGAAGCTGGTTGCAGAGCTCAACCGTAGCCCGCGCCCCCGCGG
This sequence comes from Oscillibacter sp., assembly GCA_022791875.1. Taxonomy (GTDB): domain Bacteria; phylum Bacillota; class Clostridia; order Oscillospirales; family Oscillospiraceae; genus Oscillibacter. The sequence continues at coordinate 4,999 of JAAVZX010000077.1, forward strand.
TCCCCTTCCCTGCGCCGGAAATTCCGGCCAGGTAAAAGAAGCTGTACCGAATCCCAGCCTCGTCCAGACGCCGGCACTGTCTCAGAATATCCTCAGCCCCGTACCCCTTGTTCATGAACGCCAGCGCCGCATCATCCCCTGTCTCGATCCCCAGCGTCAGCCCGTCAAACCCGGCCTCCCGCAGCGCAGTCAGCTCCGCGCCGCTCTTCAGCCCGACATCCGTAATCCGCCCAAAGCACCCAATCGTCTCTACCGACGGCAGATACCGGCGAATCAGCCCGGCAATCTCCAACAGCCTCCCGGCTTTCAGCACAAACGGGTTCGCCCCGGTCAAAAACACCCGCCGGACCTGCACCGTCTCCGGAAGCCCCTGGAGCCGCGCCGAAAGCGCCCCCAGCGGGTCCGTACACCGCATCTGCGCCTCCCGCAAATCGCTCTCCACGTCCTCCAGAGGCGACATCCGGAACGAAAACGGCAGATCCCCGTACAGCGTACAGAACTTGCACCTATGGTGCGTACACCCCGCCGTAACCTCCAGAAGCAGCGCCCCTGCCTCATAGGGCGGACGCCAGATAGTACCAGTATAGTGCATAGAAAAACACCTCCTGACCGCCATAATAGCACCCCGCCCGCCAAAAGAAAAGTACGGTACTTTTTCGCAGTACCTTGAAATTCGCCCCCATACCTGCTAAACTGACCCAAAGGAGGGGAACCCATGAGGAAATCAGAGCAATCCGTCCAGCGCTGCAAAACGATCTCGACCCTGCAAAAGCTCCTGGGCGGCAAATGGAAGATAGAGATTCTATACTACATCGCCATATCCGACCTCCACCGCTTCGGCCAACTCCGCCGCGCCCTCGGCGAAATCACCGAATCCTCCCTGACCAAACAGCTCCGCGAACTCGAATCCGACGGTTTCCTCATCCGCCATGACTTCCACGAGGTCCCTCCAAGAGTCGAGTACACCCTCGCACCTCTTGGCGAACGCTTCGTAGAAGTCCTGCGCTATCTGAAAGCCTGGGGGGACGAAAACCTGCCCTGATGCCTCCGGCGGGTCACTTTTTCTCGAGAGAAAAAGTAACCAAAAAGAGCTTTAACTCGACGCGAATCTGGTGGTTGAAGAAGCTTGGCACGCGGTAACGAAGCGTAAGCGAGTGGGGCCTTCCATTGGCATGGAAGGCCCCACAGATTTTTCTTATTGGAACATAAAAAATCTGGTGGTCCTTACCTCGGAGCGAGGTAAGGACCACCTACGCACCTGCCCCGTTACCGTGTGACAGGCCAATTCAACCACCAGAGCATAGAGCGGTACTAAAAAGATCTTTTTTCGGTTCCTTTTTTCTTTCAAGAAAAAAGGAACAGCCCCCCGCACGTATCAGAAAGCGAGGTCCAAATCTACGTCCCCGGCGATCCCCTCCACGTGCCCAGTATGGGAATACTGCCACATATCAAAGTGGTAGTAAAAATCCGGGGCGGCGTGGTACTCGGCAAGCCAGAGGTCGTAGTCGGTGAGGTCGCGGAGGTCATAGTGGAGGTAGCCCTGGGTCTGGTTGAAGTAGACGGCGGGGCGGTAGCCTGCGTCGGCGACGCGGGCGCAGAAGGCGGCGGCACAGCGGGTCATCGTCTCGCCGTCCAGGCCGTCGGTGCGGGCCTCGGCGTTGGGGATGGGCTCCCAGTCGAAGGCGATGGGGAAGGCCAGGGGCTGGCCGTCCAGGACGCTGAGGACGTAGTCGGCCTCCTGCTGGGCCTCCTTGGGGGTGACGGCCTGGGAGAAGAAATATACGCCAACTTCCAGTCCGGCGTCCAGGGCCCCCCGGAGGTTCTGCTCGAAGGTCTGGTCCATGAAGAGGCCGCCCTCCGTGTAGCCCCGGTGGCCCAGGCGGATCATGGCGAAGTCGATGCCGTCGGCCTTTACCGCCTCCCAGTCGATGTCCTTCTGGTGGGTGGAGACGTCGATGCCCACTTTCGCTCCGGGATAGGTGACGCGCCCGTCTCCGTCCACGGTGAACGCGTCCTTGTCATAGGGATTCAGAGGCATCCCCTCCAGGGGCGTCAGGACCTTGTCGCCGAAACGGAACGTGACCGGCTCTTCCTCCTCCGGAGGTTCCTCCGCCGGCTCCGCCTGGCTGAGGCGCAGGACGAGGGCCAGGGCCGTCCCGGCCACAATCAGCGCCATGACCGAGAGGACCAGCGCCAGGACCGTGAGGCCCGAACGGGGCGGCGGGGCCGATCTCCCGCGCTCCCGGGCATCCGGCAGGGGCCTCCGCTCCCGCAGATCCGGCGGCGCGGACCGCTCCTCTAACTCCAAATCTCTCAGGCCGTCGCTCATAGCGCTTTCCTCCATCATTCGACAGTTTTCATCATTATACCACAGCTTCCCCCGAAATAGCCATACCCCATCTGCATCAATTTGGAAAAACCGTCAAAAAAAGCGGCCGGCGAAAACCGCCAGCCGCTTGTCCACACTATGAATGTTGGGAAAACCGAATTACTTCTGGGCTCTGGCCGCAGCCTTCGCGGCGGCTTCCCGCTTGTTGATTTTCTTCTGGTTGTAGATGGAGAACAGGATGACCGCCACGGCCACCAGGAAGAAGCCCATGGCGATGGGGGAGGTGGTGATGGCGAAGAAGTTGCCCTTCTGGATGTTCATGAAGCGGACGAAGTTCTTCTCGCACATGGGCCCCAGGATCAGGGTCAGCAGAATGGGGGACAGGGGGAACTCGTACTTGTTCATGAGCCAGCCCATGACGCCGAAGGCCACGCACACGCCCACGTCAAAGACGTTCTTGTTGATGGAGAACGCGCCCAGGAGGGATACCACCAGAATGATGGGATACAGCATCTTCTTCTCCACAGAGACGATCTTGGCGAAGAAGCGCACGCCCGCGCAGCCCACGATCAACATGCACAGGTTCGCCAGCATCAGGGCGGCGAAGACGTTGTACACGGTGGGCAGCTCGGAGATATACATCATGGGACCGGGCTGAATGCCCTTCATGATGAACGCGCCCAGGAGGATGGCCGTCACCGCGTCGCCGGGGACGCCCAGGGACAGCAGGGGAATCATGGCTCCGCCGGAGCAGCCGTTGTTGGCGGACTCCGTAGCCGCCACGCCCTGGGGGATGCCGGTGCCGTAGAGCTCGGGGTGCTTGCTGGCGCTCTTGCTGGCGCCGTAGGAGACGAACACGGCGATGTCGCCGCCCGCGCCGGGAATCGCGCCGATGAAGGTGCCGATCAGACCGCCGGAGAGGATGTTGGGCCAGATCTTCTTGATGGTGGCGAAGTCTGGGAGGACGTTCGTGATTTTCTCGTTGGAGTGCTCCTGCTTCTCGCTGCCCTTGATGATGCGCTCCACACCCGCAATGACTTCAGAGATAGCGAAGAGGCCGATCAGGGTGGGGATGAACTGAAAGCCCTCCAGGAGGGAGGTGTCGGAGTAGGTGATGAAGCGGGGGATGCCGTTGGTGGGGTCCAGGCCCACGGTGCACATCAGCATTCCGAAGAAGGCGCTGATCATGCCCTTGATGATGGACTTGCCGGAGATGGCGATGATGACGGAGAGTCCGAAGACCGCCAGCATGAACATCTCGCCGGGGCCGAAGTTCATGGCCATATCCGCAATCAGGGGGGACAGGAAGGTCATGACCAGAGCGCCGATGACGCCGCCGCAGAAGGAGGAGAACATGGCGATGGAGAGGGCCCGTCCGGCCTCGCCCTTCTGGGTCATGGGGTAGCCGTCCAGGAGGGTGGCGGCGGCGGAGGGGGTGCCGGGGGCGTGGATCAGAATGGCGGAGATAGAGCCGCCGTACATGCCGCCGCAGTAGATGCCCAGGAGCAGGCCGATAGAGGGAATCAGGTCCATGCCGAAGGAGAAGGGGATCAGCAGGGCCACGCCCATGGTGGCCGTCATGCCGGGGATTGCGCCCAGGAGGACGCCGCCGAAGGCCCCCAGCAGGGTCATGAAAATGACCTGGAAGTTGGTGAATACAGCCGCGTAGCTGTGAAGCAGCAGTGAAAAGTCCATACAGCCCTCCTTAAATCTTGTCCATCAGGGTGCAGAGGAAGTCCAGGGGGCCCATGGGGATGTTGACGGTCAGGAGCTTGTAGAACACAGCCCACATCACCAGAGGCACCAGAAGGGAAACCAGGACCATCTGCACCCAGTTGCGCTTTCCGATCATATACATGATGACCATGCAGAGGAGGAACGAGCTGAGGACGTAGCCCGCGGGTTTGAAGAGGAACACGAACACGGCGCACAGCGCAATGACCAGCAGGGCCGCGGCCACGCTCTTGTCCTTGATGAAGTTGATGCTCTCGGCGGGCACCGCCAGAGGGTCGTCCTCATCCATGGTTCTGAGCTTCCACAGGGACTGGATGATCAGCATTACAGAGAAGATCAGGAGGCCCCAGATCATGATTCTGGGGAAGGAGGAGGGCTGGACGTAGGAGCCCTTCACCTTCTGGAAGCCGTCCGCCTTGAACCAGGCCCACACGCCCAGGGCAAGAAAGAGCACGGCCCCGATCAGATTGGCAAACGCCAGGGATTTCTTCTTGTCTTTCACACGATTGCTCCTTTCCTAAAACACACCAAAATATACCAGAGACCTGTTAAGAAAAGGGATGGACAGAACGGAACCTGTCCATCCCAGTTTCTACAGAGGGGTCAAGGGGCCGCGGGGGCTGTCAGCACAGGCCCAGGGCCTCCATGGAGTTGGCGACGTCGTCGGCGTTCTGGGCGAGGAAGTCGCCGAACTCGCCGGCGTCCAGGTAGGCGATGCCCAGGCCCGCGTTCTTCATGTACTCCACGAACTCGGGGGACTCCACGGCCTTGGCGCAGGCGTCCCGAAGGATCTCCAGGGCGGCGGGATCGGTGCCCTTGGGCACGCCCATGCCGCGCCAGACGTAGTAGGTCACGTCATAGCCCTGCTCCTGGCAGGTGGGGACGTCGGGGAACAGCTCGGCCCGCTCGGTGTCCATGACGGCCAGGCAGATGAGGTGTCCGGACTCGATGAAGTTCCGGGCCTCGGCCAGGGAGACGGTGACGCCCTGGATGAAGCCGGAGGCGGCGTTCTGCACGGCGGTGGCCGCGCCTTCCTCGTAGGTGATCATCTGGATGTCGATGCCGGTTTCCTGCATGAGGTAGCCGCCGCCGATGTGCCAGACGGAGGCATTGGAGGAGCCGCCCATCTGCACGTCGCCGGGATGAGCGAGGCAGTAGTCGACGAAGGTTTTCAGATCGGTGATGCCGTTGGCGGCGGCCCACTCGGCGTTGACGGTGACGGCGGCGGGGTCGCGGTTCACGCGGCACAGCAGGTCATAGTCCTCGTAGGTGAGCTCGCTGCTGCCCAGGGGCTTGTAGGTGGACAGCTCGAAGGTGATCATGCCGATGGTGTAGCCGTCGGGGTCGGCGTCGGAGATGGCCTGGTGGCCGATGATGCCGCCGCCGCCGGTACGGTTGTCAACGGTAAGGGTCTGGCCCAGCTCCTTGCCGATGGCGTCGCTGAGGGCCCGGAGGCAGGCGTCCGTGCCGCCGCCCGCGCCCCAGGGGCAGATGACGGAGATGCCCTTGGTGGGGAAGTCGGAGGCGGGGGTCCCGGCGTCCTGGGAGTCGCCGGAGGAACCGGAATCGCTGGAGGAGGAATTGGCGTCGGAGCCGCCGGAGGACGCGCCGCCGGAGGAACCGGAGTCGCCGCCGCAGGCAGTCAGGGACAGGACCAGGACTGCGGCCAGGAGGATGGAAAGGAACTTTTTCATATGCTTTTCTCCAATCTAACCGTGTGATTTTGAATTTTGCCAGGGGCATTTCAGAAAAAATGCCCCCACAAATCACACATTTCTTCCCCAATTATAAAACATTCGCCCAAACAACAGCAAGGCACAAAGCTAACATATTTTTAACGGCACTTTTGGCAATTTTAACGGCGTCGGTTTCTAAAATTTTTACAGTTTCTGAACCCGGACGAACTCACTTCCGCTTCCTTCCCCAGGGCCGTCCCGGCCCGGAGTCCCGGTCCCGGCGGAAGCACTCGTCGCACAGCCGCCCCCGGTGGTACAGGGGCAGGGCCTTCCCGCAGCGCTGGCAGAAGCGGATGTTGCTGCGCAGGCGGTGGAGGAGGATTTCGTTGATGGCCTCCGCGGCCCAGTCCCGGCTGTCGCAGAGCCGCTCCTCGTCCACGGGGCACTGGAACGCCTTGGCGAAGGAGAAGTACAGGTCCAGCTTCCGGTAGTACAGCTCCAGCTCGGGGAGGGTGGCGCCGTCCTCGGGCATGGGGGGCGGATCCACGGACTCCCCCTGCTGCCAGCGGCGCAGGAAGGTGAAGAACAGGTCCCGAAGGGGCTCCTCCGTCTCGTCGAAGGGAATGTTGGCGGCGCGGAGCTCCTGTTCCTTCGTGAGAAGGAAGCCCATTTCCCGGAGCTTGGAGATCACATAGATATAGCGGGAGATGTCCAGCTTCCGGTAGGGCTCCACGGTGGGCATCCGGTTCCACTCCGTCAGCACCTCCAGCAGGTCGAAGTCCGCCTGGAGCACCAGGTCGGAGAAGCCCACCACGGCCTCCTCCAGGGGCGGCACCACGGCCTCCAGCCCCCGCCGGATCACGTCCAGGCCCTGGACGGCCCCCACGAAGCCCTTGCTGTACATCCCCAGCCGCCCCGCCCGTCCGGCGATCTGGCGGATTTCCTCGGGGCGCAGCTCCCGGCGCTCCACACCGTCGAACTTCTCCGTCTCCATGAAGATGATCCGGCGGATGGGGAGGTTCAGGCCCATGCCGATGGCGTCGGTGGAGACAATGTAGGACATGTCTCCGGAGAGAAAGCCTTCCATCTGCTTGCGGCGGGTGGCGTAGGGGAGGGCCCCGTAGATGATGGCGGGCTCCTTCCCGTCCTGGCGCAGTTCTTCGGCCACGCTGAGGACCCCCACCTTGGAGAAGGTGATCAGGGCGTCCCCCGGCTGGACGCGGCGGTAGTCCACGGTGCGGGTCATGCAGATCAGGGGCGTGGTCCGCTGGTGGACCTCGATCTCCACGCTGTCCCCGCAGCTCTCGACGATCCGGACCAGCAGGTCCTTCGCCTCCGGGGCGGCGCAGAGGTGGACCTCCGGGGCGAGAACGCCTAAGATGGCCCGGGTCCAGGCGTAGCCCCGCTGGCGGTCGGCGATCATCTGGCACTCGTCGATGACGGCCACGTCCCAGTACCGTTTCAGGTCCAGCTTTTCCGCGGTGGCGGCCATGTGGGTGTCCCAGGTGCGGCAGTCCTCCTCCTCGCCGGTGGAGAGGCTGCAGTCCACCCCCGCGTCCAGCAATGTCTCCTGGGCCTCCAGGGCCAGGAGGCGCAGAGGGGCCAGGTACACCCCCGAGGGGGCCCGCCGCAGGCGCTGGAACCCGGCGTAGGTCTTCCCCGTGTTGGTGCCCCCCAGGTGGAGGATGAAGCGGCGGTGCATGGCCCGGGCCTCCGGGTACTCGTCCTTGGGGTTCAGGGCGATCAGGAGGGAGAGGCTTGTGCGGATGGCCTGGGGGACGTACCAGACGGACCAGACCGCCGCCAGGCCCTCCCGGTAGAGCTGGGAGCTGGGGAAGTCCGGGAGGCGGAGCATGGCGGCGCAGTCCGCCTCCGGCTGGGCGGCGGCGAAGTCCGCCAGGATCTGCTCCGCCGCGGCGGTGAGAACGGCGGGGTAGCGTTCGAGAACCTCCCGGGCAAAGGCGTTGTCGGCGCAGCGCCCGATCCAGGCGGAGGCCCGCAGGAAGCTCTTCATGGCGGCGGGGAGGCGGGCGGCGTCACAGCGCTCCTCCAGGGCCAGAAATTCGCTCAGCCACATTTTCGCCTGGCTGCCGGGCAGCTCCGGCCCCTTGGCCACGGAGATGACCCGGGCCATGAGGGCGGCGTGGTAGTGCCCCGCCAGGAGGCGGGCGGGCGTTGGCTCCCCCTCCGGCGCGGAGGCGTTCCAGACGTCCTCCAGAAGCTGGACGGCGTTCCGGGACCCGGGGGCGGGGCCCGTCCGCTTCGGCTCCCGCTTCCCGGGGCAGAAGGCGCGGGTGTTCTCCGCCGCCAGGACGTCCGCCTTGTCCCACGCGGGGATTTTATGGTTCCGGAATGTGGCCGTGCCCGGCGGGGGAAGCAGGGTGCGGATCTGCTCGGGCTTCCAGCCCCGCTTCTTCAGCACGGACGCGGTCCAGTATTTGGTCCGGCGGCTCGGCATGGCAGGTTCCTCCTTTGAGTTGGGCTTATTATATGGAAGGAGCGGCGGAACATGCGTGGGGGGACCGCGTTCCGCCTGCTGTTGAACATGATACCATGTTTTTCGCCGAAGGGAAGAATTTTTTCCGCGGAATCCGGCGGATTTCCGAAAAAGAAGGGCCTCCGGGGATTGAACCAGCGGCGGATCTGTGGTAAAATGATGGAAATAAAAGGGACGGGGGCGCTGAAAATGCGGGCGACGGTCATTTCGGACAACATCGGCAGAGGCGGGCTGGGGGGCGAGTGGGGGCTGTGCGTCTATATCGAGTACGGGGAGAGGCGGATTCTCCTGGACGCCGGGGCCTCCGGCCTCTTCGCGGAGAACGCGGAAAAGCTGGGCCTCCCCCTGGAGGCCGTAGACGCCGCCGTCCTCTCCCACGCCCACTACGACCACGCCGACGGCATGGCCCGCTTCTTCGCCCTCAATCAAACGGCGAAGCTCTATGTCCAGGAGGACACCGGCGAGGACTGCTGGCACCGCAGGGGCTTCATCCGCAAGTATATCGGCATCCGGCGGGGGCTCCTGGAGGAGTACCGGGAGCGGATCGTGCCCGTGGCGGGGCCGTACCGGCTCTTCGAGGGCGTGAGCCTGCTGCCCCACAGCACGCCGGGCCTGGCGGAGATCGGACGGCGGGAGGCCATGTACCGGCGGCGGAACGGGCGCTGGACCCCGGACGATTTCTCCCACGAGCAGAGCCTGGTGCTGGAGCTGCCGGAGGGCCTGGCGGTGTTCAGCAGCTGTTCCCACGGCGGGGCGGTGAACATCCTGCGGGAGGTGTCGGAGGCGTTTCAGGGGCGGCGGGTGCTGGCCCTCATCGGCGGGCTGCACTTATTCAATAAGAAGGATGAAGAGGTGCGGGCCCTGGCGGCGCTGCTGCGGGAGACGGGCGTGGAGCGGGTCTGGACCGGGCACTGCACCGGGGAACGGGCCTGCGGGCTGCTGCGCCAGGCCCTGGGAGACGCGGTGCGCACGTTCTGCGCGGGCTGCGTGATCGAGCTGTAGAGTCCCACCGAATTGGTGGAGAATGTGAAGAAATTATAAACAAGATGCACAAAAACAGAAGGGAAAGATCGTGGAAAGGCCAGTTGACAGAAGGGTTGATATGGCGTATGATAGGGATGTTAACACGTGTTTCAACCACCGGCGGACGCCGGGCGGTGGGAATAAATTATCACACAAGGAGACGAACCATGAAGAAGATGAAAAGAATTCTTGCGGCCCTCATGATCGGCGCTTCCCTGTTCACCCTCACCGCCTGCGGCGGCAGCGGCGGGTCCGGCGGCGGGGCCTCCTCCGGCAGCAGTAGCGGCGGCGGCAGCGACGCTTCCTCCGGCGGCAGCGAGCCCCAGGTGGTGGTCCAGATCGCTTACGAAAACTTCCCCGGCGAGCCCTGGGACATCGCCTGCAACGAGTGGGCCAAGCTCATCGAGGAGCGCAGCGGCGGCACCATGAGCGCCCAGATCTTCCACTCCGGCCAGCTGGGTTCCAAGAACGACCTCCTGGACCAGATGCTCATGGGCGAGCCCATCATCACCATCGGCGACGGCTCCTTCTGGGCCGACTACGGCGCGCCGGAGCTGGGCATCACCTCCGCCCCCTACGTCTACGACACCTGGGACCAGGTCTGGAAGCTGATCGGCAGCGACTGGTACAAGGAGCAGGAGGAGCTTCTGGCCCAGAACGGCCTGCGCATCCTCACCACCTGGGCCTACGGCGAGCGGAACCTCATGAGCACCCGCCCCGTCTACACCATCGAGGACATGAAGGGCCTCATCGTCCGCACCCCCAACACCACCAGCTACATGCGCGCCTTTGAGGCCATGGGCGCCGCGCCCACCGCGATGGCCCTCAACGACGTGTACACCGCCACCCAGCAGGGCACCATCGACGGCATGGAGAACCCCATGGCCACCCTCTACGGCCAGTCCTACTATGAGGTCGCCCAGTACATCACCATGACCCAGCATATCAAAATGCCCGCCCAGCAGGTGTGCAGCGAGCAGTTCTTCCAGAGCCTGACCCCGGAGCAGCAGCAGATCCTGAAGGAGACCGGCGAGGAGGCCGGCGTTCTGGAGAGCCAGAAGCAGGACGAAATGCTGGAGCAGTACGTGGCGGACATGGAGGCGGAAGGCGTGACCATCATTGAGCTGGACGACGCGGAGCGCGCCAAGTTCAAGGAAGCCGCCGCCACCATCTACGACGACCCCGCCGTTTCCGGGCAGTGGCGCGACGGCCTGTACGAGATGGTGCAGGAGATCATCGGCTGACGGAAAGCGTCTGACAGCGGGGACAAGCGCGTCTTGTCCCCGCGTTCCGATCCGGGTCCCGTCCGCGGTCCGGGGAGGGGCGGCGAGTTTTGAGAGAGGAGAAGTGGGTATATGAAAGACAACAAGACCCTGAAAATCCTGGGGAACCTGGATGTGGGCGTCTCCTGCGTAATGATGGTGGTGCTGGTGGTGCTGACCTTCGTGGGGGTCCTGATGCGCTACATCATGCGCAGCCCCATCACCTGGCAGGAGGAGGTGCAGATGCTCCTGTTCCTGTGGATCGTGTTCCTGGGGGGCGCGGGGGCGTTCCGGGCCGGGTCCCATATCGCTATCGAAATCGTGGTGGACGCCCTGCCGAAGAAAATCGGAGGCGCCATTGAAAAGGTGGACGTGCTGATCCAGCTGCTGATCCTGGGCTACCTGTTCTGGCAGGAGATCATGTACTACAACCAGCTCCTGTCCGCCGGACGGGTGACGAACCTGCTGCGCCTGCCCTACGGCGTGGCCTACTTCGTGGTCCCCGTAGGGGGCGCGCTGATGCTGATCAGCATGGCGTACAGCGCCTACGCCCGCTACATCCGTAAATCCGGAAAGGAGGAAGAGAGCGTATGAGTTCCACGATTGCAACCGCCCTGGTGGTCATGCTGGTCCTGCTGTTCATGAAGGTGCCGGTGTTCCTGTCGGTCATCGCAGGCAGCGCCATCTACTTCTTCCTCAACCCCGCGGTCAGCTCCATGATCCTGGCCCAGCGGCTGGTGTCCGCGATCCAGAACCCGTCCCTGATGGCCATCCCCTTCTTCGTGTGCGCAGGCGTGTTCATGAACTACTCCGGCGTGACCCGGCGGATCATGGCCCTGTGCGACGTGCTGACGGGACGCCTCTGGGGCGGCCTGGCCCAGGTGAACGTGCTGCTGTCCACCCTCATGGGGGGCCTGTCCGGGTCCAGCCTGGCGGACGCCGCCATGGAGGCCCGGATGCTGGTGCCCGAAATGGAGAAAAAGGGCATGAGCAAGGCGTTCTCCTCCGTTGTCACCGCCGCGTCGGCCATGATTACCCCCATCATCCCCCCCGGCATCGCCATGATCCTCTGCGGCTCCCTGGCCAACGTGTCCATCGGCAAGCTGTTTGTGTCCGGCATCGGCGTGGGCATCCTGCTGTGCGTGGGCGAAATGCTCACTGTGTCCATCATCTCCAAAAAGCGGGGCTACGCCCCCAGCCGGGACCGGGGCATGAAGTGGAGCGAGGTGGCCCCGGTGCTGAAAGAATCCATCCTGCCCATGTGCCTGCCGATCATCATCATCGGCGGCGTGCGCCTGGGCGTGTTCACGGCCACGGAGGCCGGCGCGGTGGCGGTGGTGTACTCCGTCATGCTGGGCCTGGTGTACCATGAGCTGGACTGGAAGACCATCAAGAACGGGCTGAAAGAGTCCGTGCTGTCCACGGCCAGCATTATGCTGATTATCGGCGCGGCGTCGGCACTGTCCTGGATTCTCACCAAGGAGCAGATCCCGCAGATGCTGACGGAGGGAATGCTGGCGGTGAGCGGGAACAAGTACGTGTTCCTGCTGCTGTGCAACCTGTTCCTGCTGTTCGTGGGCATGTTCATCGAGGGCAACGCGGCCATGATTATTCTGGTGCCGCTGCTGTTCCCGATTGCTATGAATTATGGGATCAATGAGATCCAGTTCCTGATGATGTTCATCTTTAATATGGCGATTGGGTCCATGTCTCCGCCGATGGGCACTCTGATGTTCGTGGTGTGCGGTGAGACGAAGTGCAAGCTGAAAGACTTCATTATCGAGAGCATTCCGTTTTACATCGTGCTGATTGTGGAATTGCTGGCGCTGACGTTCATCCCCTTCCTTACTACGGGACTGGTGGATCTGATCTACTAAAGATAAAGTTTGGGGTCCAGCCCTTTTCAAAGGGCTGGCCGCCGGAGGCAGGCGGACCCCAACATGAAGCATAGGCCGTGAGGGGCCTGACCTGAAAGGTCTGGTCCCTCACGGCCTATGCTCCTCTCTGGGATACGCAAAGCACCCACAGGAAACGAAAAACATCACAAATTCCGCAACAGGCACAGCGAGCCACACCCCAATAATCCCGAAGACCCGCGGAAGGAGAAGAATCCCCCCAGCCAACAGCCCAAAGGTCCGCAGGAAGGAAAGCGCAGCGGAGAGGCGACCGTTGGAGAGTGCGGTGAACATGGCGGAAGTGAAGATGTTCACCCCGCAGAAGAGGAAGCTGTAGGAGAAGATTGCGAAGCCGTCGGAGGCCATACGAAGGACCTCCGGAGAATCGGTGGCGAAGAGAGCGGCAATATGGGCGCCACCCAGGCGGGAGATTGCAAATATTGCGATGGAGGCCCCGGCAATGAAGGCGAGGCTGATGCGGAGGACCTTTTTCTGACGCACGGCGTCCCCGCTGCCGTGAAGGAAGCCGATGATGGGAGCCACGCCGATGGAATAGCCGATGAAGAGGGTGTTCAGGAGGAATTGGGCGTAGATGAGGATGGTAATGGCGGCTACGCCGGGTTCGCCGCGGAGGGCGAGCATGACGTGGTTGAAGAGGTAGGTGGTGACAGCGGAAGAAAGCTGGGAAACCATCTCGGAGGAGCCGTTGAAGCAGGCTTCCAGGAGGGTGGGGGCGCTCCAGCGGGGGCGTGTGAAGGAGAGGGGGCCGCCGGTGCGGGCAAAGAAGATGAGGCCGGAGAGGGCGGGGATGAGATAGCCGACGCCGGTGCCCAGGGCCGCGCCGCGGATGCCCAGGGCGCGGGGGACCATGAAGATGTAGTCGAGGACGATATTGGCGATGCCTGCCAGGAGGGACAGGGCGAAGCCCAGGCCGGGTCTTCCGGCGGTGACGAAGAGGTTGGAAAACAGGGTTTGCAGGACGCTGGCGGGGAGGAACAGGAGCAGCGTCTGGAGGTAGGCTTTGCAGTAGGGGAAGAGGCGGGGGCTGGCCCCCAGGGCGCGGAGGAGTTCGTCGAGAAAGAGGGTTCCGAACAGGGTCAGGAGGACGCCGCCGGTTATGCCTGCGAGGATCAGGAGGGTAAAATCCTGACGCGCTTCCCGGAAACGGCCTTCGCCCATTTTACGGGAGACTAGGGCGTTTCCGCCGGTGGCGATCATGGTGGCAAAGCCGACGGTGAGGTTGACCATGGGGCAGACGATGTTGATGGCGGAGAGGGCGTCGGTGTTCACGAAGCGGGCGGCGAAAATGGTGTCTACGGCGGTGTAGAGGCCCATGAAGAGCATCATGACGATGCTGGGAAACGCAAAGAGCAGTAGGGATTGAGGCGTCCAGGCGCGGTCGAGGGAGGCGTTATCCATGGCGGTGCGCCTCCTGTTCCGGCGGGAGGATCAGGCGCTGGGTGGGGTAGCCGTATTCGGTCAGGAGGTCCGCGGGGGTGAAGCCTAAGCGCTGGTAGGCGGCGCGCTGGCCGGTGTCGGCTTTGTCGTTCCGGCGGAAGGTGGTGACGGTGAGGGGACGGCCGGGGAAGTGACTGCGGCGCAGGGCGTTCAGAAGGGATTCCGCGACGCCGCTGTGCTGGTATTGGGGATGCACGGCAAGGAATTCGATGTGGCCTGTGGGGCGGGAGAAGGCGGCGGCTCCGATTAGGAGGCCGTTGTCCTGCACGATGAGGGCTTCCTGGGCCGCAATGCGGCGTATGGCCTGAGCCCGGTGGGCGGAGGCGTCGAGGCGGGGGAAGCCGCCGATTACCAGGGCGGTGAAGTGCATCCAGTCCGGGAGATCCGGCGGCGCGGCATAGGCGGGGTGCCAGGATTTGGGGGAACCGGAGGGGCCTGGGTCCGGTGCGAAGGGAAGCTGCAACGGGTAAAAAAGCTGCATTTTCCGGTAGGCCAGCGGGGTCTGCTTGTACATGGCCTTGAAGAGAACCGCAAACGCCTGCTGGCTCTCAAAGCCCGCATCCAGCGCAACCTCCAGGAGTGGCTTCCCGGTGCAGACCAGGAGCCGCGCCGCCTCGGTGAGCCTGCGGCGGCGGATGTAGGCGTGGAGCGGGAGGCCGGCGGTGGCGGTGAACATGCGGTGGAGGTGGTACTTGGAGTAGGAGACGGCGGAGGCAACGGTTTCCAGGTCCAGTTTTTCGCATAAGTGGGCCTCTATGTAGGAAATCGCCGCGGAAATATTTGCAATTCTGTGGGCGTTCATGGCGTCCCTCCTTTCAGCGCCATTGTAGCAGATTTTCCGGGGGCGGGTTTCATCATTCTTGCGGTTTTTGCCGTGAAAACGGAAAGCGCCGGAGAAGCGGGCAGGCTTCCCCGGCGTTTTTTCGCGTCCGGTGTCATTTGTGGAAGATGAAAAGGTATTCGTGGGCGATCAGCAGGAAGTTGTACTTCACGCTGTTGGTTTTCCAGTATCCGGTGGCCTTGCAGTTGTGCTGCTCCTTGATGATCAGCTCCTTGAGGCGGAAGCCGGTGTTTTCAAATATTCGCATCACGTCGAAGGACATGGGGACCATGTGGCCCCGGACGCGGGTGTCACCCATGAGGATGGCGCAGAATTTGTCCTTCTTTAATACACGGTGGCACTCCGCCGCGACGGACTCCATCTCCTTGAGAAAATCCTTTACGGAGAGAAGGGACAGGTCTTCGGGGATGTCCTCGCTGTACTGGATGATGTTGGCGTAGGGGGGATGGGTGCAGATGAGGTCCACGCTGGCGTCGGGAAGAAACTCCAGATTCCGGGCGTCGCCTTTGCAAATCCTGACATCGCCGTCCGCGCCCTCGTGCCGGAAGTCCACCTTCTCCCGGCAGCGGGCCAGGGCGTCCTCGTTCACGTCCACACCGATGATGTTCCGGTTCAGCAGCTTCGCCTCCACCAGGGTGGTGCCGCCGCCCGCGAACTGGTCCAGAACCAGGTCGCCCTCCTGAGAATAGCGCAGGAGGACGTTGCGGGGGATGTAGGGGGACCAGTTGCCCCGCCATTTTGCGTCGTGGGTGGCCCATCGGCCCCGCTGGGGGAAGGACCAGTGGGTGGTCATCTCCAGCTCGAAGTCCTCCGGCTCCCAGAGCTTTATCTTTTTCTTGGCCATGCGTCCTCCGGATTCAGCCGAGGTCCAGGAAGTACAGTGGGATTTCGTCGAAAAATATGTGGCACTTGGAATCCTCTATGTATTTGTAAACGTCCCGGTACTCGGGGCGTCTGAACCAGCTGTTGCAGACATATAGATATTCGACTTTCGCGCCTATGGATTTGAAGAGCTTTTTGTACTGCTTCCTTTTGAAGTCGCAGGTTTGCAGCTTCTCGTCCACGGAGCCGCGGTCGTGCTGGAATTTCTTCTCGATAATATAGACCGTGTTTGTCTCATAGACGTACAGCGCCTCGTCGGGCAGGAGCTGCTTGGAGATGATATCCTCCCAATCGATCCCGCGGGGCTCCAAAATCCGCTTATACAGCTTCTTTTTGGACGCGAGAATTGCGATGGGGTCCTCCTCCCCTTTCCGGTAGACCTCGTGATCGGCAACTACGAAGCCCGCGTCTTTAAGAGCGTCCTTGAGGCTGGTTTCCTGCTCGAAGCGCAGGCCGTTCCGGTTGGTAGCGGCCCCTCCGCCGCTGGTGTTGATGGCCATGTTCCGCCTCCTTTGCGCCGTGCGGGCAGATTTAGAAATTTGTGATCAGCAGTTCCCGGATTCTGCCGCGGCTGGCGGTGTTGCTGTTGATGGCGCGGACGGCGTAGATCCGGTGGATGCGGTATTGGGCGTAGAGGTCGTCAAAAAAGTTGTCGTTTTCGTCGGTGTTTTTGGGGTCGGAATTGCTGAGAATCAGCTTCGCGCCCCGCTGATCCGCCTGGCGGAAAAAGTCTGCCAGTTCCCGCTGGGACTGGTCGTCGAAGCCGTCCTCGGTGTAGGCGGTGAAGCTGGAGGAAGTGCTGAGAGGGCGGTAGGGGGGGTCCAGGTAGACGAAGGTGCTGGCGTCCAGGAAGTCCAGGGAAGCCCTGTAGTCCCCGCAGGCGATCCGCACCCGCTCCAGAATCCGGGAGATGCGCAGCAGGTTCTGCCGGTCGCAGATGGCGGGGTTCTTGTAGGACCCGATGGGCACGTTGAAGCAGCCCTTCCGGTTCACGCGGTAGAGGCCGTTGAAGCAGGTGCGGTTCAGGAAGAGAAACAGGGCTGCTTTTTCCAGATTCTGGCCGCCGTCCCCGGCGGTTTTGAGGGCGTTGAACTGATTGCGTTTCTCGTAGTAGTATTCCTTCCGCCCCTCCCCGTCCAGCGCCAGATACGCCGCCTGCATGTCCTCCAGAAGGGCAGTCAGCGGTTCCACGGAGCCCTTGACGGCGTTGTAGGCGTTGATCAGCTCCACGTTCACGTCGCTGATATAGACCTCCCGGACGGGAAAGCGGCTGAGGACGTCGAAGAGGACGGCCCCGCCGCCCACGAAGGGCTCGCAGTATTTGGTGATGCCGGTTCCCAGACCGGCGGGGTAGCGCTCCCGCAGGCAGTCCAGGAGCTGCCCCTTCCCCCCCGCCCACTTGACGAAGGGCCGCGCGGCATCCTCCTGAACGGCAGATTTCCCACGCCTCGAGGCTTTTTTCACAGCGGGCTTAGGTGCGTCCTTCGGAATCAGCCAGAGATTTTCCACCCGGGCCAGCCCTTCGATCCGGTCCCCGGCGCACAGCTCCAGCACGCGTTTCTGGGACATGCTCCACTGCTTCGCGGCCGTTTTCACCGTCATGTACTCCAAATCGATCAAGCCCGTTCACCTCACTGCGTAATCCCCACCATTATAGCCCCTCCGCGGGATAATAGCAAGACCATTCTTGCGCCTACGCGCCCCCGGCCGTGCGCCGAAGTGCGTCCAGACGCGCGGCCCCGGCGGCCTGCTGGGCCCCGGCGTCCTGCTGGAGGGCGCGGGCGTCCCGAATGCCGTCCAGGATGGTCTGACGGGCCTGCTCCAGGGCCTGATCGTCCTCCTGCGCGCCCTGGGCGGACGAGGGAGCGCGGCGTCCTTCCGCAGCCTCCCGCGCGCGGCGGTCCACGGCCTCCAGGGCCTGGGCCTGGAGCCGCTGGCGCTTCCGGGCCACCTCCTGATTCAGAGCCCGCTTGAAGATGGGCAGGGTCACCAGGAAGGCGGTGTCAATTTTCTGAATGAGCTGGACCTGGGAGGACTGCATCATCTGGATCATGGGAATGGATTGCAGCGCAACGATTTCCGTTACTTTCAGATCCTGGGCGCGGCGCTCCAGAAGCGTGCAGGCGCGGCGCAGATCGTCCAAATCCATCCGCAGGGCTGTGTCCCCCGGATTCCGGGCCAGCTCTGCCTCCCTGCGCCGGATATGGGCCTGAATTTCCCCGATCCCCTGCTCCGCCGCGACGATGCAGTACACCAATTTCTGGTAGACCCGCAGGTTGGAATCGCAGAGGGTCCGGAGGCTCCGGACGTACGCCTGGACCTCCGCCTCATACTGCTTCAAGGCGATGTAGACCCGGTCCACCTCCCGGCCCATCTCCCGATATTTTTCCAGAATCTGGTCCTGATTCAGCGCGGGCGCTTTCCCAAAGGGGAAGCGTCTTTTTTTCTCCTCCGTCCGCAGCTCCCCCATGTCGAATTGCTCCATAATGCGCCCCAGGGCGCCGAGCACGGCCCCCGCGTCCCCGGCCTGATTCTTCTGAATGTCGGCCAGGACGGTGTCGGAGCACGCGGCCATCTCCCGCGCGGCCTCCGCGCCGAAAGTGAGAATGCTCCGGGTGTCGTAGACGTTGATCTGGTCGGTGAGCCGGTCCAGGCGCTGGGGGTCGGCCTGGGCGGCGGCGCGGCACCGGGCCGCGGTTTCCTCCATGGGGGGCGGCGTCTGCACGGCGTCCATTGTGGTCCTCCTTTTCTGTCAGTCTCCGAAGAGAAAGCGCTTCCAGCCGGGCTTTTTACCGCCCGCGCTGCCCCGGGGCGGGACCCGCAGCTCCGGGACGCTGAGGTCGTAGCAGAACGCCCCGGCGGTAAGGGTGTCGAAGCTGTCCGGGCGGATATGGGTTTCCAGATTCCGGTAGCCCGTGGGGGTGAACACGGCGATATCGAAGCCCACCAGGTTCAAAAAGGCCGTCAGAACGCAGTCCTCCAGGGAGAACACCGTCTCCGTCACATCCACGATCAGGAGCTTCGGAATGGCGCGTGTAAAGTCGAAGCCCTGCACCAGGCGCAGCAGCTCCTTGTCCAGGTTCATGAGCACGGAGAGGGTCACCGCCGGGAGGTCCGGCCCCCCGTTCACGATCAAATCATAGTCCATCAGAGCCTGAATTTTCTCCAGGATATAGTTCTGGGTATCCTCGGGGAGGTAGCCGTAGCGGTAGCGGGGCGCGGCCTTCAATCCCGCGGGGTCCAGGCGTCCGCCATGGAGGAAGGCGCGGGCCGCGCCGGGGCTCATGCCCTCCGGGTCCGGCTTGAAGAAGGGGACTCCGGTGACCAGGTAGGTGCTGGGGGTGATCATGGCGCGAATGCGCTCCCAGTATTGGGGCAGGTCCCCGCCCTCCACGCCGCAGATTTTCGAGAACAGGTTGGGCACGTAGACCGCCCCCGCCTCCGTCCGGAACGACGGGCGGTACTGGGCTTCCTCGGGCCAGAGCTGGGCCACCTCGTCCAGGGTGGTTTTCAGCGTCACGGGCTGGGAGCGGGTGAACTGGCGGTCCCGGAACATGCCGGTGTCGCTGTAGAGCAGGTGGTCCAGCTCCCGGGCGGCGTCGTAGGCGGTGGTGCGGGCCCGCAGCTTTTCCTCACGGCGGGGGAAGGGCTCGTGGGGCAGGCTGGGGCCCAGGTCCGCGTCGATCCAGACGTGGGGCAGGAACAGGCTGGGGAAGGGGCACCCGGTTTTATCTGAGCAGACGTACAGCACGTCCATGCCCGTCTGGGCCAAGGCCCAGAGAAGCGCGGCCTCCGGCTCGGAGATAGGCCCATAGTAGATCAGCGCGGGCGGAAACGCCTCCCGCTGTCCGGGCCCGCCCCGGAACAGGGCTTCCGCGTAGCGCCTCAGCCAGCAGGCCAGGCGGACGCTGTAGTTGTAGAAAAGGTTCTCGTTTCCGGCCACGAACTGCCCCATGACCAGGGACAGTGCCCGCTGGACCAGATGCGTCCATGGCTTCCCGGCGGGCATGGCCTCCGCCAGCACCCGGATCAGCTCAGGCCGCGAGAGCTTTCGGGTTGCGCCGCGGAAGGACGCGGCCTCCTCCGGCATAGGCGGCGCGATTTTTTTCTCCGCCAGTGTCCAGGTCCGCCCGGACTGCTCCAGCTTCTGTTTCAGGTGAAACAAGCGGTTGCGGTACTCGGAGCGCTCGTCGGCCCCCAGCATGACGGAGAAGACGGTCCGGGTCCTGGGAGACGGGTCCCCGTCGGCCCGCTGGGCGTTGTTAAGGAGCATGGCCTCCCAGACGGGGCGGTCCCCCACCCACTCGTTCACAAGCAGATTTTTCCCGGCACCGTCCCAGGGGGGAGGAGGCGGCGGCGGGGGCGGCGGAGCGCCCAGAAGGTCCCCGGCGAAGAGCTGGGAAAGCTGTCCGGAGGGATCGGCCTTATCGTAGGAAGCAGGAGACAGGAAGTTCAGATACCACACGTCGCACCCGACCTGCTGCAAAATCCGCAGAAAGAGCACCTCATGCTTCGAGATATCCCCCTCAAAGAGCACCTTCGGCGGCTCCACCCCGCCAACCCGCGCCAGCACGCGCCCAGCGGGCCCATGCAGCCAGCACATGAATTTGGTGTAAGCATTTTTGAGGATATTATCATTCCCGCCCTGCCGCCGCAGGCAGTCCAAAGCCTCCTGAACAGCCCCGGTCAGAGCAGGCCGCAGCGCCAACGGAACCTGCCCCAGCCAAAGTCCAGTCTGCCGCTCCAACTGTGGCCGCGCCAACCCAAACGCCCCACCCATTTTCCCAAGGAATTCCCGCGTCTCGTCCCCACTGGGATTCGCAAACCCGTCAACCGCCAGCCCATTCTTCTGCGCCAGCCCCCGATACCGCTCCAGCATCGAAAGGAGGACCCCGCCGTTGTCCCGCCCGATCACGCGAAAGAAAACCGTCCCCGGCGGCACCCGCCGCCCCAACGGCTCAAAAGAGCGCTCAAGCCCCGAAAAATCCGTCATCAAACCCGCGTCCCCCTTCCCGGACCGCAAAACGTCCGGTTTTTTTATTTGTTATGTTACTACAGTTGCCGCTTAAAATCAATCCCATTCTGCGGGGTCCCCGCGGGGGGACGGGGGACGAGGGACGGGGGGCTGCCAGCGGGGCTTCCCGCCTCCGGCGGCCAAAGAGCTTTGCCCTCTGGACTCCCACCAGGGAGGCACGCGCCTCCCTGGACCCTGGCAGATCGGGCTTCTTTTGGGGGTGCCTCTTATGCTGTCGGGCTGTGCTTCTGACTGAATGCGGTGTGGTTTTGCTTTGTGGTCGTTACATTGCTCTGTTTTGTTTGACGGTTTGGGGCGCTGCTGAAATCGGTTGCTTCAAATGTGCAAAAAGATATTGATTTTTGTTATTCTTTGACGTATTATGCAGGTGTAAAAATGTTTGAATCCGTTGCAGCGCAACGGATTCAACGATTTTATACGGAAAATTAAATGTGATAAATAGTTGTAACAAACAAGCGGGGCGGAAAAGGCTGGGACCGTCTGTTTGCGTGGGGAAATTTGGCGGAACAGCGGGGAGAAACAAGCGTGTTTATTTGCCGCACAAAAGTAACATAAAGGAGGGGCTGGAATGCAGGACTACGTAGTAAACCGCCCGGACGAGGGCGCAATGAGGCAGGTGTTGAAGGAGAGCGGAAGCAGCGCGGTAGGCGCAATCCTGCGCCTGGCGTGGCAGGCGGGCCTCCTGCGGGAGGAAATTCAGCAGCTGACCTGGGAGCAGGTGGACTTCCTGGACCAGACCATTGTGCTCCCGGACCGGAGCGTCCCCATCTCGGAGGAGCTCTGCGTCTGGCTCTCGGACCTCCGGGATGGGCGGGACCGCCGTCTGCCGGAGGTGGTGCTGTCAGACCGCCTCCAAAAGCCCATGGCGCCCCAGTCCATCTCCCGCCTGGCCCGCGCCGCCCTGGACAAGGCTGGCCTGACGGAGGTGCGCCTGATCGACCTGCGCCACGACTTCGTCCTCCGCCAGCTGGAGGAGCACGACTGGCAGTACGTCTCCCGAATCACCGGCGTGGAGGCGGCGGGCCTCAACGTCCACTTCGCGGAACACCTGGAGGAGAAAAAGGTGTCCACCCGGATTCACCGGGAGGAGCCCGCCCGGATCGACGAGTTTGCCCTCTGGAAGCTCCTGCGGGCGGAGAAGACAAACGCGGCTGGCGTGGCGCTGTGGCTCACGTGGCAGGTGGGCTTGCAGGTGGAGGAGATCGCGGCGCTGAAATGGGAGCAGGTGGACTTGGATAAGGAGTGCGTGAAGCTGCCGGGAAAGACGGTGCCCCTGGCGGGCGGCGTGCTGAGCGTCTTGCAGGAGTTACGGGAGCAGGAGCCGGAGGCGGAGTGGGTGCTGACGGCCCCCCGGAGCGGCCAGCCCTACGACCGGACCCGGCTGTCAAAGCTGGTCCGCGCCGCGCTGATCCGCGCGGGGCTGGACAACGTGACCATGCGGGATCTGCGCCTGGACTGCGGCCTGCGGGCCGGAGGCGAGGGCCAGATCATGGCCCTGGTCCGCCGGAAGCACTCTGTGACCCGGAACGACGTAGTGACGCTGCTGAAAGTCTCCCGGACGACGGCGTACAACCGCTTAAAGCAGATGGTGAAGCGGGGCAGGCTGACCCAGGTAGGGGCGCGCTACTACCTCCCCCAAGAAGTAGTGCCGCCGGAGAAGCAGGACAAGGCCATTGTGGACTACCTGGCCCAGGAGGGCTTCGCCTACCGCCAGGACATCGCCCGTCTGCTGGGCATCGAGGCGGTCCAGTGCCGTCCGATCTTGCAGCGCCTGGTGACGGCGGGGCAGATTACCCAGGACCGCCAGCGCTATCTTCTGCCCCCGTCGGACGAGGCGGTGAAGTGAGGGGACGCGGCGGGGCGGACACTGTGAAAACTGGTATTTGTTACCCCTGTAGAACCCAAAAAGTACATAAAAACGCGGCGTATATCAAACAAATTACAACTGGGGTAAATCCATAGACAAACGGAAAAGAGCCTGCTAAATTAAGCCCATGCGGAAGGCAGACAGCTGCCGGGGGCCCGTTCCGATCGTCCAGGCTTGATGTGGGATCGGCTAGCCCCGACACGAATCCTGGAGGGGGAGAGCCCGCCCGGCGGGAGGACTGCCGCACCGCAAATCTATGAAGGAGGAATATTCTATGAAGAAATTCCTGTCCCTGGTTCTGGCACTGGTTATGACCATGTCTCTGGTCACCATCAGCGCCGGAGCCACCGAGTACAAGGATTTCACCGATAAGGATGAAATCCAGTACGCGGAAGCGGTCACCGTGCTGAACAAGCTGGGCATCATCACCGGCTACAGCGAAGGTGACTTCCGCCCCGAGGGCGAACTGACCCGCGGCGCTGCCGCAAAGATTCTCGTCTCCCTGCTGATCGGCCCCGACGCGGCTGCTGCTCTGGGCAACGAGACGAGCCCCTATCCCGACGTCCCCGCCGGCAACAATTTCGCGGGCGTCATCAGCTTCTGCAAGACCTCCAAGATCATCAGCGGCTACGGCGACGGCACCTTCCGTCCCCAGGGCACTCTGACTGGTTATGCCTTTGCCAAGATGCTCCTCGGCGCGCTGGGCTACAGCAGCGACTACGAGGGCTTCACCGGCCCTGGCTGGAACATGAAGGTTGCGAAGCTGGGCGGCGAAGCTGGTCTGTTTGACCGCATCAGCTTCAACGGCAACGCCACCGTCACCCGTGAGCAGGCTTGCCAGCTGGCCCTGAACACCATTAAGGGCACCATGGTCGAGTACAGCGGCGGCATGAACATCACCGCCGGCAACGCCTCCATCGTTGCCAATCCTGACCGTAACTACAAGAGCAGCAACCAGGAGTTTGCGACTCACATCAGCAACCGCAAGGCCAGCAACAACCCGGATAACGCTGGTGGTAACCTGTACACCATCGAGTTCGGCGAGGAGCACTTCGTCGACCTGCGCATGGACTATGACCGCAACACTAACGACGTGTTCGGCCGTCCCTCTAACGAGTGGAGCTGGAAGAAGGTCACCATCGGCACCTTCCCCATCGAGCCTGACTACGTGTTCACTGAGCAGAAGTCCCATCTTGACGCCACCGACGCCGCCAAGAACCGCGCCACCGGCTTGGGCGGTCTGAAGCTGGATGACGGTGCTAAGACCGGCACTGAATACACCGACTTCTGGCTGAACGGCAAGCTGTTTGAGCTGACTGGCGGCAACTGGGGAAGCAACGATTTCGACTTCAGCGGCGAGGCTGAGATCGCCGACATCTCCGACCTGACCGATAACGGCGTGACCGTCGAGGTCTATGTCTCCGATCAGGTTGCCAACTGGATCACCGACGTCGTGGTTATCAAGACCCAGCTGATGGAAGTCCGCCGGGTGGGCAGCGACTATGTCTCCCTCCAGGCTTATGACAACGGCAAGCCCGATAACCCGGACAGCGACAACAATCTCATCAACGGCTTCAACCAGAAGGCCATCAACGTGCCTGTCACCAACGTGCAGAGCGAGGACGACGCTTACGCCGTTCTGTCCGGCATGAAGGCTGGCGATATCGTGGCCGTGGTTCCCGTTTCCACTGATACCGCCGGAACTGATTATGAGGTTTCCGAGGCTTATGCCCCCGAGCAGGTCAAGGGCGCTCTGACCGGCGCTGAGCAGTACAGCACCAGCACTGGCTCCGAGAAGAAGACCGTGGCCGTCACCGTGGGCGGCACCAAGTACAACGTCGCTCAGTGGAGCAAGGACCTTGTGGGCATCGACGCCGATTCCGTGAAGGTCACCAAGAAGGACGTCACCCTGTACCTGGACGCCAAGGGCAACGCCATGCTTGCCAAGGATGTGGGTTCCACTGAGGACTTCATCATCATCGGCAGCTTCACCCAGACCATGAAGGACGGCCGCATTGTCACCCTTGCTAACGGCTGGGACATCAACGGCGAGGCCCTGGAGCTGAACCTGGGTTCTGCCAAGAACGTTGACAGCGGCTGGAATCCCGGCGATCTGGCTTATTACACCAACGAGACCAAGAATCACGCTGACTGGAAGCTGGCCCGCCAAGGCGGAACCTGGACCACCACCGGTACAAAGCAGATCGAACCGTGCTACGCTGTCGGCGAAGTCACTCAGAATGGCACTTACGAGATCAAGAGCAGCAACGTCGAAGTGAGCGTCAGCGCATGGGGCACGGATGATAGTCCTGTCGTTAACGGCCCGTTCGTCACCACCGATAAGAGTGTGAAGTTCATCTATGTGAACTATGGCAACGATGGCGAGGTTGACTCTGTTGAGGTCAAGACCGGCGTGCAGAACGTCAAAGCCACTGAGATTGCCAAGACCAGCGTGCCGGGCGGCTACGGCGCTCAGGTTGCCGTGAAGAAGGACGCCGTTAAGGCGGTCGTCATCAAGACCGAATCCACCGACGCTATGTCCAGCAACCTCATGTACATCCGTGAGCGTAATGGCGGCGTTGAGAAGGACGAGAATGGCAACATGATCTACAAGTACACTGTTGTCATGATGAAGCCCAACGAGAATGTGGACGATGAAGTTGTCATCTACTCCGACGACGAAGTGGCTCAGGACACCTTCGTGGCCTACACCGCCAAGGAGAACGCCAACTACAGCAACTTCTATGACCTGCGCGACCACAGCAGCATGACCAACCGCACCACCGCCACCTATGAGGCTCAGCTGGCCAAGGTGGACGGCACCAACAACAGCCTGCTGTACCTGGGCAACTATGGACCCGTCAAGGGCGACGACGCGCTGGATGACACTCCTCAGGTCAAGATCAATGACAATTCTGGCGCCATCAACACCAACGGCGGCGTGAAGAACGTTGTCCGTATCCGCAACGCGGAGATCGTCGACCTGCGCTTCGTGGGCAAGACCATTCCCACCGGCGAGCGTGAGATCCGCAGCATTGACGACCTGAAGTGGTACTTCAATGATAAGGACAACGCCAAGAAGCTGCTGAAGGACGCCGCTACCGGCTTCCTGGGCGACGGAAGCAACAACGAAACCTTCGAGATGCAGCTGGTTGTCAACGACAATCCCAGCAGCGATTACTTCCGTGATGTTTCCCTCATCATCATCACCGATCGTGTCTCTGCCGACGCCGGCCTGAGCCAGGCTACCTGCACCGGCGGCTCCAGCAGCGGCGAAGATGAGAACACCGCTACCGATCTGGAACTGACCATTGGCGAAACCACAATCAAGGGCGAGGGCTGGACTAAGGCTGGCGACAACTTCACAGCTGAGGTTAAATATAACACTGCCTCCGGCGCTCCCACCACTGCCACTGTTGAGGGTATTGCTTCTGAGGGGGCTACGTTTGTTGAGCCTGTGAACAGCGGTAGCGCCACTGCTACTCTGGTTGCTCGTAAAAACGAAGTCTTCGGCTCCGTCACCCTTGGCGATAGCGATACAGTTGTTGTCAAGGTCAAGTCCGAGGATGGTTCCAAAACGACAACTTACACTGTAACCTTGAAGGGCGTTGACATGAGCGCTTTCAACTACACCAAGATGCCTGCGGGCGCAATTGCTGTTGTAAGTGCGCTGGAGAATCAGGACCTGAAGACTATTTCCGACCTGATTGTGTATGATGACGGCACTGACGCTACCATTGAGGCTCAGGTGAAGGAAGCTCTGGAATTCCTGAGTTATACAGTAACGAAGGTTTCCACCGATCCTTCGGGTAACGTTGTTTGGGGTGCCACATACGACAGCATCCCTGTGACCGGCGTCTACACACCTGACATTGATTGCATCGAAGTCACGATTGGTGGTGCTGCTCCCAGCAAGGAGTATGTTGATGTCACTTCCGAAGCAACCATCAGCTCCCTGAGTGGTATTAGCGTTGGTAACGTCAAGGAGGTCCTCGTTGGAGGCGGCGCTCCGGTGTATCACTACGGTCAGAAGAACGCCCTGAACGATGGTTCTTCCGGTACTAGCAAAGATATCCTTGCTGCTGGCTCCACTTACACCGACGCTGCTTTCGTAAAGTATGTTGCCGCTCCTACTGCCACTAATTTCACCTTGAAGTCTACTGTGGACGGTGAGGAAGTGACTCCTGCCGCTGCTCTGTACATTGATGTTGACGAGGTAGTTGTTATTGAGGCGAAGTTTACTGGTGCGACTGCAGTAACGAATGGCAGCGTTGATGAGGTCACTGCGAAGACATGCGTGTTCGGTGTTGGCTCTGGTAACGTTGCGACAGTTACCGCTGACGCATCTAACAAGACGAATGTGGATGCCGAAGAAACGGCTAAGCCTGCGAACGCTGGCAAGATTGTTTACAAAATAACTAAGGATCTTGAGCTTTTCAAGAAAGACGATACGTTCACTGGTACGTACACAATCGTGGCTCCCGCGAATAGCGCGACTTTGGACTTTACCCCTGTTTTCACCCCTGCCACCTGATTTCAGAGTAACTTCTGAGTCAGATTGAAGCAAAAGGACCCGCCCAAAAGGACGGGTCCTTTTCTTCCAAAAATTACGCTTGACAAAGGGATTTCATGGGAGTATAGTAGGCTTAATTGAATCAGGGTCTTCAGGGCGGGGTGCAAGTCCCCACCGGTGGTAACAGCCCACGAGCCGTTTTGGCAGGATTCGGTGAAATTCCGAGGCCGACAGTATAGTCTGGATGGAAGAAGATTTTTTGTGTGCGTGGAGGGTTGATCCGCGCCCTTTGGCGGTGCTCTGGAATGGTTTCGTTCCGGGGCGTTTGCTTTTTTGGGCGTTGGATTGCCTCTTTGGCGCGATGGAATTGCCTTGGACGCTTTGTTCAAGGTATTTTTTTCGCTGTTGGGGGAACCGCTATGAATGACTTCGATTCCATGCGTCTGGCCCTTTCTCTGGCGGAACGGGGACGGGGGTGGACCAATCCGAACCCTATGGTCGGCGCGGTGATCGTCAAGGACGGCGCGGTGATCGGCGAGGGGTGGCACCGGCGGTGCGGGGGGCTTCACGCCGAGCGGGAGGCGCTGCTGAACTGTTCCGGAACGGCCGCCGGCGCTGCGCTCTACGTGACCCTGGAGCCGTGCTGCCATCACGGGCGTCAGCCGCCCTGCACGGACGCGATTCTGGAGGCCAGGATTTCCCGCGTGGTGGTAGGGTCCGGGGACCCGAACCCGCTCGTGGCCGGGAAGGGACTGGATATCCTGCGCTCCCACGGCGTGGAGGTCGTGACGGGGATTCTGGAGGAAGAGTGCAGGGCCCTGAACGCCGTGTTCTTCCACTATATCCGCACAAAGCGGCCCTACGTGGTGATGAAGTACGCCATGACGCTGGACGGGAAAATCGCGACCCGGACCGGGGCCTCCCGGTGGATCACCGGCGAGACGGCGCGGCGGCGGGTCCACGAGGACCGGGGGCGCTATGCGGCCATCATGGCCGGCGTGGGAACCGTCCTGGCGGACAATCCGCTTCTGACCTGCCGCGTAGAAGGACTGCGGAACCCCCTGCGGGTCATCTGCGACACCAACCTGCGGACGCCGCCGGACAGCAAAATCGTCCGAACTGCCCGCGAGGTCCCCACCGTCATGGCCTGCTCCAAGCCAGACCCGGAGCGGCGGAAGGTCCTGGAAGACGCGGGCTGTCAGGTCTGGGACCTGCCGGAGAAGGACGGGCACGTGGACCTGAACGCCCTCATGGAGCGCCTGGGGGCGGCGGAGATCGACAGCGTGCTCCTGGAGGGCGGCGGGACGCTGAACTGGGCGGCGCTGGAGAGCGGCATCGTGCAGCGGGTCCAGGCGTATGTGGCCCCGAAGCTGTTCGGCGGCGGGGAGGCAAAGTCTCCGGTGGAGGGCGACGGCGTAGTCGTGCCCATCCAGGCGGCGGCGCTGGGGAACCTGACCGTCACGCGGCTGGGAGAAGATTTGCTCATAGAAGGAGAGGTTGCGCGGGATGTTCACTGGGATTATTGAAGAGCTGGGCACGATCCGCGCCATCCGGCGGGGGAAGCACTCGGCGGTGCTGTCCATCGGGGCGGACGCGGTTCTGTCGGACCTGAAAATCGGGGACAGCGTAGCGGTAAACGGCGTGTGCCTGACGGCGGCGTCGGTGGACGGAAGCGGCTTCACCGCCGACGTGATGCACGAAACCCTGAACCGTTCCTCCCTGGGCGTGCTGACCTCCGGGGACCCGGTGAACCTGGAGCGGGCCATGCCCGCGTCGGGCCGCTTCGGCGGGCACATCGTCTCCGGACACATTGACGGCACCGGCCAAATCCGCGCCGTCCGCCGGGACGACAACGCCGTCTGGTACACCATTGGCGCGGAGGCGAAGGTCCTGCGCTACGTGGTCGAAAAGGGCTCGATTGCCATCGACGGCATCAGCCTGACGGTAGCGTCTGTAGACCGCGAAACCTTCTCCGTGTCGCTGATTCCCCACACAGCGGAGCACACAATCCTGGGCAAAAAGCGCCCCGGAGCCATCGTAAACCTGGAAGCGGACATCATCGGCAAATACGTAGAAGCCCTCCTGCGGCCCCGCGAGAAACCCCAAAAGGAGAGCAAGCTGACGAAAGAATTTCTGCTTCGCAACGGCTTCTGACAGAAGCAGACGTAACAACAAGGATTGATCTGGCGGGGTCCAGGGGAAACCGTTTCCCCTGATGGGGTCCAGGGGCAACGCCCCTGGCCGCCGGAGGCATAGGAGGCACCACAATGTTTGAATACAACACGATAGAAGAAGCACTGGAATCGCTCAGGCAGGGTAAGCTGATTATGGTGACAGACGATCCGGACCGTGAAAACGAGGGGGATCTGATCTGCGCGGCGGAGTTTGCCACGACGGAGAATGTGAACTTTATGGCGGTCCATGCCAAGGGCCTGATCTGTATGCCCATGTCGGCGGAATTTGTGGAGCGGCTGCAATTTCCGCAGATGGTGACCACCAATACGGACAACCATGAGACGGCCTTCACCGTCTCCGTGGACCACGTTTCTACCACCACGGGCATCTCCGCGGCGGAGCGCTCCGTCACGGCCATGAAGTGCGTGGAGGACGGGACGCGGCCCCAGGACTTCCGGAGGCCGGGGCACATGTTCCCCCTCCTGGCGAAGCCCAACGGCGTCCTGGAGCGGAACGGGCACACGGAGGCCACCGTGGACCTCCTGCGCCTGGCGGGCCTGAAAACCTGCGGCCTATGCTGTGAAATCATGCGGGACGACGGCACGATGATGCGCACCCCCGAACTCCAGGAGAAGGCCCGTGAATGGGGCCTGGTGTTCATCACCATCAAGGACCTGCAAAATTATCGCAAGCGCCACGAAATCCTGGTGGAGCAGATTGCCAAAACCCGCCTCCCCACCAAGTACGGCGACTTCACCGCCCTGGGCTACCGGAACAAGCTGAACGGAGAGCACCACGTAGCCCTGGTAAAAGGCGACCTGGGCGACGGTCAAAACGTCCTGTGCCGCGTCCACTCCGAATGCCTCACCGGCGACTGCTTCGGCTCCCTCCGCTGCGACTGCGGCCAGCAGCTGGCAGCGGCCATGGCCAGCATCGAGAAGGAGGGCCGCGGCGTCCTGCTCTACATGCGCCAGGAGGGCCGCGGCATCGGCCTGCTGAACAAGCTCCGTGCCTACGCCCTCCAGGATGAGGGCATGGACACCCTGGAAGCAAACCTGGCCCTGGGCTTCGGCGGCGACCTGCGCGAATATTACATCGGAGCGCAGATCCTCCGCGACATGGGCGTCAAAACCATGCGCCTCCTCACCAACAACCCGGATAAGGTCTACCAGCTCAAAGACTTCGGCCTCGAAATCCTTGAGCGCGTGCCAATCCAAATGGAAGCAACGAAAGACGACCTGTTCTACCTCCGCACCAAGCAGCGGCGGATGGGGCATATGCTGGACTACTGAGGACGATGGACGGGGGACGGGGGGCCTCCGGCGGCCAGAGGGCTTTGCCCTCTGGACTCCCACCAGAGAGGCACGCGCCTCCCTGGACCCTGGCAGATCGGCCATTTTTGTACCTGTTTCGACTACTTTAATTGGAGGGTTTACTATGAAAACTTTTGCGGGTAAATTGACGGCGGATGGGATTAAAATCGGGATCGTCGCGGCGCGGTTTAATGAGTTCATTGTCTCGAAACTGCTCAGCGGGTGCGAGGACGGGCTGCTGCGGCATGGCGTGCAGGGCGATGATATCCATGTGGCCTGGGTGCCCGGGGCCTTTGAGATTCCCTTGATCGCCGCGAAAATGGCGGAGAGCGGGAAGTATGACGCCGTGATCGCCCTGGGGGCTGTCATCCGCGGCAGTACCAGCCACTATGACTACGTGTGTGCGGAGGTCTCCAAGGGGATCGCTAACGTGGCGCTGAACAGCAAGATTCCCGTCATGTTCGGCGTGCTCACCACCGATACCATCGAGCAGGCCATCGAGCGGGCGGGCACCAAGGCGGGCAATAAGGGCTTCGAGTGCGCCCAGGGGGCCGTCGAGATGGTCAACCTGATGCGGGCACTGGAGGCGTAAGCGTTCCGGAGCGGGGACCGTTGGAAGAAATTCCAGCGGTTCCCTTTTGTTTTGCTGTGTAAAAAATTACTGTTAAGGTGATAAATACTGAATTTTAGAATCAGAACCACTGCGCTGAAAAAGTATTTACATTCCAATCTTAACCAGCTATACTAAGGCCATCACATAGGGAATGATCATGAAAGAATTCAGCGTATGTATCGTCGGCGGCGGCAGCACCTATACCCTGGGCTTCCTGAAGTCCTTCGTCCGGCTTCGGGAGGAATTTCCCCTGAAGAAGCTGGTCCTCTTTGACATCGACGCCAAGCGCCAGGAGCCTATTGGCAAGTACGGCGAGATCCTCTTCCGGGAGCGCTTCCCCGAGCTGGACTTCTCCTACACCACCGACATTGAGGAAGCCTACACCGGCATGGACTTCGTCTTCATGCAGATGCGTGCCGGCGGTCTGGACATGCGGGCCCAGGACGAGCACATCCCCCTGAGCATGGGCATGATCGGCCAGGAGACTTGCGGCGCGGGCGGCATGGCCTACGGCCTGCGCTCCTGCGTGGACATGATTAAGGCCGTCCACGACATCCGCCGTCTGGCTCCCGACGCCTGGATTCTCAACTACTCCAACCCCGCCGCCATCGTGGCCGAGGCCCTCCGCCGCGAGTTCCCCGGCGACACCCGCCTCCTCAACATCTGCGACCAGCCCGAGAACGTGGTCCGCTCCTGCTCCCGCCTCCTGGGCTGCTCCTGGGAGGACCTGGCCCCCGTCTACTTCGGCCTCAACCACTACGGCTGGTTCACCCACATCTACGACATCAAGACCGGCGAGGACTACATGCCCGAAATCCGCCGCCGCATCAAGGAGAACGGCTTCCTGCCCCAGGACGCCGAGCAGCGCGACCAGTCCTGGCTGGACACCTACGGCATGGTCCAGACCATCATGAACGACTTCCCCGACTACCTCCCCAATACATATGACCAGTATTACCTGTACCCCGAGTACAAGGCCAGCCACCTGAACCCCGACTTCACCCGTGCCGACGAGGTGAAAGCGGGCCGCGAGAAGCGCGTGTTCACGGAATGCGCCGAGGTCATTGCCGCCGGTAAGCTGGGCGACCGCTTCGACGCCATCTCCGACGCCCACGCCGAGATGATGATCAAGGTTGCCGAGTCCATCGCCTTCAACAAGAACGACCGCCACATCATGATCGTGGAGAACAACGGCGCGATTGCCAACATGCAGGACGACGCCATGGTGGAAGTCGCCTGCGAGCTGGGTGCCAACGGCCCCCGTCCCCTGGGCGTGGGCAACATCCCCCAGTTCTACCTGGGCCTCCTGGTGAACCAGGTGTCCGTAGAAAAGCTGATTGTGGACGCCTACTTCGAGAATTCCTATCAGAAGGCCCTGGAAGCCTTCACCCTGAGCCGCCTCGTCGGCGACGCGAAGAAGGCCCGCAAGGTTCTGGACGCCCTCATCGAGGCCAACAAGGGCATGTGGCCTGAGCTGCGCTGAGGCTGTTAAGCTAAGCACGCGGGTATCTGAGTACCTAGGTACCTACGCACCCCTGGCATTCGCGGGGGAGGGGCGGACACGCAGGTCCGCCCCTACGGGGTGCATTTCAGGATGGCGTTTGCCGGATTGTGGGGAGCATCCCCTTTGGTCTGGTGGTTGAGGGGAACGCACCTCCACAGCCCTGGAGGTCGCGGGGGACGGGACGCCGAGGGCGGCGTCCCCTACGGTGTGCATCCCAGGCAACCAGGGCGGATACGGGTGCATCCAGGCAACCAGGGCGGATATGGCATACATCCCCCCAACCGTCATAAAAACATTCCGCAAAACAACGTTTTGCGGAACCGCCGCACCCCGTTCCGACGCAACCGCCCCACCGCCCACCAGGTTCACGTCGCGTTAAAGCTCTTTTTGGTTACTTTTTCTCTCGAGAAAAAGTAACCCGCCGGAGGCCCCCCGCGGGTCCCGGCAGGCACCCCAAACAATATAAGAATGGAGAATAAGAGATGTCAAAAAAGACGAAAATCATGGACTTTTTCTCCGCGTTAGGGCGCAGTCTTCTGATGCCGATTGCCGCGTTGGCGGCGTGCGGCATATTCCTGGGGCTTTCGTCCGCGCTGATGAAGGCCCAGGTCCAGGCCGCGGTTCCCTTTCTCTCCCAGGGCTTTATCTACTTCATCATTTTCACGATCAATAAAGTCTCCGGCGTGGTCTTCACCCTGATTCCCGTCCTGTTCGCCATCTCCATTGCCTTTGGTATGGTCAAAGAGGAGAAGGAGATTGCGGCTTTTGCCGGGTTCATTGGCTACTACACCTTCCTGGTGGCCTCCGCGGCTATGATTGGCAGCGGGTTCATGGATTTCAGCGCTCTGCGGATTGCGAACATTCTGGGTGTGGAAACCATGGACATGGGCGCGGTGGCTGGCATTTCCATCGGCCTGATTGCCGCGTGGATACACAGCAAGTACCACAAAATCACCTTCCCCGTCGCCATCTCCTTCTACGGCGGCAAGCGCTTCGTGGCTCTAGCGGTCATGCTGGCCTCCACTTGCTTCGGCCTGATTGCGCCGTTCATCTGGTCCCCGGTGTCTATGGCCATCAACGGACTGGGCGACGCTATTTCTGCTGCGGGCATCTTCGGCGTCTTCGGCTACGGCTTCCTGGAGCGCCTCCTGATTCCTACGGGCCTGCATCACGTGCTGAACGGCATCTTCCGGACCACCGCTATCGGCGGCGTGTACGAGGGTGTTGAGGGCTGCCTGAACATCTTCCTCCAGTTCGTGGACCAAGTGGACCTCTCCGAGCTGGCTCCCTTCACCATGTTCTTGGGCCAGGGCAAGATGCCCATGATGATGTTCGGCCTGCCGGCGGCGGCCCTGGCGATTTACCGCACCTCTCCGGAGGAGAAGAAGCCCAAGGTGAAAGCGCTGATGATTGCGGGTGTTACGGCCAGCGTGGTGTCCGGTATTACCGAGCCTCTGGAGTTCGCGTTCATGTTCGTTGCGCCTCAGCTGTTCCTGTTCCACGCGGTCATGGGCAGCATCTCCTTCGCGGCCATGGCAGCTCTGGACGTGATCATCGGCAACACCGGCGGCGGTCTGATTGACTACTTCATCTGGGGTGTCTTCCAGCCCGGCTCCCACTGGTATTGGGTGATCATCGTGGGCATCCCCTTCATGTTCATCTACTACTACGTCTTCAAGACCTACCTCAGCAAGAAGAATATCTCCATCGAGGTTGCCGAGGAAGAGGACGACGAGGCCCCCGGCGATCTGAACATGGACCAGCAGCAGAAGCTGAAAGCGTACCGCATCATCGAGGGCCTGGGCGGCATCGACAACATCATTGAGGTCAACAACTGCCTGACCCGCCTCCGTGTGGACCTGGTAGACCCGACGAAGGTACGGGAAGACCTGCTGAAGAAGACCGGCTCCAACGGCTTCATCCGTCCCAGTGAGAAGCATATCCAAGTGGTCTACGGCCCGAAGGTGGAGGGCATTGCGCCCAACGTTCGGGAGTGCCTGAAAGCGGGCAAGGCGGCTATGGACGCGTTTATGGCCACCGCCGGCGGCGCGGCTCTGGAAGAGACTGCCAGCAGCAAGAAGGCGGCGCCCAGCCAGAAGTCCCAGCTGGTGGCCCCTGTGGCGGGCAAGGTCCTGCCCATGAGCGAGGCGAAGGACGAGAACTTTGCCAATGGTATTCTGGGCGACGGCGTGGTAATCCAGCCTACGGAGGACGTGATCAAGGCGCCCTGCGACGGCACCGTTACCCATGCCTCCGAGGACAACAAGCACGCGATCGGCCTGGAGAGCGCCGCGGGCGTGGAGATCCTGATCCACGTCGGCGTGGACACCGTCGGCATGAACGGCGAGGGCTTTGAGCTGCTCAAGAAGGAGGGCGAGAAGGTGAAGGCCGGTGACCCGATCCTCAAGTTCTCCAGGAAGCTCATTGAGTCGAAGGGGCTTTGCTCTGACGTGATGCTGATTGTGCTCGAGGGGGACGATGAGCTTCCTGCGGAGTACGTTACGGGGGTTACTGCGGTGGTTGGGAAGACTACTGTGGCGAAGCTCGGGTGAGTGTTCCTTTTTTCTTGAAAGAAAAAAGGAACCGAAAAAAAACTTTTTAGTACCGCTCTATACTCTGGTGGGCGCGAAAGCCCGTCACACGGTAACGCAGCCACTCCCTAACTGGGGGCTGTATTTCGAGCCGGCCGCTCGAAATACGGCCCCTGTCTTTTTGTCCAAAACACCCTTGACTTTTAGCCTACAATATGTTATCCTAACATTAGCCTACAACCCGTAGTTCAATAAGGAGGTACACCCCCATGCCCATCCCGCAAATCTCAGACTCCGAACTGGAACTGATGAAGATCATCTGGTCCCAGGGCGGCACCGCCCTCTACGCCGCCATCATGGACCGCCTCGCCGCCGGGAACCGCTGGCAGAAAAACACCGTCATCACGCTCCTCTCCCGCCTCACCGAAAAAGGACTCCTGGAAACCCGCAAAATCGGACGCCGCAACGAGTACACCGCCGCCGTCACCGAGCGGCAGTACCAGGCCGCCCAGACCCGTACCCTCCTGAACAAGCTCTACGAGGGCAGCGCCAAGGGCCTGGTGTCCACCCTGATCCAGACGGACCTCCTCTCCGCCGAGGACTACGAGGAACTCCGCCGCTTCTGGGACGGTGAGCAGCCATGAACGCCCTCCTGAAAACGCTTCTCTCCCTGTCCCTCTCCGGCTCTCTGCTGATCCTGCTGCTGCTCCTTGCCAAGCCCCTTCTGAAAAACAGGCTCAGTAAGCGCTGGCAGTATTACGTCTGGCTGATCGTCATAGCCCGCCTTCTGCTGCCCCTCACGCCGGAGCAGAGCGCCGTCGGGACCCTGTTTCGCCATGCGGAACAAACCATAGAAACCGTTGCCCTCCCCGAATCAATCCCCCTCCCGTCCGTCCCCTTAGCGCCGCAGGCAGACAGCGCCCCGCCCATTCCCGCCGCAAAGCAGTCCTACGAAATCACCCAATTCCTATGGCTAATCTGGCTGATTCCCGCCCTGTTCCTCCTGGTCCGCAGGCTCACCGCCTACCAGGACTTCACCCGCTACGTCCGCGCCGGAGGCACGCCGGTTTCAGACCCTGCCTTGCTTGACGCGCTTGCCCTCACCGCCGAAGAACTGGGCGTCCGCCGCCCCGTGGACCTCTGGATCAACCCACTTGTCGCCTCCCCGCTGCTCCTGGGCCACGTCCATCCCCGCATCATCCTCCCCACCGCCGCCCTCCCGCCAGACGATTTCGCCCTCACCATCCGCCACGAGCTGACCCACCTGAAACGCCGCGACCTCCCCTACAAGTGGCTGGTCCAGCTCACCGTCTGCCTCCACTGGTTCAACCCCCTGGTCTGGCTGATGGCCCGGGAGA
The DNA here is from genome assembly GCA_022791875.1 of Oscillibacter sp. Lineage (GTDB taxonomy): Bacteria > Bacillota > Clostridia > Oscillospirales > Oscillospiraceae > Oscillibacter. The sequence goes on from JAAVZX010000077.1 coordinate 41,505, forward strand.
TCGGGCGGGACTGCGAGCTGTCCTGCGACGAGGCGGTGATCGCGTCCCTGGACGCCCCCGGACGCCGTGCCTACGGCGATACCCTTCTCCGCGCCCTGGAAGCCGGTGGAGCCTACCGCAATTCCGCCTCCCTCACCCTCAACGAGAGCGGCACACTTCTGAAAGAAAGGCTGAGTGCCATCATGAACTACAAAAAAATCACGAAGAAAACCGTCCTGCTGTCCCTCGTCCTGACCGCCGCTCTGGTGGTAAGCGCCGCCGCGGCTGGGGCTTACGCGCCCAAGGGGACCCCCGCGCCCGCCCCGTCCCCTGCGGCTCAAACCGTCAGAACCCCGAAGTCTGCCAGCAACGCCGCCCAGGCGGAGCGCTATTACAAGGAGGGAAGCATCCCCCTGTTTCAGATCGCCTTCTCCCGCCTGGACGAGGACGCCCAGGCCAAATGGCTGGACAGGATCTACGAGGATGAAGAGATTGCCTTCTGGGGCGCCGCCGTCGCATGTCTGGGCGAGGACAGCCCCCTGGTCCGCCGGTACACGGAGAGGAGCTACGAGGATCAAGCCATGTCCTTTTTCTCTGTCCTCGCCTGCCGTCTGACCGAAGATATCCTGGAATACTGGCTGGATCGGGCCCTGGAGGACGCGGACTGGACCGTCCAATCCATCCTGTTCAGCATCCTGGACCAGAAGGATGAATTTGACGAACTGGAAGAAAAGCGGAACAAGGAGTGGGAGGCGGCGCAGAAAGCGGAGTACCAATCTGTCGGCGTCACAATGGACGGCAAAAATTATTACTATCAAGGCCAGCTCGTCAACATCTTCCTGGACATCCGCCAGACCGACCAGTCCTTCTACACCCTGGACCTGAACCCCAAAGGAACCGTCAACATCAAAATCCTCCGCAACGCGGACAACAAAATCACCGGAGCCGCCTACCTGACGGACGCGGAAGTGGAGACGCTGCTGGAGGACATGGATGATTACGACGAAGAGGACTGGGAGGACACCCAAGCCGTAACAATTCCCGACGGCCAAACCATAACAATTCCCATACAAATCCCCCGCGTCCAAGACGGCGAATATATCTTTCTGGGAACCTACTCCCTAGACCGGGGCGATCTGATCACCTACAATCTCACCACCAAAAGCGGCGAGCGCCTGGACGCAGGCTTTGCAAAACCTGGCCAAGCAAAGCCGAATCCCGCCTACTGCACCGTCTCCAACCGCAGAACCGACGGGAAACTGGAAATCGAAAACAACTCCGCGATCTGGATATCCCCCCTCAAGCCCGGAGAGTACCGCCTCTTTGTCCACACCGAGGGCGGCGTGCTGACCGGCGTTGAGGGAACCGTGACAATCACAAAAGCCGCTGCAGACTGAATCCCGCACCATAAAAAACCGCCGGACTGGAACCCCATCGTTCCAGCCCGGCGGTTTCATCTTCTCACAGCTCCAGATCCACGATCTGCTCATACAGCAGCGCGTACTTTCTCCAAATCGCCTTATTATCGTGATAGTGCCCAAAAAACCAGCACTCAAATTGACACTTCCGCGCCACCTCGTCCAGGAAATCCGTCAGCGGATCGGTCTTGTACCCCGTGCCGTCCAGCTCCCCCAGGATGGACGTGGGCCCGCTGTGGGTCACGATATAGTCCACCCGCCAGCCGTGGGCCTCCAGATTTTCCCGCGCCGTGCGGTACTCCGCTTCGCTGGGCAGCTCTTCCTTCCACCACGACTGATGATTCACCCGGTACAGCGCCCCCCGGCGGTCCAGATCCCGGCGCTTCCGCTTGAAAAACGGGTCGTCCGGCTCCAGGATGCCCGCGTCGATGTCGTGGCTCTGCCCGCCGCCCATCGTAAAGAAGGTTTTGCCCTGGATCTCGTAGACCTGGCCCCGCATGAGGTGGATCACCGACGGGCGGACGCGCTGGACCTGCCCGCCGTGCCAGTCCTCCACGGGATACCGGGCCAGGAGGTCGAAATTCTCGTGGTTCCCGGAGACAAACAGGGTCGTGTAAGGCTTGGCCTCCAGCCAGTCCAGCCAGTGGCGCTCCTCCGCGCCGCCGTTCCAGACGCCGCCGAAGTCCCCGCAGATGATCATGCAGTCCTCCTTCGTCAGGCCCGCCTGCTCATAGAAAATGTGCTTCTTGAAACGGGTGAAGTCCCCGTGGGTGTCCCCGGTTGCGAAAACCGCCATGCGTTCCTCCTTTCCGCCGCGGCCTCAGCCGCTTTCCTTTTCCTTCAGAACCCAGGGGGCCGTCTCCGAGCGGCACGCCTCCCCCTGCATCAGCCGGATCAGCAGCTCCGCCGCCAGACGGCCCACGTTGTTCTCCCCGTGGGACAGGGAGGTGATGGGCTTGGAGGACAGGTCGCTGTACTGGCTGTTGTCAAAGCTCACAATTGCCAGCTCCTGGGGAATGTTTACTCCCCGCCGCATCATACATACTTCTATACGGCAGGCGATCTCGTCGTTGTAGCACACCACGGCGGAGCAGCGCCCCAGGGCCTGGATCAAGGGCTCCGGCAGGTCCTCCGCCAGGAAGCGGGCCTTGCTTTCCGTGTTGTACCAGAAGAGCTGCCAGTCCTCCATGGGCAGGTTCAGGTCCCGGAGGGCGTCGGCGTAGCCCGCGTAGCGCTGGTGGCCCTGGATGTCGTCGCTCTTGAAGATGCCCGCGATCCGGCGGTGGCCCTTTTTCTCCAGGTATTCCACCAGCATCCGGCCCCCGCCGTAGTTGTCGTCCAGGACGGAGAAGGCCCCCTGGAGGCCGGCGTAGTTTCCGTTCATGAAGACCAGGGGGATGTTCCTGTCCAGAAGTTGTCTGTACAAATCCAGATTGGGGTTGGGCAGGGCGCTCTTGGTGCCCTCCACCAGGATGCCGTCCACCGGGGACTCCAGCAGGCCCGCCAGAATCCGGCGCTCGTTGTACACCTGGTTCCGGGTGGCGAAGAGGGAGGGGGTGCAGTTGTTCTCCGCCAGAACGGTTTCCACCTCCCGGAGGATGCTGGGGAAGATGTAGTCGCTGATATAGGTGGTGATGACGGCGATGACCTTTTTGGCCTGGCCGGGGGGCTCGGCGGGGCTCTGGCGGATGTAGGACCCGCTGCCCTGGCGCTTTTCGATGAGGCCGTCCCTGGCCAGGAGGGAAAGGGCCTGGCGGACGGTCTGGCGGCTCACCTGGTACTCCTGGGCGATGGCGAACTCCGTGGGCAGGGTGTGGGCGTCCGAGAATTTTCCGGCCTGGATGTGGATGCGGAGCTCTTCGGCGATTTTCTGGTATTTGGGAGGCATGGGCGCGCCCTCCTTTTCCGGGGTGCAGTTTTTTCTATTATACATAAAACGTACATCCGGCGCAAGGGGTTCCGGGAAAACAGACAAGTTTTTTGCGGGCGGGTGGGAACTGTGGTAAAAATTTTTTCGGCTGAATGGGGGATTTCACAAAGGGGGCGGGGAAATTTGATGGTTTTGGGGGAGGCGTTGTGCAAGTTTACAATATGGAAATTCACGAAAAATTCGGAAACAATACAAATTTCGGGCGCGTGAAACATTGGCGGTCCAGGCAGAATAAACGATTTATTGCAAAAACAGCGCCAAAAACCTGTGAATTTGTGAAAAAACTATCCGGTGTCAACAAAATTTGTATTGTTCACACCTCCAAAAACAGAGCAATAACAATACAAATTATTGACAACTCTGCCGCCATTTGTTATACTTGGTTTATCAAATCCGGAAAGCCACCGGACAACTCCGGAGGTTGTACGGAAATTTAGTGAAGTTAGGAGATCTCGAAATGAAAAAGTTGTACGCAATCCTCCTCGCTCTTGCACTGACCCTCTCCCTGGCCGCCTGCGGCAGCAGCTCCGGCGGCGACGCCCAGCAGTCCGGCGGCAATGACGCCCAGCAGTCCTCCGACGCCGGTTCCGGCTCCGGCGACGCCCAGACACCCCCCGACTCCGGCAGCGGCGACGTGATCACCGTCGGCTTCGCCCAGGTGGGCCACGAGTCCGACTGGCGCACCGCCTCCACCAAGTCCGCCCAGGACGTCTTCTCCGCCGAAAACGGCTACGAGCTGGCCTTCGTGGACTGCGATAACGACCCCGCCAAGCAGCTGGAGGCCGTCCGCAACTTCATCCAGCAGGGCGTGGACTACATCATCATCGACCCCATCGTCGCCACCGGCTGGGACACCGTTCTTACCGAGTGCGAGGACGCGGGCATCCCCGTCATCGTCATTGACCGCACCGTGGACGACTCCGACAAGTACGTCTCCTGGGTCGGCTCCGACTTCAAGGTGGAGGGCCTGGCCTGCGGCGAATGGCTGAAGGCTTACGCCGCCGACAAGGGCATCACCGAGATCAACGCCCTGGTGATCGAGGGTTCCGTAGGCGCCTCCGCCACCATCGGCCGCACTGACGGCTTCAAGGAGATTGCGGACCGCGAGGGCTGGAACATCCTCGCCTCCCAGTCCGGCGACTTCACTGAGGCCGGCGGTCAGGAGGTCATGGAGTCCTTCTGCCAGAGCTACAAGGGCCAGTTCAACGTAGTCATCTGCCAGAACGACAACGAGGCCGCAGGCGCCCGCACCGCCATGGACACCGCCGGCATCACCTACGGCGTAGGCGGCGACGTGATTCTGGTCTCCTTCGACGCCAACAAGCCCTACGTCCAGATGGTCTGCGACGGCAAGATCAACGCCAACTTCGAGTGCAACCCCATGGCCGCCCCCACCGTCTCTGATATCATCCAGCAGCTTGAAAAGGGCGAGACCCCCGAAAAGGAAGTCTACGTCTCCGAGCACTGGTTCGCCGCCGAAGACAACGTAACCTCCATCACCGTCAACGGCGAAACCCAAGAAGTCATTCACGCTACCCAGGACGTGGTCGACGCCCGTCCCTACTAAGCCTCTAAACTGAGCTTTCCCGTAAAGCGCAGGCAGGGAAGGCCCCATATATCCACGGGGCCTTCCCTTTTGCACTCCCCGCGGGGGGACGGGGGGCCTCCGGCGGCCAGGGGCTTTGCCCCTGGACCCCACCAGCCCTTTGAAAAGGGCTGGACCCCAAACTTTATCTGTGGCAAATCATGCTGATTTGCCATAGAGGATAAGTTTTGGGTGATCGAAAGAGAAAATCCGTGGGTCCTTCCATCCCATGGAAGGACCCACCCCACCGCACCACGTTACCGTGCGGGAAGCTGCCGCAACCTCCGGACTACAGAGCGGATCTAAAGCTCTTTTCGCTTCCTTTTCTCTCGAGAAAAGGAAGCCGCCGGAGGCCCCCCGTAGGTACGCACCACAATGAAAGGAGAGAGAGCATGGAGGACAACATCGTACTGACCATGCGGGGCATCTCAATGACCTTCCCCGGCGTAAAAGCCCTGGACGGCGTGGATTTCACCCTGCGCAAGGGCGAAATCCACGCGCTGATGGGAGAGAACGGCGCGGGAAAATCCACTCTAATCAAATGCCTCACCGGAATCAACGATTTCGAGGCCGGGGAAATCCGGGTGGACGGCGTGGAGGGGACCGTGAAGAACCACTCCACCCTGGACGCCCAGAATGTGGGCATCTCCACCGTCTACCAGGAGGTCAACCTCTGCCCCAACCTCAGTGTCGCGGAAAATCTGTACATCGGGCGGGAGCCCATGACTCCATTTCATACCATCGACCGCAAGGCCATGTTCGCAAAGGCGGCGGAGCTGACCCGGCGGCTGGACATCAAGGTGGACGTGGCCCAGAACCTTGAGAACTACTCCTTGGCCATTCAGCAGATGATCGCCATCGCCCGGGCCGTGGACACCAACTGCAAGGTCCTGATTCTGGACGAACCTACCTCCTCCCTGGACGACAGCGAGGTGGAAAAGCTCTTCAAAATGATGCTCCAGCTCAAGAGCGAGGGTGTGGGTATCGTCTTCGTCACCCACTTCCTGGAGCAGGTCTACGCCGTCTGCGACCGGATCACCGTCCTGCGGAACGGCACCCTCGTCGGGGAGTACCCCGTGGCGGAGCTGCCCCGCCTGAAGCTGGTGGCGGCTATGATGGGCAAGGACTTCGACGACCTGGCCGACATCAAGCCCGAGGGCTTCACCGCCCACAAGGAGGCCCCCCTCCAGATCGAGGCCCGGGGCCTGAGCCACAAGGGGACCATCAAGCCCTTCGACCTGGACATCCACAAGGGCGAGGTCATCGGCCTGACGGGCCTCCTGGGGTCGGGGCGCAGTGAGTTGGCCCGGGCCATCTACGGCGCGGACAAGGCCCAGACCGGCACCTTGAAGGTGGCGGGAAAAGAGACGAAAATCAACCAGCCCCTGGACGCCATGAACTTAGGGATGGGCCTCCTCCCCGACGACCGAAAGGCAGAGGGCATCATCGGCGACCTCTCCGTCCGGGAGAACATCATTCTGGCCCTCCAGGCGAAGCGGGGCATGTTCCGCCAGCTCTCACGGGCCAAGCAGGAGGAGATTGCCGACGAGTACATCAAGCTCCTGCAAATCAAGACCGCCAGCCGCGAGACGCCCATCAAGCAGCTCTCCGGCGGCAACCAGCAGAAGGCGATTCTGGCCCGCTGGCTGGTGACGGACCCCGACTTCCTGATCCTGGACGAACCCACCCGGGGCATCGACGTGGGCACGAAGACGGAGATTCAAAAGCTGATCATCCAGCTGGCCGGGGAGGGGAAGAGCGTCATGTTCATCTCCTCCGAGATTGAAGAGATGCTCCGGACCTGCAACCGCATGGCGGTGCTGCGGGACGGCGCGAAGGTGGGCGAGCTGGACGGGGACCTGACCCAGGAGCGGGTCATGGGCGCGATTGCGGGAGGTGGAAAGGATGCTTAAAGGAAAAAAGCTCACCCAGCAGCAGCTGTTCCTGCCTCTGGTGTGCGTGCTGCTGGTGCTGGCGGTCAACGTGGTCTACGACATTTCCCAGGGCAACCCGTTCTATAATTTCTTCATCACCCACATTGAAAACGGCGTCCTCCAGGGCCGTCTGATCACCATCCTGAACCGTGGCAGCGAGGTTGCAATTCTTGCCATCGGCATGACGCTGGTGGTGTCGGCCTCCGCCGGTACGGATATCTCCGTGGGCTCCGTGATGAGCCTGTGCGCGTCCTTCTGCTGTATGCTGATTGCGGGCTACGGCGTGTCCTCCGTGGAGAACGCCTCTGAGTTCGCCATGCCCATGATCGTGGGACTGCTGGGTGCGCTGCTAATGGGGTGCCTGTGCGGCGCGTTCAACGGGGCGCTGGTGGCGTATCTGAACATCCAGCCTATGGTGGCGACGCTGATTCTCTGGTCCGCTGCCCGGGCCATCGGCCTGCTGCTGTGCAACAACCTAATCGTCTACGTTCGGACGGAGGAATACGGCGTCTTCGGCGGCTACATCGGCTTCATGCCCACGCCCATTATCATCGCAATCGCCTGCATTGCAGTGGTTTCCCTGGTGCTGAAAAAGACGGCCATGGGGATGTACATCCAGTCCGTGGGCATCAACAAGCGGGCCAGCCGCATCGCGGGCCTGAACTCCAAGCGGATCATTTTCGCCTGCTACCTGCTGTGCGGGCTGTGCGCGGGCATCGCGGGGATCGTGAATTCCTCCCGGATCACCAGCGCGGACTCCAACAACATCGGCCTGAACATGGAGCTGGACGCCATCCTGGCGGTGGCCCTGGGCGGGAACAGCCTGGGCGGCGGGCGCTTCAACCTGGCGGGGTCCATCATCGGCGCGTACACCATCCAGGCCATCACCACGACGATGTACAATCTTGGCATCTCCAGCGCCCAGGCCCCGGTGTTCAAGGCCATCGTCGTGATTGTGATCGTGGCCATCCAGGCCCCGCCGGTGAAGGCGCGCTTTGAAAAGCTCCGGGCCGTCAAGGAGGAATCCACCCAGAAAAAGGAGGTGGCGAAGGTATGAAACCGGCCAACGCTCTGAAAGACCGCAAGTCCATCAACGGCAACACCCTTCTGCTGCTGATCACCATCGTGCTCTTCTTCCTCCTGTACGCCGGCGGCTGCATCGCCTTCGCCGACAAGGGCTTCACCAACCTGCAAACCTTCCTGAACCTGCTGATCAGCAACGCGGGCCTGATCTGCGTGGCCTGCGGCATGACCTGCGTGATGCTCACCGGGGGCATCGACATTTCCGTAGGCTCCCTGGTGGCCCTGGACTGTATGCTCCTGGCCTACGGCACGGGCACCTGGGGCATGAGCGCCCCGGTCATGTGCCTGATGGTGCTGGGGGTGGGGCTGCTGTTCGGGCTGGTCCAGGGCTTCTGCGTGGGCTACCTCCAGATCCAGCCCTTCATCGTCACCATGGCGGGCATGTTCTTCGCCCGGGGCATGACGGCGGTGATCTCTACGGACCAGCTGTCCATCACCGCCGAAACCAGCCAGACCTTCTACGACTGGGCCAACTTCCGGATCTACCTGCCCTTCGGCGGCGTGGTGAACCGGGCCGGAAAGCTGGTCATGCCCTACTTCCGCATCGGCGTGGTGGTGGCGATCCTGGTGCTGATCGTGATCTTCCTGGTGCTGCGCTACACGAAGTTCGGGCGCTCCCTGTACGCCGTGGGCGGCAGCGAGCAGTCCGCGGCCATGATGGGCCTGGACGTGAAGAAGACGAAGCTGAAAGCCTATGTGCTGTCCTCCTTCCTGTGCTCCATCGGGGGCATCTGCTACTGCCTGAACACCCAGTCCGCCAGCGTGTCCCAGGCCACGGGGCTTGAGATGAGCGCCATCGCGTCCTCCGTCATCGGCGGGACGCTGCTCACCGGCGGCGTGGGGAACGTGATCGGCTCCTTCTTCGGCGTGCTGATCAACGGCACCATCTCCAGCATCGTCCAGACCCATGGCAAGCTGGCCTCCTCCTGGCCCAACATCCTGACGGCGGCGCTGCTGTGCTTCTTCATCGTGCTGCAAAGCATTTTCGCCTTCCTAAAGGAGAAGAAAAAATGAGTGAGAACAAGACGTATCTGGGCATTGAGCTGGGGTCCACCCGGATCAAGGCCGTGGCGGTGGGCGGGGATTACGCCCCCGCCGCCTCCGGGGACTACACCTGGGCCTCCCGCTATGAAAACGGCGTGTGGACCTATCCCCTGGCGGAGGTCTGGACGGGTCTGAAAGCCGCCCTGTCCCAGGTGGAAAACCGCGACGGCATCAAAGCGGCAGGCGTGTCGGCCATGATGCACGGCTACCTGGCCTTCGACAAGGACTGGAACCTGCTGACCCCGTTCCGCACCTGGCAGAACACCATCACCGGCCCCGCGGCGGCGGAGCTGACGGAGCTGTTCGGCTTCAACATCCCCCAGCGCTGGAGCATCGCCCACCTTTACCAGGCCGTGCTGAACCGGGAGGAGCACATTTTCAGCATTGCCCACATCACCACCCTGGCGGGCTACGTCCACTACATGCTCACGGGCGTGAACGCCGTGGGCGTGGGGGAGGCGTCGGGGATGTTCCCCATCGACAGCAATACCCTGGACTACGACGCCGGGATGCTGGAGAAATTCAGCCGCCTCCCGGCGGTGAAGGGCCTGCCCTGGAAGCTGGAGGACATTCTTCCCGACGTGCTCCCGGCGGGGGCGGAGGCGGGACGCCTCACGGAAGAGGGCGCAAAGCGCCTGGAGGGCCTCCTGGCCCCCGGCATCCCCTTCGCGCCCCCCGAGGGCGACGCGGGCACCGGCATGACCGCCGCCAACGCCGTGGCCCCCCGGACAGGCAACGTCTCGGCGGGCACCTCCATCTTCTCCATGGTGGTTCTGGAGCGGCCCCTTGCGCGGGTCCACGAGGAAATCGACATCGTGACCACGCCTGCGGGGAGTCCCGTGGCGATGGTCCACTGCAACAACTGCACCAACGACACCAACGCCTGGGTGGGCGTTCTGGGGGAGACGGCGCGTCTGTTCGGCGCTGAGCCGGACGTCGGGACGCTGTACACGAGGCTGTACGAGAAGAGCCTGGAGGGCGAGCCGGACTGCGGCGGGGTGCTGGTGTGCAACTACCTGGCCGGTGAGGGCGTGACGCATTTGGACGCGGGGCGTCCGCTGGTGGTGCGCACGCCGGAGACACGGTTTACGCTGGCTAACTTTTTTAAAGCCCAGCTCTACGCCACCATGTCCACGCTGAAAATCGGGATGGATATTCTGGCGGAGGAAGGGGTTGCCATCGACTCCCTGACGGGGCACGGCGGGCTGTTCAAGACGCCTGTTGTGGGGCAGAGCTACATGGCGGCGGCGTGCAATGCGCCGGTGACGTGCATGTCCACGGCGGGGGAGGGCGGGCCTTACGGCATGGCCCTTCTGTCGGCATACATGATGGAGAAGGGGGAGGGAGAGAGTTTGGAGGCGTACCTGGAAAAGCGCGTGTTTGCGGGCGTTTCGGGTACGACCGTCCAGCCTGACCCGATCCTGGTGGAAGGATTCAACAAGTATATTGAGCGCTATAAAAAGTTGCTGGAGGTAGAGCGTTCCGCGGCGGAGGCTATCTGAAACCGCAGGAACCAAGATCCAGTAAAATCCAACAAAAATGGAGTGATCTGCCGGAGTCCAGAGGGGCGCACGCCCCTCTGGTGGGGTCCAGGGGCAAAGCCCCTGGCCACCGGAGGCACAAAAAACGGGGAGGAACTATCAGTTATGAATCAGCGTGAATTTTGGTTTGTGGTAGGGAGTCAGTTTTTGTACGGGCCGGAGGTGTTGGAAACCGTAGCGAAGAGGGCGGAGGAGATGGCGTGTGAGCTGTCGAAGAAGCTGCCTTATCCGCTGGTTTACAAGGTGACGGCAAAGACGAATCGGGAAATTACCGATGTGATGCGAGCGGCTAATTTTGACGAGAAGTGCGCGGGGGTCATTACCTGGTGCCATACGTTCAGCCCGTCGAAGATGTGGATCAACGGGTTTGCGGAGCTCCAGAAGCCCTACTGCCATTTTGTGACCCAGTACAACCGCGAGATTCCCAACGAGGAAATCGACATGGACTTCATGAACCTGAATCAGGCGGCGCACGGGGACCGGGAGCACGGGTTCATCGTGGCCCGCCTGCGGAAGCCTCAGAAGGTGATCGCGGGGTACTGGCAGGACGAGGACGTGCAGAAGCGGCTGGGAAGCTGGATGAAGGCCGCGGTGGGCGTGGCGGTGTCCAAGGAAATGAAAGTGATGCGCTTCGGGGACAACATGCGGGAAGTGGCCGTCACCGAGGGGGACAAGGTGGAAGTCCAGGCGAAGCTGGGCTGGCAGGTGAACACCTGGGCTGTGGGGGACCTGGTGAAGGTCATGAGCGAAGTGACGGAAGAGGAAATCGACGCCCAGATGGCCGTGTACCGCGAGTTCTACGACATGGCCACGGACAAGGTGGACCTGGTGCGCTATCAGGCCCGTGAAGAAGTGGCCATGCGGAAAATGCTGGATGCCGAAGGCTGCAAGGCGTTCTCCAACACCTTCCAGGACCTCTACGGCATGGAGCAGCTTCCCGGCCTGGCCTCCCAGCACCTGATGGCCCAGGGCTACGGCTACGGCGGCGAGGGCGACTGGAAAGTCGCCGCCATGACGGCGATCATGAAAGCCATGGGCGAGAACGGCAACGGCTGCTCCCTGTTCATGGAGGACTACACCTATCATCTCGTGAAGGGCCAGGAGTACAGCCTGGGGGCCCACATGCTGGAGGTCTGCCCCTGCTGCGCCGCCGGACGGCCCCGGATCGAGACCCACCACTTAGGCATCGGCATGAACGAGAAGGACCCCGCCCGTCTGGTCTTTGAGGGCAAGGAGGGGGACGCGATTGTGGTGAGCCTGATCGACATGGGGGGCCGCCTGCGCCTGATCTGCCAGGACATCCACTGCGTCAAGCCCATCATGCCCATGCCGAACCTGCCCGTGGCCCGGGTCATGTGGCAGGCGGAGCCCAGCCTCACCACCGGCGTGGAGTGCTGGATCACCGCCGGAGGCGCCCATCACACGGTGCTGAGCTACGACGTCACCGCGGAGCAGATGAAGGACTGGGCCAATATGCTGGGCATCGAGTTCGTACACATTACGAAGGACACCACCGTCGACGGGCTGGAGCATGATCTGTTCCTGGCCGATCTGGCGTGGAAACTGAAATAATCCGCACCATATAAAACGCACACCGTAGGGGCCGCCGCCCTCGGCGGCCCCTCCTCCGCGACTGCCAGGGTCACTGGGGGACGGGCCGCCGAGGGCGGCGGCCCCTACGGGTGCATGTGAGGTAAAAATATCATGTTAGAAGAATTGAAAAAGCAGGTTTGTGAGGCAAATCTGCTGCTGCCAAAGCACGGTCTTATCACCTTTACCTGGGGCAACGTCTCCGGGATCGACCGGGAGAAGGGGCTGATGGTGATCAAGCCCTCCGGCGTTGAGTACGACGGGATGGAGCCGGAGGACATGGTGGTCGTCAGCCTGGAAACCGGAGAGCGTGTGGAGGGCCGCTACAAGCCCTCCAGCGACACCGATACCCACCTGGCCCTCTACAAGGCGTTCCCCGGCCTGGGGGGCATCGTCCACACCCACAGCCGCTGGGCCACCTCCTTCGCCCAGGCCGGAAAGAGCGTCCCCGCCATGGGCACCACCCAGGGAGACTACTTCTACGGCGAAATCCCCTGCACCCGGAAAATGACCCCGGAGGAAATCGCCGGGCGCTACGAGCTGGAAACCGGAAACGTGATCATCGAGACATTCCGCAGCCGCGGCATCGACCCCTTGCAGGTCCCCGCGGTCCTGGTCCACAGCCACGGCCCCTTCACCTGGGGCACCGACCCCTTCAACGCGGTCCACAACGCCGTGGTCCTGGAGGAGGTGGCCTTCATGGACTTCCACGCCATGGCCATGACCCCGGACCTGCCTCCTATGCAGCAGGAACTGCTGGATAAGCACTACCTCCGCAAGCACGGCCCCGGCGCGTACTACGGACAGGGCTGAGCAGACAGACAGAAAAAGTCCCGGCGGGAGCGGCAGACGCCCCTCTCGCCGGGACTTTTTTCATCCCATCAGCAGCTTGATCAGCTCCAGCGCAAGGATGGTATTGCAGGCCATTTCCTCCAGGCTTTGGTTCCGCTCCTCCGGCTTCATGTGAAAGACCTCCGTGTCCAAGCAAGTGCCCGTCTCCGGGCCTGCCTCTATTGTAGCGCCTCCCGCCCGCCGCCTGCCATCGATTTGCCTTACATTTTATTCCGGTTTCTTACATTTTTGTAAGCTCCCCCGCGCCGTCACGCGGGACCGCCCCGGCGGATCTGAATCAGGCGCAGAAGATCGCGGTACACGCCGTCCTGATCCTCCAGATCCACCGTCAGCCATCTCTGCCCGTTTCCCTCCGGAGTCTGGCGGTAGACGCTTTGCAGCGCCGCCGTACACTCCGGCAGCAGGGCTTCCACCCGCGCCTTTTCCTTCGCGCCCACCACCAGCAGCACGCGGAAGTATCCCTCCTTCGGGTAGAGGGTACACAGCGTCTTTCCCGCCTTCCTGAACTTCACGTTCCAGCCCGTTTCCCAGCTGCACCCGCTGTACTCGATTTTCTCTTTACACCGGTATTTTTCCATAATTTCCGCACAAAACCGCATAAAAACCGGGTTCCGGACGGCCTCTCCGATCTCCGCGAGCTCGGGGCGTCTGCCGGGGTCCTGCAAATCAACCATATGAGTCCGCTCCTTCAAAATTTTCCTCGGACGCCCCGATTATAACACAATTTTGCGGCCCAACACAAGACGCCCCAATCCTTTCCGGAAAAGGCCCCGTTTTCCGCAAAAGTGTCCTCTTGCCAAAGCCCGGTAAACTTGCTATAATCTTCTCATTCACTATGCAGCACAGCCCGCGCTCCGCGGCAAGCAAGAGAGGAGAGTTTACAATTATGCAAATCCGCAAACGCCTGACTGCCCTGCTTTTGTCAGTGGCCCTGCTCATCCCGGCGGTCCCCGCCGCACAGGCGGCAGGCCCGGACCCCGATGTCACTGGGTCCATCTCCGGCACCGTCCGCATCGACTCCCCCCAGAGCCTGGATGCCCTGAAAGACCGGGACCTCCGGGTGGAGCTGTCACAGGACGGCGACGCTTTGGGCTGGTTTCCCCTGACCTGGGACGGCGAATCGTTCAGCCTCGGCGTCTATGACGCCTCCGTCAGCCTCCGCAACCAGGACGGCGGTCCTCTGGGCGGCGGGCGCTGGCCCGGCTACCTGGACTTCACCGTCTCCAGACTCCCCCAGGGCAACTACACCCTCTCCTTCACCGGCGAGGGCTATGTCCCCTGCGACCAGGACGTGACCCTGGACCGCTACGCCCAGCACATCATCCTGGGCACCGCCGATGGCACCTTCACCCTGGGCGACGTGAACGGCGACGGCCGCGTCAACGAGCGGGACCGGGACCTCCTGGCCGACGCCCTGGGCTCCACGAACGCCCGGGACCTCAGCCACTATGATCTCACCGGCGACGGCGAGATCGACATCTACGACCTGGCCTGCGTCACCCGCGGCATGGGAGCCTCCGGCGGCGCGCAGATTCTGGACACCGCCTGTCTCGCGCCGCCTGTGGACTTTGACGCCATGGAAGCGGCCCTGGACGCCTCCGGCGTCACCTTCACCGGCGATCTGGCGGACCTCTTCCGGGACAACGGCGAGATTGTCCTTTTCAGCGCCGGCGGCGACGGGGACACCACCCTGGAAATCCCCCTGACGGAGGCCGTGGAGGTGCAGGAGCTGAAAATCCTCACCCCCGAGGGCCCCGGCGAGATGCTCGCCGGCACCGTGCGCCTCACCTACTCCGACGATACTTACGAGGAAGCCCCCTTTGACAACAGCACCCCCGCGGGGGTCCACGCCATCAGCGCCGTCCCCGGCAGCGGCGTGATCACCATCGCCCTGGGCCGCCGGGTGGCCGTGAAGAAAATCACCATCACCGTCACCCGCACCGCGGACGGGGACTACGCCGCCGTGGAGTCCATTCAGTTCCTGCGGGACATCGTGCCCGAGAACCCCGTGGCCCCCAACAGCCAGGTCCGGAACCTGAGCGCCGAGCCCGGCGACGGGAAGGTGGACCTCCGCTGGAGCACCCTCCCCAACGTTACCGGCTACCGGGTAGACTGGTGGGCCAAGGACGGCAGCGGCCAGCGGAAATCCCTGACGGTCAGCGTGCCCAGCGCCAGCGTGACGGGGCTGGAGAACCTCAAGGTCTACTGCTTCACCGTCACGCCTGTCAACGGCGCCTGGCAGGGCCTGGCCTCCGAGGCCGTCACGGCGGAGCCCCAGCCCTCCAAGGCCCCCGACGCCCCCGACATGATCAATGTCCAATCCCAGGACAGCGCTTTGCAGGTCTCCTGGAAGGCGTCCAAGGGCGCCACCTACTACCAGCTCTACTACAAGGCTGAATCCGACGCGGACTACCGGCTCTGGGGGGACCGGATCGCCGGGACCTCCGCCGCCCTGACGGGCCTCACCAACGACGTCACCTACTCCCTGTACCTCACCGCCGGAAACGCCGTGGGCGTCAGCGGCAGGTCCCGCATCGCCCAGGGCGTCCCGAAGGGCGTGGACTACTCCCGTCCCGAGGGCATCCCTACCGAGGGCGTCATTGAGGGCGCGGCCATCGAGCGTGTCTGGCTGGCGGACGCCGGAAACGTCTCCCCCAGCTCCTACCCCGCCGGAGCGCCCTTCCAGACCGCCTACATGAACGACGGCGATTTCAGAACCCACTGGACCTCCCAGTCCTACTACGACGGCAACTGGTCCAGAAGCAAGACGGTCTACGCGTCCTTCGCCCGGCCCGTGGACCTCAGCGCCGTGATCTGGGTGCCCCGCCTGGACGGCGGCTATCCCTCCAACCTCCGGGTCTACACCGTGACCGTCTGGCAGGAGGGCGACGACCTCAGCAGCCCCGGCACCCTCATCGCCCCCCTTCCCAACTGCGGCAGCGGTTCCGACGTGAAGACCTGGCTTCCGGTCCAGAACAATCCCGCCGTGACCCGCTTCGCCCTCCTGCCCTTCAACCCCGCCATGAAGGTGGTCAAAATCGCCATTACCATCGAGCAGGTTGACTATACGGCGGTGAGCCTCTCCGAGCTGATGTTCCTGGAGTACGACCCCGCCCACTGCCTCCCGGAGGACATTGCGGCCCTCTTTGCCGACGAAACGCGGCTCTCCCTGGCCTCCGGCGTGGACCAAGCTCAGATTGACGCCCTTCGGACCCGCCTGACCGGCGACGAGAGAAAGTACTGCATCAATCCCACCGCCCTGGACGACGAGCTGGACCTGGCGGAGGAACTGCTGAATGGCGTCGCCAGCTCCGGCGTGGTCATCGAGGGCGTGGACGCCCGCAGCGCCGGCGCGGACAGCAATAAGTACCACCAGAGCGGCAGCGACCTCCAGCCCCTGGGCGCGGCGGCTGCGGCCAACAGTGAGATCACCATCTACGCCTCCGGCATCCCTGCGGGTGAGACCGTCAGAATCTTCGCCACCCAGTTCAACGCCGAAGCCTCCACGTGGCGGGCCCAGGCGGGGACCCTGGAGAACGGGCGGAACATCCTGAGAATCCCCCAGATCGGCAGTCAGAACACCCCCAGAGGAGGCAGCCTCTACTTCACCTACAGCGGTTCCAATCCCGACGGCATCACCCTCCACGTCCGGAGGGCCACGGACATTCCCGCCCTGGACCTCTCCGACTGGTACACCATGAGCGAGACGGCCCGGCAGGACGCCATCGGCCTCTACATGGACGAACTGGACGCCTATGTCACCGCCCAGGGGATCAATGACACCAACAAGCTCACCAACTGCCTCAACGTCACCGAGATTGCAACGCCTGTGGTGCTCCTGTCCCTGCCTGCGGCGGCGGTTCTCGGCGGCGCGGGGCGTGACCGCGCGGAGCGCATCAACACCCTGTACCAGTCCGTCCTGGCCTGGGAGGACATCATGCACATCTGCAACACCACTCAGGGCATCGACAGCACCCGCGACAAAAACGACATGCAGTCCCGGCAGAATATCCGCTGTATGCAGATGTTCAGCGGCGCGTTCATGTACGCCGCCGGGAACCACGTCGGCATCGGCTACGGCTCCTGCGGCGGAATGGTCTGCGGCAAGCCCATCGAAGCCCTGAACGGCGCGTCGGCCAACGGCCTCTTCGGCTGGGGCATCGCCCACGAGATCGGGCACAACATGGATAAGCTGGGCAAGGCGGAGATCACCAACAACATCTACTCCCTCATGGTCCAGACCTGCGACGGAGGGCAGAACGTCCTGCGCTCCCGCCTGGAGAACAGCAATAAGTACAGCGCCATCTTCACCAAAGTGGCCGAGGGCTACCCCGGCGACTCCAACAACGTCTTCGTCCAGCTGGGCCTCTACTGGCAGCTCCACCTGGCCTACGACGGCGGCACGAATCCCTTCGATTTCTATAACCGCTTCTTCAAAGCCTGGAAAGCGGGGACCCACTTCAACGGCGCGTCCGACTACGGCGACAGGCTGGCCCTGACGGCCTCCGCCATTGCGAACAAGAACCTGACGGAGTTCTTCACCCGCTGGGGCGTATCCCTCAGCGAGAATACCAGGAACACCCTTGCGGGCTATCCGGAGGAACCCCGCGCCGTCTGGTATCTCAGCGACCAGAGCCGCCGCGCGCGCCTGAACGGCGAACAGCCCGCCTCCGGAAGCCTGACCGCCTCCGCGGCCCTGACGGGGGAGAAGAACGAGGTCACAATTACCATCACCCCCAACATCACCGGAGACCTGCAAGGCTACGAAATCCGCCGCAGCAGCGACGGCGGGCAGACCTTCCAGTCCATCGCATTTACCAAGGATACCAGCTATACGGATGTAATCGGCTCCGCCAACCACCGCACCTACACCTACCAGGTTGTGGCCTATGACATCCTAGGCAATGCCGTCAACACCCCGGCTGTTTCCGGCGAGATCCGCATTGCCTACGACCAGACCGTGCCCTCCGGCGACTACACCATGACACGGGACGGCGATGGAACCGTCACCTTCGATCTGACGAACGAAACCGCCGTCTCCGGCCTGATTCTCACGGGAGCGAACATCCCCGCCAGCGGCGATTTCACCATTACCGTCACCGACAAGGACGGCAAGACCACCACCGCCCGCACAGGCAGCTTCTCCGCAAACAACCAGGCCACAGACAACACCAACAGCTACCTCACCTACTTCCAGAAGCCCGGCGCACCCAAAACCGACACCCGCATCTGGACCTACGACGCCAAGACCGTCACCGTCACCGGCATTCCCGCAGACGTGGCCGAGGGCGACATCAACCTGATCAGCTACGCCGGAGACGACGTAGCCCTGTGGGAGGGCGGCTTTGCGGGCCTCCTGGCAGCGCCCTACGACTGCGGCAGCGAGACTCTCCCCGCCGGAACCCTAGTCATCGCCGGCACATACCGCGGCAATCCCGGCTACCAGATCGTGAAGATCGAGGGCCTCTTCACCAAGACCGTCCTCGCGGACGGCGAAAACAGCGCGGGAACCGTCACTCAGACCACCGAAACCCGCTTCCTGGACGGCGAAGCGTACCTCTTCGCGGAAGTTCCTGACGACGGAGAGGTCAGCGACATCAGCGACGGCATCTTCCTCTTCGTCCCCAACGTCCAGCGGGAGGCAGAGCTCCAGGGCGAAACCCACGACTGCGCCCCCACGAACCTCCTGCCCACCCAGATCCGGGCAGTCCTCTCCCGGTCGGACATCCCCAACGACGCCGCTGACCAGCGCATCACCGCGGAAACCCTGTGGGTCAACGCCCCCGGCGGCGAGGACCTGCCCACCATCGTAATCACACAGGAGGCTGCACAATGAAGAAACGAATCCTGACGGCCCTCTTGGCCCTGACGCTCCTCCTGGTCCTCATCCCCGGCACGGCCGCGGCGGCGGACAGCGCCCCCGTCCTGGCCTGCCGGGACGACGGCGGCAACATCCGCCTCACCCTGGAGAACGTCTCCGCCCCCGTCTACGCCCTCCAGCTGGACCTGACCCTGGACGGCGCGTGTCCCGACGCGGTGTTCACCCCGGACGTGGACGCCTACGTCCCCGACTGCCGCGCCGTGGTGCGCCGGGACAAAACCGACATTACCATCTACATCTCCGGCCTGGAGGACGCGCCGTCCAACGGCGCCCTCCGGCTGGGCGTGCTGAAACCGGGAGAGCGCTGCACCCTGCCCGGGCAGGCGGATCTGATTCTCCTGGATCAGAACCTGCGCCCCATCGAGACAGGCGGAAGCATTTCCGTGACCACGGGCAGCGGCTCCGGCGGCACCGTAAACAAGGGCAGCGGCTCCACCAGCGGCAAGCCCGGCACCGCCGTGACCCCTGACATCACCGTGAAGAAGCCCCTGCCTTTCACCGACGTGGCCGAGACGGACTGGTGCGCGGACGCCGTGCGCTACGTCTACGAAAACGGCCTCATGAACGGCACCACAGGCACCACCTTCAACCCCACCGGCTCCACCACACGGGGCATGATCGTGGCGATCCTCTACCGCCTCGAAGGCTCCCCCGCCTACACGCCCCCCGAGGGCACCCCCGGCTTCACCGTAGACGGCGCGCCCGCCGCCTCCTACAACGCCGCTTTCTCCGACGTCCGCCCCACGGCCTATTATGTCTCCGCCGTGGCCTGGGCCTCCGCCAACGGCATCGTCAACGGCTACGAGGACGGCACCTTCCGCCCCGACAACCTCATCACCCGGGAGCAGATGGCCGCGTTCCTCTACCGCTACGCCCGCTACAAGGGCTGCGACGTCACCGCCAGAGCGGACCTGACCCCCTTCGCGGACGCCCCCCAGATTGCCTCCTACGCCGTAGAGCCCATCCAGTGGGCCAACGCTCAGAGTCTGGTCAACGGCACCAGCGCCGCGACGCTGTCCCCCAAGGGGAACGCCACCCGCGCCCAGGTCGCCGTGATTCTGAACCGCTTCGCTGAGAACGTCCTCCAGGCCCGCGGCTGAGCCCGTTCCAGCAAGTCCCACAAAAAAAGCCTCCCCCGCACCCATATTTCTGGGCTGCGAGGGGGGCTTTTTTGGCAGATCGGAGAAAATGTAAACACGTGTAAAGTTTTCCTTGATTCCTGGATGGACACGTGTTATAGTTAGGGTAACAGGCCCCGGGAGGGGCTGATTTCTGAATGTAGAAAGGGTGCTGAAAATGGGAGTTGCGATTTCTCTTGCGGGCAAGAATGCGATTGTGACCGGCGGGGCGGGCGGCATGGGCCGCTGCACGGCCCTGCTCCTGGCGGAGGCCGGGGCCAACGTTTTGGTTTCCGACATGGACGGCGACGCCGCCGAGGCCGTTGCCGCCGGGATCCGGGAGAAGTTCGGCGTCAAGGCCGTCTCCAACCGCTGCAACGTGGCTGTAAAAGCGGAAGTGGACGCCATGGTCGCCCAGGCCATGGAGGTCTTCGGAAGGGTGGATATTCTCAACCATGTGGCGGGCGTCTTCGGTGCCGTGGACTTCCTGGAGGCCACGGAGGAAGACTATGACAAGCAGCTGAACATCAACACGAAGGGCACCTTCTTTGTGAACCAGGCGGTCCTCCGCGTCATGATTCCCAACCGTTCCGGCAAAATCGTCAACATGTGTTCCCAGGCGGGCAAGTACGGCTTCCCCACCAACGTGGCCTACACCACCTCCAAGTTCGGCGTCACCGGCATGACCCAGTCCATCGCCATGTACGCCGCCCCCTACAACATCAACGTCAACTGCGTCTGCCCCGGCATCGTCCGCACCAACATCTGGGAACGCGCCCTCGACGACATCCGCCGCCAGGGCGGCGACGCCGAAGCCTACTTCGAGTCCCGCCTCCAGGGCATCCCCCTCAAGCGCGCCCAAACCATGGAAGACATCGCCCACATGTTCCTCTACCTCTCCTCCTCCTACGCCGACAACATGACCGGCCAGGCCATCAACATCACCGGCGGGCGCGTCATGCACTAAGGTGCCTGCCAGACCCCGCGGGGGGACGGGGGGCCTCCGGCGGCCAGGGGCTTTGCCCCTGGACCCCACCAGGGAGGCACGCGCCTCCCTGGACCCTGGCAGATCAGTCCCTTTTTGTGGGACTGGCTGTTGATGTGCTGCCTGCTGTTTAATTACTTTTTTGCTTGAAAGGAGCTTCTATCCTATGACTAATGCTGAAATTATGAATAAATTCTCTTTGGAGGGCAAGACCGCTCTTGTTACTGGAGGGTGCTACGGAATCGGCTTTGCGATCGCTCACGCCCTCCACGCTGCCGGTGCCGCGGTCGCCTTCTGCGCCACCAGCGACACCTCCGTGGAAAAGGCCCTGGCCGCTTACCATGCCGAGGGCATGGACGACGTGAAGGGCTACGTCTGCGACGTGACCAAGGAAGCCGAGGTCAAGGACCTCATCGCCAAGGTTGAGAAGGACTTCGCCCCCGTCGACATCCTCGTCAACAACGCCGGAATCATCAAGCGCATCCCCATGTGCGACATGACTGTGGAGGACTTCGAGCGCGTGGTCCAGGTGGACCTGACGGCCCCCTTCATCGTCTCCAAGGCGGTCCTCCCCGGCATGATCGACCGCGGACACGGCAAGATCATCAACGTCTGCTCCATCCTCAGCGAGCTGGGCCGCGAAACCGTCGCCGCCTACACCGCAGCTAAAGGCGGCTTGAAGCTCCTGACGCAGAACATCTGCTCCGAGTTCGGCGGCAAGAACATCCAGTGCAACGGCATCGGCCCCGGCTACATTGCCACCCAGCAGACCGCCCCCCTCCGGGAGCGCCAGCCCGACGGCTCCCGCCACCCCTTCGACCAGTTCATCGTAGGCCGCACACCGGCAGGCCGCTGGGGCGAGGCGGAAGACCTGATGGGCCCCGCAATCTTCCTGGCCTCCGACGCCTCCAACTTCGTCAACGGACACGTTCTCTACGTAGACGGCGGCGTCCTGGCCTACATCGGCAAACAGCCCTGAGTAGGGGCCGGGCTCTGTCCCGGCCCGTTCCCCCGCAAGCCTTTGCAGCACTGTGAAAAAAGCAGCGGCCCGCTCCCCAAAGAGCGGGCCGTTTTTCAGATCATGGCACAGCGCGTCAGCACAACCTCCGGATGCTCCCCCGCAGCTCCGGCGTCACCTCCGGGATGACATAATCATGCACCTCCACGCTTTCCCGCTCCACCAGCTCAATCAAGCGGCTCACCGTCAGCTTGGCCACCCGCTCACAGGAGGTCCCGATCACCGACAGCGGCGGCGTGGTATAGAGGGCGTAGTCCGTGTCGTCGATCCCCAGCAGGGAGATGTCCTCCGGAATCCGCAGGCCCATGTCCCGGATGGCCTCGAAGGTGCCCATGAGCATGGTGGCGGAGCTGGCGCACAGGGCCGTGGGCAGGCTGTCCGCGTTCCGCTGGAGGACCCGCCGCGTGGCGTTGTACCCCCCCTGGCGGCGGTTGAACGCGCCGTATTCCAGGTAGCGGCTCCGGTCGAAGGGAATCCCGGCGGCGGCCAAGGCCGTCTCGAAGCCCTCCAGGCGGTCCTGGACGGTGAGCTTGTTGGGCTCCCCGGTCACGAACGCGATGTTCCGGTGTCCTTGCCGCAGAAGCTCCTCCGCCGCCATCTGGCCGCATCGGAAATTGTCGTAATTGACGGAGATCATGTTAGGGGACGGACTGCGCCGGATCTGGTTGTAGAGCACCAGTTTGTGCTCCTGAGCGGCCAGGCGGTCCAGCACGTCCTGCTCCAGGTGGTCCCCCACCAGGATGCCGCCGGAAATACTGCGGCTCTGGAAGAGGCGGTCGATATCGCTCATATTTTTCTCGCTGATGATGGTGGTCATGAGGTTGTACTCCCGCCGGTTGGCCACGTCGATGGCGAAGGCAATGTAGTCGTAGAAGAACTGGGAGCGGGAGATGGTGTACTCGTCGCCGGAGGCGTTCAGGTCGATGATAAAGAGGCAGAGAATCCGGTTTTTCATGCCCACCAGGTTCCGCGCGGCGGAATCGGGGAAGTAGTGGTTCTCCCGGATCACCCGCTCCACCTTCTGCCGCGTCTTCGCGGAGACGCCGGGGTGCCCGTTCAGCACCCGGGACACGGTGGTGCGGGACACATTGGCCAAACGTGCGATTTCGGTACTGTCCATGAAAAGTTTCCCTTCTGTAGAATCCGGTTCTATTGACAGGGATTTTCTCCTGCTTACAGATAAAAGATAGCATAAATCCGAACCTTTTACAAGCCTTTTTTCACAAAGACTCCTACAGCTCCCGTTAAGAACAGCTTACAGGACGCACGCCCCCACGCATACCATCTCCGCGAACCGGGCAAAGGACGGCGCAGTCTCCGTCGTTTCTTCAAATTCCGGTTCGGCCCCATGAACGATCACACCATCTGACATACGAATTGCATAATATTCGTATCCGCTGGCAACAGAAAGACAGATTGGCAAATGGCCATCCCAAAACCTTACGACTGCGCTCTTCCATTCTGCATCGTTTTCGTCAACAGCCGCCTGTAAACTCATTAGCTCAAACTCGTTCCATCTGAACACATCATCACCTTGTCTGACGAAATCATCTGCACACAGAAACCACACGGTTTTATCCGGGCTTACACAGTCTGAAAAGCTGTTTATGAACATTACCCATTCATCTGGTATGTTGCTGTACCGGTTGCTGATACACGCAGGCAGACTGCAAGGGCTGACATTCCGCCGCGATATAGTCCAGCCCTTTTTCCGCAGGGCATCATAAATGCGGTTGATTAAATCTTCCACGTCTTCATCCCCTCTGAATATCCTGAAATCTGCTGAACAGAATTATAGCAAACAGCAGGCGTTCCTTCAAGACCGCAGCAGGGCTCGCCCCCGCCCAAAACTAGCACAAACAGTCGAAAAACTGCCGTTTTTGTTGAAAACGCACAAGAGGCACCGCAATAATTTGGCGGTAAATTATGGATCATGTCACATATGGGATATTGTCTTTATTTTCCACATCTGTTAACATTATGTTAACAGGAAGCCTGCGGACCGCTTCACCGTGCGGACCGCCCGCACGGCCTGCACAAAAGAAGGGGGAAGACGCAGGATGGAAAGCACAGTGGATTTTGACTTCTGGGGCACGACGCTGCAAAAATACAAGGGCACAGCGGAACACGTGGAGGTGCCGGAGGGCACCGAGATCATACGGGGGACCTACGTTTTCGTAGGCTGTCCCGACTTGAAGAGCATCACCTTCCCCTCCAGCGTCACGGAGATCCGCTCCGCCCTCGCCTACCACGTCTCCCCCATTTCGGACTGCCGGAATCTGGAGAAAATTACCCTCATGGGCCGGCACGTCAAGCTGGGCAACCGCATCTTCGGCATGGGCGGCTACAGCGGACCCAACCGGGTCCTCCGCCACCTCCCCGTGATCATCTGCGCGCCCAACATGCTCCTCCGGGAGCTGAAATCCGAGTACAAGGTGGGCGCGGTCCTGGGCTACGCGCAGCTCCGCCGGGACAAGGTGGACATGCCCAGCGAGGTGGAGGAGCAGTACATGAAGTACATCCGCTGTCAGAGGAAAACCATCTTTGACGTGGCCGTCCGCTTCCCGCCCCTTCTGGAGATTATGCTGGAGGAGCAAATCATCCTCCGCTCCGACTTCGACGAGGTCTGGGACCTGGCCCGCCGGGAGCGGAACCCGGAAGTCACCAGGATGCTCCAGAGCTACCGCGGGCGCTTCGCCAGGCTCACCACCAAGGAGCGTCAGGCGCGCAAGGCCCAGGCCACCCTGGAGGCCGAGGCCAAGGAGAGCGGCCTCTACACCGCCGCCCTGGCTGAAAAGCTCTGGCGCTTCGAGGAGCTCCCCGACGGCGGACTCCGCCTCCTGGAGTACATCGGACGGGAGAAGGAGATCAGGACGCCCCAGAAGATCAGCCGCCAGCCCGTGGTGGAGATCGGCCCCCGGGCCTTCCGGAACAAGCGGGCCGTGTCCATCGAGATCCGCAAGGGCATCCGGATTCTCCGGAGCCGCGCCTTTGAGGGGTGCAGGGCCTTGGAGGAGGTCATTCTGCCCCAGGGGCTTCAGATGGTGGAGGACGACGTGTTTGAAGGGTGCAGGAACCTGCGGGCCGTCGTGTTCCCAAGAGGCATGAAGTGGCTGCGCCACAACTCCTTCAAGGGCTGTGAGAATCTCGAAAAGGTCGTCTTCCCCGCCCGGGTGAAGCACTACGGCTGCTTCGGCGAGGAGCACCCTGACATCCTCGATTTCACCGGCTGCGGCAAAGTGACCCTCTGCGCCTCCGCCGGGAGCTACATCGAAGCCTATGCCAAGCACCACAATATTCCCTTCGAGCCAATCTGAACGCACAAGAACCGGATGGACCGCGCCATCCGGTTCTTTTCGTCACGTTACCGCCTGCAACGCCTCCGTCAAGCGGGCGAAGTCCTCCAGCGTCAGCCGTTCCCCCCGGACCCCCGCCGGGAGCCCGCAGGCCGAAACGGCCTCCTCCGCCGCCGCCTTCCCCAGCTCCGGGAACGCGGCGGCAAGGCTGTTCACCAGCGTTTTCCGCCGCAGTAAGAACGCCCCCCGGACCACCCGGAAAAACAGCGCCTCATCTCCAACTTCCACCGCGGGCCGCGTCCGCCGCACACAGCGCAACACCGCCGAATGCACCTTCGGCGGCGGCAGGAACTTCTCGCGGGGCACGTCCAGCACCACCGCCGTCTCCATGTGGTACTGCAAAAAGGCGGTAAAGGCCCCGCCGTCCCCGGAGCCCTGGGGCGCGGCCAGACGCCGGGCCACCTCCCGCTGGAGCAGCACCGTCACCGTCCGGAACGCCGCCGTCTCCACCAGCTTCGTCAGCACGGGCGTGGTGATGTTGTAGGGCAGATTCGCGCAGACGATGGGCGTCAGGCCGGAAAATTTCTCCGCCGCCAGGGCCTCCAGATCCAGCTTCAAGACGTCGCCGTGGACGATCTCAACGTTGGAGTACGGCACCGACTCCGCCAGCACCGGCAGCAGCGCCCCGTCCAGCTCCACCGACACCACCTTCCCCGCCCGCCGGGCCAGCTCCGCTGTCAGGCACCCCGCCCCCGGGCCGATCTCCAGCACGCCGCAGGTCCCATCGGCCTCGGACGCATCGGCGATATCCGCGGGGACCTGGGGGTCGATGAGGAAATTCTGGCCCATGGATTTGGAGAAATGGAAGCCGTGCCGGGCCAGCAGGCCCCGCAGTTCAACCGGGTCGCAGAGATTCATGGCAAAATCCGCCTTTCGTTCCGTTTGCTACACAGTATACCAGAAATGGCGGTTTTTGCAAGACGCTTATTGCTCGGATTTCCCCCGCGGCCACACCAGCCCCACACCGGACAGCAGCAGGTAGACCCCGAAGGGCTTCCGCAGGATTTCCACATCCACCGCGTTGGAGATCCACGCCCCCGCCAGGGCCGCGATCAGCGCCGCGGGCACCGCCGTTTTCAGTGTCGGCTTGTCCAGATAGCCGTTTTTCGTGTGGCACACCAGGGCGCTGAATGCGGCGGGCAGGAAGAAGAGCAGGTTGATTCCCTGGGCGGTCCGCTGGTCCACGCCCAGAAACAAGGTCATGATCAGGAGCAGCAGGGTCCCCCCGCCCACGCCCCAGGCGGAGATGACGCTGGCCCCCAGGCCGCACAGAAACGGCAGCACCCAGTCCGTCACAGCAGATACTTCACCCCCGCATAGAAAAGGAATCCGGCAAAGAGCCATTTCAGGAGCTTCACGGGAATTTTCCCGTACAGCTTCCCGCCGATCCACCCGCCCGGCAGGCCCCCCGCCAGATACGGCAGGGCCGTCCAGAGGGACACGCCGCCGCGAAAGAGATACACTCCGGCGGACACCAGGCAGACGGGGAAGATGACCCCCACGCAGGTGGCGTACAGCTTCCTCTGGGGCAGGTTCCCGAACCGTGAGACGATGGGCAGGAAGACCATCCCGCCGCCGCCCCCGAACATGCCGTTGGCGAACCCCGCCAGGCCCCCCGCCGCCAAAGGCGCAATTTTTTCGCGCTTCATACCGCACCCAGCCTCCGATTCAAAAATGTACCCCTCCGCCCAAAGGCCCCAAGCGGCCCCAGCGCGGAGGGCGAGAGGCCCAAGCCTCTCACAACGGAGAAAGGGAACTTACTTCATCTGGAAGCTCTGGCAGTCCGTGCACTCAACCATGGTGGGATTGGCCTCGTGAGTGCCCACCTGAATGGTGGTCAGGCCGCAGTACTGCGTATCCTGGCAGTGGTTCGCGCAGTTGTTGACGGTGCATTTAATGCTCTGGTTCGGCGTGCAAGCGCAGCCGCCGTTGGTGCAATCCTTAGTCATAAAAGGACCCTCCCGCATCAAAATTTTTGGCCTATCGCCGATGCTATTGTGTGCGGACGGGCGGAATCTATGTACTGGGAAATTGTGCATGTTTTTTGTGCCTCCGGCGGGTTACTTTTTCTCGAGAGAAAAAGTAACCAAAAAGAGCTTTCATACCGCTCTATGCCCTGGTGGGTGTTAAGGTCTGTCACACGGTAACGAAGCGTAAGCGAGTGGGACCTTCCATGTCAATGGAAGGTCCCACACATTTTTATGAAATTCCGAATTGTCTTTCTTTCGTGGCTATTCTTTCACGATATACACATCTGTAGGGGCGGACCTCTGTGTCCGCCCTTCCCCCGCGCCCTGGCAATTGCGTTGGATGGCAACCGTAGGGGCCGCCGCCCTCGGCGGCCCTTCCCCCGCGACCACACGCTTGCGGAGGTGATTCCCTACCACCACAAGGCCCTGATGTTAATCCATATACGCAGGCAAAAACGCCCCCGCCCCCGTATACTCCGCGATCATCTGCATCTCCGAATAAGTCTTCTCATTCAGCGACACACCCTCCCGCAGCACGCGCTCCCGCGCCTCAGCGGCCTTCTCGCCGTGGATGAAGATACGCTCCGCGCCCTCGGCCTTATCCGACTCCCGCACCTCTTCCAGATACTTTGTCAGCGCGTCCTTAATCGCCTGCTTATCGCCGAACATCCCGTAATCCACCGCGATAAAGCACTGCGCAATATTGGACCGCCCCGGCGTCTTGTAAATATAATTCGACGTAGTGCCGCCGGAGAGAATCGCCGTGCAGATCTCGCACAGCATCGCGAATCCATACCCCTTATAGCCCGAGGTCGCCTCCCCGGAGCCGCCCAGAGGCAGAATGCCGCCGCCCGTCTTCCCGATGATATTTTTCAGCACCCGATCCGGGTCCGTGCTGTCGTGCCCCTTCTCGTCCAGCGCCCAGCCCGCAGGCAAACCGCTGCCCCGCTTCGCGTAGACCTCCAGCTTTCCCCGCGGCACGACGGTAGTAGCCGCGTCGAAGGAGAACGGAATCGGGTCCGCGGGCATGGCGAACGCAATCGGGTTCGTCCCCAGCATGGCCTGACGGCCGAACGTGGGCACCAGAATGGCCTCCGTGTTGGTCATGCAGATGCCGATCAGGTCTTCTTTCGCTGCCATTTTGGAGTAGTACCCGGCAATGCCGTAGTGGTTGGAGTTGCGCACGGTAATCATGCCGAAGCCGTGGGCCTTGGCCTTTTCGATGGCCATATTCATGGCCCAGACGCCCAAAGTCTGGCCCATGCAGTCGTTGCCCTCCACGACGGCGGACAGCGGCGTCTCGAAGACCACCTCCGGCTTCGCCCCCAGCTTCACCAGGCCCCCGGTGATCTCCTGGTGGTAGCGGATCAGGCGCTGGATGCCGTGGGACTCGATGCCCGAGAGGTCTGCGGCCAGAAGGACCTCCGTGATCTGGCGGGCCTCCTCGTCGGAAAATTTGTAGCCCTTGAAGACCTCCTGGCAGAACTTCTCAAGCTCCTGGTACGACACATGATGATACTGCATAAAAATTTCCTTCCCTTTCTGTCGGCGTTTTTTTGGTACGATACCTTTTATTATACCGCGTTTATTCCCCTCCCGTCAATGCACCGCAATGCTGAATCAGGCCCATATTTTTACGGAAATTCCACAAAGCCCTTCCGGGGGCTATGGATTTATTTTCGTGAAAATATGCAAAACGGGCTTGAAAAGGTATGACGTATGATGTATACTGGAACCATCTGGGAGCGTTTTCACGCTCATTGGCGGCATAAATTTTTTGAACTGGTTGAGAAAGGATGGGCATGGCTATGAAAATCACGAACCTGAATCTTTATCTGGTGCGTCCCCGCTGGTGCTTCCTGGAGATGGAGACGGACGAGGGCGTTACCGGCTGGGGCGAACCGGTCCTGGAGGGCCACTGCGACGCCGTTAAAGCCTGCGTCGAGGAGATGAAGCCCTACCTCATCGGGCAGGACCCCGCCCGCATTGAGGACCTCTGGTCCACCATCTACCGCGCGGGCTTCTACCGCGGCGGCGGCGTCCTCATGAGCGCCATCGCGGGCATTGATCAGGCCCTGTGGGACATCAAGGGCAAGGTCTTCGGCGCGCCCGTTTACCAGCTCATGGGCGGCAAGTGCCGCGACTCCATCAGGGTCTATTCCTGGATTGGCGGCGACCGCCCCTCCGACGTCGGCAAGGCCGCGAAGGAGCGCATGGACGCGGGTTTCACCGCCGTGAAGATGAACGCCACGGAAGAGCTGCAATTTATCGACAGCTACGCCAAAATCGACCAGGTTCTGGAGCGCGTTGCCTCCATCCGGGAAGCCTGCGGCAAGTATTTCGGCATTGCAGTGGACTTCCACGGCCGCGTACACAAGCCCATGGCGAAGCTCCTGGCGAAGAAGCTGGAGCAGTTCGACCCCATGTTCATCGAGGAGCCGGTTCTCTGCGAGAATATGGAGGACTTCCCGGAGATTGCCGCCGCCTGCAACGTCCCCATCGCCACCGGCGAACGTCTTTTCACCCGCTGGGACTTCAAGCGCCTCCTGCAAACCGGCGGCGTAGACATCATCCAGCCCGACCTCTCCCACGCCGGCGGCCTGACGGAGGTCAAGAAGATTGCCTCTATGGCGGAAGCCTACGACGTAGCCCTGGCCCCCCACTGCCCCCTGGGCCCCATCGCCCTCTCCGCCTGCCTGAATGTGGACGCCACCTGCTACAACGCCGCCATCCAGGAGCAGAGCATCGGCATCCACTACAACGTCGGCAAGAGCGTCCTGGACTACGTAAAGAACCAGTCCGACTTCGCCTTCGTAGACGGCTACGTCCAAATGCCCCAACTCCCCGGCCTTGGCGTCGACGTAAACAAGGACCTTGTCCTCGAAGAAGCCAAAACCCCGCACACATGGAAAAACCCCGTCTGGCGGCACAAGGACGGCTCTGTGGCCGAGTGGTAAACGTGGTGCCTACCTACCCAGCCGGGCTTCCGGCCTCCGGCGGCTTACTTTTCTTGAAAGAAAAGTAAGCAAAAGAACTTTAATACCGCTCTACACATTGGCAGTTGCGAAAGCCTGTCACACGGTAACGTGGTGCGGTGCAGGTGGGTCCTTCCACGGAAGGACCCACAGATTTTTTATAACCATCCTCTAAAATGCACCGTAGGGGACGCCGCCCTCGGCGTCCCGTCCTTCGCGCCCACCCTGTTTGCCTGACATGCACCCCCGTAGGGGCGGGCCTCCGCGCCCGCCCATCCTCCGCGCCCCTGGCAATTGCAATGGATCGCTTTGACAGCCAAAACCGTCCATGCTATAATTAACTTAGAAAATCACTATTTATGTATCGGGAGGACAGAAGGGAGGGTGCAATACAATGCACGAAGAAGACCGCACAAACTACGCCTACTGGAAGCGCCCGTGGCACAAATGGATCGTTTTTGCGGCGGCTCTTATACAGCTCTGGCCTTTGTGGCAGAACATCCGGGAATATCACAGCATTTCCAACATGGGAATTCTCAGCGCCTCCGAATGGACAACCTATGCGCTGCAAAAAAATTGGCAGTGCGCCCTTAACGGATTTCTTTTTACCATGCTTTTGGGATGCTTTCTAATCGGTTTCTTTGTCCGAACCCAAAGAGAATCCAACTTAGCCAACGGTCTGCTTCTCCTGCTCCTGTCCCTCGCATGGGGCGCTGCAGGCATTGTGCTGCACCTGCTCTCGTCCCCCGGCAAAGCGCTGCAATGGTCCTTCATCCTGCTCATCGGCCTTGGAGGCGCCGTCTACAGCTTATCAAGTTATCGTAAAAACCATTAAATACAGACAGAGAGGATGCCGCCTGTGATTACGCTGCACCTGAACGACGAGATCATCAAGAGCCTCAGCGGCCCCGAGCTGGAAATCCTCAAATACGCCTACGAGCACACCGAGGATGTCCTGGGCATGAGCATCCAGCAGGTGGCGGCGGGGGTGGCCTACTCCCCCACCACCGTCCTGCGCTTCTGCAAGAAGCTGGGCTACTCCGGCTTCGCGGAGTTCAAGTACGTCCTCCGGGCCCAGACCCGGGAGAAGGACACCCCCGTCTCCACCCGCTCCGGCCGCGCCTTCACCGCCGGTATGATGCTGGACGCCCTCAGCGCCAACCTCCAGGCCACGTCGAAGCTGATCCGGGAGGAACAGCTTCTTCAAACGTTCCAATATTTAGAAAGCGGATGCCCTATCTACCTGTGGTCCCCCGGGGGCCTGACATCGGTGGCGGTGGAGTATTTCGAGAAGCTCCTTCTGTCCATCGGGCGGCAGGAGGTGTACCTGGTGGAGTCGGTGAAAATGTTTGAGCAAATCCTGAAAAGCCTCACCCAGAAACCCCTGCTGATCCTGATCAGCACCTCCGGCAAGTACCCCACCACCATCCGCCTGGGAAAGCTGGGGCGCGTGAACGGGATACCGATCCTGGCCATCTCGCCCTATGCCAACAACGACGTTGCCGACTCGGCGGACATCAGCTTCCGTTTCTTCGCCACCCAGCGGGAAAACCTGGGCGCGGAGTTCACCTCCCGCCTCCCCATCTTTTTCGTGATCAACATGATTATCCAGTGCTACCTGCGCTGGCGCGGGGAGGGCGAGAGCGATGCTTCCACTGTTTGAAAAGGCCCGCGGCCTGCGCCTCACGGAGACGGAAACGTCCATTCTCCAATGGCTGGAGGCCCACCCGGCGGAGGCCGCGCGGATGAACCTGAGCGCCCTGTGCGCGG
Source organism: Oscillibacter sp. (assembly GCA_022791875.1). GTDB lineage: Bacteria > Bacillota > Clostridia > Oscillospirales > Oscillospiraceae > Oscillibacter. Next base: position 73,534 of record JAAVZX010000077.1, read on the forward strand.
AGCTGTACACCTCCAACGCCACCATCGTCCGCTTCTGCCAGAAGCTGGGCCTCAGCGGCTTCAACGACTTCAAGTACCAGCTCCGCCGGGAGCTCCAGCAGAGCGAGGCCAGCTTTTTCTACGCCGATACCTATGTGGACCGCGCCATTGCGCGTCTCGAGGACACCGTGGCCTCCCTGGACCTCCGGCAGCTGGAGGAAATCACGGAACTGCTGACCTCTGGCCGTCCCCTGTACATCTACGGCACCAACCTGAGCGCCCTCCCCGCGCGGTATCTGCAAATCGTGCTGAACTCCCTGGACTACCCGTCGATTCTGATTGAATGGCGGAATCTGCTGAATGGCCTGGTTTCCAATATGCGGGAGGACGCGATCCTCCTGGTGATCAGCGCAAAGGGGAACGCGGAGCGGTATTTGCAGGCGTTTCAGGAGGCGCGGAAGCGGGGGCTGACCACGATTCTGCTGACCTGTTCCGCGGAGTCGCCGCTGATTCCGTACGGCACGATTGCGGTTTGTACCAGCGACCAGCGGGAGGAATTCAATAATACGGACGTGAACCCGCGCCTGGGCTTCTTCACGGTGATCCAGATCCTGATCGAGCTGGCGGCGGAGAAGAAAAAGCCCGGCGGGGATACGAAAAAAGTGTGAGGGGGTACGTACTGTGCAGGAACGGGAGAGCGTGATTCGCCTCTGGTTCGAGATGTGGCTTCAAGGGAAGGACCTGGGGATCGACGAGATTTTCACAGAGGATGCCGTTTACATTGAAAGCTGGGGGCCGGAATACGCGGGCCGCAAGGCGGTGAAGCACTGGTTTACGGAATGGAACGGACGGGGCCGGGTTGCCGTGTGGGAAATCAGGCAGTTTTTTCACAAGGGGAGCCAGACCGTTGTGGAATGGTACTTCAAAGACCAAATGAACGACGGCACGGCGGAGGAATTCGACGGAATGACGCTCGTTGAATGGACAGACGGCGGCAAAATCAAGTTCCTGAAAGAGTTCGGCTGCAACCTGAACCGCTACAACCCCTACCAGCACGGCGCTGCACCGCAGTTCAGGGACGAGAAAGCGAAGTGGTTCTGAGGCACAGACGGAGGCACGGCAGGTTAAAAACATTTCACATATCCTCTTGACACGGCACAGGCCGTGTGATATATTTATAATGCAATAGGTTAAAAATATATCACACGGAGGAATGGAATATGAAATCGAAGGTCACACTCAAGGAAATCGTAGCAACCAAGATCATCTACGCCCTGCTTCTGGCCTGCTATTACTGGATGTGGGCGCGGCGGGACTGGCACGATTATTATGAAACCATCCAGAATACGGTGGTTGTATTCACAATTGTGTTTTTCCTGCTGCGGGCAGGCCGCATCCGCAAGTACAGCAAGGAAGAAAAGGACGAGCTTGCAATTCATAATTTGCTGCGTGCGGATTCCATCGGGCTAAAGGTTATGACAGCGGCCACGATTGTGATTGCATTTGCATGTGCGGTAGGGGCCGTCAGCGGAACGGCGGCAGGCTATGCGCTGGTGGGTATGGTTTTTGCGTTAGCCGTCATCAGATTCATGATTTTTTGTATTATGGACAGTAAAGGAGTCTAGTATGGCCCTCAAGACGAAGGTCAAGGAGTATCGGGAAAAAGCGGGATTGAAGCAAAGCGAGCTGGCGGAGCTGGTCCACGCGCGGCGGGAGACGATTGTGCATCTGGAAAGTGGGCGGTATAACCCGTCGCTGAGGCTGGCAATGGAGATTGCCAAGGTCTTCCAGGCGACGGTGGAGGAACTGTTTGAGTTTACGGATGAGTAAAAATGAACATAAAAAACGGACTCCGTTGGAGTCCGTTTTTTACGCAGGTCCCACGTTACCGTGTGACAGGCTTTCGCGCTTACCAGAGTATAGAGCGGTACTAAAAAGTTCTTTTTTCGGTTCCTTTTTTCTTTCAAGAAAAAAGGAACAGCCCCCGCATTACTCCTCGCCCATAGGCGCACCGCACTGCGGGCAGAACTTACTGTCGGACTCCGCGCCGCAGATGGGGCACTTCTTCCCAACGGGAGCGGGCTCCTCCTCGACGGCGGGTTCTTCCTTCACGGGGCGGCTGGCTTCCAGCTCGGCGATTTTCGCCTTGGAAGTGTTGACGGCCTCCACAGTCTCCTTTACGGCCTCGGGGATCTCCCCCTCGAACTCGTTCACGAACCACTCGCCGATGATGCGGTAATTCTTCTCGATCTCCCGCTGCTCTCCGGCGATGGCCACGTTAATCTTCACCTGCTCGGCGGCGTCCTTCGTCCGGTCCGCGGCCATGCTCGCTACGTCCTTCGCCTTTTTGGTCAGTTCATCAAACGAAAATCCCATGATAATTCCCCTTTCATATTTTAGCCTCGCGGCCTGGTTCCTGTTTTAGGTAAACGACTCCCTGTTGGGTCTGGCCCTCCGGCTGGGCCACTATAAGGTCTAGTATAGCGCATTTCCCCGCGGAACGCAACAAAATTTCCGTATGTTTACACTTCGTTTTCAATCCAGCGCCTGGCCCGCTCCACGGCCCGCCGCCACTGCCTGCAATCCTCCCTGCAAGCGGCCTCGTCCCGCTGGGGCATGAACACGAACTGGCTCCGCCGCAGGTGTTCCAACTCCTCCAGTTCGCTCCACACGCCCGCCGCCAGGCCCGCCAGCGCCGCCGCGCCGAAGGCGGTCGTCTCCACCTGGGCGGGGCGGTCCACCGGGATGCGGAGCAAATCCGCCTGGGTCTGCATCAGGATATTGCTCACCGAGGCCCCGCCGTCCACACGCAGGACCGTCAGCGGGCAGGTTCGGTTCATCATCTCCACCAGGTCCGCCACCTGGAACGCGATGCAGTCCAGGACGGCTCGGGCGATATGGGCGCGGGTGCTCCCCCGGGTCAGGCCCACGATGGTCCCGCGGGCGTACATGTCCCAGTACGGGGCACCCAGGCCCGTGAAGGCCGGGACCACGAACACGCCCCCCGACGACGGCACACTCTCCGCCAGGCGGTCGCACTCCGGCGCGGAGCCGATGAGTCCCAGCTCGTCCCGCAGCCACTGGATGGTGCTGCCAGCGTTGAACACGCTGCCCTCCAGGGCATACACAGTTTTTCCGCTCACGGACCAGCCCACCGACGTCACCAGGCCCTCCGGCGGTTCCGCCGCCGTCCCGCCCACGTTCATCAGGGTGAAGCAGCCGGTGCCGTAGGTATTCTTCGCCTGGCCGGGCGCGAAGCAGGCTTGACCGAACAGGGCCGCGGGCTGGTCCCCGGCGCTTCCGCAGATGGGGATGCCTGCCAGGGCCTCCAGGCCTGGAATGCCCGCCGCCACGTGCCCGAAGACCTCGCTGTTGGGCCGCGGCTCCGGCAGGAGGGACCGGGGGACCCGCAGCGCTTTGCAGAGGTCATCGTCCCAGGCCAGGGTGTGGATGTTGAAGAGCATGGTCCGGGAGGCGTTGGAGTAATCGGTTACGTGGACCTTGCCGCCGGTGAGGTTCCAGATGAGCCAGCTGTCCACGGTGCCCGCGCACAGCTCGCCCCGCTCCGCCCGCGCCCGTGCGCCCGGCACGTTGTCCAGGAGCCATTGCAGCTTCGTGCCGGAGAAGTACGCGTCGATCAGGAGGCCCGTTTTCTCCGCCACCGCCGGACCCAGCCCCGCGGCTTTCAGCCCGTCGCAGATTCCCGCCGTCCGGCGGCACTGCCACACGATTGCGTTGCACACCGGACGCCCCGTGGCCCGCTCCCACAGCAGGGTCGTCTCCCGCTGGTTCGTGATGCCCAGGGCGGCGATCTGCTTCGGGTCGATGTGGGCCGCGTCCACGGCCTCCGCCAGGGCACGCTTTTCCGTGGCCCAGATTTCCAGCGGGTCGTGCTCCACCCACCCCGGCTGGGGGTAGATCTGGCGGAACGGGTACTGCACCCGCGCTCCGATCTCACCCGCCTGGTTGAACAGGATGGCGCGGGAACTGGTAGTGCCCTGGTCCAGGGCGGCGATGTAGGCGTCCATAGGCGTCTTCCTCTTTCTTTGTCAATTCAAAGCGTATATAAATGCAAAATTTTTACAGTATGTATTACACTTTTGGCGTGTTGATACCGATTTCCAGCGTCTTTTCCGCCAGGTATTCCTCCAGGCAGAGCCCGCTGTCCCGCATTTCAAGCGCCGCCTCGCGCCCCACGTAGCGGTAGTGCCATGGCTCGTAGTAGATGCCGGTGACATCTTTTTTGTCGTCGGGGTAGCGCAGGATGAAGCCGTACTCCCAGCAGTGCTCCATAAGCCACTTCTGCTCCGCGGTCTTCTCCTGCCGCCGGGTCAGCCCCTGGTAGGACGTGGCCACGATGTCCAGCGCCAGCCCCGTATGGTGCTCGCTGGTCCCCGGCACGGCCACCCAGTGCGCCGCCTCCACAGCGGCCGTTTCAGACCCGTAGCCAGCGTTCCGCAGTCGCGCGACTTTATTATTGTAGAGCCGCTTCTGCGTCCCCCGGCTTCGGTAGGCCGAGCAAATCTTAGGAGCCAGCCCTTCCCCACGGCACGCTTCAAGCATGTCCATCAAATCATCGTAAATCCGCGCGTCCACCGACATCCCGTTCGGCAAAGCCCGCAGTTCCACCTGAAAATTCTCGTCCAGCTCACACCAGGCGTTGACCAGAATCAGTTTCCAAGCCTCCCCGCTCTCCGCCCCCAGCGCCTCCGGCCCCGCCGGAGCCTTCTCCAAAACCTCCGCCGGCTCAAGTTCCTCCAACTCAAGAAACATCCGCGGATCAGCCTTTTTCAGCCCCGCCGCCCACACGCCATTCCAAAGCATCAACGGCGCCATCAGCGCCGCCCCCAACCGTTTCCAAGCACCCACAATCAAGTTCCTTTCCGCCCCCAGGGCCCGTACAAATTCACCTACCCATTGTACCGGATTCCCCCCGCAAAAACAAGCCCCCTGCATGAACTGTCACCCTTTTGTAAACTTTACGGTGCCCCGCCCGCGGGGGACGGGGGGCCTCCGGCGGCCAGGGGAAACAGTTTCCCCTGGACCCCGCTAACTGGGCCTTTTTTGTACTTTCTGCTTTCCTTTTAGTTGTTTCTGTGCTATAATATTACCAATTGTAGCTCTTACCACGAAAGGAGTTGCGCTGCTGTGTTACGGAAAATAACTTCTTTTACCATACTTATAGCGCTTTTGGCCGCTCTGGTTCTTCCCACATCCGCCGCCGTTTCCCTGAAAACGAAAGCGGTGCCCGTTGCCGCGAAAACGGCCAACGTGCCCACCCTGGCCGTGCCGTCCCTCTGCGGCGCATTGCGGGTAAAAGGGACACACTTGACAGACCAATCCGGCACCCCCGTCCAGCTCCGGGGCGTCAGCACCCACGGGCTGGCCTGGTATCCCGCCTACGTCAACGAGGACTGCTTTCGCCAGCTCCGCCAGGAGTGGCACGCCAACGCCGTCCGCCTTGCCCTCTACACGGAGGAATACGGCGGCTACTGCTCCGGCGGCGACCGCGCCGCCCTAAATGCCCTCATCGACAAGGGAATCGCCTGCGCCGCCGCCCAAGACCTATACGTTATCGTCGACTGGCACATCCTCTCCGACGGCGACCCCAACCGCCACCTCGACGACGCCAAGCAGTTCTTCTCCGACCTCTCCGCCCGTTACGCCGGCTGCCCCAACATCCTCTACGAAATCTGTAACGAGCCCAACGGCGGCGTCACCTGGCCCGCGATCAAGCGCTACGCCGAAGCCGTCATCCCCGCCATCCGCGCCCACGACAAGGATTCCGTGATTCTCGTCGGCACTCCCAACTGGTCCCAGTTCGTCGATCAAGCCGCCGCGGACCCCATCACAGGCTATGATAATATTATGTATACCCTCCACTTCTACGCCGCCACCCACACCGACGCCCTCCGCAATACCATGACCGCCGCCCTCGCCAAGGGACTCCCCATGTTCGTCTCCGAGTTCGGCATCTGTGACGCCAGTGGCAGCGGCGCGATCAACGAGCCCCAGGCCAACGCCTGGATCAACCTCCTGGACCGCAATCAGATCAGCTATATCGCCTGGAACCTCTCCAACAAGGCGGAAACCTCCGCCCTCATCCGCAGCGACTGCCAAAAGACCTCCAATTTCAAGCCAGAGGACCTAAGCGTCTCCGGCCAATGGCTTCGTAAGACCCTCACCCGCCGCCCCGAGCAAATACCCACTGTAATTCCCGGCACCGTCCCCGCCCCTGTACCCGCACCCACGCCGCCCCCCGCACCGTCAACCTCAGCAGCCCCCGCCCACAGTGCCTCCACGGTCTCCCTGCAAAACCAATGGCCCTCCAACGGCGGGACCTGCTATCAATACGCCCTCACCGTCCACAACCCCGCCGCGGCCCCATACAGCAGCTGGGAAGTCACCGTGACGTTCAGCACCCCCGTCACCCTCCAGGACAGCTGGAACGGCAATTACACCGTCTCCGGCAATACGCTTCGTATAACTTCCAAGGATTATAACGGCGCGATCTCCGCAGGCGGGACCCTGGAGGGCGTGGGCTTCATCGTGAAGGGCGGCGCGGGGCTGAAAGTCGTGAGCTGCACCTAAAAAGAGGCAGAAAAACGGCGGAAGCGCTTGCCATTTTCCAATACTTTGATATAATAGAGGTATCAGAGCACAGAACGAGGTGATTGTTATGATCAACGGAATCTCCGGCATCAGTCTGTACACCCGGTCCCCGTATTACAGCGTAGGGGCGGTCCAGCGGGCTGGCGGAGCACAGAGGACGGCCCCGGTGGAGAAGACGGCCCCCGTTCAGGCCCCCACGCCCGCCCAGTATGCCGACGCGGCCCAGAAGACCGGCGGGGCGCAGAAAGCGGGCGGCGTATGGACAGCCCAGCGGACGCCCTCTCCGGAAACCCCGGTCCAGCCCGTAACCCCGGTAAAGGCGCTGAACGGCGGCGAGCAGAGCACCGCAAAGCTGGGCCTCCCGGTCCAACTGGGCGCGGACCCGGCGGAAATGGCGGTACGGATGCGCATTCAGTACGTAGACCCGGAGGATTTGAAGCCTCAGCAGGTGATGAACCAGGAAGAGGAAGTCCCGCCGGAGGAGCAGCTTGGCGCGGAGGGCGCCCAGGCGGCTCTGGAGGAGGGCGAATGCCAGACCTGCAAGGAGCGCAAGTACCAGGACGAGTCTGACGACATGGGCGTCTCCTACCAGACCCCCACAAACATTGCCCCCGATCAGGCGGCGTCCGCGGTCCGCGGCCATGAAATGGAGCACGTCTACCGCGAGCAGGCGAAAGCCGAGCGTGAAGACCGCAAGGTGATCAGCCAAAGCGTCACCATCCACACAGCGATCTGCCCCGAATGCGGCAAAGCCTACGTCTCCGGCGGCACCACCCGCACCACCACCGCCGCCAAGCAAGACACCGTCCAAGCCGCCCAGCAAGCCCAACAAGAGCAATCCCGCCGCACCCCCTTCTCCGCAGTAGCCTAAAAACGAAAATCCCCCAGACCACCAGGTCCGGGGGTTTTTTCATAAACACGCAAAGCACCCAAACAAAGCCCGATCTGCCAGGGTCCAGGGAGGCGCCTGCCTCCCTGGTGGGAGGCCAGAGGGCAAAGCCCTCTGGCCGCCGGAGGCCCCCCGTCCCCCCGCGGGGACAGCACGCACTCACAAACTCAGACCGCGCCTCCGTTTTTCAGCCGGAACTTCCGCGTCTGGTCGCGCAGGATCTGCACCTGTTCAAAGAGTTCCGCGCTGACGGCGGCGGATTCTTCGCTGCTGGCGGAGTTGGTCTGGACGACGGCGGAGATCTGGCCGATGCCCTCCGTTACCTGGGCGATGGATTCCGCTTCGCCCTGGATGGCCTGGGTGATGACGCCGATGGCGTCGTTGGACTGCATGACGAGTTCCAGGGTCTTTTTCAAGGACTCGGAAACCTCATCCACGATGTGGCTTCCGTGTTCCGTGGCCTGGACGGAGTTGTCGATGAGCTCCTTGGTGGCCTTGGCGGCCTCGTCGGAGCGGACGGAAAGGCTGCGCACCTCGTCGGCAACGACGGCGAAGCCCTTGCCGGCCGTGCCGGCCCGCGCGGCTTCCACCGCGGCGTTCAGGGCCAGGATGTTCGTCTGGAAAGCGATGTCCTCAATGGTGGCGATGATCTTGCTGATCTGCTGGGACGCCTTGGTGATGTTGGTCATGGCGACTACCATCTCGCCCATCTGCTGGCTGCTGAGAGTCACCTGCTCGCCGGTGAGGCGGGCATTTTCTCTGGCCATGTTGGCGGAGGCCACATTGCTGGAAGCGCTCTTGGAGAGATCGTCCAGAGTGGCGTACAGCTCCTGGACGGCGCTGGCCTGCTCCGTGGCGCCCTGGGCCAGGGCCTGGGCCCCGCTGGAGAGCTGCTCCGCGTGGCCGGAAACGCTGTGCTCCGCCTGGTTGATGTGCCCGAAGGCTCTGGAAATATTGGATGTAAAAGAGGCGATGGACTCCTGGATGGACCGGAAGTCCCCGATGAACTCCACCGAGGTCCCCACGTCGAAGTTGCCGCCGGACAGCTCGCTCATAATCCGGTTGATATCCTCCACGTAGAGCGAGATCTGGTGCATGGAGCCCTCCAGGGTCCTGGCCAGATCCCCCAGCTCGTTGTTGGCGCTGTACTCCAGATTCAGATCCAGTTTGCCCTCATGAATGGGCTTCGTCTTCTCCGTAATTTTGATGATGGGCTTAATCACGTGCCGCATGACGTACAGCACCAGGCTCACCAGGCAGATCAGCGCCAGGCCCAGACCGATGATGGACGTGGCGTGCATGATCACGATGGTTCTGGCCATCTTGGCCCGGCTGGCCTCGTTCACCTGCGTGCTCAGCTCAATCACCCGGTCCAGCTTCCCCACCAGGGTGCTGAGATTGGCCTGGATCGTCTGCTGGTAATAGTCCTGCGCCCGGGCTGGACTGCCGGACAGCATAGCCAGCACACTGCTGGCAGACTCGTGCAGCTCCCTGTGAAGGGGCTCCATCTCGTTCCGCAGGGCCAGGATTTCCGGATCGGTGGTCCCCGCCTCGCCGTAGAGCCACTGGCCCAGGACGCAGGTGGTGGGGTCCATGCTGCCAGTAAATTCCGTGCCCGCGTACAGGGCGTTGCTGAGGTTGGCGGACCAGCGGTAATGCGCCGCCTCCGCAGTCTGCGCCCGGTTCAGCACGGCGTTCGCCTGCACGCTGTTCCTCTGCGACCCCTCAATGCTCAAAATGTTCACCGTCATCACGATACTGAACAAAAGCACCGACGCCAACGCCAAAATCACCCGTATTCCAACCATTTTCTTAATGCTGCTGCGCATAGCACCACTCCCTCTCTTCTCTTATCATGTATATGCTGGCTCATCCTTATAAGTATACCATATCCCTCCAGCAAATTGCAATCCCCAGTTTTCTCCACAGTGCCTGCCATACGAGGGACGGGGGACGGGGGGCCTCCGGCGGCCAGAGGGCTTTGCCCTCTGGACTCCCACCAGGGAGGCGTGCGCCTCCCTGGACCCTGGCAGATCAGTCCTTTTTTGGGGGATTCTGCGGGGTGGTGGGATTGTAGGTTTTTTTCTGCTCTGTGCTAATTGATGGGGAGGTTTGATAGGTAGCGGCGGATAACGTCGTAGGCGTGGTTTGTGGCCAGGTTCTGGATGCGGTCGCGGCGGCGCTTGCCCAGATTCAGACTGCGGCAGTGGGTGCCCTCCGGGGTCGAGAGGCCGATGTATACGATGCCTACGGGGGTGCCGCGTTCGTCGGGGTCGGGGCCTGCTGCGCCTGTGACCGATACCGCTATGTCTGCGCCGGTGATGCGGCGGGCGCCGTCGGCCATGGCGCGGGCTGTCTCCTCGGAGACCGCTCCGTGCTGGTCCAGAATTTCCTGCGGGACGCCCAGAACCGCGTTTTTTACGCTGGTCCAGTAGCTTACCACGCCGCCGCGGTACACCTGGGACGCGCCCGGCAGGGCCGTGATGCGCTCCGCAATCTGGCCGCCGGTACAGCTCTCCGCGGTGGCAAAGGTCAGCTTCTTTTCCTTTAGCATGTTCAAACAAGCCTCCGGGAGGCCGGATACGTCCATGCCGTACACAATCGGGCCCAAAAGGGCCTTGACCTCCGCCACGACCGGGGCCAGCATGGCCTCCGCCGCCGCCTGGGTGGCGGCTTTCGCCGTGGCACGCAGGCGGACCTCGCTGGGCTTGGCGTAGGTCGCCAGGGTGGGGTTCGTCATTTTCTCCATCTGATCCCGCAGAAGGGCCTCCACGCTGCTCTCCCCCATACCGAAGGTCATGATGTCGTGGGAGAGAATCACCTCCTGGGACAGCCTGCGCAGATAAGGCTCCACATGGCGGCGGAGCATGGTGGTCATCTCGTGGGGCGGTCCGGGGAGCATCAGCACGTGGACCCCGCCGCTCTCAAAGGCGCAGCCGGGGGCGGTGCCCACGGGGTTGTCGAAAATCTCGCAGTCCTCGGGAAACTCCGCCTGCTGGGCGTTGCTCTCCGGCATGGGCACGTGGAGGGCGGAGGCGTAGTAGCGCCGGATGTCCTCCAGGATGTCCGGGTGGAAGACCAGCTTTTTGCCGAAGGCGGCGCTGATGGTCTGCTTGGTGAGGTCGTCGTAGGTGGGGCCCAGGCCCCCGGTGGTGATGATGATGTCCGCCCGGCGGCGGGCAATGTCCAGGGCTTCCCGCAGGCGCTCCGGGTTGTCGCCCACGACGGTGTGCCAGAAGACGTTGACCCCCAGGCTGGAGAGGCTTTGTGAGATCGCCTGGGCGTTGGTGTTCGCGATGTTGCCCAGGAGCAGCTCGGTTCCGACGGCAATGATTTCGGCGGTGTGGGACACGGAAATCTCCCCTTTTTCTATCAATTTTCAGGTGTATGGAAGCTGTGTGGAACGGCACAGTGCGGCGCTGGGCGGACACGCAGGTCCGCCCCTACAGGGTCGTCGCTTACGGCTTCACCCAAATCCACTCCTCGCCCTCCAGGGACCTGGCGACCAGGGCATCCACGTCCAGCGCGGCCTCCGCCTTTCGCACGTCCTCGATGCTGGGCCGCGTGGCGGGGTGCCGGGGCGTGAAGACGGTGCAGCAGTCCTCGTAGGGCAAAATGGAGGTGTCGTAGGTGCCGATCCGCTGGGCGGTGTGGATGATCTCTACCTTGTCCATGCCGATCAGGGGCCGCAGGACGGGCAGCGTGGTCACGTCCTCGGTGACGCCCAGGGCCATCATGGTCTGGCTGGCCACCTGGCCCAGGGACTCGCCGGTGATCAGGGCCTTGGCCCCCGCCCGCCGCGCGATTGCCTCCGACAGCCGCATCATGAAGCGGCGCATGATCAGGGTAAAATATTCCTCGGGGCAGTTCCGGCGGATCTGCTCCTGGATCTCGGTGAAGGGCACGATATGGACCCGGAGGCGTCCGCAGTAAGCGGTCAGGAGCCGCGCCAGGTCCAGCACCTTGTCCTGGGCCTGCTGGGAGGTATAGGGCGGGGAGACGAAGTGGACCATTTCAAGCTCCACCCCCCGCCGCGCCATCATCCAGGAGGAAACGGGGGAGTCCAGCCCCCCGGACAGGAGGCTGATAGCGTGTCCACCGGTCCCCACGGGCAGTCCGCCCGCCCCGGGAACGGCGGGCGCGTGAACGTAGGCGTGCTTCTCCCGGATCTCCACGTAAACGGTCAAATCCGGGTTGTGGACATCCACGGTCACATTCGGAAACGCCTCCGCCAGCTCGCCCCCCACGGCCTGGGACACCTGGATCGAGTTCATGGGATACGCCTTATCGGCCCGCTTGCTCTCCACCTTAAAGCTCTTCGCGCCAGCGAAGGCGGGAGCCAGGTAGCGTTTCGCCGTCTCGACGATAGCGTCCACAGTCTTCTCGCAGGGCACCGCCCGCGCCACGCTGACGATCCCGAACACCTGCTGAGCCGCCGCGTAAGCGGCGTCCATGTCGCATGAATCAGTGGCGGGTTCAACATAGATTGTGCTTTGCCGCACGTAAACCTGGAAGGAGCCGCAGTTTTTAAGTCTCCGCCGCACATTGGACATCAGCCGATCCTCAAAGGACCGCCGGTTCAGCCCCTTGAGCACGACCTCGCCCAATTTTAAGAGCAGCATTTCATTAGCGTTCATAGGAAATTCCTCCGATGCAGTCAATTCGCCTGATTATACCACATATGCGTGGAAAGTGAAAGAGAAATTTACCCGCGGGGGGCCTCCGGCGGCTTACTTTTCTTGAAAGAAAAGTAAGCAAAAGAACTTTTTAACTCGACGCGAATCTGGTGGTTGATGGGGGCTTTCTGCGCCGGAACCACGTGCCTGCGTGTGGGGCATACCTTTTCGGTATGCCCCACAATTTTCTTTCATATAAAATCTGTGGTCCTTGCCTCGTCAGAGGTAAGGACCACAAGCACTGCACCACGTCACGGTGCGGAAAGCCCCCGCGACCACCAGATTCGCGTCGAGTTAAAGCTCTTTTCGGTTCCTTTTCTCTCGAGAAAAGGAACCCGCCGGAGGCCCCCCGTTGACAACCACCGCACGATTCGCTATAATGGGCCACGCTGCGATTTGCGGCTCTACATTATGACAATAGGTGGTAACTATGAAGAATATCGTGCTGATTGGGATGCCCGGGACGGGTAAGAGTGTTGTCGGGCAGGCGCTGGCGGAGCGGTTGGGGTATACGTTTGTGGATGTGGATGATTTGATCGTTGAGGCGGCTGGGGCGGAGACGTTGGCGGAGGTTTTGCGGGGGCGTGGGCTGAATGGGTTTTTGAGGCTGGAGGGGCAGGTCGGGGAAAGTCTGGATGTTGAGAATACGGTCATTGCTACCGGGGGGAGTATGGTGCTCTCGGAGGGGGCTATGGCGCATTTGAAGAAAAATGGGGTCGCTATTTGGCTGGAAACGCCCTTTTCTCAGATCTCTCAGAGAATGCCGGAGGACCTTATGGACCGTGGGATTGCCGCGCCGGCTGATACGCCTCTGCGGCAAATTTACGAGGAGCGCAGGCCCCTTTACGCGCAGTATGCGGACCTTATCGTCGCCAGCCGGGACGGGGAGGACGATACCGCGCGGCAGGTTGAGGAAGTCATGCGTACGGTCGGCCTCTCTTTGGATACCGCCGTTTGAAAGTGGAAAGCCCCCAGCGCTTACGCGTTGGGGGCCTTTTCTGCTCTGTCACTCCAGAATATAGACCGTACAATTCCGCCGTCCAAACTGGATGCACTCGTTGTAGGTGTCATAATAGAGGTCAATCCGGTTGCCGCGGACGCCGGTGTCCTCCGCCACGGCGAGGCCGTAAACCACTCCGCCGCTGGCCGTAATATACATCCGCGTCCCCAGGGGGATCACCTTCCGGTCCACCGCTACGGTGCCCACCCGCACCGCGGTGCCGCTGGCCGTCCGGGTGCCTACGCCGTCATGGCCCGTGGTGTAGGCCGTGGCCTTCATGGTCCGCACGCCGGAGTAGTTCAGAGTCGTGCCGTCTTTCAGGTACAGCGTGCCGCTGCCGTCCGCGTTTTCAGAGACATTCACAATCGGGCTTTGCCCGCTGGTGACGGCGGCTTCCGTGCCGCTGGACCCGGCGCTTCCGGCCTCCTCGCCGGACGCCGCTTCCTTGGACGTTTTCTCCACAGGGGCCCCAGCCGCCTCCGCGGCTTCCTCCGCCTCTGCTTCCGCCTCCGGCTTGGCCGCGCCATACTCGATGATTTCGTCCACGGCGGTGCTGTTCAGCTCCTCCACGAACTGCCGGGAGATTTCCTCCCCGTTGGACCAGACCACCTCATAGATGCAGGAGCGGATACCGTCCGCGCCCTTCTGGGCCACCTGCTCCGTGCCCTCGGGCAGTTCGGGATTCTCCACACGCAGGGTCTGGTGCGTGGCCTTCTCCGTGACCCGCTCGTAGAAGGAGAGGTCGGAGGACACGGTGATGGTCACGTCGCCGCTGGAGAGGTCCACGCCCACCATTTCCAGGGGGCTGGGGACAATCTGCATCCGGTTCAGGAGCGAGGAAACGCTTTCCCGCCGCGCCACGGCGGTGACGACGCCGCCCTCGTGGTGGATGGCGACGCCCTGCCCCTCCGAAAGCATGATGTCGTAACCCCGGCTTCCGTTGGAGATATAGACCATCTGGGAGGACAGGTCCGGAGCCTCGTCCTGGGCGCTGTCGAGGATAATGGCGGCGTCATCTTCCGTGCCGGTGATGATATAAAGGGAGCCGGCCCAGCCGGTAGCCGCCAGGCTGGTGACCACCGCCGCCGCCAGGCCCGCGATCAGGGACCCGCGCCGCCGCCAGAGTGCCGCCAGCTTGTTTGATACGTGGTAGTTTTTCAATTGCATACCCTCCTGATAAAGGTTGTACTCGGCACGGCGCAGAGAGAATGAGGAAAAGTGAGCCGCAAAGCGGCAAACGCGCCCATGCCGTCTTCCCACCCAAGGGAGTGCTGTGCAGCCGTCCCCCAGTGCGCCGCCAGGCGCCCGGAAAACAACTTGTAACTTTTGTTACTCTCTGAAAACTGCCCATAGTATACACCCGTTTCCCACTTTTGTCAAGCACTGCAAGGTCCGGACGGGTCATTATCCCCACTTTTGACCCAATCAGACAAAACAAGACTGGAAGCATTTAGGGAAATAGCTACAAAGGTAACAAATCGGTAACGCTGGCGCCTGCATACGGGGGGCCTCCGGCGGCTTCCTTTTCTCGAGAGAAAAGGAAGCGAAAAGAGCTTTAACTCGACGCGAATCTGGTGGGCGCGAAGGCTTGGCACACGGTAACGAAGCGTAAGCAAGTGAGACCTTCCATTACCATGGAAGGTCCCACATATTTTTGTATGGCACTCCGTAGGGGCCGCCGCCCTCGGCGGCCCTTCCCCCGCGACTGCCAGACTCCGGGGAATGCACCTCAACACCCACAATCTCTGACGCAAAACCTGCAAACCGCCCAATTCACCAAACAAAACGCCGCAACAAAACCACTGACCCACCAGGCATTTTCCGGCATCCCCAGCCATTCTATCACCGGAACCAGCACCACATAAGGCGAGTACACCATCGGAAAAATAACCGCCAGACTGTCCGGAAAAGACACATGAATCACCAGCAGAAGCCCCACCGCGATCACAGAACTCCCCCAATACCTCCGCAGGGCCCGCGCCATTTCAAAACGCCCTTTCAGCAGCATAAAGCAGTCCGTCCCCAGCACAATCAGCAGATACACTCCTATCAGCACATACGACAGCGCCGGATAACTGTGTCCATAACCCTTGTCGATGCTGTTAAAAAAATTGCTCCAGCTCAAATACAGATGCAGCGGCCCCAGGCACAGCGTCAGAATGCCCAGAACCGCCTCCGTCCGCCCCATCTTACCCTTTTCAGCCACAAACCATCCCTCCAAACCGCAAAAACGAGGAGCAGAGATTCCCCTCTCTGCTCCCCATTATACATTATCATTTATCCATTATCAATTATCAATTCTCAAAGCACCTTTTCCAGGAAGGATTTCAGGCGCTCGCTGCGGGGATGCGCGAAGAACTCCGCAGGCTCGTTCTGCTCCAGGATGTGGCCCCCGTCCATGAAGAGGACCCGGCTCCCTACCTCCCGGGCAAAGCCCATCTCGTGGGTCACCACTACCATGGTCATGCCCTCCCGGGCCAGCTCCTTCATCACGTCCAGGACTTCACCGACCATTTCCGGGTCCAGGGCGGAGGTAGGCTCGTCGAAGAGCATCACTTTCGGCTTCATCGCCAGGGCCCGCACGATGGCGATCCGCTGCTTCTGTCCGCCGGAGAGCTGGTTGGGGTAGGCGTCCGCCTTGTCCTCCAGACCCACCCGTTTCAGGAGTACGCTGGCCTCCTCGTCGGCCTCCGCCTGGGTCATGCGCTTCGTCCGCACAGGGGCCAGGGTGATGTTCTTCCGGATGGTCATGTTGGGGAAGAGGTTGAAGTGCTGGAAGACCATGCCCATCTGCTGGCGCACGGCGTCGATTTTCACCTTGGGGTTCGTAATCTCCGTGCCCTCGAAGGTGATGGTGCCCTTGGTGGGGGACTCCAGGAGGTTCAGACAGCGGAGGAAGGTGGACTTGCCCGACCCGGAGGGGCCGATGACCACTACTTTTTCCCCCGGAAAGATGTGCTCGGAAATGCTGTCCAGGACCAGGTGGTCCCCGAACGCCTTCGACAGGTTCTTAACGTCGATCACTTTGACGCAGCCTCCTTTCCAGCTTGCTCTGGAGCCAGGTAAAGACGATGACAACCACTAAGTACATGGCCGCGATGCCAATCAGGGGAGGCATGTAGTCGAAGGTCCTGCCGCCGATGGTGCTGGCGTAGTAGAGCATCTCCGCGCCGCCGATGGCCTGGACCAGGGAGGTGTCCTTGAAGAGGGTGATGAACTCGTTGCCCAGGGAGGGCAGGATGCTCTTGAACGCCTGGGGGATCACAATGAGGCGCATGGTGTCGAAGTAGTTCAGGCCCAGGGAGCGGCCCGCCTCGGACTGCCCTTGATCCACGCTCATCAGCCCGCCCCGGATGATCTCCGCCACGTAGGCCCCGGAGTTCACAGCCAGGCCGATGAAGCCCACCAGAACCTTGTTCCGCTCGGAGCGCAGAATGACGAAGTTCCAGATAAAGAGCTGCACCAGCATGGGGGTGCCGCGGATCACGGTGGTGTAGATCTGGCAGAGGACGTTGGCAATGCCCAGGAAGAAGTTTTTCCGGCGGTCCTGGCGCTGCTGGTCGTGGGCCGTGCGGACCATGGCCACTACCAGGCCCAGAATCACGCCGAAAATCAGCGCGATCACCGTCAGCTCCAGGGTGGTGCCCAGACCTTGCAGGTAGAGCTTCCAGCGTCCGCCCTCGATGAAGGCCCGATACAGCCGGGGGCCCATTTCCTCCAGCCAGTTGATCATGGATTGAATCATGGGGGGAACCTCCTCTCTCTTCTATCCGCAGAAAAGAAGGACGGCCCGGAAGGCCGCCCTTCTCAGGGGTCACTTATTCCGCAGTGATATAGCTGTCCACGATGGCCTGGAAGGTGCCGTCGGCAATCAGCTCGCCCATGGCGGCGTTGACGGCGTCCAGGAGGGCGGTATTGCCCTTGGCAAAGCCGATGGCGTAGTCCTCCACGGCGAACTCGGTGTCCAGAATCTTCAAGCCCTCGTTGGCGGCGACGTAGTTCTTGGCGGGCTCGTTGTCGATGACAACCGCGTCCACCTGGTCGTTCACCAGGGCCATGACGGCCAGCGCGCCGGTGTCGAAGGCAGTCACGTGGTCCTCGCCGTAGCCGCCGTTCTCCACGCTGTCGGAGCAGTAGATGTAGCCGGTGGTGGCCTTCTGGCAGCCGATCATTTCAGCGTTGGCGAGGTCGTCCAGGGACTGAATGGGGGAGTCCTCCTTGACGATGACGACCTGGATGCCGGTGGCGTAGCTGTCGGAGAAGTCCATGACCTCCAGGCGCTCGTCGGTGATGGTGATGCCGGCCATGGCGATGTCGCTCTGTCCGGTCTGGACGGCGGTGAGGGCGGCGTCGAAGCCCATGTCGTCCACGACCAGCTCCAGGCCCAGCTTCTTGGCGATGGCGTCGGCCACTTCCACGTCGATGCCCTCGAAGCCGCCGGCGTCGGTGGTCATTTCATAGGGAGGGAACTCGGCGTTGGTGGACATGTGGAGCTTGCCCTCTTCGACAGTGGTGAAGGTGGGGGCGGCGGTGTCGCCGGTGTCAGAGGAACCGTCGGAGGTGTTGCCGGACTGAGCGGGCGGGGTGGTGGTGCTGCCGCTGCCGGACGGGGTTTCGCTGCCGCCGCAGGCGGCGAGGGAAAGGACCATAGCCAGGGTCAGCAGGCAGGTCAAAAACTTTTTCATGATACAAACTTCCTTTTCCAAACAAAATAGGTCCCGGGCCAACGGAGGGACCCGGGCAGGGGAAATCTGTCCCTGTCACGCAGATACCTTACCACGGTGATTTCTGGTTGTCAATAGTATATTTACCAAAAATGAATAAATATTTGCTTCCCCTCCCGTATTCATGAAAAAACGGCGGCTGATCGTTGCTGTTCCAGGCCCCCACTTGTGCAACCTGCCCAACAAAAAATGAATAAAAACCTGAATATTCACTTTCAAGAACCAAGACAAAAGAATCCGCGGGGAAACAGAGTTTCCCCGCAGTTAAAGCTCTTTTCGCTTCCTTTTCTCTCGAGAAAAGGAAGCCGCCGGAGGCCCCCCGTAGGCAGGCACCTACGATAAAGGAAAGGTCACGATAGCCGTAAACAGGTCAGCGACCGTTTCGACGCGGAACTCGCCTCCGCAGGCTTCGGTGAAGGAGCTTGCGATGCTGAGGCCGAGGCC
This sequence comes from Oscillibacter sp., assembly GCA_022791875.1. GTDB lineage: Bacteria > Bacillota > Clostridia > Oscillospirales > Oscillospiraceae > Oscillibacter. The sequence continues at coordinate 91,858 of JAAVZX010000077.1, forward strand.
GGAGCCGCCGTCGGTGCGGCTGGAGTCGCCGCGGACGAAGCGGGCGGTGAAGTCTACGCCCTCGGGGAGTTCACTGCGGGAGGTGTTGCGAACGCTGGCTTCTGCTTTGCCGCCGGCGGGTTTCAGGGTCAGGTAGACGCGGCTTCCCTCCAGGGCGTAGCGGAGGGCGTTGTCGATCAGGTTCTGGAAGACGCGGTAAAGGCGCTTGCCGTCGGCGGTGATCATGACGGGGTCTTCTGGGAGGTCGACTTTGAAAGTTAAGGCGCTCTTTTGGATTTGGGCGTCCATGTCGGCTAGGGTCTGACGTAAGAGCTTTGCCAGGTCCAGGCGCTCCATCTGAATGGGAAGCTGGTCCGCCGCCGCCTTGCTGACCTCGAAGACATCCTGAACCATCGTTTTCAGGCGCTGGGCCTTTTCGTCGATGATTCTGGCGTAGTCCGCCGCGGCGGGGGAGAGGTCCTCCTGTCTGAGAAGTTCCGCATAGGAGAGAATCGACGTCAAGGGGGTCTTGAGGTCGTGGGAGACGTTGCTGACCAGCTCCACCTTCATGCGCTCGCTCCTGGTCTGTTCCTCCAGGGCGGCTTTCATGCCTGCCTGGATGTCGTTCAGGGAATCGACGGTCTGACGCAGGTCCGTGTCCTCCGGCATCAGCAGCGGATTCGTCAGGTCCCCGGCGCGGATGGCCTCTACCTTGTCCGCCAGCCGCCCGATGTCCCGGGCCAGATTGCGGCCCTTCCAGACGCTGTAAACGGCAAAGGCCAGGGGGATGCTGAGAATCGCCAGGGGGAGCTGGATGAACAGCATTACGCCGTCTATATGGATGCTCCTGTAGCCGATCATGCGCACAAACAGCACAATCCAGTTCACGGCCTCCGCCGCCGCCAGAATGGCCAGGGCCAGCATCCCCGCCGCCCAATTCCGGCTCAGACGCTTCTCAACGGGGCGATTCAGGTCTCTTGCCCGCAGTCTGCGAAAAAGAGGGCGCAGGAGGGACCTCCGGGCCTCCTTCGGATTATATCTGTGGTCGTTGCGCACCAGCCAGACCATCCAGAACAGGAATAGCAGCGCGGGCACGCTGGACACCGCCGCCCGCAGCAGCGGCATTCCCAAGCTGCCCCAGCCGCAGTCCCAGCTGTACCAGACATCCCGGAAAGAGTAGTAGAACTCGGGCAGCCAGTTCGCCTCAAACAGGAGCATGAACGCGGCGATCAGACCCAGCAGAACCCGTACCTCCGTCCACACGCGGACGGTCCAGGAGGCGATTCTGCGGTCCGCGTACACCCGCGCCTTCCGCAGGCACACCCACACCATCAGAAGCAGCACGCCGCAGGAGAACAGGAACACCTGGGCGCGGTAGAAGTTCCGGCTCTGCTCCACGTTCCGGGCAATGTAGTACATGCTGCTGTTATAATAGGTATTGCCCGTCTGGTAGTCCACGCCGTACCAGCGGATCGGCTCCTTCCGGATGGCCATGTGGACCTCCACGCCCTCCAGTTGATCGCTGACGGGGAAGTTGTCGTAGCCGGGGACGAACCAGAGGGAGTCCGCATCGTAAACCCCGTCGCCGTACACGTCCAGCTCCTGGCCGTCCTTGCTGATGGACACTTTCCCGTCCTTGAAGGTCAGGAAAAAGTTGTACTCCGGCGCTTTCCGCCAGCCGTTGTAGGGGACCTTCGTGTTCGTGTACGTCTTCGGCGCCGCGTCCCCCTCCTTGTTCCGCAGGATATAGTAGAGGACGTTCTTGTCATGCTGATAGTCCGCGTCCGGCTCACGTTCCTTTGCTGGCTCCGCAGGAGGCCGGGAACTGCTCTGGGCGAAGCCGTCTCCATAGTCATAGTAGGTCACGGTGCCCGTGTCCTCCTGCATAGCGGACCTGGGCCTCTGCCAGATGAAATCCAGAATCCCCGGATTCTCCTCCGTGATGGCAGTCCCGTAGGCCGTGTCGTTCTCCGTCCAGTAGGAGGCCGTGTAGAAGTCCGGCGTGCCGCCCACCGCAATGGTCAGGAAGTCCCGGAGGTACGAGGAAACCTCCGTGTGAAAGGAGTCCGTCTCCTGCCAGTCGTCGACGAAGCGGGGGAAGGGGTCCCGCTCCCACACGATGCGGCTGAGCGCGTTCCCCGCGCTGAAAATCACCAGCGTCACCCCCAGGAAGAAGGCCAGGAAGGAGATCCACGGCTTCACCCGTCCCACGCGCTCCGCCGGTACGCCCTCCCGCAGGGACCCATCCTCCCGCTTCACCAGGGAGGCGGCGTAATACTCCCGCTCGGGCTGTCTATCCATGTCGTTCCATTTTGTATCCAATGCCCCACACCACCTTAATATAATCTGGCTCTTTGGGGTTCAGCTCGATTTTTTCGCGAATGCGCCGGATGTGGACCATGACGGTGTTTTCGCAGGAGAACGCGTCCTCGTTCCACACGCGGCGGTAGATTTCCTCCGCGGGGAAGATGCGCCCCAGGTTCCGCATGAGAAGGTCGACGATCCGCGTCTCCGTAGGCGTGAGCTTCACCTCGTCCCCGTCGGCCCGAAGGGTCCGGCTGGCGGGGTCGTAGCTGAGACGGCCGTTGACGAGGATGCCTTGACGCGCCTCCGCGTTCACGTCCCCCAGGGACGTGTAGCGCCGCAGCTGGCTCCGCACACGGGCCACAAGCTCCTGGGGATTGTAGGGCTTCGTCACGTAGTCGTCGGCCCCCATGGACAGCCCCAGGATCTTGTCGGTGTCCTCGCTCTTCGCGGACAGCACGATCACAGGCAGATTCCGCTTCTCGCGAATGCGAAGCAGAGCCGACAGCCCGTCCAGCCGGGGCATCATCACGTCAATGAGGATCAGCTTCACAGCAGGGTCCAGTGCCAGCTCCAAAGCCTGCATCCCATCATAGGCCCGCCGCACCAGATACCCTTCCCGCTCCAAAGCGATCGCAATCGCCCCCACAATCTCCGGATCATCATCCACAACCAAAATACACTCGTTCATAACCGGCTTCCTCCCTTGAGTCAAACCCAGCATACCAAGGATTTCTTACAAACACGTCGACAAAAACCTTACAAAATTCTTACGGTTTTTTGTGCCTCCGGCGGGCGGGGGGCCTCCGGCGGCCAGGGGCTTTGCCCCTGGACCCCACCAGGGAGGCACGCGCCTCCCTGGACCCTGGCAAATCACTCCTTTTTTGTGACCTGAATCATCTCTTGAGAGGCATCGTAAATATAAAGCGGGTGCCGGACACGTCGCTTTCGGCTTTCAGCGTGCCCTTGTGCTCTGCCGCTATCGCGGAGGCAATGCTCAGTCCTAAGCCGAAGCCTGTTTGTTCTCCACGGGAGGCGTCGGCGCGGTAAAAACGTTCAAATAGGCGCTTCAATTCCTCCGGCGGAATCGGGTCCCCTGGGTTGCTTACAACCAGACGCGCCTGCCGGTCCGTCCGCTGGAGGGACAGCGTAATCGTGCCCCCCGCCGCGCCGTACTTCACCGCGTTGTCCAGCAGAACCGACACCAGCCGCCGCAGGCGGTCCCGGTCCCCCAGCACCGTCAGCTCCGGCGCGGCGCTGTACTCCAGCGGCTTCCCCGCCTCATACGCCACCGGCTCAAAGGCCATGGCGCAGTCCTCCACAATGTCCGACAAGGATACCTCCCCGAACACCGGAGCCTGGGTCATGTTGTCCGCCCGCGCCAGCGTCAGCATTTCCTCCACCAGCGACTTCATCTGCCGCGCCTCTGACAGAATATTATCCGTCCACCGCGCCGGGCGCGCCTCCATCGGCGACGCCTCCAGCAGTTCCGCGTTGGAGAGAATCACCGTCAGCGGCGTTTTCAGCTCGTGGGACGCGTCGGAAAGAAACTGCCGCTGCTGCCGCCACGCCCGCTCCACAGGCCGCGTTGCCCACCACGCCAGGAGGATCGAAACGCCCAACAAAAGCGTGAACCCCGCCAGGGCGATCCTCAGATAGGACCGCATCATCTCCCGCAGCATGGCCTGCTCCATGGACATGTCCACGAAGGCGATCTTCCAGTAGAGCCCGTTGTCCTGGATCAGGTAGCGCAGGCGGTAGCTTTTCACCACGCCCTCGGGCTGGTTCTGGTTCAGGCAGTCCTGTAAAATGGCGCTCAGCTCTTCCGTGTCCTCCAGGTTCCCGTAGGTCCCCCCGGTGACATAGACGGTATAGGCCCCGTTTCCCGGCCAGACGTTGACGGTGAAATAGGGCAGAAGGACCTGGTCGCCGCCGATCTCCACGCCGAACTCCGCCGGGGCCCCGCCCCTGCGAAAGGGCTGTTCCTGGATCACTCCCCGCAGAACCTGATGGCTCAGGTCCGCGATATTGTTCTCCACAGCCGCGTACACCGCCAGCAGCACCGCCGCCAGCACCGCCGTCACCAGCAGCATACACACGCCCACAAATTTCAGCCGCAGCTTCTGGATCACGGCTCCCCGCCCCCTTCTCAATGTGTTTTTTTCCGCCCTTCGTGGAAAATGGTTTTATCCATGTGGAAAACCATGTGGAAAACGAGGAAAAAACCGGGATTTCCCCGGCCTCTTCCCTATGCGCCGCAAGACTTACCCTTCCTCCGCCTCCAGGCAGTAGCCCACCATCCGGATCGTCCGGATCTTCACCGCCGCGTGGAGATGGCTCAGCTTTTTCCGCAAAAAGGAGATATATACCTCCACATTGTTGTCCTCCGCGTCCGACTCGTAGCCCCAGACCTTCAGCAGCAGGGATTCCTTTGTAATCACCAGGTTCCGGTTCCGCATGAGCAGCTCCATGATGTCGAACTCCTTCCGGCTCAGCCGCACGGAGCGCTCCCCGCAGGAGAGGGTGAACGCGCTCTTTTCCAGCCGCAGGCCCCCGAACTCCAGGGTATCCGGATTCCGGATCTCCGGCTGGCGGCGCACCAGGGCCCGCACACAGGCCAGCAGCTCCTTGGGGTCGAAGGGCTTCGTCAGGTAGTAGTCCGCGCCGCAGTCCAATCCTTCCACCTTGTCCGAAACCTGGTCCCGGGCCGTCAGCATCAGCACGGGCACGGCGTTCCCCGCCGCCCGCAGGCGTTTCAGGACCCCGAAGCCGTCCAGCTTCGGCAGCATCACGTCCAGCAGAACCACGTCGTAGATGCCGCTTAAAGCGTTGTCCAGCCCCGCCTCTCCGTCGTGGGACACGTCGGCGGTGTAGCCGTTCAGCTCCATCAGGTCCTGCAAGGTCCCCGCCAGGCGCACCTCGTCCTCGATAATCAGTACACGCACAGACGCCCGCCCCCTCTCAGCCGATGCCGTTGCTGGCGATCTGCAAAATGCCGTCCACGCTCTCCTCCGGGACCAGGTAGACGGTGGAATCCTCTTCGCCGAGCTGGACGTAGCGCCCCGCGCCGTCAGGCTGGCTCTTGCCGATGGTAAGGGTGAACTGTCCCCCCGCGCTCTCCGTGCCGTACTCGGCCTCCAGGACCGCCAGGGGCGCGTCGAAGCCGCAGATAGCCTCCGCCTCTTCGGAGGGGCGGTAGTCCACGCAGCGGGTCATGCTCAGGCCCCGGAGGTCCGCGAGAAGCTCCAGGAGGGCGCTGTTGGTGGTCACGTTCAGGGTATCGCTGAACCAAAGGGCGGCGCTGTCCCCATCGCCCTGCTTCGCGGTGAAGGAGGCCGCGGGCACCGCCTCCGGCTCCGCCGCGCTTTCAGCCCCTTCCTCCGCAGAAGATTCTTCACCCTCTCCGGAGGCGTCCTCGGGCACCTCCGGCTGGGGGCCGTAGATGGTGAGGCTCCGTAGGTTGTTCTCCGACAGGTCCGGGAGTTCCGGGAGTTCCATCATGTTATAAATGGGTGTCTGCAAATATTGGTACAGGGTTCCGTCCATAATGTAAAGGGTGCTCTCCACGCCGTCCAGCATCAGGTAACGGCTGTTTCCGTCGGTGGTGGCCTTGCCGAAGGCGAAGGTGCGGGTGCCGGATTCGCCGCTGGTGAGGGTGAGGGTGGCTTTGGGGTTGTCCAGTTGGTACGTATCCAGGGATTCTGTATTGGAAAGGGTCTGCTGGAACTGGGGGTTGACCGCCAAGTCAGTGATAGCGGTAATCGTGGCACTGTTCAGGGGAAAACCAGGGTCGTCGGACCAGATCCAGGCCCCCTTGTCGTCCAGGGAGAAGGTAAGGGTAGCGGACCCGTTGCTGTAGCTCAGACCGGTGAGGCCCGCAGGGTCGGTGACGGCGCTTCCGCTCACGGCGCTGCCGCCGGCTCCGCCGCTGCTTCCGACGGCGGCGGGGCGGCTCTCACGGTACCGGATGCCCAGCACCACCAGGAGTATGGCGGACAGAGCGCCCAGGATGGAGAGCAGGATGGTGATGGTTTGCTTTTCTTTCCATGTCATGGATTGGTTCCTCCTGTTTGGGGTAGTTGGTTGGTTTGTTTCTGTGGTCTGGCGGTCGCGAAAGACTGCCGCTACGGGGGTTTCTTAGCCAAAGTGGAAATAATCTTTTCAAAGTGCGGGAAAGCGCACAAAGCCTCCAAAAGATCCAGGTCCGCAGGAATGCGCGGGGGTTCTGTAGTCATGTGAGCCGCTCCGCTCTCACATCTCCTCGCGAAAGCAGGATGCGCCTAACCCAGCAATAAAAACCCCGTGGGTCCTTTCATGCCAATGGAAGGACCCACCCGCAACTGCCGCGTCACCGTGCGGTAAGCCTTAACACCCACCATTGCATAGAGCGGTATGAAAGCTCTTTTTGGTTACTTTTTCTCTCGAGAAAAAGTAACCCGCCGGAGGCCCCCCGTCCCCCCGCGGGGCGTCCCTGCTATTATAGCACATCTCCCGCCGCCGTCAAACAAAAAAGCTCCTCCGTCCGCACCACTCATGATAGCGAATGCAGCTGAAAGCTGTCTGAACGAAAATATTCACAATTTATTTATAGAATTGACAGATTGATTTCATTTTTTCTGGGTATCCTAGTACCATCCTCCAAAACGGAGGCACGATTTCCTCTCTTTCTGTTTCTTTTCCCTCTTCGCGGACTGGCGGCGGGCCTCATGCCTGCCGCCGGTCTGCGTCTTTTATTGCACTCTGTTTGAAATTTGTCAAACAAACGCCTCCAATTCCAACAATTATGCTCTTGCATTCACCCACCAAACCGCATATAATTGAATCTGACCAGACATGTGAAAAAACTGGCAAACCTGAAACCCTTGTAAATATCCGGACGGTTCCCTTCTGTCCGGTCAATATGGGAGGAAAGTATATGAGAGGCGTACACAGCGCGGTAGACGACATCCGCCGCACCGTATTCAAAGAGGTTGCCCGCCTGGCCTACGAAGACGGCGACCTTGCCCGCGTCAACCTCATCCCCTACAAGATGATCCAGGGCGACGTGGCCCAGCACCGCTCCGACGTCTTCCTGGAGCGCGCCATCATCAAAGAGCGCATCCGCCTGGCCCTCGGCATGAGCATGATGGGCGATCAGCTCCCCATCTCCGCCACCATCAACGAGGCCACCACCGACCAGAAATACTTCGAGCTCCCCCTGGTCAACATCATCCCCTTCGCCTGCAACGCCTGCCCCCCCAAGCAGATCCGCATCACCGACAGCTGCCAGGGCTGCATCTCCCACCCCTGCATGAACGTCTGCCCCAAGGATGCCATCTACATGGACAAGGACAAGCACTGCCACATTGACCAGGACAAGTGCATCAAGTGCGGCAAGTGCTTCAACCAGTGCCCCTACCGCGCCATCTCCAAGATCGAGCGCCCCTGCGCCGCCGCCTGCGGCATGGACGCCATCGAGTCCGACGAGCTGGGCCGCGCCAAGATCAACTACGACAAGTGCGTCTCCTGCGGCATGTGCCTCGTGAACTGCCCCTTCGGCGCCATCGCCGACAAGAGCCAGATCTACCAGGTCATCACCGCCATCAAGCGCAATGAGGAAGTCATCGCCTGTGTGGCCCCCGCTTTCGTGGGCCAGTTCGGCAAGGACGCCACCCCCGCCAAGCTGAAAGCCGCCATGAGCATCCTGGGCTTTTCCGACGTGGTGGAAGTCGCCATCGGCGCGGACCTGTGTACCGTGGAGGAGGCCAAGGACTTCCTGGAGGAAGTGCCTGCCAAGCAGCCCTGGATGGGCACCAGCTGCTGCCCCGCCTGGAGCGTCATGGCCAAGAAGCTCTACCCCGAGTTCGCGGACTATATCTCCATGGCCCTCACCCCCATGGTCATCACCGCCCGCATGGTCAAGAAGGACCACCCCAACGCCCGCATCGTCTTCATCGGGCCCTGCTCCGCCAAGAAGCTGGAGGCCAACCGCCGCACCGTCCGCTCCGACGTGGACTTCGTTCTCACATTTGAGGAGCTCCAGGGCATCTTCGACGCCCGCGACATCGACTTCAGCAAGCTGGAAGCCAACCCCGAGGACGAAATGGACGAGGGCACCGGCATGGGCCGCGGCTTCGCCGTGGGCGGAGGCGTCGCCGCCGCCGTCGTCGAGGCCATCAAGCACATCGACCCCGACCGCGAAATCAAAATCGAGTACGGCGACGGCCTCAAAAACTGCCGCAAAATGCTCGCCATGGCAAAGGCCGGCAAACGCGACGGCTACCTCCTGGAAGGCATGGGCTGCCCCGGCGGCTGCGTCGCCGGCGCCGGAACCATCCGGCCTGTCAAGGAGAGCACTATGACCGTCGAAAAGTTCAAAAACGAGGCTTCCGAAATGAGCTGTACGGCCAGTCCCTATCTCCATCGGCTGGAGGACGTCGAGGAGCGGTAATGTTCCTTTTTTCTTGAAAGAAAAAAGGAACCGAAAAAAGAACTTTTTAACTCGACGCGAATCCGGTGGGCGTTGGAGACTGTGCGTGGTAACGTAGTGCTGAGCATGTGGTCCTTACCTCGATCGAGGTAAGGACCACAGGATTTTATACTTTTGTTGGGAGGTTGTGGGGATATGCAGGAGTTTTCCATGCGCGTGATCGCGCGGATTCACAGCGATTTCGCCGCTAAATTCGGCGTACCGCGCCAAAGCGGACTCGTCGACGCGCTGGAGGCCAATATCATCTTTGAGCCGGAGTTCCGGAACCCTGACGCCCTCCGCGGACTCGACGGGTTCTCTCACCTTTGGCTGCTCTGGATTTTTGACCAGGCCGTGCGCGCCCAGTGGTCCCCTACCGTCCGCCCGCCCCGCCTTGGCGGCAACACACGCCTCGGCGTCTTCGCTACGCGCTCCCCATTCCGCCCGAACCCCATCGCCCTCTCCGCCGTCGCCCTGGCGGGCGTCGAGCTTGCCTCTGACCGCGGCCCCATCCTCCACGTCCGCGGCGCGGACCTTGTGGACGGCACCCCCATCCTCGACATCAAGCCCTACCTCCCCTACGCCGACTGCCTCCCCCATGCCTCCGGAGGCTTCGCCTCCGCCCCCGCCGGGGAGACGCTCGGCGTTGACATTCCCCCTGACCTCCTGGAGCGGGTGCCCCCCAACCGCCGGGACGCCCTTCGCGGCGTCCTCGCCCTGGACCCGCGGCCCCATTACCACGAGGACCCGGAGCGGGTCTACGGCTTCGGCTTCGCCGGGCTGGAGGTCCGCTTCACCGTCTCCGGGTCCCTCCTGACAGTCCGGGAAATCCTGCCTGGAAAAGGCTGATTTCACGCGAAAAAGTCCCCTGTTCTCATGGAACAGAGGACTTTTTTCACGCAATACGGTTCCTTACTCGTACAGCTCTTCGTCGGCGTAGTCATCGTACTCGGAGCGGAAACGGTGGCTCAGACGGTTCTTGATCCCGCAGTACCCCACGCTCAGATCATGCCAGCCCCCGATCAGCAGGCAGACAAACGCCGCAAACGCCAGGCTCGCCCCGATAATTTTCATCACCATACTTGCCGTTTTGCTCATGCTAGTCTCCTCCCATTTCAAGTGTTACAGAACCAACAGTTCTATCATACACTCTTTTCTCCGCTTTTACAAGCCTTTTCTTGGATTCTCTTCAGAATCCTGGAATCCGCGCCCCTAGCCGCCGTAGATATCCTCCACGTCCATCCGGTCCCCCAGAAGGAAGGGCAGAAAGCGCCCCATCAGCGGCACATAAGCCGCCGCCAGCAGCAGCGACGCGATCCACGCCGCCCCACGCTTCTTCCGTCCCGGCACCGCCAGGCCGATCAGCGCCCCGATGGCCCCGATGCAAAGACCCGCGAAGGTCAGATCCCGCCAGGTGCTTCGCCGCAGCCAGCGCCGCGCCGCCTCTCTCACTCGATTCATCTCTCCTGCCTCCTTCTTCTGTTGCGCCCCGTACACACAGGGCCCTATGCAAACCGCGCCCGTTTCATCCGCCGCCTCCCCCTTCCCAAACGCAGCGGCTTCCACGCATTCTATTCGGGAGCCGGGTGGAAAAGAACGGGGCGCGCGGGGGGAAAAGCGGGGAAAAAAGCCGCAGGCGTCACAGGCGCCCGCGGCTCTTACGCAGCAGGAAGCCGCGCCCGATGCGGGGCCTCTCGGGGCCCCTCCGGGTGTGGCGTCAGGCGTAGGTGTCGATGAACTGGCCCAAGCTCTGGGTGGGGGGAAGCATTTCCAGCATTTCCTCCGCGGCCAGCTCCTGGGTATCCATCACCTTTTTCGCCATGCTCATGGCATACTCCACAGAAAACTGTGCGGCGCTCATACTCATGGAAGCGCTCGCGATGGCATCCATCATGGTTCCGTCCTCCTTCTCTCAATCATTCCTCCTCCGCCCGCACCATGAGGACGCGGGCGGACAGCGGATCAGGGTTTTTTCCTGGCGCGGGAGGCCAGCAGATCCAGCAGCTCCGCGGGCGCGGCCTCCTCCACGGCGGAATCCCGGTTCGCCGCCGTGGCGTCCACCAGCTCGCTGCGCAGGATCGGCACCTCCTGGGGCGCCGAGATGGCAAGGCGCACCCGGCCCCCCTCGATGGAAACCACCGACACGGAGATATCCTCTCCGATCACCAGGGACTCGCCGGGCTTGCGCTGTAAAATCAGCAAGGCGCGGCCTCCTCCCTCTGGCCAAATTCCTCCAGCGGATGACGCATTTCGTAGACCTCCATGATAATCTGGCGGGCCTCCCGCGTCTCCGGATGGATGACCAAGGGGCAGCGCAGGTTCACCGTGCTGGACGACACGGGGTTCTTCACGGCGCACAGCACATAGAAGCCCAAGGCTCCCGCGTCCTCCACGCCGAACTGCTCCAGCTCCGCCTTCTGGAGCACCGGCGCGTAGTCCGGCATCAGACTGAACGCGTCCATCACCACGAAGGCCAGGGCCGGGGTGGCGGTGCTCTGGAGGCACAGCAGGTTCCCCCCGCTTCCGTCGAAGGGCAGCAGCAGGAAGCTGTGCTCCTCCTCGAAGCCGAATATGCCGCCGGGGAAGCGGATCACCTCATCTGCCTCGTACTCAATCTCTCCAAAGTATTTGGTCTGGAGCTTCAAAGCGGAACCTCCTGTCATGCCTGCACGTCCACCGGCTCGTAATCAGGATCGGCGGAGGGGGGCACGTACAGCGGCCCGCCCACGTACTTGATAATCACTTCCGGCTTCTGCTTCACGGAGATCTCGATGTCTCCCGGGATGAACTCGAACTTCGTCTTGTTCACCCGCCAGTCGAAGTTTAGTTTATCCATTTCGTAGCGGATATTCATCTCGCCGGGGTCCCAGGTGATCTCAGGCGCGGCCTTGGGGATGAAGTCCAGGCCGGGCTGGGAGAACATCTGGGTGCTGATGGCGGTCTGGGACAGCTGGGCCTGGACGTCCTCGCCGATCTGGGCTTTCAGGTACAGCTCCCCCTCCTGGGCAAAGGAGGCCGTGGCCTTATACGCCGCCTGCTTCCCCTTGTCGGCCCCCTGCTCGATGGCCTGGGTGGGGGTGGGGACGATGGAGCTGCGCATTTCAAAGGTGTCGATGTTCAGTTGGATGGCGCGGCTTTTAATGCTCAGACCGCCCTTGTCCCGGGACACCTCCAGCTCTGCGGTGCCCCGGGTGTATTCCAGCTGTGCGCGGGACGTTTTCATCTCAATTTCGATGGGGACTCTGGTAATTTCAAGCAGTTGTTCCATAAATCATAGCGCTCTCCTTTCTGAAAAATTCACCTCAAAGCTCCCTCAGAAGCTCATATAGTCCATCAGGCTCTGGGACAGGATGCTGTTGCCCACTTTCAGCGCGGTGTCGTAGCAATACTTCGCGAACATGAGGTCGGAGATGGCCGCCGCGGGGTCCACGTCCTCCATGCCCAGGAACTGGTCCTGGAGGGAGTCGCAGTTGTCGATCAGCAGCTCGCCGTTGTCCTTGAGGAAGCTGGTCTGGGTGTCCAGCTCCACGTAGCGCTGCTTCACCAGGGCGGAGCTGTCCTCGAACTTCTTGGCCAGGATGTTGAACTCCGCCTCGTCCTTATCGCTGGCGAACTCGCCGTCTTCGGGGTCGCAGGCCAGGAGGATCTCGCTGAGCCGGTTCATGACGGAGGCCATGTTCTCCGGGATGTCGAAGACGTATTTCTCCCCGTTGGGATCGTCGTCATTCACGGGGACCTCTACCTTCTTGGTGCCGTAGCCGCCCAGGTAGTAGGTGCCCTGGAGGGCCACGTCGAAGACGCTGGAGGATACCACTTTCCCGTCCTTCTCCTCGTAGCCCAGGCCGAGATCGAGGTACTTCTTCTCGTCGTAGTTGTAGTAATCCAGCTTTGCCAGCTCATCCGGGTCCTTGGTGTCCACGGGGATGCCCCGGTAGCAGAGGACTTCGCTGGCCTCGCTCTTGGTGTTGGTAAAGGTGCCGTCGGGCTTGACGTACTGCTTGTCGGAACCTTCAATGTACTTATCGTTTTCCTTCGGCCCCCACTTCACCAAGTCTGGATTATCAGCCGGCTTAAAGTTTTCGTCTCCGATCTTCCCGCCGCCTGCGGCGTAATATTTGCCGTACTCCGGCTCATTCTGCCTCTCCAGAGCTTCTTCAAGCGCAGTTTCAAACGGCTCCAAATCGTCTCCGGTAAGACCTTGATTATTCACAGCATCGTCATAAGCCTGCTGAGCGGCGATGATCTGCTGGTCAATCTTAAAGGTTGTATCCTGATCAAAGCTCTTGTTTTCCATCGCCACTTCGGCAGCTTCGTCCACATTGTTGGTCAGCTTATCGTTAGCCGTCACATACTGGAACGCGTGCGCGTGCTCCGGATTCGTCGGATCAGGCTCCGCAACGAAGTCCGGATTCTCCCTGGGCTTCCAGGTGAAAGGCACGTGAAGGGTATCGGCCCCGGAGAAGATATAGTTCTCGCTGTAGCGCCCGTTCATGGTCTGAATAATGCTCTTGGACTTGGCGGCCATGGACTGGCCCAGGGCGTTGCGGGCGGAGGCGTCCGCGCCGTTGAGGCCGCGGAGGATGCTCATGAAGCCGTTGTCGTCGGTGATGGTGTCGATATCCTTCTCCACGCTGTCCAGGGCGGACCAGGCTTGATCGTACTTGTGGATGGCGGCGTCGTTGGCCTCGTACTGGCTGGAGGTGCGCAGGTAGGACCAGCGGAGCTGGAAGGCCCGGGCCGCCCGGGCCGGGTCCTCCGCGAAGCTGGTGAACTGGCGGTGGGTAATGACCCGGTTCATGGTCTGGTTCATGGTGTAGGTGGACCGGTTCAGATTGTAACGGTAGCCTTTCAGGGAGCCTACCGTGGTCATGCGGCTGATCATTGTGTTCCCTCCCTATCAGGTCGTCAGGCCCGTGCCGTTCACCAGCTTGTCGAGGACGGAGTCCAGGGTGGTCATCAGGCGGCAGGCGGCGTTGTAGGACTTGGCATACATCATCAGATTCATGGCCTCGTCGTTGAAGTCCACGGAGGACACGGAGTCCCGCTGGGTGTCCAGGTCGACGGAGGTCTTGTAGTAGGTGTTCAGCAGGTCGGTGGTCTTCTTCTGGTCATCGCCCAGGACGGTGCCGATGTTGTTCCACATCTCCCCGAAGGTGCCGTTGAACATGGTGTCCCCGTTGGCCTGGTCGCAGGAGGTGAGGTCCGTGGGGCTGTAGTCCATCTTCGTGTGGAACAGGCCCTCCAGGTGCAGCACGTTCTCGCTGTCGCCGGAGGCGGGCTCCACCTCGCCCATAGCGCAGGTGAAGGAGCGGACGATCTTGTCGCCCTTGGACCAGGAGTAGGCGATGGAGATGTTGGAGGCTGTGATATCGGTGTCGTCGTCGCTGTCGCCGTGGTTGCTGAGGAGGTTTCCGCCGTCGAAGATGCCCTTGACTGCATCTTCGTCCACCTTGACGCTTCCGTCGGGTTGGTAGGTTTCTCCGCCCAGGTATGCCTTGACCAAGTCGGACTTTGAGATATCGACGCCGGACTGGTTGGTGGCCTCGAGGGCGTCCTTTACCTCCTGGGGCAGGGCGTCCCACACCTTGGGATCGTCGTAATCGACGTACTTGTTCAGGGCATATTCGGCCTTCTCAAAAATCGGGTTTCCACCACCGTCCACAGCCGGGTTTCCGTTCTCGTCCTTAGCCTGGACCGGATTTCCGTCCTTATCTCTCACCACATATTCAATGGTAATAAGCGCACTGGCAGGCCGGCCGCTCTCGTTCATGACCGGATCTCCATTCGCGTCCACTACAGGGGTGATATAGTTGCCGTCTGGATCGGTGCGGTAGCCCTGGTTGGCCTCGTTGAGCACCGTGGCGATCTGGTTGGCCAGCAGGTCCAGGGAGCGTTGGTAGTAGGGGATGCCCCGCTTGGTGGCGGCTTTCTCGTCCACGTTGGCGATTACGTCCAGGTCGGTGAACTCGCCGTTTTCCGTCAGCAGTTCCCGCTCCGCCTGGAGCGCGCCGATCATGTCGTTGTCGTCCAGATGCACGTCTCCGGAGGGGGTCTTGGTGTAGACGCGCTTGAAGTACGCGTTGGGGGCATTGGGGTCCTTCACGTCCGGGTCCCGGCCATAGACGGTGATGGTGATCACGCCGGTGTCCTTATCCGTCTCCTGGGTGGTGCCGCCGGTGTCCTTGACGGCGTCGCTGTACTCCTTCTGCGTCAGGGGCGTCGTCTTCACAGATGTATAGTAGAAGAGGTTATCCCGGCAGTCCCGCAGCTCGGAGACGGTCATGTCGAAGTCGGGGTTGTTGACCAGGCGGGCCTCATCCGGGTCCTTGGTAGGCTTTCCGTCGGCGGACAGGTAGGGAAGGTAATCGGGGTTCTCCACGGGGACCCACAGGGCATCGTTAGCATCTGTAACAACCTCGTTTTTGTCGTTTACCATCTCGCCATTCTCATTCAGCTTTGGTGTCGTCTGCGCCTCAGAGGCACGGGCCGTAGGATTGCCGAACTGATCCAGATACGGCAGACTGGTGGGGTCCTTATAGTCCGGGTCCCGCTTCTGGGGCACCTGGTCGATAGAGATCTGGGCCCCGAAGATGCCGTCAATCAAAGTGGTGCTGTCCGTCTTCACGGAGGGGTCCGGGTTGGCGTCGCCCAGCTTAATGACGCACTTCTCCACCCACTCGCCGCCGCCGATGTCCTCCGGCTCGTACTTCACGTCGATCTGCATGTACTCCGACAGCTGGTCAATCAGCAGATTCCGCTCGTCCCGGAGCTCCAGGGCCTTATGGCCGTGGATCTCGCTGTTGCGGATTGACTCGTTCAGGTCCCGGATGCCGGTGAGGATGGAGTTTACCGTCTTCACGTCCTGGACCAGGCCCTTCTCCACGTTGTTGTAGTGCTCCTCCAGCTTGGCGGCGTAAGAGTTCAGCTTCTGGCACAGGGACTCCACGGCGGAGCGGACCTGGATGTCGAACTCCTGGTGGCCCGTCTCGGTGGTGAGGCGCTCCAGGGCGCTGGCGATGTTCTCAATCTGTGCGCCGATGATGCCGAAGTGCTCGCCCTCGGTCTGCTCGCCCTTGGCGACCTCGTCCAGGATGGTGGCGATGCCCTGCAAACCGCCCAGCTTCGTGTCCTGGTAGCCCACCTTAGCCTGCTCGCTGCGGAAGCGGATGTCCAGGTAGGGGTCCCGGATCTGGGAGACGCCGCTGGCCAGCACGCCCTGGCCGATGCGCAGGTCGTACTTGGCCGTGTAGCGGTCCGCGCCGCCGATGTAGAGGCTCTCCTGGTCCAGGCGCTGCCGGGTGTAGCCGGGGGTGTTGATATTTGAAATATTGTTGCCCGTTACCGTCAGTCCGCTCTGGGCCGCGTAAATGGCCAGGCGGGCCTGGGTAAAGGAACCAAACGTACCGATGCCCATAGTCAATCTTCTCCTTTAATCTGGCGCAGCTCAGGCGCGGAAATCAGTTCTCATGGATTGGGGGGGCTGGGGGGACGGCGCGGGGGGGGCGTAGCCGGGCCCCGCCGCCTCCTGGGGCTCCTTCGGACCGCCCATGCCGGCGATGACGGACTCCACCTCGTAAAGGTTCTGCTCCAGCTTCGTCCGCGCGGCCTTGGCGCTCTCCTGATAGATCTGGTACTCGTCCTGCAAAGCGGCCACGGCCTTCTGGGCGCTCTCCCGGAGCTCCAGGGGGTAGCGGGCGGGCAGCTGGCTCAGGGGCACTTCCTTCATGCCCATCTCCCCCAGCAGCCGTTCCTTGCTCTGCTCCAGCCCTCTGAACGAGAGGGCCAGGGCCTGCTCCCGCTTGAGGACCTCGTCCAGGGCCACCAGGTCATCGTTCTGGGCGGCCTCGATCTTCCGCTTTGCCAGGGCGGACAGCTCTTCCACGTTGGAGCGCAGGGTGTCCAGCAGTTCCAGATAGGAATTGTATACGTTGTCCATGCTCAATCCTCCACAAGGAACAGAATCCGCCCCGCGATGGCCATGGGGTCCGGTGTGTAGGCCCCGGCGGAAACCTCCTGCCGGAGGGCCTGGATGTCGCCGGTGGTGGTGGCGGTCCGCACCTCATGAGACAGGCGACTGACCGTGTCCATCCGGGCCGAGCCCTCCCCCGCCAGGAGGGAGGAAAATGTGGCGGAGTCATAGTTGGGTCCCACGGAAGTGGGAGCGGCGGCGCCGCGCTTCTGAATGGGGTAATACGTTTTTGTCCGGCTGACAGAGGAAATGCCGCCGGAACCGGAAGAAGTCAGCACAATGTCTCACCATCCTTTGCCTGTTTCCCGCCCCCTCTGCTTCCCCGCAGGCGGACGCAATGGTCCGGACGTACACAGGGGAGGGCGCGGGCGCTGTCACAATACAGCCTGCGTTTACAACCTATTTAATATTCATATCGGCAAAACAGCCGAAAAGTTAAGAACGCCTTTGGAGAATTTTCTCATTCTATCGAGAATCCTGCCGCCGGAGGCCCTTCCTGCCTGCCAGCAGAAGGGCGGGAGCGGACCAATCCGTCCGCTCCCGCCGCAAAAATGCGCAGAAAGTCCGTGCATAAGATGGAAAAAATTCCCGTTTACTTCAAGCTGTTCAGGTGCCGGATCAGCACGCCCGCGATGCTCTCACAGGACGCCTGGGTACACACGGCCCCGATGTTCTGGGCCACCATGGGCATTCCGTAGACCACGCAGGACTCCTTATCCTGCCCGATGGTGTACGCCCCCTTTTTGCGCATGGCGAGAAGGCCCGCCGCGCCGTCCTGGCCCATGCCGGTCATGATGATCCCCACCATCTTGCAGCGCACCGCCTCCGACATAGACTGGAACATGGCGTCCACGGAGGGCCGGTGCCCACTGACCCGCTCCCCGGGCATACAGGACACGGTGTACTTGTTGTTCCCGATCCGCACCACCCGGCACTGGAGGTCCGCAGGGGCAACCAGGGCCAGCCCCCGGTGGAGCTCGTCGCCGCTCTTGGCCTCCCGCACCTCCATCTTGCACAGCCGGTTCAGCCGTTCCGCATACATCTTCGTGAAGCCCGGGGGCATGTGCTGCACGATGACCATGCCGGGGATGTCCGCCGGGAGGCGCTTCATGACCTCCAGGGTGGCCTCGGTGCCGCCGGTGGAGGCCCCCAGGCCGATCAGCACGTTGTCCATGGCCGGAGAGGCCCCCAGGGGGGGCAGGGTCCCGCCCCCCAGGGGGGACGCGGCCCCGCCGGCAGCGGCCCGTGCCGCCGGGGAGGCGGAGCGGACCTTCGCCATGGAGGCGATGATGATTTTCTGGGACAGGGCGGTGATGAAGGCCTCCCGGCTGTCCCGGGCCTCGGGCTTGCGCACGAAGTCCACGGCCCCGGCGCTCAGGGCGTCGAAGACTTTCAGGTTCAGGGAGGACACCAGGATCACCGGCACCGGGTTGGCGGGGATGTACTCCTTCAGAAAGTCAATGCCGCTCTGGCCCGGCATCTCCACGTCCATGGTCACCACGTCCGGCTTTAACTGCTGGATCTTGCCGCGGGCGTCCAGGGTGTTGATGGCGTAGCCGATGATTTCAATGCGGGGATGGGTTGAGAGGCCGTTCATAATCATGCTGCGGGCCAGGGCGGAGTCGTCCACCACCAGCACGCGGATTTTAGTTCCAGACACCATACGAAGGGAGTCCACCTCCGGTTTCCATATTTCCTGAATCATGCCGGTCTGCCCCCGCGCCCCCACAGGCCGGACCCCAGGGGCCCGGTCTTCCGGAAACAGGGAGACAGACGGAACGGTTCTGCACGTTTACTTCTGGAAGGTCGCCGTCGCCAGACGGCGGTAGGGGGAGTTCTGGCTCAGGTTTTCCGAGTAGCTGATCAGCAGGTAGCCCCCCGGGACGGTGGCGTCGTAGAAGCGGCGGACCAGGGCGTCCTTGGTGGGCTGGTCGAAGTAGATCATCACGTTGCGGCAGAAGATCACGTCGAACTTCCGGCGGAACCTGATGGGGTCCATGAGGTTGAAGGTCTTGAAAATCACGTTGTTCCGCACCTCCGGGGTGACGGCGTGGGTGCCGTCGGGGCGGGCGGTGAAGTATTTGCGCTTCCACTCCTGGGGAATGGTGTCCGGGAGGGTGTAGATCCCCTTCTGGGCCTTGGCCAGGGCCTGGGCGGAGATGTCGGTGGCCAGGAGCTTCGTGTCCCACTGCTTCGCCTGGGGGCCTAAGTAGTCGTAGAGGAGCATGGTGAGGTTGTAGGGCTCCTCGCCGCTGGAGCAGCCGGCGCTCCAGATGGCCAGGCTCTTGTCCCGCTGGTGGCGGTGCACGATCTCCGGGATGATGTTCTTCGTGAAGTAGTCCAGGTGCTCCTGCTCCCGCATGAAGAAGGTGTAGTTGGTGGTCAGCTTGTTCAGGATCAGGGTGATCTCGTCGTTCTCCTTCTTCTCCAGGACGTGGTTGACGAAGTCGGAAAAGCTGGTGTAGCCCAGCTTCCGGATGGCTGGGGAGAGCCGGCCCGTGACCAGCTGCCGCTTCTGGGTGAGGTCGATGCCGTAGGTGGACTGCATGAACTGGGCCATGCGCTTGAAGTCCTTCTCGGAGATCGTCATGGGGGAAAAGGCGCCCCCGGTCTCGTTATTTTTATCCATATTCAAAACTCAACTCGTTTTCCAGAATCTTCCCTCACGGCGCCAGAAGCTGCTCGCAGTCCAGCACCAGCATGGTGCCCAGCCCGTCGGGCAGGGTGCACATGCCGGAGACCAGCTTCTGGGCGCTCTGGGCGGGGATGGGCATGATGCTCTCGTCGGGAATGTCCAGCATCAGCTCCACCGCGTCCACCAGGATGCCCAGGTGGTTGTTGTTGTAGTTCAGCACCACCAGGAGGCTGTTTTCCAGAGACTCCTTCCCCAGCCGGAGGCGGATGTCCATCATGGGGATGATCTGGCCCCGCATATTGAAGATGCCGCAGATATAGGAGGGCATCATGGGCAGGTAAGTGACCGTATATCCGTTCAGGATTTCCACCGCATACTCGGCGTCCAGGCCGATCCGCAGGTCATCCACCACGAAAATGAGGTACTTCCGGCTGCTGACGATCTCCTCCTGCACCTCAGGGGCCTCGTCCTCGCGCTGGAACAAAACATCTTCCTTCATTGCGTTCATAGGCTTCCTCCTTTTCCGGATCACACGATGTGGGCCGCGGTGTACAGGCCCTTGGCGTCCAGGATGATGCTGATGCTGCCGTCGCCCAGGATGCTGCACCCGGTGATGCCGTAGTTCTTGATGTCAAAGTTGTTGACGTAGGCGGGGAAGGGCTTCACCACGATCTGGTGCTCGCCCAGCAGCTCGTCGACGAAGAGGGCGTAGGAGATGTCCCCGGACTCCAGCCACATCAGAATGCCGTTTTCCACGTCCTCCTCGCCGCCGGGAAGGTTGTATAACTCCCGGGCGCGGATCACGGGGTAGTAGCTGTCCATGAGCTTGACCATCTCCCCGTTTACGGAGTCGTGGAGGATGTCTTTATTGGTCACCTTCACACTGGAGCGGACGTCCTTGATGGGGATGGTGAAGATGGAGTCGCCCACGGAGACCTCCATGCCGTCCATGATGGCCATGGTGAGGGGGATGCGCATGATGGTGGTCATGCCTTTGCCCTGCTCGCTGGTGATGGACACGGTGCCGCCAAGGCTCTCCACGCCGCTCTTCACCACGTCCATGCCCACGCCGCGGCCGGAGAACTCCGTCACCTGGGCGTTGGTGGAGAAGCCGGGGGCCATGAGGAAGTTCAGGATCTCCTTGTGGGAATACTCGATGTCAGGGGAGGCGATGCCGTTGCGGATGGCCTTGGCCAGGACGGCCTCGTCGTTGACCCCCGCGCCGTCGTCGGAGATCTGGATGATGACCTCGCTGCCGGTGTCCTGGGCGGAGAGAAGGATCTCGCCCACGGGGTCCTTCCCGGCGTCGATCCGGTCCTGGACGTTCTCTTCAATACCGTGGTCCATGGAGTTGCGGACCATGTGCATGATGGGGTCGCCGATGGAGTCCACGATGGTCTTGTCCACCTCGGTGTTCTCCCCCACCAGGGTCAGCTTCACCTGCTTGTTCAGCTTCTTGCACATATCCCGGACAATCCGGTTCATCTTCTGGAAGGTGTTGGACACGGGGATCATCCGCAGGGACATGGACACGTCCTGGAGCTCGTCGGTGAGCTTGCGCAGCTCCCGGGCGGACTTGTGGAACAGGTCCAGGTGCATCCCCTTCAAATCCGGGGACCCCGTCACCATGGCCTCGGTGATGACGATCTCCCCTACAATGGCAGAGAGGGCGTCCAGCTTGCTGAGGTTCACGCTGATGAGGCTCTCCTTCTGGTGCTGCTGGGCGTTGGCCCCGGCGGCAGCGGCGGGGGGCGCGGCGGGCGCCGCCTTCGGCGCGGGAGTGACCGCGGCGGCGGAGACGGCGGCTTCCTTCTCCGCGGGGGCCGGCGGCGGGGGCGGAGCCACGTAGTCGTGAGGCTGGTAGGAGCGGACGGACCCGGCGCTCTGGACGGCGGCGATGGCCGTCTCCCGGGCCTCGGGGTGGCGGAACATCAGGAGGAAGCCGTTTTCGATGATGGTCTCGGCGGTGGAGGCGTCCTGCTCCACGGCGGCGGGCTCATACAGGAAGTCGGAGTCGGCGCAGAAGCTCTGCATGGCCGTCACCAGCATGTAGGCCCGCAGGTTTTCCATGCCGCAGCCGTCGTCGAAGAAGACCCGGAGCTGGTAGGGGAAGTCCGGATTGCCCTCGGACGCCTGGGCGGGGGCGGCCTCGGAGCCGCCTCCGGCGGGGGCCGCGGCGGGCGGGGCGGCGGGGGCCGCCTCCTCGGCGGGCTCCTCTCCCTTAATTTTAGCGATCAAACTATTAATATTTGCTAAGAAACTGTCGACATCCTTATTAAGGGGCTGTTCTGCCTCCACCTTTTCCATCTCTTCCCGGAAGTAGTCCACGGAGTGGAGCATCAGGTCGAACAGGGCGGGGCGGTTCGCCTCGGACACCACATCCATCGTGTTCTCCCGGATGATGAAGAACAGGTCCTCGATGCGGTGGGAAACCCGCGCCAGCGTATCAAACTCCATCATGGCCGAAGAGCCCTTGATGGTGTGCATGATGCGGAAAATTTCATTCACGTTGTCCTGTGAGAACGTATTCTCCTTTTCTGCGTCCAGGACAATCGTTTCCAACTGCTCCAGAAGCGTGTTGGTTTCATAGATATACATATCCAGAATGTCGTTGCTGCTCACAAAAACACCACCTCATTCAGTCTTTCTAATAACTATCGACCCGTTGTGATAAAAAAATAAGTAGCGCACACAAGTTTTTTCTGCGAGGTGTCAAGAATGCCCGATTTACTAGGCGCAACCAACCCAGTCCCCGGCTATGACAAAGCAAACGTCAGCCGAAACGTCACGGTGACGCAGGACACCGCCAGCAACCCCCAGATACAAAACGTCCCGGACCCCTCCCGGGTCTCCCGGGCCGACGGACGCACGGAGCAGCAGGACTCCAACCTCCAGGGCGACGGCCGCGTCCGCTACGACTCCAATTTCCAGACCTTCCTCCAGCGCCTGAAGGACACCCCCACCATGGTGGAGAGCCTGGTCCGCATGTTCAGCGGGCGGGAGAGCACCGTGGTCCTCTCCGGGATGAGCGGCGGCATCGCCGAGGAGATGGCTCAGGTGCTGGAGATGCTGCGCATGGACGAGGCCCAGCTGCTGGACTTCCTCATGGGGCAGTTCAAGGCCGGGAGCCGCTTCGGCGGGGCCCTCTTCGCCCTCCTCCGCAGCGCCTACAGCCGCGCCGCCTCCGAGGGCGTCCGGGCCGACATCCTCCAGTTCCTTAAAAACTACGTGGACTTCGACTCCACCGCCCACATCGAGGGCAGCATCCTCCGGGACCTGGGCACCATGGCCGACGCCATCCCCGCCAGCTGGGCCGAGAAGCTCCGGGACCTCACCGCCCAGCTCAAAAACGGCATGGCCGCGGGAGACCGCGCCGCCTGCCTCCAGCTCCTTCAAAGGGAGATTTTTCCCTATATGTCCTCCTACGTGGAGCGGACCCACGACATGGGCCTCCCCAGGGCCCTCCTGACCATGCTGGCCCTGAACACCGCCCGCTATGAGAACGGCTCCGAATCAAAGCTCATGGAGAGCTTCCACCAGCTCAGCGGCTACGGCACCCTCCGGGAACAGCTGGGGGGCATTGACGGGCAGTCTCTTCTGATGCTTCTCAGAAGCGGGAAGATGCCGGAGAACGCCCGGGCCGTCCAGTTCGCGGACCATCTGGCCGCCGCCGCGGCCAGGGCCCTCCGGGGGGAGGGCAGCGCCGAGGTCCAGCAGGCCTTCCAGAACCTGCTCAACGCCATGCTCATCAACGAGAGCGTGTATATGCCCGTGAACCACTACCTCCTGCCCCTGGAGTGGAACGGACGGATGCTCTTCTCCGAGCTGTGGGTGGACCCCAACGCCGAGGACGAGCAGAACCGGGGCCGGGACGGGAAGCGGGGGGGAACCTCCATGCGCTTCCTCTTTAAGATCGACGTCCAGTCCCTGGGCATGATGGACATCATTCTCACCACACAGGACAAGGACGTGGACATCCAGATCGCCTGCCCCGAGAAGCTCACCCCCTTCTCCCGGCAGATTGAGGAGGCCGTGTCCGGCATCCTGGTGAAAAACGAGCTGAACCCCTCCCGGGTCCTGGTGCGGCGGATGGAACGCCCCGTGACCCTGACAGAGGTGTTCCCCAAAATCTACGAAGGGAAGAACAGTGTCAATGTCAAGATCTGACGGAACGCGGGCCAAGAAGGCCGTGGCCCTGCAATACGGGCCCGGGGACGCCGCCCCCGTGATCGTGGCCTCCGGCATGGGCTACATGGCGGAGAAAATCGTGGAGACCGCTGCGGACTGCGGCGTTCCCATATACGAGGACAACTCCCTGTCCACCATCCTGACCCAGCTCCAGCTGGGGCAGGAGATCCCCGAGAGCCTGTATCAGGCCATCGTGGAAATCTACGTGTACTTCCTGCACTTCGACCTCTCGGGGCGGCAGCAGCAGGAGGCCGCGAATCACACGCAAGGAGAGGTGACATCATGACAGCAGGCAGACAGGAGGGCCGGGTGTACATGCTCCTGGACAGCGGGAACAACCCCCTGGCCAAGGGGAGCCTCGAAAACGCCCTCACTGATCCCAACCTCCGGGTGGAGGTCCTGGACAACAAAGCCGACGAGGTGGCCGAGCACGCCATCATCAACCTCGTGGCCATGCGGAGCGCAGACCAGTCCTTCCAGTGCCAGATGCTCCGGCAGCGGGGGGACACCGTGATCCTCAAGATCATTTCCAAGCTGGACCGGAACGTGCGGCGGAACCTCCGGGTCCCCGTGAAGTTCGACAGCTTTCTCTATCCCATCACAGGCCGGTGGCGGGGCCGCAGGGCCGTCCAGACCACGGACCTCAGCAGCGGCGGCGTCGCCTTCCGGGGCGCCCCGGGCCTGGAGATGAACGAGGAGATGGAGGTGATCGTCCCCGCTATGGAAGGGCCCCTGATCCTGCGCTGCGAGATTCTCCGCATCCAGGATCTGGAGGACGGAAACGTCTTTTACGCTACGAAGTTCGTGGACCTCTGCGAGGACGAGGAGGTCGCCGTGCGGGAGGCCGTGTTCTTCCTCCAGTTGGAGAACCGGGACCTGCACACCGCAGAAACAGGGAGGTAAAATCAATCATGACAACGGCACAGAAAAAAACGGCAGTCCAGCGGCTGGGGGCGGCGCTCCTTTCCTTCGCCATGCTTCTCAGCCTCTTCTGGATGACGGAACGGCCCGCCAAGGCCGCGGACTGGATGGAGCCCTATCTCGACCAGGTGGTGGAGTGGGGCGTCATGCGGGGGGACGCTACAGGCAACCTCAACGCGGACCGCCAAATCACCCGCGCCGAGTTCGTCACCCTCATCAACCGGGCCTTCGGCTACACCGAGGCGGGGCCCAACCCCTTCACCGACGTCCTCGAAAGCGACTGGTTCGCCGAGGACATCGCCATCGCCCACCAGGCGGGCTACTTCAACGGCACCTCCCCCACCACCGCCGCGCCCTATAACCTGGTGACCCGGGAGCAGGCCGCGGCCCTCCTGGGGCGGAGCCTCCGCCTCCAGGGCACCACCGGCTCCGCCTCCAGCTTCACCGACGGCAACGAGATCGGCACCTGGAGCCGGGGGCTGGTCCAGCAGGCCGCGGACATGGGCATCATCCAGGGCTACCCCGACGGCAGCTTCCGCCCCGACGCCCTCATCACCCGGGGGCAGGTGGCCTGCTTCCTGGTCCGGGCCCTGGGCACCCTGGTCAACGAGCCGGGAGAGCAGACCTCCGGCGGCGTCTACGGCAACCTCACCATCAACACCGCCGGCGTCAAGCTCAAGGACACCACCATCACCGGGAACCTCTACCTCACCGGCGGCGTGGGCCTGGGGAACGTGGAGCTGGAGAACGTGACCGTGCTGGGCGAAATCGTCCTCTGCGGGGCCGGCGAGGCCGAGCGGGGCGAGAACAGCGTGGTCCTGCGGAACGTCACCGCCGACTCCATGGTCATCGACAGCCTCACGGACCAGTTCCTCTCCGTCCGGGCCGAGGGCCTTACCGACATCGGGAACACCACCGTCCGCACCGGCTCCTACTTAGAGGACGTCACCGACGACGGCCTGGGCCTCAAGGTCATCACCCTGGACGGCGCCAGCGGCACCCAGCTCCAGGTGGCGGGCAACATCAAGGAGATCGTAAACCTCACGCCCAACTCCAACCTCCAGATCGCCCAGGGCGTGGCGGGCACTGTCACCATGGACGAGAAGGCCACCGGCGGGCGGCTCAACATCGACGGCAGCGCCAGCATCCGGGACCTGAACCTGGACACCGCCACCCCCGTCACCGGCACCGGCAGCATCAGCCACGTGAACGTCAACGCCGCCGGGTCCAACATCGCCATGCTTCCGGACACCATCTATGTCCGCCCCGGCATCAACTCCAACATCAACCGCACCGACATGGACACCACCGCCGCGGCGGAGTCCTCCGAGGACCCCCGGCTCCTGTCCGGCTATCCCTTCATCAACAACGTGGCCCCCACCTCCGCCCAGGCCATTTTCAGCACCAACAAGGCGGGGACCATCTACTGGGTCCTCTCCACCCTGACGGACGGCTCCATGGGCGAGAACGAGCTGCTCAACCCCTCGGCCTACGCCTCCCGCATCCTCCGCAGCGGCACCATCAGCGCCGCCGCCTCCAAGACGGAGTACACCGCCCGCCTCACCGGACTCACCCGGGACGGGTCCTACTACGTCTCCGCCATGCTGGTGGACAACCGCGGGCGGCACAGCCCCGTGAAGGTGGCCGCCTTCACCACCCCCGACGACACCACACCCGCCTTCGCCTCCGGCTATCCCACCACCATCATGACTGAGGACGAGGACGGCGAGCAGGTGGTCCAGGTCATGACCATGCCCACCAAGGACTGCCAGATGTACTACGCGCTGCTGCCCAACAACGCCGCCGCGCCCTCCACCGCCGACCTCAAGGCGGGGGCCGTCACGGGGAACCTGGGCTACGGCGTGGTGGACGTGAAGAAGAACACGCCCCTGCTGGTGCCCAAGGTGAATACCTCCTACCTCCAGGAGCAGACCACCTACAACCTGTACCTGTGGCTCAACGACGCTGACAATGGCAAGAGCTCCGCCATCCGGCGGCTCCAGGTGACCACCCTGGACAAGACGCCGCCCACCATCACCCACCTGACCCATGTGGAGTCCGCCGCCAGGTCCGCTACCTTTACCGTGGCGCTGGATGAGCCGGGGACCTTGTATTGGGCGGTGGTCAAGGCCAACAACCGCTTCTACGCCCTCAACGAGAGCGGCCAGTCTCCCACGCCGGAGGAGCTGGTGGCCAAGATCCAGATTGAGAACGGCACCAACGCCGTCCGCAGCGGGCGGGTCAACGTGGCCAGAGCCGCCACCGACGTGCGCTTCAACATCACCGGCCTGGAGGCCCAGACCCATTACGACCTCTACTACGTGGCCAAAGACCGGGCCGGGAACTACAACATCTACACCGAAAACCTGACGCCTCCCATGGAGTTCAGCACCCTGGACAACGAGCCGCCCACGGTGGTCCAGGAGTTCACCCACGACGGCACCGACGAGGGCCAGAAAATCTCCACCCCCTATCCGGACACGGATATCAACCTGGTCTTCTCCGAGTCCGTCCAGGGCATTGAGTACATCAACGGCGTGGCCCATAAGGACGTCTTCCTGGACCTGTACACCGCCGTGGACCGCGCCCCCGACGGCTCCGAGGCCGAGCGGGAGGCCCAGGTCAAGCTGGGGCAGGCCCTGCGGAAGTACATCACCCTCAACTACCGGCCCGCCAGCGGCCAGCCCGTCCCCGTGAACGTGAAGGGGGACCAGGACGTGGGGGACAACTGGGTCATCGACTACAGCAAGGCCATCGTCCGGCCCGACCCGGAGGGCACGGGGGAGCTGATCATCTCCTTCCCCACCGATAAGGACAATCCGGAGAACGGCGCGCTGAAACTGGGTAGCGGCGTGACCTACTACTTCACCCTGACCGGCATCGCCGACACCTCCCCCGCCATGAATGCCATGAAGGGCACCCGGGGCGTGGTGACGCTGCCCAACTTCACCACCATCGACGCGCAGCTGGTCTTCTCCGGCGGCTCCTCCTCCGGAAACGGCATCACCTTTGACATGAACTTCCGCCTTACCCCCGTGACCACCCAGAACTCCAGCAGCGACACCCTCTGGGACATGATTTTCTGGTCCAACGCCACGGTGGCTTTCGAGATGTACTACCGGGATCTGCCCAACGGGAACTGGACCAAGATCACCGCACCGGATCGGGAGGAAATGCGCATCAGCACCACCACCCAGCATCCCACTACGGGCCTGAGCTTCTCCAAGTTCCTCAAGACGGCGGAGGGGGCGGCGGATATCAACTTCGACCAGCTCCGCTCCTTCCAGAACGACCGGGAATACGGCATTGTCATTACGGAGTGGAACGGTACCCGGGACCGGGGCACCTGGAGCGGCGAAACCTCCCTTACGATTACGCCTGTAGCCGGGGATTACACCGCCCTGACGAACCTGGCCAACAAGACCCTCTCCCGCAGCAGCTACGCGGAGCACCAGAAGGGGATCTACGCGGTGAAGGAAATCGGCGTGCCCAAGGAGTATACCGTCTCCAAGCCCCACGAGGACACCCAGCCGCCTACCTTCGTCGAGCAGACGCCCACCATCGTCCCCGGCGACACCGGCGTGGAGATCAACTTCATGGTCAGCCGGAACAACTGCAAGTATTACTGCGTGATCACGAAGGTGGGCAACCTCTCTACCACCTTGAAGGGCAGCAATGGCGGTCAGGATATTTCCATCGACAAGACCAACTGGGACCGTCTTCCCGAAAGCGGCAAGGAAATTATGGACCTCAAGGACGGCAACCTCCGCTATCCCTCCAAGTCCAGCATGACCGACGGTTCCATTACCGGCCCGGCCTACGTGGTCCGGGAAGGGTCCTGTGGGCGGCAGCTCCAGACCATCAGCATCCGGGATGAGCTGGAACCCGAGAGCGAATACATTGCCTACTTCGTCCTGCAAGGCGAATCCATGACCTCCCTCTCCGACACCTACGGCTTCCGCTTCAAGACGGAAACCGTTGTCCGGCCCGTGATCCGCGTCGGCGCGAACGCCGCCACCGCTAACGTCACCGCCGACCGGGTGGCCGATGTGCGCTATGTCCTGCTGGTGGACGGCCGTGTGCCCAGCCTGTTCCTCACGCCTATGAAGGACAACATGGTGGAAGGCGCCGCCAACATGGACGGCTACAGTGCCCGCTATGAGAACATGACCATTCTGGAAGCCATGAGCGACTACGTGCGCCGGGGCAACAGCCAGACGGTTCTGGGCTCCGTGTTCGACCTCTTCGCCAACCAGGACATCAAGAACCAGGTGGTCAACTTCATGGACACCGCCCGAGGCGACGGCTCCAGCGTCATGCTGGTGGGCAACATGGCCCATAAGGGCAACAATGACGCCCAGTCTGTTGACTGCCAGAACAGCATGATCAAGAACAACGACACCATGACTTATTGGTTCGTAGCCATGGGCAAGAGTCCCCAAGGCTCCGGCTACGCTTTCGCGGCGGCTCCGGACCTGTACTACCCCAACACCACCCCGCCCCAGGTCCTGTCCATCGCAACTACCATTGATGACGCTATCACCGGGAACCTCCAAGACAATCCTACGGACGCCTCCCGGATGACCTACACCGGCACTGTCACCATCACTTTCAGCACAGACCTGTACTACCTGAGCTCTTCCGGCGGTTCCCAGTATTTACAGGTGGTTGACAAATCCATTGCGGACCTCGGCACCGATGCCCAGAGCAGAGGCTACATCAGCAGCGCGGCACTGATCACCAGCCCCAACGTCTCCGTCGAGCACCGCCAGGGCGGCTCCAACACCTCGCCGTGCAGCACCCTGACCCTGCGTTACACAGCCTCCGGCGGCGGCGGCGCGGCCATCACCTTTGACCGCCGCCTGGCCAACAGCCGCGGCATCACGGGCAACCAGGCCCTGACGCTGACCATGACGCTGGTGCCGAACAACAACGGCATGTACGTCCCACGGTTCAGTCTGCCCACATCCCTCACTGAGTGGGGCCGTCCGTCTGTGACGCCGTAAGGCAGCTGATACCCTGAAACCGCAGGAGGGCGGGCGTTTCCGCCCGCCCTCCGCCTGCTTATGGTAAAGGAGTGCGTATTTTTATGAAATCCTTATTCCCGCGCCGCGCCGTGTCGCTGTTCCTGGCTCTTGTGCTGGCGTTTTCGCTGGCGGTGCCGGCTTTGGCGGACGATCCCGAGAATCCGGAGGAACCGCCTAAAGTCGTCTCATTCATTGAACTAAACCATACTACATTGAGTATGAAGGTTGGAGCTGCTGATCAAAAACTTGAGGTTTCATGGGAACCTGCTGACGCAGTACCTCCTGTCATATCATGGAGCAGCGACGACGAAAAGATTGCCACTGTTTCAAACGATGGAACTGTACACGCGGTCGGTGAGGGCATTACAAAAATTATAGCTAGTTCCCCCTCTCTGTCCCCCGCAGAATGCGAAGTCACCGTCGCCGCCGCAGATCCCACGCCGCCCAAGCCCACCGTCACCAGCGTCAGCATCGAACCCAAAACGCTGGAGCTGACCATGGTGACAAGCCCCATCGGGGACCTCAAAGCCATCATCACCCCCGATACCGCCGCCTCCGCGAACCCGGTCACCTGGAGCACCTCGGCCTCCTCCATCGCCACCGTGGACGGCAATGGCCGGGTCACCGCCCGGGGCGCGGGCACCGCTACCGTCTACGCCTCTGCCGGAGACAAAATCGGTACCTGCACCGTCAAGGTCAATCCCGCCCCCTCCATCACCTTGGACCACACCTCCCTGGACCTCACCGTCACAGGCGGCGCGCAGAAGGTCAAAGCAACTTACTCTAATTACATTACAAACGTCATCTGGTTCATTTCCGACACAAGCGTTGCCACGCTGGAAGGTTCCGCCAATGGATCTGAGGTTTCTGTCCGCGGCCTGAAAGCAGGCATCGCCACCCTCACCATCCGGGACGTGAACAACGCCGCCCTCTCCGCCTCCTGCATCATCCGCGTCACCGCTCCCGATCCCGGCAAGGTCACCGCTGTGACCCTCATCGAGCCCGCCAGCCCCTACCTGGACCCCGGCGGCACCGTGGACCTGAAAGCCATCATCTCCCCCAACACCGCCACCGCCGCCCTCTCCTGGTCCAGCAGCAGCAACGCCGTCGCAACGGTGGACTCCACAGGGCGGGTCAAGGGCGTGGCCCCCGGAACGGTCAAGATCACCGTCTCCGCCCCCGGCGGCTTCTCCGACTCCATCGACCTGGAAGTCTCCGGCGTCACCCTGGAGAAGCACACCCTCTCCCTCTTCATCAACAAATCCGAAACCCTGGTCTACCACCTCTACGGCAGCGTCAAGACCTCCCTCCCGGAGTGGCACGCCGTGAACCCCTCCATCGCCGATGCTTCCCCCGCCGGGCGGGTCACGGGCCACTTCTCCGGCTCCACGGACGTCACCATCACCGTGGGCAAGTACAAGGATTCCTGCACCGTCACCGTCTCCGAGGACCTGGCCCAGGCCATCGAGCGGGACCTGGGCACCGCGGGCTCCTACTCCTTCGCCGGGCTCCTGTCCGACCTCAACGACCGCTGCTACACCAAGACCAAGGCCGCCCTGGACTACGTCTACGGCCTTGAGGTCTCTACCGGCCAGGGCACCCTTCTCTACGGCTTCACCTCCCCCGACACCCCCGGCCACGGCGTCGGAGGCTCCGAGCGCTACTACTACCAGAACACCGGAAACGGCAAAATGCCCCTCCGGGACATCACCTTCGTGCCGAAGAACAACTTCGTGGGCACCGCCGTCATCGACTACACCGGCGTGGGCACCAACGGCGTCACCTTCATCGGCACCATCCGCATCACCGTGGCCTCCACCGGCGACGTGACCTATTCCACCGCCGCCGATCGGCCCGTCACCTTCTCCGCCGGGGACTTCTCCGCCATCTGCCTCAGCAAAACCGGCAAGGGCATCAACTATGTCACCTTCGACCAGCCCGCCGCCAGCCGGGGCACCCTCTACTATAATTACAGCCCCACCGGCCAGTATTCCCAGAAGGTGGACGGCAACACCCGCTACTATGCATCCAGCAACCCGAACCTGAGCCTGGTCACCTTCGTCCCAGCGGAGGGCTTCGTGGGCACCGTGGACGTGACCTACCGCTGCACGGACAGCTCCGGCAGCACCTACGCGGGGCGGGTCACCATCACCGTCTACGCCCCCAGCGGGTCCGGCACGGGGGACGTGGAGTATTCCACGGGAATGAACCAGCGCTTCTCTCTGAACGCTACGGACTTCAACGACGTCTCCCGCCGCATCACCAGCACGGCCCTGGACTACATTCGCTTTGACAGCCTGCCCTCCACCAGCAACGGCATCCTGTACTACAACTACACCAGCAGCTCCAGCACCCGCGTCACCACCTCCACCAGCTATTACCGCAACAGCTCCCCCCGCATCGCCAACATCACCTTCGTCCCCGCCAGGGACTACCGGGGCACCGTCACCATTCCCTTCACAGGGCGCAACACCTCCGGCAACACCTTCACCGCCAACCTGGTGATCCGCGTGGACGACGAGACGGGCACTGTCACCTACTCCACCCCCGCCAACCAGCCCGTTACCTTCAACGCCACCGACTTCAACACCGCCTGCCAGCGGGCCAACGGCACCGCCCTGAACCGCGTCAGCTTCACCCTCCCCGCCTCCGGCAGCGGCACCCTCTACTATAACTACATCAGCTCCACCTCCTCCGGAAGCCGCGTGGCCTCCAACGAGAGCTACTACCGCTCCGGAAACCCGTCCCTCTCCGGCGTCACCTTCGTGCCCGCCTCCAACTACAACGGCACCGTCACCATCCCCTTCAGCGGCTACGACGCCAACGGGGGCCGTTTCAGCGGCACCGTGGTCATCACCGTGGGCCGGGGCTACAGCACCCAGGTGATCCGCTACAACGCCGTCACCGGCGGCTTCGTCCGCTTCGACGCCGCCGACTTCAACGACGCCTCCCGCGCCGTCACCGGGGACCCCCTCAACTACGTCCGCTTCGACATCCCCTCCTCCCGGAACGGCACCCTCTACTACCAGTACAACACCAGCAGCCGCACCGGAACCTCCGTCAACAGCACCACCAGCTACTACCGTTCCGGCGGCACCCGCTCCCTGGGCGACGTCTACTTCGTGCCCAGCTCCACCGCGGGCGTCACGACCCTCCACTACACCGGCTACACCACCCGCAGCGAGACTTACACCGGCACCGTGGAAATCACCGTCAGCGCACCCGTGGTCACCACGGTCCGCTACAGCGGCAGCGCGGCCCCCATCTACTTCCGGGCCTCCGACTTCCAGACCGCCTGCCAGGGGGCCCTGGGCACCGCCCTCTCTTACATCCGCTTCACCTCCCTCCCCTCCTCCGGCGGGCTCTACACCGGCTACGCCAACCCCGTCAGCCGGGGGACCTCCGTCGCCACAGGGACCAGCTACTACGCCAATGACATCAACCAGATTGTCTACCTCCCCAAGGCGGAGACCCAGATGACCCTCACCATTCCCTACACCGGCTACGACGCCTCTGGGGCCAGCTACAACAGCACCGTGGAGATCACCCTCTCCAACAGCTACGCCTCCTGCCCCTTCACCGACGTGGCCTACGGCTGGGACTGGGCGAAGCCCTCCATCGAGTTCCTCCGCCAGAGCGGCATCACCACCGGCTACAGCAACAACACCTTCGGTCCCGGCCGCCAGATCAGCCGCGCGGAATTCACCCTCATGGTCTGCCGCGCCTTCCAGTTCCAGACCGGAGGCAGCGCCGCCAGCTTCCCCGACGTGCCCGCGGGCAGCGTCTACGCCGGGGCCATCGCCACGGCACGGAACCTGGGCATCGTCCAGGGCGACGGCGGGCTCTTCAAGCCCAACAACCCCATCACCCGCCAGAGCGCCATGACCATGATCTGCCGCGCCATCGAGGCTTCCGGACAAAGCCTGCCCGCCGCCTCCTCCACACTCCTCTCCGCCTTCGCCGACGGGGACCGGGTGTCCTCCTTCGCCCGCTACGCCGTGGCGGCGCTGGTCCAGATGGGCGCGGTCCGGGGCACCACCGATATGCGCATCAATCCCACCGCGGCCATCAGCCGGGCGGAAATGGCTGTTATACTCCACCGCGTCCTCACGCGGTGACGAAAGGGGAACGGACGATGATGAATTGGTTCAAAACGCTCTTTGGCTCCCGAGTCACGGACCCGGAGGAGCCTTTGGAAAAGGAAGAGGAGCTCCAGCCGCTGGACCAGGCTTCCGCCAATATGCCGGAGCTCTACTCCGGTATGCGGGTGGAGGTCCTCTCCCCCACCAACAACCTCCTGTTTATGGGCACCCTCAAGCTCTACGGCGCGGGCGTCCTGGAGGTCCGCGGCGAAGACGGCGGACACCTCCCCATGGCCATTTACAAGCAGGAGGTGAAGCTCCGGGGCTTCCAGAAGAACTCCCAGGCTTTCACCCTCTACGGCACCATCTGCCGCAGCTCCGCCAACTTCTGGCACATCGAAAACCTGAAAACCCTCCAAAATCGCGACAGCCGCGGCTTCTTCCGCCAGACCGCCGACGTCTCCGGCATCATCATCCCCAACTGCCGCTACCGCGACCAGGAGCAGGTCCCCTGCACCCTCATGGACGTCAGCGCCAGCGGCACACGCATCAAAACCCGCAAGGAGTTCCCCGAAGGCGCCATGTTCCTCCTCGAAACCACCATAGTCCCCGAAGAACCCCCATTCTCCATCACCTGCCAGGTCCTCCGCATCCTCGAACACCGCCGTGACATCGAATACGGCTGCCAGTTCGTCGGACTGCCTGACAAGGAGCAGGAACGGCTCTTGCAGGCCATCTTCGTCCTCCAGCGGAAAATCCTCCAGTCGCACAAAGATTGATGGTGCGTACATACGGGGGGCCGCAAGCCGGGCTTCCGGCCTCCGGCGGCTTCCTTTTCTCGAGAGAAAAGGAAGCGAAAAGAGCTTTCGATCCGCTCTATACCCTGGAGGTTGTTAAAGCCTGTCACACGGTAACGCAGAATGTGCATGTGGGACCTTCCATATCAATGGAAGGTCCCACACATTTTTTAATTATTAACATATGTACCCCGTAGGGGCGGGCCTCCGCGCCCGCCTGTCCCTCGCGCCCACACGGTTGCCTGGGCTGCAAACTGTAGGGGACGCCGCCCTCGGCGTCCCGTCCCCCGCGCCCACCGCACCCCTGGGGATGCTGAAACCCCAGACCAGACCACCTCCCACCGCCCCAATAACACCCAATCTTTTCCCCAAAACCCCAGACTAAACCCCCGTAAATCTGGCAATACTGGGAACGATTGGAGGTCCTATGAACACTTCTTTTGCCCACTTCTGCGTCGCCTCCCCCGCCGCCCTGGACATCCTCCGCCGCTCCATCGACACCTGGGACTCCCTGGGCAAATCCTACGAATTCCCCGACTGCCTCATGCCCCCAGGCTGCACACCCCCCTCCGCCGCCCTGGGTTTCGCCCGCCGGGGCAACGGCTACCTGCTCTACTGGAAGCCCGCCGTCGCCTACTCCGGGGACAACCCCGCCCTCGCCTCCCTGTTCAGCCGCAGCGTCTGGACCTTCCCCGACTTCGCCGCCCTCTCCGGACGCCTCAGCGCCCTCCAGCAGGAGATGCAGGCCGTCTCCGCCCCGAAAATCCTCCGCGCCTCCCCCGGGCCCCTCACCATGGAGCGGAAAAAGCCCCTCTTCTCCCGCCGCGACGCCTCCGGCGTCTGGCCTCCCCTCTACTTGCAGCTCCTGGAAACCCTGGGCAAAACCGTCCTCGGCCAGCCCCAGGCCCTTCGGGCCGCGGCCTACCGCCTCTACGCCCACGTGGGCAAAACCGCCCCCGCACGCCCCCTCTCCCTCATCCTCCACGGCCCCACCGGCACCGGCAAATCCGAGCTGGGCAAGGCCATCGCCCCCGCCCTCTCCGCCTGCTGCGGCCAGCCCTACCAGTTCGTCTGGACCGACCTGAACACCTTCACCCAGCCCCACTCCGTCCACCGCCTCACCGGC
The DNA here is from genome assembly GCA_022791875.1 of Oscillibacter sp. Classification (GTDB taxonomy): domain Bacteria; phylum Bacillota; class Clostridia; order Oscillospirales; family Oscillospiraceae; genus Oscillibacter. The sequence goes on from JAAVZX010000077.1 coordinate 127,334, forward strand.
GCGCCCCCCGGCTACGTGGGCTACGAGGACGCCCCCGTTTTCGAGGCCGTCCGCCGCAGTCCCCGCACGGTCTTCATGTTCGACGAGCTGGAAAAGGCCCACCCGGAAGTCCTGAAAGTCTTCATGTCCATCCTGGACGAGGGCCGCTGCACGGCCCGCCGCCCCGACAGCACCGGTTCCCGGGAGCTGGACTTCCGCCGCTGCGTTCTGGTCTTCACCACCAACGCCCCCCTCAGCGGCCCGCCCCAGCGCCGTCTCGGCTTCTCCAGCGCCCCGCCGGAGGAACCGGAGGCCCCCGTTCCCGACACGCCCCCCGCCTCCCCCGAGGCCCTTGCCGCCCAGCTCTTCCAGGAAAACGAAGAAGCACGCCGGGCGCTGATACGCCTCGACGTGCTTCCTGAAATTGCCGGCCGCTTCACGGCTCTGATTGGCTTCCGCCCCTTGGATCACGCGGCCCGCCTGGCCGTCACTGCGAAGCAGATCGCGGCTCTGGGCCGGGAGTACGGGCTCCGCCTCCAGGCGGACCCGGACACCGTGTCGGCCCTGGCCCCGGCGGAGGACGCGGTTTCCATCCGCTCCGCCGCCAGCGTCCTGGAGGGCCTTCTGACGCCCCTTCTGATCCAGGCCGCAGCCTCGGGCCGGACCTCCTTCCGGCTCTCCGGACGCCCCGGCGCTCTGCGCCTCACGCCCGCCTATTGCAGCGCGTCCTGAATATCCAGCTCTGTGACGTCGTTGGTAGAGGGATCATAGCGGTACAAATGGGTCCCGTCAGTGGACAGGAAATAGCTGCCCACAATCTGGTTATTCCCGCCGGAGCGGTACACGTTGATCCGCAGGCAGGGTTTCCCGTCCACCCTCGCGGTGCCGTCCTGGGTGTAGATGCGGTACTCGTCCATGCTCTCGCCCTCCAGGCCCAGCGCCGACGGCGGCAGGTCCCGCAGGCTCTCAATCATGTAGGTGATGCCGCCCTCGCTCTCGCCGCTGCTTCCCGGAGGCGGCGGCGGGTCCTTCACGCGCCCCTCGGGCAGATCCACCCGGACAGTGCAGGACTGTCCGTCCCAGCTCAGCAGCAGGGTCTGGACCCGCCGCGGCGCGTCGTCGTCCCCCTCGGGCCGCGGCGCGTTCCGCGCCAGAAGCACGGATGTCACCCCGCTCAAATCCGCAGTTTCGGTTTTCTGGAAGCTCTCGTCCACGGTGAAAAAGCCTCCGTCCTCCGTAGTCAGCAGATTGGCGTAAGCCTGGGCCAGGCTCCTGGGGCCTTGCAGGTTCTGGTAGACGTAATCCGTGGTGGGGAATGCGTCCTTGTCGGGCTCCACCGGCTCGCCGTTCTCGTCCAGCTCCGGCTCCGCCTCCACCGGGTAGGCGTACACAAGCACCTCGTCCCCCCACACCGGCAGGGCGGGCACCTTCACCTCTTCAAAGACGTACTCTGACGGCGTGGCGATGGGCTCCGCAGGGGGCGGTTCCTCGTTCTTGGGTTTCAGGAAGAAGAACACGCCCGCCGCCACGGCCAGCGCCACCACGGGCAGCAGAATCAGAAGCAGCAGTTTTTTCTTCCCCTTTTTGCCGCCTCCCTCCCCGTCGAACTCCCCCGCCCCCTCCAGGGCGGCGGAGGCCGCGGCCGCGGCGATCTTCGCCCGCTTTTCCTCCGCTTTCATGTTGGCCTTTTCGGCCTTCTGGGCGGCGCGGTCCGCCTTCTGGGCGATTTTTTCCGCCTTTTTCGTCGCCCGCTCGGTCTGCTTCACGGCCTTGCGTTCCGCCCGTTCGGCCTCTTTCAGGGCCGCCTTCTCAGCCTTCTGGCTGGCAATTTCCACCTGCTGCCGCGCCTTCTCCGCCTTCCGCTCGGCCCGCTGTATGATCTTTTCGGCCTTATCCTGTTTCAAACGCTTCACACTCCTATTTACATCCTGTGCAGGAAGCCGCCGCGATCCCTCAATCGCAGCGGATTGTCACGGAATCCCGGTTCTTCACCACATGGCTGAACCCGCACTCCACGCCGTTTATGGCCAGGCGCACAGGCCCCTCCATGTGGTCGAAGTCCAGCCCGGAATGCTCCAGCAGGTCCATCAGATAATAGGGCTGGCCGTCCTTCTTTCCCGGCAGGATCAACGGCTTTCCATTCAAAAGCACTTCCAGCGTCGTCTCCCGCACAATCTTCGGCTTCGGCGGCACCTGCACCTGGGCGGGGGCCTGCGCCGGCTGAGGCGCGGCGGGCTGCACCGCCTGGGGCGCAGGCGCCTCCGGCTGCACGAACTTCTCCATGGCCGGACGCTGCGCCTGAACCGGCGGCTGCACCTGGGCGGGCTTCTCCGGCTCCGGAGGCGCCGCCTCCGCTTTCACGGCGGGCCGCTGTCCGTCCAAAGTCAGAATCACGTCCCCCTGGCGCAGGGGCGTATTGGGGGGGACCTCCCGGTTGTTCACCAGGACCCGGCCCCGGTATCCGCTGCCCAGCAGCTCCGCCAGGGTCTTCGACGCATCCTTCCCGGCCCGGGCGGGGGTGAACTTGATCCGGTCCCCCGCGTGGACCACCGCCGTGATGGGGGCCTCCCGCTCGTTCACCGTCAGGATGGCGGGGGTGGCGGGCTCGCCCCGAAGGACCATCCGCCGCCCGTCCAGGGTCACGCTCAGGTTCTTCCCCGACTTCCCCAGCATGTCGTTGTAGCTGTACCCGTTCATCAGCAGGATGTCCCGCAGGGTCAGGACGCCGCTGCGGAACAGCTTCGCCGACTCCCCGTTGAGTGTCACCACATAGCTGTCGTTCAGCAGCCCCAGGCCTGCGGACACCGCGATGCCCAGGGGCGTGGCGTACTCCGGGTTTTCCAGGTTCAGCTCGTCGGCGAAGACGCTCTTTCCATAGTTGCTCCCCGCCACGGCCACCCGCTTCTCATCCATTTTCAGACTCCGGGCCACCTTCTCCCGCAGGCCGTCCAGCTTGCTGCCACCCCCCGCCAGGAACAGCGCTGACGGCGAACCGCCGTTCAGCTCCGAAACCTGTCCGGCGATGGCGTCCGCCAGCCGGTTCATGGGCTCCTCGATGGCCGCGCAGACCTCCTCGTAGCTCCGGGTGTTCTCCAGGCCCAGGATGTCCGTGTAGCGGTTCTCCTGGCCCTTTTTCAGATTCCGCTTGATGCCCTCGGCGGTCTTGAAGTCCACCAGGAAGGCCCGCATCAGGGCCTCGGTGATCTCGTCTCCGGCGATGGTGGCCATGGTGTAGCCCACCACGGTACCGTCCCGGCAGAGGGCGATGTCGGTGGTGCCCGCGCCGATGTCCACCAGGGCCAGGTTCAGAAGCCGCAGCTCCGCGGGGATGGCGGCGTTCATGGCCGCGATGGGCTCCAGGGTCAGGCTGGCCACCTGGAGGCCCGCCGCCCGCATGGCGGCGTAGAGGCTCTCCACCACCTCCCCGGGCAGGAAGGTGGCCATTACGTCCGCCTCCGCCCGCTGGCCGTTGTGGGCCAGGAGGGAGGAGAGGGGGTAGTTGTCCAGGCGGTACTGGGTGATGGTATAGCCCACCATGAAGAACTGCCTGCGGGCCTCCTCCTCCACCTGCAGCGCCTCCTCGGCGGCGGAGAGGGCCCCCGCCTCCAGGCGGCTGATCTGCTCGGCGCTGATGGACTCCTCCCCGGTGAGCTCCAGGACGGCGGAGCCGCTCTGGGTCCGGAGGGCCCGTCCGGCGGCGGCCACGCAGACCCGCTGCAAACGGACCCCAAGGCGCTCCTCCAAGCGCACCGTCACGGTCCGGGCCAGATCGGCCACCTGCTGGATGTTGTCGATCTGGCCGTCGATCATGGCGCGGCTGCTGTGCTCGGCCATCTCGATGTCCAGCACCCGCAGCCGGTCCCCCACAGGCTTTCCCACCACGCCCACGACGCTCCGCGTCCCGATGTCCAAGGCGAAGATCAAATCCCGTTCCTGGGTCTTGTATTCCGTCATATTCGCGCTCCTTCTGGAAAAATTCAGCTGCCGGAGGCCCGCCGGAATTCCCATGAAATTCCAGAAATGCTCCCCGTTTCCCCCAACGAAAACGATGCCAGAGGGCGGCAAAAGACCGCCTTCTGGCAAGGCCGTTCTACGCGGGGAAGGCATCCCACTTCAATGCGCGCCGCGGCGGCGCACCCCGGAGGCTGACGCCCCCAGGGACGCACCGCGGCCCGTAACCGCCCCGGCCCCTAAAGCCGGAACAGTTCTCAATATTTGCTGAACGGATTGGACTCGCCGGTGAAGGCGGCGTCCCCGTCGTCCCCGCCGAAGCCGGAAGCGGCCGGAGCGGAGGGGGCGGAATAGGAGGAGGAACCGCCGGAATAGGCGCTGTCGCTGCGGAGCTGGAACTTGCTCATCAGGCTCTTCATCAGGGACGCCTGGCTGGACAGCTCCTCGCTGGCCGCGGCGGACTCCTCGGAGGTGGCGGAGTTGGTCTGGACCACGGAGGAGATCTGGTCGATGCCCTCCGTCACCTGGGCGATGGCCTCGGACTCCTCCTCCACGGCCTTGGCAATCTCCTGGAGGGCGTCCATGGACAGCTTCGTGGCCTCCACGGTCTTGTTCAGGGACTCGGAAACCTGCTCGACGATGTCGCCGCCCTCCTGGACGGAGGTGATGGAGTGGTCGATGAGCTCCTTGGTGGCCTTGGCGGCCTGGTCGGACTTGGTGGCGAGGTTGCGCACCTCGTCGGCCACCACGGCAAAGCCCTTGCCGGCGCTGCCCGCCCGGGCGGCTTCCACGGCGGCGTTCAGGGCCAGGATGTTGGTCTGGAAGGCGATGTTCTCGATAGTGGCGATGATCTTGCCGATCTCCTGGGAGGACTCAGAGATCCTCGCCATGGCCTTCACCATTTTCTCCATGTAGTCGGCGCTCTCACGGACCCGGAGGTCGGAGTTGCGGGAGTGCTCCATGGCCGTCTCGCTACGGCGGGCGTTGTGCTGGGAGTTCTGGGAGATCTCGGAGATGGTGGCGGAGAGCTCCTCCACGGCGCTGGCCTGCTCGGTTGCGCCCTGGGCCAGGGCCTGGGCTCCAGTGGACACCTGCTCGGAACCGGCGGACACCTGCTCGGCGCTCAGTTCAATCTGGGTCAGGGTGTCGCTCAGGTTCCGGTTGATGACCCGGATGGACTGGAGCAGGGAGCTCAGCGCGCCTACGTACATGGCCTCGGCACGGGTGCGGCAGTTGAAGTTGCCGCTGCCCATCTCCTCCAGAAGGTGGCAGGTGTCCCCGATGACCTCGGAGAGAACTTTCTGGCTGGTCCGCAGAGCGTCGCACATCTCGCCCAGCTCATTTTTGCTTTCGTACTTCACGTCAATATCCAGCTTGCCCTCGCTGAAGCCCACCAGGGCTTTCCGGACCTCTTCCACGGGGATCACAATGCTTTTAATGATAATCAGAGCTATCCGGATCACCACCAAAGAGGCGATCAGAAGCACCACCATGATGATTATTATGGCGATGTTGGACATCAGGTTCTGCTGGGCAATGATCTTGTCCTGCTCTGACTGGAGTCTTTGGGCCAAAGCATTTCCGGCGTTGGCAGCCTGGTTCAGGGTGGGGGTGCAGTCGGTCACGATGTCTCTGGCGGCCTGCTGCTGGCTGGTCCGAGCAGTCTGGGCAATCTGCAGCGCCTCCTTCTGCCAGACCTCCACTGTGTTGACAAAATCGTTCAGCTCCGTTTTGTCGCCCAGGGGATAGATGCTGTTCAGCGTGGTCAGCTTGCTGCTGAGCTCAGTCATCTTGCTGTTCATGGTGTCCAGCTCGCTCAAGTCCCCGGACAGGATGGAATCCCGCAGGTTCCGGGCCGCAATATTATAATCGATCCGGCACTCGGACACCATCTCGTTGGACATTACGTACTCGTCCAGAATACTGCTATACTGATTTTTCTGCACGGTCATCAGAATCAGGGACGCGATGATGATAATGACTGAGACGCCGATGGTAATCCCGTACCCCATAACCAGGCTCTTCCTGATCTTCATGTTCTTGATCATTTACGAACTCCTCCTCAGTTTTCTTGTATCCCGGTATGCTCTTCTATTCTAATCGGTTCCGCGGCATTTGTCAAACCACATCGCCGTATCTTCCCCGTTCCACGTCGCCGATCAGCCGGCCGTCCACCAAGGTGACGACCCGCCGCCGCATGATATTGACATACATGCTGGCGTGGGTGGCCATAATGACCGTGGTGCCCCGGCGGTTCACCTCCCGGAGCAGGTGGAACATATCCCAGATATTGTCGTCGTCCAGGTTGGCGGTAATCTCGTCCAAAACCAGGATGGGGGGGCTGTTCACCAAGGCCCGGGCCAGCTCCACCCGGCGGCACTCCCCGCCGGACATCTCCGCCGGGTATTTCTTCCCCGTCCCCCGCATTCCGACCAACCCCAGCACCTTGTCCACCCGGGCCTGCATCTCCTTGCTGGTCTCGAAGCGCCGCTTTCCGATCTGGGCGGCGATCCGCAGATTTTCCTCCACGGTCATCTTCCGGATCAGGGTGTGGTCCTGGCAGACCTTCCCGAAGAGGATGGCCATGCGGTTCTGGCTCCAGGGGATCAGCTTCGCCAGGTCCTTCTTGTCCAGGTAGACGGCGCCCCGGTCCGGCCGGAGCTTTCCGGAGATCAGGTCCAGGAGGGTGCTCTTTCCCGCCCCGCTGCTGCCGGTGAGGAAGACGAACTCCCCCTGCTCGATGGTGAGGTTGATGTCCTCCACACCCAGCTCGAAGCGTTTGTCCAGATGCTCCAGACGCCGCCGTCTCCGGTCGATTTTGTAATATTTTGTTACGTTTTCCAGAGTAATGGTGGGCATAAATCCGCGCTCCTGTCTGCTCCGCGCTGCAAATCCTTCCAAACGCTCCCCCGCCGCCGGGGGAGGGCGCTTTTTTCTGCACCCTCCCTCCGGCGGTCGGAACGAAGCTCCGGCCCGGGCCGCAAAGCCCTGCGCCGCAGTCTATTGATGATAGATGGACTTCTCCCTGGCCAGTTTCAGGCTGATGGCCTTGTCCAGGGCCCCCACCTGCTCCAGGACCCGGCGGTTCATGCCCACCTGGGCCGCCAGGGGGGCCGCCGCGTCCGTCCTGGGCGGGCCGCCCCTCAAAAGCTCCTCCAGCTCCTGGCCGTCCTCCGGGCTCAAAAGGTCCCGCTGCTGTTCCAGGGCGTTCCGGGCCCGGCGGAGGCGCTCGATGGGCTCCTGCCGCATGGCCAGAAGCATGTGGATGGCAACCTGGTCATCCCGGTCCACCGCCTCCGCCAGCTGGCGGGACAGGTCCAGGGTTTCGTTCAGGTTCGTGTACATTTTTTTCAGCTGCACATGGGCGTTCAGCAGCGCCGTGTCCTCCATAGCGTCCCCTACTTTCCGGAATCTCCGCTCTTCTGGGCCTGACGGAAGGCGTCCCGAAGCTCGGATACCATGGACTTCACAGGCGCCAGCACTTCCTTCCGCCGCCCGATCCGCACCCGGCCCAGCTCGTAGGTGAAATACTCGTAGAGCTGCGCCAGGTTCTTGCTGATGGGGTACTGCCGGTCCAGGGTGGCGTCCAGATATTCGATGATGGCCACGCTCCGGTCCACGGCGTTCTCAAAGACGGGATAGTCCTGCTTCTCCAGCATGATCTCCGCCAGGGACAGCCGCTTGTACAGCTCGTCGTACAGCAGGAGCAGCAGCTCCCCCTGGGTCATCGTGTTGATGCTCTGTTCCTTATACTGTTGATAGCCCTTCATATCCATTGCCTTTGGATCACTCCTTCTTAATTGCCTCCCATCAGCGACATAATCGAGGAGCTCTGGGAGTTCATCTGGTTGATGAGCTGCTCCAGGCGGGAGAACTGCTTCGTGTAGTAGTCCACCTGGTCGGACATCTTATCCTGCCACTTCTGGATGTCCTCATCAATCTTGTTGAGCTGCTTTTGAATGGTGTTGTTGTACAGGGTGCTGGCCGCCAGGGGGGACCCGGCCTTGTTCACCAGGACGCCCTTGCTCCCGGTGATGGCGCTGGTGCCGCTGGTGGCTCCGTAGAGGTCCAGGGGCTCCTTCAAAGCCTGCATGAGGCCGTTGGTCTTGGAGCCGCTCTCGGTGCTGTCGGTGAAGATATTGCGCACCTTGTCCGGGTCGCTGTTCAGGGTGTCCCGAAGAGCCTGCTCGTCGAATTTCAGGGTGGTGAGACCGTTGCTGTAGGAGAGGGTGATGCCCGCGGCCTTCAAATCGTCGCCGCTGGCGCCGGTCATGGACACGGCGGAGGTCAGGCGGCGGTACAGGCTGGAGAGGTCGGAGTCCCCGAAGAGGATGCCGGTTTTCGCCTTGTCCTCCCACGCCTTGATGGCGCTCTCGGACATGTCCTCCATGTCCTCGTCGGTCAGAGGCTCATAGTAAGACTTATTGTTCCGCTGGAGGGGGAGGGTGGAGTAAGCGTTTTTGATCTCCGTGACCATGGCGTTGTAGTCCTCCACCATGGCTTTCACGGCGTCCACGATCTTGTCCGCGTCCGCGTTCGTCTCGAAGGTGATGCCCTCGGCGTCGGTGTCCCGGACCTGGGTGACCTCGCCGTTCTCCCCGGTTTCCTCCTTATAGCCGAAGGTGCCCTTCAAAGTGACGGTGAGGCCGTCGAACTCGGCGATATTGCTGGCGCGGGTCAGCTCCATCTCGTCGCCGCCGTTGACGGAAACGCTGAAAATGGCGTCCTGGCCGTCCCGGGTCTGCCCGCCGCCGAAGAGGGCCTCCGACAGGGACCCCTTTTCGCCGAACTCGATCTTCTCCGCCGCGCCGGTGTTCTTGCTGGTGAAGGTGAACTCGTTGGTGTTCTTGGAAAAGCTGACGCTGACGCCCGCCTTGGAATTGCTGTTGAGGTTGTTCATGATGGTGGCCAGGGCGGTGTCCTCGGTGTATTTGCCGATTTCCACGCCGTTGACCTCGAAGCTGTAGACCTTCTCCATGACGGGCTTGCCGTCCTTGTCCAGCACATCCTTGCCGTTGGCGTCCTTCTTCACCTGCTCCTCGGATTTGAGGTTTTTCAGGCCGTCCTCGCCCAGGATATCTTTCAAGGTCTGGGACGTGCTGATATAGCTGTTCAGCCCGTTCTCGAAGCCCATGGCCTTGCCCTTGTCGGACTTGATCTGGAAGGTGGACGCCTTCTGGCCCGCGTCGAACTGGAGCTTGATCTTGGCGGAGTCATACGTACCGGCGTTCACGTTGCTGACCTTGAGCTTGCTCTCCTCCTTGCCCTCGGCGTTCTTAAACGTGCCGAAAGCCTTGTCGATATTCTTCTGGAGGATTTCGATGTACGCCTCTTCCTTGCTGTACTTGCTCCCGTCCTCCTTGGTCTTCTCCATGTACTCTTCCAGCTCTTCGGTGCCGGGCATTTTGATGGTCTTCGTAATGCCGTCCAGGGTGACGGTCAGATCGGAGTCGCTGAGGTATTCCGCGGTGTTGACCGTCTTCTTGAGGGCACTGGGGTCCTTCACCTCAATGCTCTTGACGCCGCTGCCGGGCTTGAGGCCCAGAACGTCCTGGATATTCTTGCTGGCGCTGCTGATATAGAAGTCGTTTCCGCTGCCGGACACGTCCACGAAGCTGATCGTCCCGTTGCTGGCCCGGGCCTGGAGCATTTCGCTGGCCTTCTTGGACTTGCCGCTGCTGGTGGCGATGGACAGGTTTTCCAGCTGCTTGTTGATATGGGCCGCCATCTCGCTGGCGTTCTCAAAGGTGTCCATCTCGCCGAAGTCGATGCTCAGGGTGGTCCGGGAGTCCTCGCCGCCATAGGCGATGCTGAGGATGCCGGAGATGGTGCTCACGTCCACGTCCGCGTTCAGATCGATAGAATCCGTCGCCGTGGCGCTGGCGGTGCCGGAGGCGGAGGGATTCTTCCCGCCCAGCTGCCCGCCGCCGATGGTGTACCGCGCCGCCGTGGCCAGCTGCTTCACCGCGTTCACCACCACGTCGCTGCCCCCCCGTCCGGAGGCGCTGACCTTGGAGGCGTTCTCCCCCTTGGCGATGGTATTCACCGCCTGGTTAAAGAAGCTGGTGGACATCAGGTTCGTGTTGGAGCGGTAGGACGTGTATTTCTCCGTGAACGCCGCCATCTTGTCGATGATGCTCCGGTACGCCTCCTGCTTCCACTCCGTCTTCGTCCGGCTCTTCTGCAATTTGGTAATTTTCGATTGATAGCCCGAAATGGCATTCTCGATCATGCTCTCCGTATCCAGGCCGCTGGCCAGACCGGTGATCACATTTCTGTTGCCGTAAATGCTCTTCGAGCTGCCGACACTGCTGATAGACGCCATAATGGTTCCACTCCCTTCACAAATTGAACGCCATGCGTCCCCCTTTCCCTCCGGAAAGTTCCGTCCGCATGAAATAAGATTTTTTTCGCTATTCCTCTATGATTTTTTATCGACATATAGTATAATAAAAATAAGAGGTCGGCGTATAGTTTTTACCGTAAGGAGGAAAATCCTTTGACTCAGATCATCACAGTCACGAATCAGAAGGGCGGCGTTGGCAAAACCACCACCGTCTCCGCGCTGGTCTGCGGTCTGCACCAAAGAGGAGCGCGGGTCCTGGGCATCGACCTGGACCCCCAGGGCAATCTGGGCTTCACCCTCGGATTGGACATCGGCGACGGATACACCATCTACGATGTCCTCACCGGGGCCCACACCATTGAGGAGTCCATCGTACACACCCAATACGGGGACATCCTCCCCTCGGACATCATGCTCTCCACCGCCGAGGTGGCCTTCACGGCCCCCCGCAGGGAGTTCATGCTGTCCCAGCAGCTGGACATCGTGAAGGACAGCTACGACTTCGTCATCATCGACACGCCGCCGGCCCTGAATATCCTGACCATCAACGCCTACGTGGCCTCTACAGGGCTCATCGTCCCCATGGAGGCGGAGGTCCTCTCCCTCGTGGGCGTCTCCCAGATTCAGGATACCATCGAAACCGTCCGCAAGTCCTTCAACCCTAATCTCAAGGTCCTGGGCGTCCTGCTCAACAAGTACAACCGCCAGCTCACCCTCTCCCGGGAAATTCTGGACCTGGCCGAGGAGGTGGCCCGCCAGCTGGACAGCCGCGTCTTCCCCGTGAAGGTCCGCCGCAGCGTCAACGTGGCCATGGCCCCCGCCCACGGTCAGAGCGTCCTCACCTACCGCCCCGACTGCACCTCCGCCAAGGACCTCCGCAAAATCATCTCCGAGGTGGCCGGGGACCGCTTCCCGCCCCCCAGAAAATTCAAGTAAACGGATTAGACTGCTCGGCACCGTCTGCCCTGTCAAAGAAAAGGAGCGATTATTATGGCATCGAATAAGGATTCCAACTCCAGCAAAACCGCCCACGTCATGAGCCTGCTCAGCAAGAACCGCGGCGCGTCCGCCCCTGAGACGGCCCCCGCCGCCAAAGAGGCGGAGGCGGAAGCCGCCGCCCCTGCCGCGGCCCCCGCGGCCCCCGCGGCCCCCGCAGCCCCTGCCGCGCCCAGCGCACCTCAGGCCCCCCTCCTGTCCTCCCTGGAGGCCGACGCCGCCGTCTCCTCCCAGATCAAGGACGCCCTGGAGGTGGAGCTGGACCTGGACGCGGCCTCCGCAAAGCCCGAGCCCCCCAAGGCCGCCCCCGCCCCCGCGTCTCAGCCGCCGGCTGAGGAACTCTCCGCAGTTTCCGCGGACGAGCTCATGGGCGTTCCCGACTCCCAGGCGGCTCCCGTTCCCCCTGCGCCGGAGATGGATCTCCCCGCGCCGGAGGAGGCCCCGGAGGAGGCGGAGCGCCAGTACCGCCCCGCATACACCAACGTCATGCAGGTCCTGGTGGACGAGAAGGCGGAGAAATACATGAAGATGTTCGGCATCTGCTGCTGCGAGCACTGCCAGGTGGACGTAAAGGCATACGCCCTGAACCACCTGCCCCCCAAGTACGTGGTCATGGCCCCCGACGAACGGGTCCCCAAGCTCACCGTCTACGAGAGCAAGTACAGCAGCGACATCACCGCCCAGCTCATCCAGGCCTGCAAGGTGGTCATGAACACGCCCCACCACACCCGGTCCAAGTGAGAAACGAAAGGTTCGGCGCATCGTTCCGCGCCGAACCTTTTATCGTTTGATCGCCGGCCTGGTGGGCGCGAAGGCTTCCAGGGAGACTCTGTCTCCCTGGACCCTCTGGACTCTGGCAGATCAGTCTTTCCTTTGTGAATCATTGCTCATTGGGGGCTGGTGCTTCCTGATCGGGGTAGGTGCTGTTTAACTGCTCCCAGAGGGCGTTTACGTTCTCCATGCAGATGAAGTAGATGTTCGTCAGGAGCTGGTTGGGGATGCCCAACTCGCCTGCCAGGGTCGTGATGGCGTCCCAGTTGGCGGCTTCGTAGGCCAGAACCAGCTCGTAGAGCTTGCCGCAGCGGCCCGTCTTGTGCAGCAGGGCCTCCCGAACCTCCTCCGCCACCGGAACCTCCGCCAGAATTTCCTCCAGCGGCGCGTCAATCAGGTAGTTCAGCGTCGAGAACATGCCCATTAAGTAAGCCTCGGAGCGGGAAATCGGCATATCCACCGCGTGCTTCATCAGCTCGCTGCAAAAGTTCGCCCGCATGAAGGACATTTTCAGGAATTCTTCTGTTCCCGGATTGTCCTGCTCCCCGGAATTGCTGGCGCTCAGAAGGTAGATCCACTGCTTCAGCTGGCCCAGGCCCAGGGTCATGATGGCCTGCTGGATGGTGGTGGCCCGGTGCCGCAGGGCGAAGTAGGCGGAGTTCGCCATTTTCAGCAGGCCGTAGCTCAGACTGGCGTCCATGGAGATCAGCTGCTCGATCTCGTCCACGTTCGGTTCGTCCTTCGTCACCGCCACCATCAGGCGGAAGAAGTTGCTCTGGAGGTACGCGCTGCTGTGGACCCGGGTCTGGAGCTTCTCTGCAACATACGGGCCCTCCACCGCGTATACGCCCAGGCGCACCGCCCGCTGGTACTGGGCCTCCGTCTCCACGTTCGTGATGATGCACTTCTTGTTCATGCTGTGGGCCACTTCCACCGTGTTGAACAGCGCCGCCTCCGCCATGGTCTTGACGTTCAGCTTGATGTAGTCGATGGTGTCCAGCAGGGCCAGGTAGCGGGGGGCGAACTGGAACTCGTTCACCGCGATCTTGTACCCCTCCTTGGCGTACTGGTTCAGGAAGTGCATGGACAGGGGATGGATGATGATGTTGTCGTCGATCTGAATCACCAGGTCGTCCTTGTCGAACAGCCGCGGCGTCTTCTTCATCAGAAGCATGGACGTGAAGGTCATGAAGTTCAGGGACCCTTTCAGCGACTTCGACGTGTTCTGGGTCAGAAAGCTGTAGATCGTGTCCGCCGAGGCGAACTCCGAGGCCGGACCCGGCGTCTCCGAGCTGAACGCCTGGTTCTCCCCGTAATAGAGGATCTCGTATCCGATGATCTTCCCCTCGAGGTCCTTAATCGGCTGTCTTACAATATATTTGTTGCTCATTCTTTTCTGATGCCTCCCGCTGTTACCGGTCCTTCAGTTCCAGCAGATGGTCGATAACCTGCACCAAATGCCCGATTTCCGGCTTGCTCATCTGATCGTCCGCGCCCAGCTCCTTGCCCTTGCGCCGCATCTCCTCCGTGATCAGGGAGGAGAAGATAATCAGAGGAATGTGCTTGAAGTCCTTATCGTCCTTAACCAGCTTCGTCAGCCGGTGCCCGTCCATCTGGGGCATTTCGATGTCCGTGATGATCAGGGACACTTTGTCATTCAGCTTCTCGTCCCCCCGCAGGCCGCTGAGGTAGCTCCAAAGCGCCTGTCCGTCGGGGAACATCCGGGTCTTCTCGTACCCGGACTTGTGCAGCGCCTCCTCAATCATGCGGCCCAGGAGCGCGGAGTCCTCCGCCACCAGGATCGTGGCGTCGCTCCGCTCCCGCTGGCCCAGGCGGTCGATCTCCGACAACTGGATCGTCGTCTCCGGCGCGATCTCCGCCACGATCTTCTCGAAGTCCAGAATCGTCACCAGGTCGTCCCCGCACTGGGCAATGCCCGTGGCAATGCCGTCGTCCCTGCTGGAGATAGTCTTGTCCGGCTTGGAGATGCTCTTCCAGGAGATACGGCTGATGCCCACCACCGTATGGACCCGGAAGGCGATGTTCATCTTGTTGAAGTTGGTGACAATGAACAGGTCCTTCGGGCCCTTCTCACCCGGCTCTCCCAGCAGATAGCGGGGCAGATCCACCACGGTGATCACGGTGTCCCGGGGTCTGAAAATCCCCTCCACGGCCGGGTGGGCGTGGGGCATGGGCTTCACCGGCGCAGAGACGATGATCTCCTTCACCTTCGCCACGTTGATGCCGTACAGGCTCTCATTGATGGTAAACTCCATTACCTCGATCTCATTCGTACCGGATTCCAGCAGAATGCCGTGCTTCTCGTCCTTCGCCATGTTCCGAACACTCCTTCCAACGGTCAAATTCATATCTCCGGAAACCCCTCCGGGAAACCGGACCTGAGAGACTTTCCTCCGGAGGTCCGGAACTCCGCTTTCCTCCCGCCCGGGGCCGCGGCGGCTCCGGCACGGAATCCTTTCTCAAATAATCAGCTCCGGCTTCCCGTAGCTCCGCACGCAGCCCAGGCCCGTGCCCACGTCGAACAGCAGCGTCCGGGCCGTGGAACCCCCCACGTCCTCCTTGATCAGAGGAATGCCCTCCGCTTTCAGCGTCATCCGCACGCTGTCGATGTTCCGCTGCCCGATGTTCCCCAGGGTCCCGCCGCCGTTCTCAAACATTTTCGCGCCCCCCGCGATCTTCGCGGTGATCCGGGACTTGGACGCCCCCTTGGACACCATCTGCTTCAAGGTTTCACGGATTCCTGTGTTGGCGTACTTCATCGTATTCGTCCGCCCCGTCTCTCCGTTCACCGGAAGCATGATGTGGATCAGTGCACCCAGCTTGATCTGCTTGTCGTACAGGCAGATCCCGATGCAGGAACCCAGCGCGTAGGTGATCAGCATTCCGCTGCCCCGCGCCATTTTCATATCCGCGATGCCGATTGTGATCTTATTCTCCACTGCTAACGCCCAGCTTCCTCAGTAAGAAATTCAGCGACCGGATGCTCGGCGACAGAAGCAGGCGGCAGGGGATCTCCTTTCCGCCGCAGATGAAGTTGCCGCCGATGGTCATGATGTAATCCGATTGTCCGCCGTACTCCGCCATGGGCACAGCCATGATGGCGCCCTGCATATCCACCGTGAACGCGGGCACCGTCAGCTCCACGTTGATGTCCGCCAGGCTGCTCAGGGCGTTGATGAAGGTGGAGATCATGATGTTGCCTACCTCGATCAGGGCGGAGCTCTCCATCTCGTGGAGCCCCAGGTAGTCCTGCACCCCGTGGCCCAGCATGCTCTCCAGAACCAGGTTCACGAAGTCCAGCTGCTGCACGGAGAGCATAATTCCCGTGATCTGCCCGCTCATCCGCACCAGCACCCCGGCGGTGATCTCCTCCGGGCCCCCGATCCACTCGATGGCCTCGTTGTACCCCATAATCCGGACCTCCGGCTGCCGAATCCGCACCGGCTTCCCGATCAGGGACGACAGGGAGTTGGCCGCGTTCCCCGTTCCGATGCTCCCGATCTCCTTCAGGGTGTCCATCTCCAGGGTATTGAGCTCGTTGTAGTTTTTAATCTCCATATCTATCTCCTCTCTCAGCTCCGCAGGCCGTTGATGGTCGTCTCGATCTCATCGGAAGCCTGCACCACTTTCAGCGCCAGGCCGTAGGCCCGCTGGGTTTCGATCATTTTGCTGAACTCCTCCGCCAGGTCCGTGTTGGACTGCTCCAGGCAGCCCTGGATCAGCTTCCCGCTGCCGCGGCGCAGGCCGCCGTTCTTGTCCACGGGAGACACCAGCGTGTCATACTGGTGGGTCATGCCGTTGTAGTTGATGTAGTCGAAGATGCCGATGGGGTACTTCGCCGTGAAGTCCTCCACCTCGATCATGCCCCCCGTTTCGCTCAGGACGAAGCGGCCCTGGGCGTCGGACAGGTACAAGACCCGCTCCTGGACCGGCACGCCGTACTCGTCCGTCTCCTCCGTGGGGCGCATCAGCTCGGAGATCATGAAGCCGCCGTTCCGGGTCAGTGTCACCTCGTTGGTGTTCAGGTCCACCACGCCGAAGAAGCCCTCGCCCTCGATCATGTAGTCCTGCTTCCGCCCCGTGTCCGCCACGGGGCCCTGGCCGAAGTCCGTGTCCGTGGTCCACAGGGCCCCGCCCACGCCCACCGGCAGCATCTCGTCCCCGATGGCCTTCACGTCGTCATACATCAGCGCCGCAAACCGCGCCTTCTCAGCCTTGAAGCCGTATGTATTCACGTTGGCGATGTTGTTCCCGTAGACCGCCAGGCGTTTCAGCTCCTGGTGCGCGCCTACCGCGCCGATGAAAAAGGATTGGTTCATGCTCTCCCTCCTGCTTTATCGTAAGTCTGGTGCATATGCCTCCGGCGGCCAGGGACGCTGTCCCTGGACCCTGCCAGAGGGAACGGTTCCCTCTGGACTCCGCCAGATCAACCAGTTTTTTACCCTCTGCTTCTAACGTTAGATGCGGCCTACCTCGGTGGCGGTGCGGGTGGCGAGGCTGTCGTACATTTTCGATACCTGGGCGGCGCTCTGGAGGGCGCGCTGGAAGGTGATCAGCTCGGTCATCTGCTTTACCATGTCGGCGTTGGAGCGCTCCAGGTAGCCGTGCATGACCTGGTAGTCCTCACTCAGCTCTGCGCCCTCGCCTACAAACAGGCCCTTGGGGTTGAACTCCAGGTCTTCCTGGTTGTCCTCGAAGCGGTAGATGCCTAAGCGGCCTATCATGCCGCCGCCGTTATAGTAAATCTGGCCCTGCTTGTCGGCGGTGATTTTGTCCGTGCCCAGATAAATCGGCTGGCCGTCGGGGTCCAGGACCCGGCCGAAGCCCGGGAGGCACAGGTAGCCCTCGTCGTTCAGGGAGAAGTTGCCCATGCGGGTGTAGGCGATCTCGCCCTCCAGGTCCTCCACGGCGAAGAAGCCGTCGCCCACAATGCAGAAATCCAGCGCCAGACCCGTGGGCTCCGGGGCCCCCTGGGTGAAGTCCGTGTACGTCTCGCTGGCCGCGCGGATGTAGCTCTGACGGCCGATCTCCTGCCCGCCACTGAACAGATCCCCCACCCGGCTGTACATCACGTCGTCAAAGGTGCTGGCCGTGTACCGGTCCTGCTTGAAGCCCGCCGTGGAGATGTTCACGATGTTGTTGCCGATCACGTTCAGGTTGTGCTGGTGGGTCAGCATCGCGGAGGTCAGATTGTAAAAGCCCTTGTACATACCCTACCCCTTCTTCCTCTTGCCCTGTTTTTTCGCTTCTGTTCCGTTCATATATGCGTCCATGTAGACCCGCAGCTTCTGGATGGCCCTGGTGTGGATCTGGGAGATCCGGGGCTCGCTCAGCTCCATGACCTGGGCGATCTCTTTCAGGTGCAGGTTCTTCTCGTAATAGAGGGACAGCACGATCTGCTCGTTCTTCCGCAGCTGGGCGATTCCCTCTGCCAGCGCCCGCTGCATTTCACGCTCCTGGAGCACCGCCTCCGGCTGGCTCTGGGTGTCGCTGGAGGGGACCTCCATCTGGTAGCCGTCCGTCTCCCGGGCGTCCATCAGCATATCCAGGGACAGCACGTTGCTCAGTGCGATGTTGGCCGCGTCCTTCTGGTAGCGCTCCTGGCTCACCCCCAGGTGCTGGGCGATTTCCGCCTCCGTCGGGTAGCGCCCCAGAGCGGTGGACAGCTCCGACACCGCCGCGTCGATCTCCTTGGACCGCTGCCGCACGTTCCGGGGCATCCAGTCCTGCTTCCGGGCCAGGTCGATCACCATGCCCCGGATACGCTTGGACACGTAGGTCTCGAACTTCACGCCCTTGTCGGGGTCGAACTTGTCGATGGCCCCCAGGAGGGTGAGAATGCCGTCGTTGATGATGTCCTCAATCTGGGCGAAGCTGCTGTACACGCCCCGGATCTGCATGGCGGCGTTTTTGATCAAGCCCTCGTAGCGCAGCGCCAGGGGCCATTTCAGCGATTCGTCGCCGGTTTCCTTGTAGAGCCGCAGCAGCTCCTGGGTGTCCATCGCCTCGATTTCCCGCTCCGTGTAGCGCCTCACGGCGGTATCCTGTCCGCTCATGAGTTCACCGCCTTCCGCTCCGCGTAGGCCGGGGCGTCCAGGGTGATGTTGCCCAGGGCCTGGATCTGCACGGTATTGGTGATCTCATTGAAGGAGAGGACGTACAGGTTGGGATAGAACTGGGTGATCATTTTGCTGAAATAACCCCGGACCACCTGGCTCACCAGGATAATGGGGGTCTGGGACAGCTCGTTGAACTTCTGGATGTGGACCGCCAGCTGGGAGACAATCTGCTGCATCAGCTCGGGGCCCATGGCCAGATACACGCCCTGCTCGTTCCGGGTGAGGGAGGCGATGATCTTCTTCTCCACCTCCGCGTCCAAGGTGATGACCCGGAGCTGCCCGTCCTCGCAGAAGCGGCGTGTAATCGTCCTCGCCAGGGCCACACGAACCTGCTCGGTGGCGGAGTCGATGTCCCGGCCCTGGCTCAGGGCTTCCACCAGACTCTCCAGAATGGTCCCCAGGTCCTTGATGGGCACCCCCTCCCGCAAGAGGTTCCGGAGCACCTTTTCCAACGTGGCGAAGGACACGATATTGGGTATGGCCTCCTCCACCAGCTCCGGAGAGGTCTTCTTCAAATTTTCCACCAGCTGCATCGTCTCCGCCCGGCCCAGCAGCTCGTAGGCGTACTTGCGGATGGTCTCCGCCAGGTGGGTCAGCATCACCGACAGGGGGTCGATGACGTTGTAGCCGTAAATCTCCGCCATCTCCTTGTTCTCAGGCAGAATCCACCGGGAGGGGATGCCGTAGGCGGGCTCGATGGTCTCGATGCCGTCGATCTCCCCCAGGGGGTTGGCGGGCTCCAGGGCCAGGTAGTAGTCCACCAGGATTTCGCCCCGGGCCACTTCTTCGCCCCGGATGCGGATCACGTACTGGTTCGTTCCCAGGGAGGAGGCGTCGTGGAGGCGGATGGAGGGGAAGACGAAGCCCATGTCCTGGGCGTACTGCCGCCGGAAAATGACGATCCGGCTGATGAGCTTGCCGCCGTGGCTCTCGTCCACCATGGGGATCAGGCTGTAGCCGAACTCCATCTCAATGGGCTCCACCGCCAGGAGGGAATACACATTGTTGATATCCTTGAAATAATCGGTTTCGCTGGGGGCGGCCTCCTCGGGCCGCGCCTCCGGCACAGCGGCGGCCGCCGCGGCGGCTTCCGCCACCCGCTCCGCCTCCATCCGGCGGCTCACCAGCATTCCGGCGGCAATCAGCACAATGCCGCCCGCCGCCAGGGCCAGGTGGGGTGTCCGGGGAATCGCCGCCAGGAGCAGCAGAATCACGCCGGTGGTAATCATGGCACGGGGCTGGGCCTTGAACTGGGCGATCACGTCCTTGTTCAGGCTGCCCTCGGACACAGAACGGGTGACGATCATGCCCGTGGCCGTGGAGATCATCAGGGCCGGGAGCTGGGACACCAGGCCGTCGCCGATGGTGACGATGCAGCGGCTTTGCAGCACTTCCATGAACTGCCCGCCCTCCAGCACCACGCCGATGATCACGCCGCCGATGATGTTGATCATGGTAATGACCAGGGACATGGTGGCGTCGCCCTTGACGATCTTGGTGGCGCCGTCCATGGCGCCGTAGAAATCCGCTTCTTTTTGAATCTTATGCCGGCGGTCCTTGGCCTCCTGCTCGTTGATGAGGCCGGAGGAGAGGTCCGCGTCGATGGCCATCTGCTTGCCGGGCATGGCGTCCAGGGTGAAGCGGGCGGC
>JAAVZX010000003.1 GCA_022791875.1 Oscillibacter sp.
CCACTTTAAGAAAGCTTCGGGTCCGTTCTCCCGATGCGCTTGATTCTGCTATTCAATTTGCCTTTCGCTGCGTCTCCCCACATGATTGTCTTGCCTGGTTTCGCTACGCTGGTTATTGTTTATTTTGAGAATTGCTCTAGTTCCTGGTAATAGCGGATTCTTTCTTCTGCTTTCATCCTGTTTTCCTCTCTTTTCTATTATTTGGGCAGCTGCGCCCTTTTTGACTCCAATGAAAAAACGCCGGTCTGATGGTGGTTCCTTGCCATCTGACCGGCGCTCATAGCTGGCGCTGTTGCTCCAGCGCCCTTTTTGTTTTATTGTCTGCGTGGGTTCGAATCTCTCCAGTTGCTTGAAATCCCCCTTTTACATCTTTCGTTTGACTGCCGAAAAATCCGAGGGTATAAATCCTTAAAACCACTGATGCCGTAGGCGTTTCGCCTACGGCATCTAAAGTGGGTTCTTGTTTTGGTACGCCCGACTGGATTCGAACCAGCGGCCTTCAGAGTCGGAGTCTGACGCGCTATCCAACTGCGCCACGGGCGCATACCCTCTGCCTGCTGGGCCGGCTCCGCGCCTCACGCCTCCCCGCCCTCACACAGGCAACATGTAGTATAGCAGATTTTTCCCCGCCTGTAAAGAGTTTTTTTCAATTTTCCAAAACTTCTTTTCCCGCCGCAGGACCTCCGGCCCGGTCCCGGACCGGAGGCCCTTCTTGGCCTCTACTGTTCCCTGCGCCTGACGCCCCGCTCCTCTCCGTCCGAGGTGAAGCCCACCAGGCTCACCGGCTTCCCGCCCGTCAGGGTCTGGATCAGGGCGTAGATCACCGGGTTCACCCGGCGGTACGCCGCCGGCGGGCGGATGCCGCCCAGGCGGCTGTTGAAGGGGCTTTTCAGCACGTGCCGCGCCTCCAGATCCCGCATACTCCGGTCAATCTCTTTCAGGCGCTTCACCAGACTCTTCGTCTCAGGGGCGTTGCAGTCCAGAATCTTCGGGTCCTCCGTTTTCAGGCGGCACAGGCACAGCAGCAGTTCCAGCACATCCCGGATTTTCCGCGGGTTATACCCCTCCCCCGGCCTGGGGGCCAGGCATTCCGGGCTCTCCAGAACCGCCAGAATATTCCGGATCACCCACCGCACTTCCTCCGGCCCCTTAGGCCCATGGTAAAACTCGAAAACCCAGTTTTTCGTCTGGTAGCACACCGCGCTGATGGCCCGCAGGTCGTAGATCATCCGCCCCGGGCGCTGGGGGTTCAGACTCCGCAGGGCCCTGGAAAAGCTGTCCCAGACGCCGTGGACGTCGTAGATCCGGGGCACGTAGCGGGTGATGGGGGCCCAGATCTGCACCTCCCGCGGGTGCTTCTCACGGAAATACGAGAGCACCTTCTCCACCTCGCCGCTCACGAACTCCTTCTCCGGGTCCGTGTCCCGCAGGAGGAAGAAGCAGCCGAAGTTGCAGGCAATCTCCGCCATGTTCTGAATCAGGACCTGGCCCGCGTCTCTGCCGCTCCGCGGGTCCATGCCCAGCCCGTTCCCAGGGGGCAGCTCCCCCCGCAGGACTTTTGACACGGTGTCAAAAACCCCGTCCAGCAGCATCTTTTGAATCAAGTCCCTGCTCCGGCCGTCCGTGAACGCGTCCAGCCTGAAAAAGTTCTGGATGGGGAAATAGGGCTGGCCCCGCTGGTTCAGGTCCCAGAGGAAGGATGAGTAGTACCGTCCGGAGTTGGCGGGCCGTTCGTAGACCAGTCTGGAAGCGGCCGGCCTCATCCGCCGCTGCCCCCGGACGGCGGACGCAAAGGCGGTGAAGCCCCCGTAGACCTTCTGGAACTCCCCCGGCCCGAAATCGTGCCGCTCAAGCTCCTGATAGCTGGGGGCCAGGTTCTCCAGGACCTCCCGGGAGTCGCACCACACGCTCTCCAGGGGTTCCGGCAAATCCGGGCTCCGGGCCGTCAGCTTGTAGGAGTCGATGTCCCCGTAGCGGTAGTAGACCGTCAGCTCCGCCTCCACGTCCCGCTCCAGGGGTTCCGCCAGCTGGAAACGGGCCAGCTTTTCCTTGTTGTGCCGCCCGTAGACCTCCCGGATCAGGGGCAGGTCGTAGTGGTCCTCCCCGTTGGCGGGGAAGGCCACAAGCCCGTTGGACACCGGAATCTCCACCTCTTCCTCCAGCAGGAAGGTGGACACGTTCTGCCGCCGGTGGTCCGCGCCGATGAGCTCCACCACGTCGAACACCCCGTTCCGGCTCACCTCCAACTCCAGGTGGGGCAGGTACTCCTGCCACAGCACCCTCCGGGCCTCTCCCCGTTCGCGGATTGCCATACAGCCCCGCTCCAAATCCTCCATGGAAAACAAATTCTCCCCGTGGCCGGGGAAGAAGCCGCACAGGCCGTAAACCGGGATTTTCTTCTTCATCCGAATCTGCCCCAGGTCCCGGAGAAGCGCGCCGCGCAGCGCATCCAGAATGCCCTGATCCGCCTCGATCCGCAGCGGCGCGCCGCCGTTGTCCACCAGCACCGGCATCTCCGGGTCCCGCACCAGGCGCTGGAGCAGCTTCGTGTCGATCAGGTTCGCCCTGGCTTCCTCCGTCAGCTCCAGCTTGTGTTTGCGCTCGTAGCGCCAGAGGTAATTCTCCGCCAGCTTCCGGTAGGAGAGATGCTCCCCGTGAACCACCTCCCGGCCCATGCGGACGAACACGGGGCCGTCCTCCCCCTCGATTTCACAGATTTTGATGGCGTACAGCGCTTCGCCGTCATAGTCCGCACAGAGGAACTCCGGCGGGACCTCCCGCCCCGCGGCCCGAAGGGTCCAGGCCAGGGCGATGCTCCGGGGGACCTGGAACAGCGGCGCGCCCTGGCAGCAGAGCTGGGCGCGGAAAACCCGGTTGAAGGCGTCCACCACGTCCGGCATCAGGCACATCAGCCCGAAGCCCTCCCGCAGGTCCCGCCCCGCGGCGGCGTCCTGGAGGGCCATGTTCAGGATGCTCTGCTGCACGTGCTCCGTCTCCGGGCGGTTTTCCTCGCAGAACAGCTCGTAGCAGCCCGCCAGCGGCCCCCGGTACACGCCCTGCCTCCCGCAGCGCACGGGGCGGCTGCTTCCAGGCGCGCAGACGTACAGGGGCAGGGGGATGCGCGCCCCGCTCCCGTCCAGGCCGGAGGCCCAGCCGTTGAGCACGTCCGCCAGGAACGCGTCAGCGGGAGCCTTCTCTTCCGCGGGTCCGCCGCCCTTGGCGCAGTCCATTTTCTCCGTGCCCCGGGCCGCCGTCTCCGCGCACCGGGCCAGGAACGCCTGGCGGAGCGTAACCTTACGCGCCCCGTCCGCCTGCGCCTCGGCCTCCGGAGTCTTCACCTCCTGCGCCGCAGGCTCCGGCCTCACAGATTCCTGCCGTCTGCCCTTTGCCGGGGCCCTATTTTTCCGTTTTTTCGCCGCCATACCCTCACCGCCTCTCTTCGCTTTACATCCAGTCCAGGCCCTCCAGCAGGTCCTGTTCCGCCAGCGTTTCCCCTTCGCCGTCCTCCAGAATCAGCAGGCTCCCGCCCATGTACAGCCGGAAGGACCGCTCCGGGTCCGCCAACGCGTACAGCGTCGCGCTGCGTGGATCGCCGCAGTCCCCATCGAACCACAGCCGTCCCCCCTCGTCCCGGAGGGTTCCGCGGCAGTCGTAGACCGCCGTTTCCGTACAGTGCAAGAGCTGCCCCAGCACCGCCCAGAACCCGATCTGCAAGTACCGCTCTTCAAGATTCTCCCAGTCCTTCTCCAGCTTTTCCTCCACCGCCGAGAGCTGCCCCACCGCGTCCCAGACCATCTTGTAATACTTGTCGCACATGAGCTTGTTGTTTTGCAGGGTCTGCTTCACCGGCGGCGCCTCCGCCAGGTCCCCCCGCCGGATGCGCGTGTGGAGGGACAGCAGTTCCGTCAGCTCCCGGTCCCGGAGGGCGCCTCTCCCGCCCCCCTCCGCTTTGACACGGGAGAGGACCACGTCGTGGAGAATCCCGTACAGGTACACCGTCTCCCGGTTCTCCTTGGTGTCCGCCGTGAAGCGGGTCACTTTCGTCAGGACCTGGTTTCGGGGCGCGATTTTCTCCCCCACCGTCCGCCCGGGCCGCCGGGACAGCCAGCGCATGGTGGCCGCGTCCGTCCGGCGGACCTGGGACGTGGGGACCTTCGCCGCCTCCTTCACAATCTGGGTGCTGGGGTGGGCGGCAATGTGCTTCAGCGCCGGAAGGCTGAAATGGGCAATGCGGATGAAGTCATCCATCAGCAGCCCCGCCTCCCCCGCCTCCAGTGCCCGAACGGTGTGGTACAGCTTTTCCAGAAATTCCGTGTAGAGCATGGGGAGGTATTTCCCCGTGGTCCGCTCCATGTCGTCCCGGAGGGTCCGGTTCAGCAGGTCGCTCAGGCGCACCAGGGCGTCGTAACGCGCCCGCTGGGCCGGCGTCAGCAAGTCCGTCCGGTTGTGCATCAGCCACGCCGTCTTGGGGAAGGGCACCTGCCCTCTCTCGCTTCCGCCCATGGTCACATCCCCATAAACGACGCGCTGTTCCACTGGAAGACCTCGGAGGTCAGGCTGCACGCGCTCTCAAAGTCCTGAATCAGCTCGGGGGCGTCCTCCGCCAGGCACTTGCGGATGGCCTCAATATGCTCCTCGTTCTGCCCCCGGACCTCCAGGCCCCGGAGCTTGGGCATCATCTTAAAGGCCAGGGCGTCGCAGAACGCCTCCTGAATGAAGGGCTCCGGGTCCTTCCGGTCCCGGACGGCCAGAATCACGGAGGGGTAGTTCAGAATGTAGTTCTGGATGCTCTGCCAGACCCGGTGGCCCAGGTTCCGCCCCATGGCGGAAAGGCTGCGGTTCACCTTCTGGATCATGGCCTTCCGTTTCTCCAGGGAGGCCGACACGGCGGCATCGTCCTTGTGGACCGCGCCGTCCTTCCACTCGTTCCAGCGCTGGAAGCTCAGGGTCAGGCGGGGAGGCTCCAGCTTGCTGTTGTCCCGGTCGTAGAGCTCCTTGGGGCAGGGGAAGGTGATCAGCATACTGCGGTCGATGACCTTGTCCGAGAGGCCCTTGGTGGTCTCGTCCTCGTTCATGGTGCCGGTCCAGAGCACGTTCCGCCCGATGTCCAGGGGCATGGAGGGCTCCCCGGCCCCCAGGACGATCTCATAGCCGGGGTCCTTCTCCGCGTTCCGGGCCTCCTCGAACTTGCTCAGCAGGTCCGCGAAATACTGCTCCGGGTGGGCCAGGTTCATCTCGTCCAGGAGCACCATCAGCATCCCCCGGCTCCAGCGGGTCTTCTTCTCCCGCTGCATCTGGTAGAGGGCGCGGACCAGCTCTGTGGCCTCGAACTTGTTCTCGATGGAGTTGTAGTACCCGAACAGGGACGCAGGGCTGTCCCAGTCCGGCTTCACCGGCAGGGAGAGGAAGCGCATCCCGCCGTGGACGGCGTACTGCTTGGGCAGCTCCGACTTGCCCGTGCCGCTGACGCCGGAGAGGACCACCATGGGGGACCACGCGTTGATTTTCAGGCAGGTGTGGTAGGCGGTGAGCTGGCGTGGGGAGAAGATGATGCCGCTCTTCTGAGACTGTTCCCGGATGTGCTCAAGCCACACGTCCTCCCGGGCCAGATCGGCGGGGTCCTCCTCCGGCAGGGGCGTGTTCAGAAAGGCGGGGACCTCCTGGACGATAGGGCGCAGCATGTCCTCCCGGCTCACCTGGCGGCGCTTGTTCAGCTCTTCCAGAAGTTCCCGGTTCGTCTCCTTGAGGGAGGCCATGCGGCTCTGGGTTTCGCTGAGCCGGTCCGCCGATCCGGTGTTCATGGCCGCCTGATGCCGGGCCGCGTCCAGCTCCGCCTGGAGACCCTGGATCTGGGTCTGGAGGTCTTCGATCCGCTCCCGCTGGCCTGTGATTTCCAGGGTCCGTTCGGGGGTAATGCCGTTCATCTCGAAGTCTTTCAGGATTTTTTGCAGCCGTTCGCACTCCTTCTCCAGGTGTTCCGCCTTTTCCACCAGAGCTTCACCGCCCTGCTTGGCCATGCGCTGGTTTGCTTTCATCTTCACCTCGTCCAGCGCTTTATACAGCTCCTGGTTCTTGCGGCTGAGGGCTGTGGCGGTCTCCCTCTTTTCCGCCAGCTCATTTTTCAAAGCCGCGTACTGCGCCGTCACAGCCTCGTCAAGGCGCTGCTTGAAAAGCCGCTTCTCTTCCTCCAGCTCTGCGGAGAGGTAGGACAGCTCTTCCTCCCGGTCCCGCAGCTCCGCCTGACGCCGGGCCAGGGCGGCGCTCCGGGCCTCCAGGGCGGCTCTCAGCGCCGCCGTCCGCTCCTGGGCCAGGGCTTCCGCCGCGTCGGGGATGGACGCCTCCCGTTCCGTCAGCGCGATCTCACGCTTCTCCAGCTCCGCTCTCCGCTGTTCCAGGAATTCCTCCTGCTTTTTCAGCTTTTCCTCCCCCGCGGCGAGAATCTCCGCGGCCCTCTGGTGGGCATTCTCCCGGACCTGGGTCTCGAACGCCTCCGCCGACGCCCTGGCCCGCTTCTCGAAATCCTCCGCCCGGGCCATCACGGCGTCCGCGCAGAGCCGGGCGGTCTGCTCCTTGCTGTCGATGATTTTCCGCTCCTCCGCCCGGGCCGCGTCCAGGATGGCTTTCGCCTCCGCCTCCGCCTGGGCGCGGAGATCTGCGGCGGCGCTCCGGGCCTCCGCCTCCGCGCTGCGCTTCACGGCCTCCGCGTCCTTCTCCGCGGAGGCGCGGATGGCGGTCTTTTCCCGCTCCGCCTGGGCCAGAATGGAATCCCGCTGGTCCAGGACCGCCTGGGCCGCGTCGTTCAGAAGCAGGGTCTTCTCCTTCGCCTTGTAGACGGCCTCCTGCTTCGCCAGGTCCTCCTTTATCCGGGCGGACTCAGCCTCCAGCCGGTCCCGCTCTTCGGCGGCGTCTGTCAGAATTATCGTCTTCTCCGCCAGGGCCTTCAGGACCTCCCGGGCCTCCTCCACCGTCAGGCGCTCTTCCTCTGTCAGAGGGGGCTTCGCCGCCGCGGCCCTCTCCCGGACCTTCTGCATGACCTCTTCCACGCCGTTGGCGTGGGGCGCTTTGCCGCCCTTACCCCTGTTCTTCTTTGCCATCACGCGCCGCCTTTCTTTTCTGTTTCACGCTCTTCCAAATTCTCAGCCGCGCTCCGCCGTCCGCCGTCCCGCAGCACCTGGCAGAACCCGTCGCAGGCCCCCATCAGCTCCCGGTGGAAGCCCTCGTACCCGTCCGGGGACCCGGAGAACACCGTCGCCGTGTTGTGCCCCCGCTCCACGCAGACCCGGTCCGTCAGCGCCGGGAACCCCGGCGCTTTCTCCA
Source organism: Oscillibacter sp. (assembly GCA_022791875.1). GTDB lineage: Bacteria > Bacillota > Clostridia > Oscillospirales > Oscillospiraceae > Oscillibacter. The sequence goes on from JAAVZX010000003.1 coordinate 7,318, forward strand.
GGAGCCGCTTCAAAAATTCCGGCTTCTCCCGGTCCAGCAGGGCGAAGCTCAGGTACAGCTTGCACATCACCGACAGATCCTTGGCGTTGTAGATAAACTGCCGGATGCTGGCGGTCCTGGGCCGGTTGCCGGACTCGTAGCCGCAGCCGTATTTCCCGAACAGGGCCTGCATGGCCCCGTGGTCCGCCTCCCGGTCCCCGGTGAACAGCTCCGAGGCCCGCTGCCGCTGCTCCTGGGTGCTGTACTCGTTCAGAAGCACGTCGTACAGGGCGCTCAGGAGGTTGCTGCACTCCGACATGTATCCCGGGTCCTGGTAGAAGAAGGCGAACGCCGTCTTTCCGGCCTCCTTCTTCACCTCCGTCAGGTCCCTGAGAGCCGGGTACGCCTCCAGGCTCTCCCTGGCACGGATGCGGGCCGCTCTCCGGTTTTCCCCGTCCTCCGCCTGGCGCTGCTGTTCCTCCCTGCGGGCGCGGGGAACCAAAAGGATGTCCAGCATCGTCTCCGCCGCGTGCCTCATGACCTCGATTTCCCGCCGGTCCGGAATCTCCACGCCCTCTCGGGCCCCGATGGCCCGCTGGTCCAGGCCGTGCTTGATCACGTCCCGCCGCTCCTTCTCGTCCGCCCGCGCCAGGGACAGCAGTTCCGGGCACTCCCGCGCCGTTCTGCGGAAGGGGTGGGCGGGCTCCGCCGCCGCCTGGAAGATGTGGGCGGCCGTCATCTCCGGAAGGGCCTTTTCAAAATTCGTCCCATGGCGGGCGTTTTTCAGAATGCTCTCCAGCTTTTTCTCTTTCAGCCCGCCATTGCGCCCCTCGAAGAAGCGGGCGCAGTGCGCCTCGTCCCGTGAAAAGCCCGCCCGCTCCGCGATGTCCAGGTAGCAGGGCGTATTGTCCCGCTTGTCCAGGAGTTTCACCATGGCCTCCAGAAGCTGGCCCTTGTCACGGGGATAGTTCCGGTTCAGGCTCAGGGCAAACAGCTCTTCAAGGGCCTCGTAGAAGCCCAGCACGAAGTCCCTGGCGGCGGCATCCGCCTCCTCCCCCTGGCTGTTCTTCCGGGCCGTTATGTAGTCCCCGTACCGCGCCTCCATCACGGCCATCTTTTCCCACACGCCCTGGAAGCCCTCGATTCCCGGGTACTGCCGGGCCAGCTCCTGCTTCCTGGCCCCGTGGGCGCTGGAGTAGTTCTCCGCCGCCTCCAGGGCTTCCTTCCGGGCCTCCTCCAGCGCCTGGATGCGGCGGGCCAGCTCTTCGTTCCGGTCCCCCTCCTGGCGCAGCGTGTCCCGGATGCGGGCATAGAGCTGATCCATGGTCCCCTTTCCCAGGGGGTTCATCACGTGGACCGTGGACAGGTCCTTGGCCGCCAGGTAGCAGGTGCAGATCAGGCCCACCGGCTCCACAATGCCCTGGTACGTGAGCCTGCTGTTCTGGTCCCTGCACCAGGCCCGCTTCATCTCCCGGGTCACAGGCGGTTCCCGCGGGGCCAGCAGCGGCGCGTTCCCCGCCGGGCGGAGAATCCACGCCCGCTGCCGCTTCTCGCCCATGCTCAGCTGGTAGCGCAGCACGGCGTCCTCCTCCCCCAGCAGGTCCACGGTCCCCGGCGCCGCCGACTCCAGCCAGCACCCCGCCTCGAAGTCCTCCGCCGGAATCAGCTCCGGGTAGGGCTGCTGGGCCAGGAGGTCGTACAGCAGGTAGCAGAACGTCTGGGTGACGGGCGCCCGCACCTTCCCGGTCTCCACGTCCCGCCGGTTCTCCCGCCGTTTCAGAATCACCGCCACAAGCTGGCGGTCCAGCTGGGTCCGCTCCGCGATCCGGTCCATGGCCAGCCCCCGATCCATGCCCTGGGCCAGGTAGACCGTCATCAGGTCCGACACCGTCCGCACCAGAATGTTCTCCCAGGCGCCCCCGGCGGTGAGGCTCATCCTGTAGGCCGCGGCGGGCAGCACCACCCGCTCCATGGGGGCCCCCTCAATCCGCTCCAGAGGCATCTCCCCCCGCCCGCTCTTCGGGACGCGCTTCATATAAAAAGTCTTTATCCTTGAATACTCCGGCATCGGGGACCTCCTTACCCGCGCACATCTCGTAGAATTTCACCAGGGCCGGCACCGCCTCCCGGGCCGCTCTGCCCCGCATCATGCCGCTGTCCCCCGCCACCACCATGCAGCGCATTGCCCGGCTCAGGGCCACGCAGAGGCGGTGCTCGTCGGTGGTGAAGCCGTAGCGCTTCTTCTGGCTGCTGTAGTCCGTGTTGCTCCGGACCACGGAGAGGAACACCACGTCGTACTCCATGCCCTGAAAGGCGTCCACGGTGCCCACGTCGATCCGGATTCCCGCCTCCCGCCGCTCCCGGAGGAAGCGGTCGGCGTGGATCAGGCGCTCAATCAGCTCCGTCTGGCCCCGGTAGAAGGCCATGACGCCGTACTTGTACTTTCCCGCCGCCTCCCCGGAGTCCTCGATGACGCTGCGGAGCATCTTCACGATCCGCTTTGCCTCCGCGGGGCGCTCATAGCTTCCGTTCCGGCTCCGGACCTCCCGCTCCCCGGCCCGCCCCGGCACGTCCAGCCAGAGCAGGTGCTGGTTCCGGATGTACTTCAAATCCGTGCCGAAGCCCTCGTTCCCCCTGGGGGAGTTCAGCTTCCCCTCGTAGAAGCACTCCGACACCAGGTCCCCCAGGGTCTTCGGCATCCGGAACTGCTCGTCCAGCCGCACGAAGCGGCAGATCCCGTCCGCGGCCTCCAGCTTCCGGACCTGCTCAATCAGGTGGAGGAACATGCTGCCCTTGATCACGGACTCCTTCTCCGCGGCCTCCACCTTGTCCAGGGCGTCGAAGACCTTGTCACTGACGAACTGGGGGAGCTGGCAGTGGTCCCCCACCAGGATCATCCGCTCCTTGGCGCAGCTCAGGGGGATCAGGAGGTCCGGCGGGCAGCTCCGGGCCGCCTCGTCGATCAGCACGTTTTCAAACACCACGTCCTCCAGGCCCTCCGCCCCCTTGCGCTCCTGGACCTCCTGGGACACGGCCTTCTGGTGGGTGGCGGAAATCACCGTGATAAACTGCTCCAGGGATTTTTTCATGCCCTCCTCGTCGGCGAAAGCTCCCACGTAGCTGGACATGATCCGTTCCTCGTCGCTCCGCTCCGCTTCCTCGATGAACCTGACAGCGGAATCCAGAAGCGCCTCCGCCTCGCCGTTGAGGCGGTTGTTGGACAGCAGCCCGCTCCGCTCTCCCAGCTCGGAGAGAAGCCAGTTTTTCAGCGTCCGCACCCGCTTCCAGTTCACGGGCTCCCCGCCGTAGGCTTCTGTCAGAAGCCCGCAGACCTTCCGGACCTCCGCCGGGTACGTCTCCCGGGAAAAGCGCCGCCGCACCCGCTCCACAAGCGCCTCCCCGCCGTCCTCCATGGACACCGGGGAGATGGGCAGGTTCCCCGCCGCCTCCCGGTCCACCCTCATGCGGGCCCGCTCCCGGCTGTCCCCCTGGATCTCCGCCTCGGCCCTGGCCAGCAGGTCTTCCGTCCGGGGCAGGTACGCCTCCGCCAGCCGGGTCCCGCCTGCGCCGCCCTTTCCGTCCTGGAAGGGCAGCAGTTCCTCCCGGCAGGCCAGCAGCAGGCTCCGGCACAGCTCCCGGCTGGCCGTCTCCGGGTCGAAGCCCACCAGCAGCAGCCGCAGGCGCGCCGCCAGGGCGTCCAGCTCCGCGTACTCCGACGCCTGGACGTCCGCCTCCCTCAGGGAGGCCCGCTTGCGCTGAATCCAGCCCAGCACCGCCTGATCGTTCTCCCGGCCGGCCCCGCCGCCCTCGCCCAGGCGGCTCATGTAGGTCATCACCGGCAGGCCGTAGATCTCCAGCTTTTCCGCCAGGTGGGCGGTGGCGTCCTTCTGGTAGGCCGTCAGCAGATTCTTGCCGTAGAAGAGATCCGGGTCCTTCTCCTTCTCGCTGAGGGCCATCATGATGGCGTTGATCACCGTGGTTTTGCCCGTCCCCGGGGGGCCCTGGATGATGGCGAAATCCGGCGTGTTCAGGGCCGCGGCAATCGCCGCCCGCTGGGACTCCGTGGGCTTGTGGCTGGGGAAGCAGGTCCGGATCACCGTCTCGCTCAGGGGCAGCAGGCCCCGCTTCTCCTTCCGCCGTCCGGCGTCCTGCCCCGCGATCAGCATGGCCAGCTGGGGCTTTGCCGACCGGCCCTGGAAAATCCGCTGGAACGCGCTCTCCCGCCGGTCGTACTGCATCTTCGCCGCGTGGAGGTCCGGCTCCATGGCTCCCTCCGGCCTCACGGCGAAGCACTTCCCCTCGTTCTGGAACTGGATCTCCGCCTGTCCCTTCTCCTGCCCCGGAACCAGCCGCCCGCTGACCACGAAGGAGGTGGGCCTCCCCCTTCTCGAGACGCCCGCCCCCGGCAGGGCCACCATCCGGTCCGTCCCCAGCTCGTTCAGCTTTTCCAGAAAGTTGTCCTGGTACTCCGGATTCAGGATGCGGATCTGGGCCCTGCTGCCCGAGCGCTCCTCAACGGCATATTGCAGCGTCCCCGCCTGACCGCCCGTGTCCTGAATGAAGGCGTATTCCACCTCCGTGTAGCGCCGCCACAGCTCCAGGTAGCGGGCCAGGCCGTTGTCGATATGGGCCTTGACCTCCTGGCTGATCTGCCCCGCGGAGCTGGCGTCGCAGGCCCGCAGGCCGCAGGCCCACAGCTCCAGGGTGCAGTCCGCCCGCCGGAAGGGGGCCTCCCCTCGTGTGAGGGCGAGAATGGAGTCCGAGGCCCCAGCCCCCTCCGCCGCGCCGCACTCCCGCCGGGACCGCTCCGCGGCGGCGTAGGCCAGCCGCCCGTTCACGAACAGGACGCTCTTTCCCTTCCCCTTCCGGTGCTGGGCGGCGACGATGTAGCTCTTTCCGCCGTGGGAGAGCACGTAGTCCCCCTCGATGTGCTGCTTCACCTTCTCAAAGGGGGTGCGGCCCCTGTCCAGGGCGGCATCCGTCACGGCCAGCTTCAGGGGTTTGTCAAAGTAACGAATGAGGAAGCCCGTCACCGCTGTCACCGTCACCCGGTCCCCCTGAACGTCCTCCACCTGGGCCAGATAGTCCTCATCCTGGATCTCCGCCCAGTCCTCCGCCCAGCCTCTGGTGGCGAACTTGGCGGCACGCTGGACCCCGTTGACCGTGATGTGGGCGTTTACACCGTGCTCCCGGCGGACCCGCACTGCGCTGCCGGGACGGATCAGCTCCGTCCGCCTGCAGATCAGCTCCGCCTCCACCCGCTCAAACAGCCCCTGCAAATCCGAAAACAGCATATCACTCGTCCTTTACTACCTCAAATTCCACCGTCCCGCCCTGGTACTCCGCCGTGAACAGCAGGCCCGCCGGGTCCCCGCCCGTCCCGGCCCGCTTGATTTTCACGTGCAGCTTTGGATCGTAGTTCCGCTCAATGGTGCAGCCGCTTCTGCGGCTCTGGATCTCGAAGGCGGCGGCGTCCGCGCCGGGGCCCCTGCGGCCCAGGGCTTTCCATGGGACGGGGAAGGCCAGCGTCTGCCGTCCTCCCGGCTCCGCCTCCCAGCTCCAGCGCAGCGTGCAGAGCACCTCCCGGGCTATGGAGACGGACGCCTCTTCGCTGTCCTCCCCCGCCGTCTCCGGCGACTCGATCAGCGCCGCAAGCCGCCTGGCCTCCAGGCGGTAGCGCCGCACCGGCCCCGCCGCCTGCCGCTCTTCCTCCGTACACCAGGGGCAGGCTTGTCCCAGGTAGGTGTGGCCGTTTCCACATCGCAGGAGCTTCCCGCAGGCGTCGTCGAACGCGTCCCGCCAGCGGCCCATGGCGGGGCGGCTCCGGGGATGCTTCCGGCCCTGTCCGCCGAAGGTCCCCAGGAACAGCTCTGCCAGCTCCGGCGTCATCACCTGCTTTAGGTCCCGTGAGAGGCCGTAGAGAGGGGCGTTGGCTGTCCCCGGCTCGTGGACATAGGGCGCCTCCCCCCACTCGATCCGCTCGTAGATGCCGCCGCCGAAATCGTCGCCGTCCTCCGGCTCCTCCTCCAGCAGCGTCCCCTCGAAGGGCTTCGAGAAGGTCAGGCACTCGTAGGCCAGGAGGGCGAAGGAGTAGCGGTCCGAGAGGATGGTATTGGGCTTCCCCAGGGCCACCTCCGGCGCGCGGTATGACGGCGTGCCAATGGATCGGGCCCCGTCGTTCTCGTAGGCCAGGTTGTCCACGTCGATGAGCCACACCTCCGCCTCCCGCTCCTTGGTGGACACAAAAATATTGCCGGGGGACAGGTCGCCGTAGAGAATCCCCCGGCTGTGGAGCTGATCCAGCACGTCCGCCAGATTCCGCAGGAGGGTCAAACGCTTCCGCAGTCCGCCCCTGGCGGACAGGGACCTCCCCAGGTCCCGCCGATCCGCAGGCCTCAGCCAGGCCCCGAACTCCCCCATGTTCTCCATCAGGCGCATGATGTACCCGCAGCAGGGCTTTTGCAGCGGGGCCAGGGGCAGGGCCAGATTCGGCAGCTCCGGGAGGGCCCGGACCCGGTGGATCGTCCGGAGGTACCGGCTGTACTGCTTCTCGTCCCGGAGGATGCCTCCGGTGGAGTTGTCCAGCACGGCCTTCACCGCCAGGCTCCGCCCCGCCCCGCGGTCCACGCGGAACACCGTCCCCTGTCCGCCGGCCCCCAGGCAATCCCCCAGGGTGTAGCTGTTTCCCCACTTGTCGTATACCAAAGCGTCCATGTTACCTCCCGCCTCCCGGCCCCGCCGTCCAGCGGTAGAGGCCGATGGTCTTGTCGTCCCGGGACAGGGGCGTCTCCCACGCCTCCAGCACCCGGCGCACCGCCCCCGCCTGCTCCCTCAGCGTCCGGCAGGCCCCGGCGCGGTCCAGCAGGTAACGCGCAAAGGCCCCCTCCCGTCCCGGCAGCAGGTCTTCCGACACGCCGTCCGTGGCCAGCATCAACTCCACGGATTGCAGCTTGTTCTGAGGGATGAACCGGGCCCGCCAGACGGTGGCCGGAGCCTCCCGGTCCGCCGACAGGGGGACCACCAGGTTCGTAAAGCCGTCCTCCTTCTCCCCCAGGGAAAAGGGTACGCCGTTGATGTACCCGCACAGCGCGCCGTCCCCCACCTGTCCCAGAAACAAGCCCTTATTGTATAAATGAGCCAGAAATATACAGGTAGTATCAGCCTCTGCCCGAAAACGGGGCTTCAACAGGGCCGCGTAGCGCGCCCCGATGGCCCGCGTGATCTGCGGGCGCTCCACGTCCCCCCGGGCATAGGCGCGGAAGACGGCGTGGACCGCCCGGACGGCGGCGCGGCTTCCCCACTCCGCCCAGCGCTGGGACCCAACGCCGTCCGCGGCTGCGGCGACACAGCCAAAGCCGTACCGCCGCAGCCGAAGCGCGTCTTGATTGGGACGTCCCTGGGCGGCGTGGGCCGCGCCGGGGACGCTGGCTCCTGTCAGGAGCGTTTTCTCAGAAGGGGAAGTCGTCGTCATCGCCGCCGTCCTCCGCCAGCACCGGCGGCGCGAACACCTCCGCCATGGAGGGCACCTGGTTGGGATTCGCGCTCTTGATGCGGGAGGTGGTGCTCATGGTGACGTACTGGAAGAAGCGGCTGATCTGGGCCGCGTCGGCCCCGTCGAAGACGTTCTCCCCGTCGCTGGCGAAGCTCTTCAAAACCTCGTAAGCCTCCCCGCCCTTGGGGACCTCGATCCCCATGGCCATGCGGTAGCACTTGGCACTCCGGCCCTCCTCCTTGAAGGCCCGAAGAGGTTCCTCCCAGGGGTCGTTGGGCTGTCCGTCGGACACCAGGACCACCGTGGGGCGGAAGGCCCGGGAGGGGATCTGGGCCTTGTCCTCGATGATGGCCTTCGCCTTGGCGATGGCGTCCCCCATAGGGGTCCTGCCGAAGGCGGTCAGGTCCTGGAGGGCGTCCAGGTCCAGCTCGTCCACCGCCGTCATGGGCAGGTGGACCCGGGCGGAGGCCCCGCCGAAGGCGATCACCGCCACGGAGATGCTGGCGATGGTGCTGCTGGCTTTCCGGAAGCTCTCCAGCATCTCCCGCACCGCGTGGTTCAGGATGCCGATCCGGTTGTTCACCTCCATGGACCCGCTGCCGTCCAGAAGCAGAATCACCGGAAGCGTCCGGGCCGTCTGGTACACAAAATCTTTCATCTCACTCATGGTCAAAAAGCCCTCCTTTTAGAACTCTCTATATGAATCCGCTCCGCGGAAAAACGGCGTGCATGTACTCACTGGTCCTCCTCCAGGGACTCGAGGAAGCGGGAGAGGGTGCGGCTGACGCTCTCCTCCCGGCGCTCCACCCGGTCGGCAATCTCCCGGGCCGTGGGGACCTTTCCGTCCCGGAGGCACTCGTTGTAGAACGCCTCATTGAAGAAAGCGGCCTTGCGGCACTGGGAGACCGTCTCCGGGTCGGAGCCAGCAATGCGGGCCGTGAGGAGCATGGAGAGGACCTCCCGCTGGCCCTCCCGGCAGCGGAGAAAGCGCTCTTCCACCCGTTGGAGGAGCTGCCCGCCGTTCTGGCGTCCGATCACCAGTTCCTCCAGGTCCGTGCCGTCGGAGAGATTGTCCAGGGGGTCCCCGGGTCCTTCGCCGTCCTCCCGGCTGCTCCCGAAGACCACGGAGGAGCGCTCGTTGAGCTCCACCAGCTTCCAGAGCTGCTCCTTGCTCAGTTCCATGGAGGCGGAGGCCGCGGCCACTACCTCCGGATCGCGGTAATTCATTTTCATGGCCCGCGCCACGGCCTCCAGCTGGAAGATCTGGTTCCGGACCTGCTCGGGGATGACCATGCCGCCCCGGCGGGGGGCGTCCATGCGGGCGTAGAGCTCCTTCCCGGCGCTGCGTTTCAGGGAGCGCATGAAGTAGTTCAGGAAGGGGCCCGAGTCGGGCCTGTAGCTTTTCAGGCAGCTGTGGGCGGTGTTCACAATTTCCAGGCCCATGTCCCCGTAGCGGCTGGGATTCACGGCGCTGGCGTACTCGTAGAGTCTGCCGATCAGGGCGTAGGCCAGCTTGCGGTATTCGCCGGGGTTCTCCTCCCGGTCTATGTGGAAGATGGGGGATTCTTCAATCTCTCTCTTCAGTTTTTCTATGGCTTCGTCTCTGTTTGCCATTGTAGTCCTCCCCTCGCAGGCGTCAGAAGTGGAGCAGCATCTCCAGGGTCTGCTTCGCCTTTTCGGGCGAAGCGCATTGCAGGGTGTAGATCAGGGAATTGAGGTAGAGCAGGTAGGACAGGTCCCGCAGCTCCGGCTCGGTGGGCTGGTTCCCCTGGAAGTAGACCTGGCCGTAGAAGAGGTGCTCCACCTTGCAGTCCAGATGCTTCATGGCGAAGCCCAGCGCCGCCAGGAGCACCACGGGAAGGGACTTGGTTCCATAGGTGATGTCCCCGATAATCGCCGCCCCGGGCTCACAGGCGTTCACGATGTCGAGGAGGAGCTTCCCGGCGGAATCCTGCCCCTCGTCGAACTCGGTATCCAGCACCGTAAAGGAGGCCGCGCCAGCGGCCCCGGGGCACCGCTCCCGGAACTCGGCCTGAAACTGTTCCACGTTCCGCAGGTAGCGCTTCTGGGGGTCGCACTTACACAAGAGCACCACCTTCACGCTGTCCCCCGCTCCCAGGCAGTCCTCCAGAACCGACAGAAGCGGATAAGCCACAGGCTCATCACAAGTCCGAAGGGAGGACTGACCGCTGGAATACACAAGCGGCGTCAATTCCTCTTTCATAGAAATATTGCAAAACACGATTTTACGCATATCATTCTCCTGCTTTCCAAACGGCTGTCGCGCCGTCTTCTATCTTCATATATCCCCCCAATCCACCTGAGCTTAACACATTTTAACGAAAAATTTTTTGTTGTCGCGAGCTGCCTGCTGCCTCCGGCGGCCAGGGGCTTTGCCCCTGGACCCCACCAGCCCTTTGAAAAGGGCTGGACCCCAAACTTTATCTGGGGCAAATTGAGGCAATTTGCCCCAGAAGATATTTTTTAGGTATCACAAGAGAAATCCTGCGGGGCCTTTCGTGCCAACGGAAGGCCCCGCACGCAGGCACCCTCGTTTCGACGCATAATCTGTAACAACCACCGGATTCGCGTCGAGTTAAAGCTCTTTTCGGTTCCTTTTCTCTCGAGAAAAGGAACCCGCCGGAGGCCGGAAGCCCGGCTGGCAGCCCCCCGTATCACCCTTGGATCTGCGCAACTTTCAGGTGTCCCGGCAGCGAGCCGACTACGATTTTGCGTTTTTCTGCGTCGTAGAGGAAGTAGATGCGGAGGAGGTTTTTGGCGGATTTGCCTACTTTCAGGTGGTCGGTCAGGGGGGATTCTATTGGTTTGCCCATGGGGCCGATATAATACTTTATCTTGTAGTCGCTGGCGTACATTTCTATAGATGTTGCGCCGTTCGGGCAGATCTCGAAGGGGCGTCCGTATTTGTCGGAGCTCCTTTGGATCGCTTCCTCCCAGCTGATTTCGCCGGCTCTTACGTCTCTGTATTCGTGGGCCAGGTATTCCAGGGCGTCGCACAGGAGCTGCATGTCTACCTCGTTCTGTGGGGCTGCTTCCAGCTTCTTTACCGCTTTCTGGTGGAACTCCAAACGGCCCTGAAAGTTGTCCTGGACCCATTTCGCTACTTCCTTCGGGGTCTTCGGGCGCTGCGGAAGACGCTCCAGGTATTCCAAGCGCTCCTGCATCGCTTCCACGCGGCGCTGCGCTTTGGCTACCTTCTCATCCGCCTCGCGGCGGATTTCGTCTGCTTCTGCGTCTCGGTCGTTCAGGAGGTTTTTCAGCCTCGTAATCTTTGCGGCCTGCTGCTCGATGAAGTCGTTCTTCTCCATCAGCTTATTCTCGTAGGCGCTGGCCATAAGGGCCTGCTGGTCCTCGCTCTCTTTTAAGGCGTCCTCTACATCCTTGCGATTCTGCCTGCGCTTCTCGGCCTGGAGCAGCTTCGCCTCCGTCAGGAACAGCACGTTCCCGAACTTCACCGACTTCTTCCTCAGATAATCGCGGCTCAGGTCCATCAGGGTGTCGAAATTCTCCTGCTGGGCTTCCTCGCTGTACCCAAAAATGCGGTGCCCGCCGCCCAGGTCACGGGGCTCTATGAAAATCACACCATAATTGGACGGCTCAATCTGAAACAGCTTTTCAAAGGCGTCAAACTGGTCCGCGGGGAGGCGGCAGGTGTGTACATAGGCCATGCGGGCGGAGGCGAACAGCTCCGTATTATAAGGTATCACCTCCGCCTCGCGCTCCGTCTCCTTCTCCGCCTCCAGCTCCGAAATATACGTGGAGAGGGCGGGCATATCGTCCATGCGCAGGCTGGTGAAGGGCTTGGCGAACATCTGGGAGATATCCGGCGCGGAGACGGCGGAGGCACGGTGGGACGTTGGCCGCTTCACCCGATAGCCGCAGAAAATCACGGCTGGGAGGTATCCGCTTTGCAGGTCGTTCCGGAGATTTTTGATCTTCTCACGGCTGTTCAGCTCCCAGATCCGGCTCTCCAAAGGCCGTCCGACGGAGAGGCCCACCAGGGGATTCGCCGCCAGCTTCTGAACGACAGCAGGGCGGTGGACCCGGCTGGGAACGGTGGTGTTCTCCGGCTCGGAGACGATGACGCTGACGCCGCATTGAAGGGTCCCGTTGGCGGCGCGGAAGGCCAGGTTCGTCTCGAAGATGCGCCCCGGGACGGCAGTGCTGACCTCCTTCTCCCCGTCCCAGCGCGTACTTAAATCTGGTTCTATCAGCCGGAAGGCCCATAGTTTCTCCTCTGAATCGCAGAACATTTCGACGGTATACCCGGCCTCAATGCGTGCGCTTTTCAGGCTGTCCAGGGACACCTTCTCGTAATCGTCCGGCGACGGCGCGCGAAAATCCTCCGGAATTTCCAGCTCCTGGAGCTTCGCCCGCACCCACTCCAGGGTGGACAGCGCACAGATCACGAGCTGCTTTTCCGGCGTCTCCTTGCTGCTGGCAGCGGAGGCGGCAAGCTGGTAGGTAGGGTAGCGTATACTTTTCCTCAGCACACGCGGCTGGCTTTTTCTTTCCATAAATCCAAACTCCTTCGTAAAATCTAACAAAAAAGGGCCTGATTTGCCAGGGTCCAGGGGCAAAGCCCCTGGCCGCCGGAGGCAAGTCAAAGGCAGCGCCTTTGACAAAGGGCCTTGAAAGGCACCTGAATCCCATGAAGCACCTTCTGCCACAAAGTCACCGCCCCGCCCTTCGGCTCCACCATAAGCGCAAGCACCCCCGCCCGCTTCGCGGCCAGCACGTCGGTCAGCAGCTTGTCTCCCAGCATAGCGGTGTGGGCGCGGTCGGCACCGGCCCGGGCCATAGCCTGGCGCAGCCCCCGCGTAGACGGCTTCCCCGCGTGGCCCTGGTACGGGATGCCCAGGTCGGCGCAGAACTCACGGACCCGCTCGCCCGAGCGGTTGTTGGACACGATCATGCACTGTATCCCCTCCGCCCTGAGCGCGGCGATCCAATCATGAAGCGCCTCGTCCGGACGGCGGCAGGACTTGGGTGCCAGCGTATAATCCAAATCGGTGAGGAGCAGGGTCACTCCGGCCTCCTTCAACAGCGCCGGGGTCACGTCCCGGTAGTCCGCGAAGAGGCGGTCGGGAACCAGTGAAAAGGGCATAGGCGTCTCCTTTCACGCATAGGGTGTCATCAGAATTCAAAACAGGGCGGATGCCCCAATCCAGTATATACCGTTTTGGACGCCGCCGCAAGAGGGAGGAACCCACTTTGCAGATCTTCATCGCCGCCGCGCCGGAAGCCGCCAAGGAGGCCATGGCTTTCCGCCGCCCTCTGGCCCACGCCGCCTACCGCATCGGACCGGACTCCACGCTCCTGCGCCAGAGCCTGCTTCTGCAGGCCAAAGGCGGCCTGCTCTGCGTCAGCGACCACGAGGCCCCCGCCATCGAGGACCCAGAAGCGCTCTGCGCGGCGGTCCTCCGGGAATGCAGCCGCCGCGGCTACGGCGGCGCGGTCTTGGACTTTGAGGAACCCCCAACCCCCGACCGCGTCCAATTCGCCAGCCGCCTGGGCGCATCTCTGACAGCCTCCAGAAAAACCCTCTACCTCCCGGAAACCTACTGCCAGGCATCCAAAAACGCCATTCTCCTGATCTGCACCGCCATATCCGGCGGCAGCTTCACCCAGCGCCTGGAGGAAGCCGCAAGCCGCCACGGCGGCGCAGCCCGTCTCGCCCTGGATGTCCAACGCCTCCGCATGGCCTTCCCCCTCCCCGCCCGCACCGCCGAAGGCGACCCTCTGACCCAGGAAGCCCTCCAAGCCCTCCTCACCCAACACACCCCCTCCGTCTTCTTCTCCCAGGACCTGTGCGCCCGCTACTTCACCTACGCCACCGACTCCCAAACCCACTTCGTCCTCTACGACGACGCCGACACCCTCCGCCAAAAACTCCGCCTCGGCTCCGGCATGGGCTTCCACGCCGCCTTCCTCATGTGGCCCGAAATCCGCGACATCGCGCCGCAGCTGCTCTGACCCCGCGGGGGACGGGGGACGAGGGACGGGGGGCCTCCGGCGGCCAGGGGCTTTGCCCCTGGACCCCACCAGGGAGGCACGCGCCTCCCTGGACCCTGGCAGATCACTCCTTTTTTTGGCCCTTCTGCTTCTTTTGATGGTTTCTTCAAATTTGTGGTTGACATGTGTCTACCTTTCTGCTATGATGATGGTAGACGGTCGTATACCTATTGAAGATTTCAGGAGGTGCTTGCCTTGAAAGTCAGTTTGTCAGACAGCGAGTGGAAACTTATGAATGTCCTCTGGGACAACGCGCCTATGACCATCACCAGCCTCACCGCCGCCCTCCGGCCCTCCGCCGGGTGGAGTAAAAACACCGTTATTACCATGCTCTCCCGCCTCGAAGCCAAGTCCGCCGTCCGCCACGAGGACGGCCTCCGCGCCAAGCAGTATTTCCCCGCCGTCTCCCGCCAGGACGCCGCCAGGGTCGAAACCCAGAGCTTCCTGTCCAAAGTCTACGGCGGCAGCCTCGGACTCATGATGAGCGCCATGGTGGAGAGCCGCCAGCTCTCCGAGGCCGATATCGCCGAGCTCTCCGCCATCCTCGAAAAAGCCGGAGGTGATTCCAAATGAAAGAAGTCCTGCTGACCTCGTCCGTCCTCATCCTCGCCCTTCTGGCCCTCCGGAGGCTCTTCCGGAAAACCATCTCCCGCAGGCTCCAGTACGCCCTCTGGGGCCTGGTCCTCCTGCGCCTCCTGATTCCCGCCAGCCTCCCCGCCGCGGATTTCAGCGTCCTTACCGCCGCCGCGCCCGTCCGGCAGGCCGTGGAGACCACCCTGGAAACGCCCCGGCGCTACTTCAACCCCGTCGACACCACCCCCGCCAAGGAGTTCCCCCACGCCGAAACCGCTGAGCCCGGACAGCCCATTCAGGACTACGCCGGTTCCTTCGGCTACCCCGTCCTCTCCCAGGACGGCAGCACCGTCACCACCTACGCCACCAAACTGGACAAGCCCTTCCTCTGGTCCGACGTCCTCGCCGCCGTCTGGGCCGCAGGCGCGGCCATCATGGCCTGCTGGCTGCTGCTGTCCAACCTGCTTTTCTGGCGGAAGCTCCGGAGCGCCCGCACGCCCTATCCCGTGGAGGACTGCCCCTATGATGTCTACTTAGTGGAAAGCGGCCTGCCCTCCCCCTGCCTCTTCGGCCTGCTCAATCCCGCCATCTACCTCACCCCCGCCGCCCTGGCCTCCCCCGAGGCCCTGCGCCACGTCCTGGCCCACGAGGAAACCCACGCCCGACACGGCGACCCCCTCTGGTGCCTCCTGCGGGGCCTCTGCCTGGTTCTCTACTGGTTCGACCCGCTGGTCTGGTGGGCGGCGCTGGCCTCCCGGACGGACTGCGAGCTGGCCTGTGACGAAGGGGCCCTCCGCCGCCTGGGCGAGGACGCACGCATCCCTTACGGCAGAACCCTTCTCTCCCTCATCCCCGTGAAGAAAGCGTCCCCAGCCAGCGTCCTCGTCTCTGCCACGACCATGACTGCGGGCAAAAAGCAGCTCACCGACCGCATTACCCGCATTGCCGAGAACCGCAAGACCGTCCGCGCGGCCCTCTTAGCCGTAGCGCTGATCGCGGTTCTGGTCTGCGCCGTCACCTTTACAGGCGCGAAGTCCGAGTCCGCCCAAAGCGACGGCGGTGGTTCGCAGAACCTGACCGAAGCGGAGCTGGACGCGCTGACGAAAGAACTCTTTGAAGACGGCGGCGAACTGCGTTCCCAGCAGTTCCTGACCTCCCTTTACGACCATCCCCAGGAAATCGACATGTTCCAGCTCCTTTACTGCGGCACCCCCTACCCGGAGGAAATCACCGACCAGGAGTACAAGCAGCTTGCAGACGTCTATTACGGCGGCGAGGACCCCGGCGTGGACCTCACGAAGATTTCCAAGGAAAACATGGTCAAATTCTTCGAGGAAAACACGGGCACCCCCTTCCCAGCCTCCCCCATCGGCCTGGGCAACTTCATCTACGTCCCCGAGTACGACGCCTACTACCACTTCCACGGCGATACCAACATGGACCCCATCACCATCGTTTCCGCGGCCCGCGAAGAAGGAGGCCGCATCCATCTGATATACGACGGCACTGTCCTCAATGGCCGGGAAGCTCTGACAGACCGTTTCCGCGCCACCCTCCTGGAGCGTTCCGAGGGCGGGTACTTCTTCCTCTCCAACGAGCTGGACAGCACCCCCGTTCCCACCGCCTACCCCGCCTGGGAACCCGTCATGACCATCCCCGTCCCCGCCCAGGAGCCGTACCGCGCCCCCGATACCGTCATACAGCACTATAAGGGGAATCTGCAAATGAACGAAGGCATCCTGACCTCCGCGCCATATTCCGTCGCCGCCCTTCTGGGCGAGGACGGACGCGCCTATTTCATCGTCCAGCACGCCGCCCTCAGTTCCATTTCCTACGACTACTTCTTCTCCACCGACGACCTCAACTACAACCTCTCTAACTTCCACAACCTCTTTGGCCGCGACGGCTTCTCCATCACTTACACCGCCCAGCTTGACGAGCGCTACTACGGCCGAATCACCGACTTCTACACCCTCTCCGAAGACGGCGATCCAAGCCTCTTCATCCGCGCCAAAGGCGACGTAACCCGCGCCGACCTGGACGGCGACGGCGTAAAGGAACTGACGGCATTCGGCGGCGACTCCACCTGGCTCTATTTCCAGCGCGGCGGCCAAATCTACGAGACAGAGCTTCGTGCCCTTCTGGAAAGTGCCTGGACGGAAGCGGGCTACATGT
The DNA here is from genome assembly GCA_022791875.1 of Oscillibacter sp. Classification (GTDB taxonomy): domain Bacteria; phylum Bacillota; class Clostridia; order Oscillospirales; family Oscillospiraceae; genus Oscillibacter. Next base: position 23,573 of record JAAVZX010000003.1, read on the forward strand.
CCTTCGGCCCCTGGGACGAGTACACCCGCTCCATGCCCATGAACGCGGTTGTCCCCCTCATAGGCGACCACGACCCCGCCGGAAACACCGACGGCGACGCCTTCCGCACCATCTATTTTGACGGTGAAAGCCTCCGCCTCTACAGGGACGAGCGCCTCTACCCCGACAATTTTGCCGAGGACATCGAGGCCCCCGACGACGTAAAGCAGGCCGTCAGGGAGCAGGTCGAGGGCATCATGAACAGCGGCGGCGGTGCCAGCGGCAGGAAGCTGGTGGACGGTGATTTCGTCGAAGTCCCTCTGACCCTGGACGCCTGGCGCGTCTCCGAGCTGAAAGGCCCCTACAACGAGCGCTTCAACGACCTGCAAATCCAGATCTGGAACATGGACTACCAGATCCACACAGACACCCCAGAATACGTCATGATGGCCGGAGGCCGCTATCTGACCGAAGACGGCTGGTTCTCCGCAGGCTACCCAGGCTGTGATTATCTGATGTTCCGCCTCAACGACGACGGCACAAGAGATTTTCTCTACCGCGAAATGCACAACGACTGCTCCCCCGGCACCGACGCGTTCCGCACCGCCCTTTTCTACGAACTGGAAGCCCACGGCCTCCAATCCCTGGAAACCCAGGACGGCCCCATGCTTCTGACCATGCTCTCTGTCCATCCCGTAACCTTCCTCAACGACGCCGCCCAACGCCCCGCCGCTGTCCAGCAAAAAATCCAGCAAACCCTGGGCGAATACATCGCCCAAAACAACGCCTCCGACCCCGAAAACAAATACTCCGACACCATCAACTACCTCCGCACCTTCTCCAGCGAAGTCACCCCCGAAGGCCGCGCCTTCTGGGACCAGCTCCAGGACGTTATACTAAACAACCTGCCATAGGGGTTCCGCGTCTGCGGACGCGGCCAGGGGCTTTGCCCCTGGACCCCACCAGCCCTTTGAAAAGGGCTGGACCCTAAACTTTATCTGGGGCAAATCGTGACGATTTGCCCCTCTTTTTTGTCTTGCGCGTACTTATACTTCTCCCCTTCACCGGATACACTACATGCAGAAAATTTCGCTTGACAAATACCCCTCGGGGGTATATACTAACAATACCCCCACGGGGTATAGGGAGGTGCTGGCTGTGGAGGAAAAGAAGAAGGAGCGCAGTGACGAGGAGCGCACGCGTCTGATTCACCGTCTGAACCGGATCGAAGGGCAGATCCGGGGCATCCGCGGGATGCTGGAGCGCAGCGCCTACTGCACGGACATCTTAGCCCAGGTAGCGGCGGCGAATGCGGCGCTGAATGCGTTCAGCAAGGAGCTGCTGGCGGAGCACATCCGCACCTGCGTAGCCCACGACATCCGCGAAGGGCGGGACGAAACGATAGAAGAACTGGTAACAATTCTGCAAAAGCTAATGAAATAACCCCAGGGGCAAACAACGTTTGCCCCAGATAAAGTTTAGGGTCCAGCCCTTTTCAAAGGGCTGGTGGGGTCCAGGGGCAAAGCCCCTGGCCGCGTCCGCAGACGCGGAACCCCCTAGGAGGTATCGTATCATGGAGCAGTATAACGTAACAGGTATGAGCTGCGCGGCGTGCAGTGCAAGGGTAGAAAAAGCCGTATCGAATGTGCCGGGAGTCACCGCATGTTCAGTGAGTCTGCTGACGAATTCGATGGGCGTGGAGGGGACTGCGGACGCGGGGGCGGTGATTGCCGCCGTGGAGGCCGCGGGGTATGGGGCGTCTAAAAAGGGCGCGGGGGCTGCTGTGCGGAATTCTGCGGCGGCTGAGGATGCGCTTGCGGATCATGAGACGCCTTTGCTGAAGCGCCGTCTGATTGCGTCCCTGGGCTTCCTGCTGGTGCTGATGTACTTTTCCATGGGCCACATGATGTGGAACTGGCCCGTGCCCGCGTTCTTCCACGGAAACCATGTGGCCATGGGCCTCTTGCAGCTCCTTCTGACCGTGGCTGTGATGGTCATCAACCAAAAATTCTTCATCAGCGGCTTCAAAAGTCTCTGGCACCGCGCGCCCAACATGGACACCCTCGTGGCGCTGGGCTCCGCCGCCGCCTTCGTCTACAGCACCTACGCCCTCTTCGCCATGACCGCCGCCCAGGTCCGGGGCGACATGGAGGCCGTCATGGCCTACATGATGGAGTTCTACTTCGAGTCCGCCGCCATGATCCTGACGCTGATCACCGTCGGGAAAATGCTGGAAGCCCGATCCAAAGGCCGCACCACCGACGCCCTCAAGGGCCTGATGAACCTGGCCTCCAAGACCGCCATGCTCCTCCGGGACGGCGTGGAAACGGAGGTCCCCATTGACCAGGTGCAGAAGGGCGACGTCTTCGTGGTCCGTCCCGGTGAGAACATTCCCGTAGACGGCGTGGTCCTGGAGGGCGCCAGCGCCGTGAACGAATCCGCCCTGACGGGCGAGAGCATCCCCGTGGACAAAGCCGCCGGAGACGGCGTGTCCGCCGCCACCACGAACCAGTCCGGCTTCCTCAAATGCCAGGCGACCCGCGTCGGCGAGGACACCACGTTATCGCAAATTATCCAGATGGTCAGCGACGCCGCGGCCACGAAAGCGCCCATTGCAAAAATTGCTGACAAGGTTTCCGGCGTCTTCGTCCCGGCGGTCATTACAATTGCCGCAGTCACCACGGTTGTATGGCTTCTGCTGGGCCAAAGCATCGGTTTCGCCCTGGCCCGCGGCATTTCCGTTCTGGTCATCTCCTGTCCCTGCGCCCTGGGACTGGCGACGCCGGTCGCCATCATGGTCGGCAACGGCATAGGCGCGAAAAACGGCATTCTCTTCAAGACCGCCGCATCCCTGGAGGCTGCGGGCCGCACGGAAATCGTAGCCTTGGACAAAACCGGCACCATCACCAAAGGCGAGCCCAAGGTCACAGACGTTCTCCCTGTCCCCGGCAACACCGAAGACGGCCTCCTAATCGCCGCCGCGTCCCTGGAAGGTCCCTCTGAGCACCCCCTGGCCGCGGCCATCGTCGAGGAATCCCGCCTCCGGAACCTGCCCATCACCAGCGTCGGAGGCTTCACGGCCATTCACGGCCGCGGCGTCCGCGCGGAGCTGGGCGGCGGGCAGCTGATCGGCGGCAATCTGGCCATGATGCAGGAGGCGGGCATCGACCCCGGCCCCCTGGCCGCGCGGGCGGAAGCCCTTGCGGCCCAAGGCAAAACGCCCATGTTCTTCGCCAGCGAAACCGAGAAAACGCTCCTGGGCGTCGTGGCGGTAGCGGACGTAATCAAGGAAGACAGCCCCCAGGCCGTGAAGGAATTGCAGGGCATGGGCATCCGCGTAGTCATGCTCACCGGCGACAACGAGCGCACTGCCAAAGCCATTGGCGCGCAGGCGGGCGTGGACCAGGTTATCGCAGGCGTTCTCCCCGACGGCAAGGAAAGCGTCATTCGCCAGCTCAAGCACCAAGGCAAAGTAGCCATGGTAGGCGACGGCATCAACGACGCCCCCGCCCTGACCCGCGCCGATACGGGCATCGCCATCGGCGCAGGCGCGGATGTAGCCATTGACGCGGCGGACGTAGTTCTGATGAAGAGCCGCCTCAGCGACGTCCCCGCCGCCATCCGCCTCAGCCGCGCCACTCTGAAAAACATCCACGAAAATCTCTTCTGGGCCTTCTTCTACAACACCATCGGCATCCCCCTGGCCGCGGGACTTTTCATCCCCCTGGGCCTGACGCTGAACCCCATGTTCGGCGCCGCGGCCATGAGCCTGAGCAGCTTCTGCGTCGTATCCAACGCGCTGCGCCTGAATCTCTTCAACCTGCGCGACGCGGCAAAGGATAAACCCATCAGAAAACCGAATCACAAGGAGGAAACAACCATGGAAAAAAAGATGAACATTGAAGGCATGATGTGTGCCCACTGCGAAGCCCGCGTCAAAAAAGCCCTCGAAGCCCTCCCCGAAGTAACCCAAGCCGCCGTCAGCCACGAATCCGGCACCGCCGTCGTCACCCTCTCCGCCGCACTCTCCGACGACACCCTCCGCAAGGCTGTCGAGGACCAGGACTATAAGGTCACGGGCATCCAGTAAGCCTCCCCTACGGGGGACGGGGGGCTTCCGGCGGCCAGAGGGCTTTGCCCTCTGGCCTCCCACCAGGGAGGCAAGCGCCTCCCTGGACCCTGGCAGATCAGTCTTTTCTATGTAGGTGTTGCTATGTCTTGGTGCGTCTATGTCATTCGCTGTGCGGATGGGTCCCTTTATACGGGGTCTACCAACGATCTGAATCGGCGCTTCGCGCAGCACCAGGCCGGGAGGGGCGCGAAATATACCCGCTCACGGAGGCCCCTCGCCCTCGTCTATCATGAAGCCTTGCCCGATAAGTCCGCCGCGCTTCGCCGGGAGGCCGCTGTCAAACGGCTCTCCCGCGCCCAGAAGCTGGCCCTCATCGCGCCCGCTGAAACTTCTACATAACATACAATTTCCGCTATCCTTTTTGTGGAAATTGCAAAAATCCATTTTGGGGCTTGACAAAAGCCCATAGCGGTGGTATGCTAATCACAATTCATAGCGCTAAACCGATGAAGCAGACAAGTAGGCAGGACCTTGCCTCTATCAGCGAGCCGCCGGCGGTGGAAGGGTGGCAGACGCAAACCTGTTGAATGGACTGCTGAGGGCGAGCTGAACGGAGGCCGTGAGTGCTTCCCAGTATGCCCCGACGGGCTTTTCCCCCGTTACCAAGGAAAGGCGTGTGTCTGCACGCCGCGGAGAGGGCGATCACAACGAATCGCCAATTTGGGTGGCACCGCAGGAGCTGCAAGGCTTTTGTCCCAAAGGAACCTACACGGGTCCTTTTCTGGGATGAAAGTCTTTTTTCATTCCCGAAAAGGCCGATTCTGAAAGGAGTCTGCACCATGAAAAACCAGAACGTTCCCTACAAGATCTACCTCTCCGAAAACGAGCTGCCCCGGACCTGGTACAACGTCCGCGCCGACATGAAGGAAAAGCCCGCCCCCCTCCTGAACCCCGGAACTGGCCAGCCCATGGGCTACGAGGACCTCCGCCCCGTCTTCTGCGACGAGCTGATCCGCCAGGAGCTGGACAACGACACCCGCGAAATCCCCATCCCCAAGGAGATCCGGGACTTCTACAAGATGTACCGCCCCGCCCCCCTGGTCCGGGCCTACTGCCTGGAGGAAAAGCTGGGCACCCCCGCGAAAATCTACTACAAATTTGAGGGCAACAACACCTCCGGCTCCCACAAGCTCAACTCCGCCATTGCCCAGGCGTACTACGCCAAGCAGCAGGGTCTGAAAGGCGTCACCACGGAGACGGGCGCGGGCCAGTGGGGCACGGCCCTCTCCATGGCCTGCGCCTACCTGGGCCTGGACTGCAAGGTCTACATGGTAAAGGTGAGCTACGAGCAGAAGCCCTTCCGACGGGAGGTCATGCGCACCTACGGCGCGTCTGTCACCCCTTCCCCCTCCATGGACACGGAGGTAGGCCGCAAAATCCTCGCCGAGCACCCCGGCACCACCGGCTCCCTGGGCTGCGCCATCAGCGAGGCCGTGGAGGCCGCGACCTCCGCCCCGGGCTACCGCTACGTCCTGGGCAGCGTCCTGAACCAGGTCCTTCTACACCAGTCCATCATCGGCGTCGAGGCCAAGACGGCGCTGGATAAATACGGCGTTGTGCCCGACATCATCATCGGCTGTGCCGGCGGCGGCAGCAACCTGGGCGGCTTAATCTCCCCCTTCATGGGCGAGAAGCTCCGCGGCGAGCGGGATTACCGGTTCATTGCGGTGGAACCCGCCTCCTGCCCCAGCCTCACCCGCGGCGTCTTCGCCTACGACTTCTGCGACACGGGCATGGTCTGCCCCCTGGCGAAGATGTACACTCTGGGCAGCGGCTTCATCCCCTCCGCCAACCACGCGGGCGGGCTCCGCTACCACGGTATGAGCCCCGTCCTGAGCCAGCTCTACCACGACGGCTATATGGAGGCCGTCTCCGTGGAGCAGACGAAGGTCTTCGAGGCGGCGGAGGAATTTGCCCGCGTCGAGGGCATCCTCCCGGCCCCGGAATCCAGCCACGCCATCCGCGTTGCCATTGACGAGGCCCTGAAATGCAAGGAAACCGGAGAGGAAAAGACGATCCTCTTCGGCCTCACCGGAACCGGGTATTTCGATATGGTTGCCTACGAGAAGTTCCACAACGGCGAAATGACGGACTATGTTCCCACGGACGCTGAGCTGCAGGCCAGCTTCGATCAATTGCCGAAGCTGAACTAAGGTGCCTGCTTGCCTCCGGCGGCCAGAGGCTCTGCCTCTGGACTCCGCCAGGGAGGCCAGGCCCCCCTGGACCCCGCTAAACTGGCGGCACTGTCACCCTGGCAGTGCCGTCAGGCTTTTTTCTTTACCAGGCTTTCCACATCTTCAAAACCACGCCGCTGCCCTCTTCCACCGTCCACGCGCCGCCCTCCACGCTCCGCAGCTCCGTGAACGAGGACACGGCCTCTCCCGGCGCGATATAATCGGCGTAGCAATACGACTCAAAGGGGTCCTCCAAAATCACCCGGCACGCGGCCTCCATCTCCGGCGCGAACTGGTGCAAAGCCTCCAGCGTCTTCGTCAGCCCCAAGATCGCGCACTCCCACCGTCCCTCCACCCGCAGTTCCATCGTCTCCAACCCTTTCGTCCGCCCCCGGAATCCCCTCCACTCCTTCCGCAAAGGCTTCCTTATGTGGGGGAAAAAGATGCAGGAGCAAAAGTGTGGGCATGTAAGCAATTTTGATCCCTTTTTCATCACTTGCCTAAATTATATGCAAAATCTATAATGTTACCGCCCCATTCTCTGTGTTTGTCAAGGAAAAAGGTTAGCAAAAGGCCCCCCAAAAAGTGAGCGGGAGTCAGCACCGAGAGGAGAGCAAAAGGGAGGGGAACCAGGAGGCCTTTTGCTCACATTTTGAGGGCCCAAACGGGAAGGCCCCTTTGGAAAAACATCGCGCAAAGGGAATAAAACGGCAAACCAGAATTGCACATCCTGGAAGTACGCTTCCAATGTAGGTAGAATTTCCCCATATTCTGTCGAAATATGGAGGAAAAACCTATGCGTGTGTACAAAGAAATTACCCAAAAGTATCTGTCTCCCCGGCTCCGGCCCTGGCGGAAAGCGAGAGACATGACACAGGAAGATGCGGCGGAACTGCTCCGGATGTCAAGCCGGGCGTATGCGGATCTGGAGCGGGGAGAAAGCGGATTTTCCGCAACTACCCTGCTCCTTTTTCTTGCTCAGCTTTCAGATTCGGAAATTGTGGAACTTGTCAGAGCATTTCTGAAAGAAGTCCTTAAAAAAGAGAATCAGGAGGCCGCGTAATGGAACGGAGTATGGAGGATGTATATGCCCTGCTGCGGCGTCTGGGTATCGGGGCAAATTATAAGGGCTTCTTCCCAACGGCAGACGCGGTATGGCTGTGCGTCCAGAGCGAAGACAATCTAACCCTTGTAACAAAAAGACTGTATCCTGAAATCGCGCGAAAGTATAAAACAAGCTGGGGCGCGGTAGAACGGAATATCCGGACTGTAGCAGAGGTGGTATGGGAGCGGAATCCTGTACTGCTGTCAAAATTGGCAGGGTTCTCCCTGGCCCAGCGGCCAAGCGCAACACAGTTTCTGGATATCCTCACGGCCAGCCTGCTGCGCGGTTCATCATAAGGCGCCCGTTCTCTGTCTGAGCATGGACTGGGTGAGGCGGTAGCTTTCGCCGGAAAAGATGACGATGTGGGAGTGGTGGACGAGACGGTCAATGAGAGCGGCGGTAAGGCGGTTGTCCCCAAAGACGGTATTCCACTGAGAAAACTCCAGATTGGATGTAATGATGAGGCTCTTGCGTTCATAGCAGTCGGAAATGACCTGGAACAGCAGCTCTGCGGCCTCCTTGTGGAGCGGGACGAAGCCAATTTCGTCAACCACCATCAGTTCCACCCTCTTCAGAGAGGCAAGGAAGCTGTTCAGTGTGCCCTTGCTGTTCTTCTCCAGAAGAATATTTGCCAGGGAAGCGGCGGTGAAGAAGCGGACATGCCGCCCTTCCTGGCAGGCTTTCAGGGCCAGGGCCGTGGCCAGATGGGTCTTCCCGGTCCCAACAGAACCCATGAAGATCAGATTTTCTTTCAAGGGCAGGAACGAGAGACTTTCCACGGCTTCCCGTGTCAGACCGGCGGGCAGTTCCACCTCCGGTTTCCAGATGAAGTCCCCCAGGGTTTTCACAACACGGAAGCCCGCTGTCTTCACCATTCGGTTAATCCGGTTTGCCTCTCGCTCTTTCAACTCCAGCTTCAGCAGCTCGCCAATATACTGTTCCGGATCGGCGCATTCCACGCTCCGCCATTCTCTGGCCATGCCGCCCAGTTTTAACTGCCTCATCATCTGTTCAATTTGTTCAGGCATTTGCGTCACCTCCCATCAGACCGTCATAGGCGGAAAGATTCGGATCATAGTTCAGCAACGGCGGCGCGGAAGCCAGTTCCAAGGGCTGGGGCCGAAATTCTTTCCTGGCAATCATGTAATAGCACTGCCGGATGCTGTCCGCGTCTGTCCTGCCGTTTTCTCCGGCCAGAGTCAGGGCGTCCTCGCACAGCGAGGCGTTCCCGTCCTCCACAATATCCCGCAGAAGCTGCAAGGCGCTCCGGCGCTCTTTCCCTCGGCTCTGGGCCAGAAGCGCCTGCCACTGCTGCGGCATCTGGGAAAAGAACCGGGTGTGTTCCGCGGCGCCGGGCTTCCTGCACAGAGCGGCCACATACTGCGTCCAATCGCAAAGCTCCTCGTTTGTTCCGTAACTCCGGCGGTAACGGCCAACCAGCCGGTGGTCATGGTAGAACTCAATCTGGTCGCAGTAGATTTTCGCCTGCACGATTTCTCCGGCAAACGCAGGCGCAAGACCATACCGGTTCATGTCTACCACCACAAAGCCGTCCTTTTTCACATGCAGCGCGGCATAGCGGAAGATGGGGAACGGATACTCCGGAAGCGCCAACAGTTCTTTCCGTTCCTCATCCCACAGTTCCTGAATCGGTACCTTATGCCTGTAATGCGGCCGCTCTGCGTCCTTCTCACACCATGCCCAAAGCCCTTCGTTGAACTCCTCAAAGGAAGTAATGGTCGGTACGGGGACAAAGGCGTTGCGCCGGCTGTACCCCACCTTGTTCTCCACGTCCCCCTTCTCATTGCCGGACGCGGGATTGCAGAACTCCGCCCGAAACCGGTAGTGCAGCATGAAGCGGGTAAAGCCGTCTGTAAGGATACGCTCATGGCCCTTTAATACCTGGGCTACCGCTGTGGTCATGTTGTCGAACCGCAGGCGCACAGGCACGCCGCCAATCCGCTCGAATATCTGCTGCATCCCTTTCAGCAGGCATTCCTGGTTTTGTGCCGGGAACGCCTGGGTGTACCCTTTATTCGAGTACGGAAACGATACTGTCAGCGCATAGCCCTGCTGCTCCTGGCCCTTGCTGTCGTAATACACAAATGCCCCGAAGTCCACCTCGCCTTCTCCCTTCGGCTGCGACAGAGGCAGGTATCCTTCCATCGCTGTACGCATCACAAACTTCTTCTTGCGCACATACTTCTTTACGCTGGAATAGCTGCCCGTGTATCCCTCTTCCTCCCGCAGCCGGTTGTAGATCCGCCAGACTGTATGCCGCTACTTCCGGGGAACCTTCCGGTCTCCCTCCAGCCATTCGTCTATCCGGGGGATATACTTCCCCAGCGTCGGGTAGCTCTGCGGGTTCAAATCCGGCAGGCTGTTCTCACTCCAATCCGCCTGGTACGCGTATTTGCGAACGGTTTCGAAGCTGTGCCCTGTCCTCCGGGAAATTTCCCGCAAACTTAGGTCTTCATTTTCGTATAAATCTTTGATATACTTGATCTGAGCCATTCTTAGCACCTTTCCGCTACCTCCTTTTAGTCCTCGACAAACTAAAGGGTAGCTGATTTTTACGGTGCTGACAATGGCTCACTTTTCATCCACAGCCTACTGCTGACTTTTTCGGGGCCTTTTGCTCGTTTTCCATTTTACCGAAAACA
>JAAVZX010000078.1 GCA_022791875.1 Oscillibacter sp.
CCTGAACCCTATTGAAAAACTTTGGTCTAAGGTAAAAGCCACTTTAAGAAAGCTTCGGGTCCGTTCTCCCGATGCGCTTGATTCTGCTATTCAATTTGCCTTTCGCTGCGTCTCCCCACATGATTGTCTTGCCTGGTTTCACTACGCTGGTTATTGTTTATTTTGAGAATTGCTCTAAGAATACATATCTGTTAAAAGTGTAATATACTATGCAGAATTTGTCAAGGACTGTCAGCGCCCCAGCGCGGCGGTGTACAGCTCGTTTTTGCTCAGCCCCGTGTGGGCGGCGACCTCCTTTGCGGCGTCCTTCAAACGCATTCCGCCCTCCTGGAGGGCCAGCACCTGCGCGACGGCTTCCTCCAGCGTCACGGCGGCTTCCCTCCGCGCCTCCGCGCCCGCCACGACCAGAACGTACTCCCCGCGGGGCGTATTTTCCTCGTAATAGGCGGCGGCTTCGGCCAGGGTACAGCGCCGGGTTTCCTCATGGAGCTTCGTCAGCTCCCGGCAGAGCGCGATCCGCCGCTGGGGACCAAAGGTCTCCGACAGGTCCGCCAGGGTGGCGCGGAGCTTGTGGGGGGCCTCATGGAAAATCATGGTCCGCGTCTCGCCCCGGAGGCTTTCAAGGTGTTCCCGGCGTGCCTTTTTGTTCATGGAGAGGAAGCCCTCGAAGGTAAAGCGCCCCGTGGGCAGACCGCTGACTGCCAGCGCGTTCACCGCCGCACAGCACCCAGGAATGGACTGCACCTCCACGCCGTTTTCCGCGCACAGCCGCACCAAATCCTCCCCTGGGTCAGAGACGGCGGGCGTCCCCGCGTCCGTGACCAGCGCGCAGGACTCCCCCGCCAGCAGCCGCGCCAGAACCGCCTGTCCGGCGCTGACGTGGTTGTGCTCATGGTAGCTGACCAGGGGCTTTTTCACGCCGAAGTGGTTCAGCAGCCTGACGGACACGCGGGTATCCTCCGCGGCGATAAAGTCAACGGCCCCAAGGGTTTCCACGGCGCGGGGGGAGAAGTCCCCCAGGTTGCCGATAGGCGTGGCGACGAGATAGAGGGTTCCGCTCATGATGGTTCCTCCTGTCTGAAATAGATGCGGTTCACTTCCGGAGAGGGCGAACCGTCCGGGTTATGAAGAATCAGAGGCGCTTCGACGGTAAGCCCAGGCTTCCCGCCCCGCCTGCACTCCAAAAGCAGCAGCGACGGCCCATTTTCCGCCAGGGAAGCGACGAACCGCAGCCGTTTCGGCTCCAAAGCCGCCCCCCGCGCCGCGCAGAGCAAATCCGTCAGCCGTTCCGGCTTATGAACGACGCAAAAACTCCCGCCCCACCGCAGCAGCCGTGCCGCCGCCCGCAGAACATCCTCCAAAGTACACTGCACCTCAGCCCGCGCCGCCCGCCGCCCCAAGTCCTCCGCCAGCTCCCCGGCCCCCAAAGGATAATAAGGCGGATTACAGACTACCAAATCAAAGGAACCCGCGTCCAACCCGGTCGTCCTCAAATCCTCGACCCGAAAACAAAGCCGCCTCTCCAGCCCATTTTCCAAAACCGCCCGTTCCCCCAACCGCACCGCCTCAGCCTGAATCTCCACTCCAGTAACGGTAATCCCGGCCTCTCTCTGCAACAAAATCAGCCCCAGCAGCCCCGTCCCGCACCCCAGGTCGCACACCCGCATCCCCGCTCTGAGCCGCGGAAAAGCTGATAGGAGAAACGTATCCGTCCCCGGCCTGAAAACCTCATCCGCCCAGACAAAACGCAAACCGCCCGGCTTGAGGTACTCCCAATGCTCCATGGATCACAGCCCTCCTGCTCGCCCCCAGGGGCTTTGCCCCTGGACCCCACCAGAGGGCTTTGCCCTCTGGACTCCCACCAGGGAGGCACGCGCCTCCCTGGACCCTGGCATATCACTTTCTATTGTGGATTATACCGCGTTCGAGACTGCCTTGCAACTATTCTGCTTTCATTTTCCCGTTTCCTGTGGTAAAATCGGTTTTATGGGGGTGTTTTCTATGTCCGATTGCATTGTCAAAATCCTGCCCGCGGACCCGTTTTGCAGGGTTCCGGTGTGGGTTCTTCAGGACGCGAAGACGTTCCTTGAGACGCATTTGCGCTGTGATTTTGTTGAGATGGAAGCCAATGATACGCCGGTGTTCGTGGACTGCGGGGCAAATCTTGAACGGATTTCCTGTCCTTTGTGCGGCGCGGAGATTGACTTTGCGTGGTGGGGAGAGGTGATGGATTCCGCCTCCGAAAACGCATTCGCAGTCCTGGACGCGGAAACGCCCTGCTGTCAGAAAAAGGTTTCGCTGAATGACCTGAATTATGATTTTCCCTGCGGTTTTGCCTGCTGTTTTGTCAGTATTTTTAATCCGGAACAGGACGTTGACGATAAGCTGATCGGCGCGGTTCGGGATATTTGGGGAGTGAATGTGCGGGTGGTTAAGGCGCATTTGTGACTTTACAGATGGGAATTTTTGTGCTATGATCCAGTTATAGAAAGGGGTTGGTTTTGTGTACGGGCCGTCTTTTGGCTTTTTTGATGCGTTTGGGATATTCGGTGTGATTTGGGTGATTGTGGCGCTTTTCATAGTATCACTTATTGTGGTTGTGATTGTGAAAAGCGTGGGGCAGTGGAATAAGGACAACCATTCACCGCGTCTGACGGTTCCGGCGACCATTGTGGCGAAGCGGATGAAGGTGAGCGGCGGAAGCGGGGACCATATGTCTTCGACAAGCTACTATGCGACGTTCCAGGTAGAGAGCGGGGACCGGATGGAACTGCATCTGAGCGGGACGGAGTATGGTATGCTGGCAGAGGGGGACCGCGGGAGCCTGACATTCCAGGGAAGCCGCTTCGTCGAATTCAAGCGCTGATAGAAGCAGAGGCCATAAAAACGGAGTGATCTGCCAGGGTCCAGGGAGGCGCGTGCCTCCCTGGTGGGCGGCCAGAGGGCAAAGCCCTCTGGCCACCGGAGGCCCCCCGTCCCTCGTCCCCCGTAGGCAGGCACTCCCCGCCCGCCGGAGGCCGATGGAGGTCACGAGGGTATAGATAAACCCCCGCGAGCGCAGTGCTCGCGGGGGTTTATGTATCCCGGATGAATTACTCCTCGGGAACAATGGCGCCGTTGGGGCAGCTGTCGCAGCAAGAACCGCAGTCCAGGCAGGCAGCAGCGTCGATAACATAAGCGTCATCGCCCTGGCTGATGGCACCAGCGGGGCATGCGTCCGCGCAGGAACCGCAGCTCACACAGGCAGAAGTGATCTTGTATGCCATTTGGAAGCACCTCCATTAAAATTGGTATCCTCATTGTAGCATAGATTTTTCAAAATGCAAGGGGGTTGTGAAAACAATAACAGGAAAATTTTCAAAAAATCCGTAAAATACCATAAAAAGCGAGTTTGTCAAAACTAACTGTTCATAAATTGTTTTCACAATTAGTCAGGGAAAGTCAAAGATTCCTCTTGACATTTGGCGGGAGCGTGGTATACTAGCCTTAGACTTGAAGGTCAAAGATAGTTAAAGTCAAATTTGAACGGAGGGGTCCCGATGGGTATTTCGGATTTGATCGCCAGCTTTCTCCAGGAGTGCCTGGACGAGAGCGGGGACGGCGTGCTGGAGGTCCAGCGGAGCGATTTGGCCCAGCGGTTCAACTGCGTGCCCAGCCAGATCAACTACGTGATGTCCACACGGTTTTCGCCGGAGCGGGGATATATCGTGGAGAGCCGCAGGGGCGGGAACGGGTACATCCGCATCACGCGGGTGCAGGTGGACCGGGAAACCTTGCTGATGCACGTCATCAACTCCCTGGGGGATGAGATGGACTTGGCGTCGGCGCAGGCGATTCTCGGGAACCTGGTGCAGGCCGGGGCGCTGGAGGAGGACTTGGGCCGGACGATTCTGGCGGCGGTGGGAAGCAAGGCGCTGCGGGGGGTGCCCCGTGAGCTGCGGAACGCCGTGCGGGCGGATATCTTACGAAACGTTCTGATCCTCCAGGTTTAGCGGGCCCTGCGGGGTCCGCCTGCCCAGGAGTACGAAGAGGAAGGGCAGGAAACAGCCCGGGATACTGGGAAGAAATACAGAGTCCGTGAAGCGCGTGACCAGCCATACAAGCAATTGGTCAGGGAAGGTGAAAACCTCTAGGGGACGATGGAGATAGTAGAACCAGAAGGCGATGGGGCCGGTGGTGATTTGGAAAATCCACTGGGCGACGAGAATTACCAGGCCGTAGGCCGTCAGGAGGGCGGCGGAGCAGAAAAGCTCCTTGCGGGTGCGCTTGTGGAAACAGAACCAGGCGGCGATTGCGTTTACCGCAAATATGATTGCATAGACCGCCATGAGGCGGGTGCGGTCGGTGGTAACCGTGCCGTCGGGCAGGGTGATCAGGGACATGCGGATCAGCGGGATGGCGAGGATGTGGAAATCCACCCAGGCCGCGACGACGCAGAACAGGGGCACCTGCCAGATGGTTTTGGTCCAGCTGCGCATGACGCGTTCCTCCTTTTTCCAGGTGTGTAAAGTATCTAATGGAAGGGCGCTATATAAAATAGCATAGCACGGCAGTGAGATTGCGTCAAGTTAAATTTGATATATATGGAGGTTATCATTATGAAATGCGAGAATTGTGGCAAGAATGAAGTTGGGTTTGTTTACCAGAGCAACGTGAACGGGCATGTGACGGAGAAGCACCTTTGCAGCGAGTGCGCGGAAAAGCTGGGGTACACGCAGCGCTTTGCGGCGCAGAGCCAGCGGATGATGCAGAGCTTTTTCGGGGGCGGTCTGCTGGAGGACTTTTTCTCCCCGCGGTACTCCCTGCTGGATCGGATGAACCGGATGCTGGGCGACGACCCCTTCGACGACTTCTTCACGGAGATGCCTGCCCTGGGGGCGGCGGAACAGCCGAAGCCCCAGGAGGACCTTGTGGACCAGGCGACCCAGGAGGGGTTCAGCCAGGAGCGTCATCTGAACGCCCTGCGTGTGGAACTCCGTCAGGCCGTCGACCAGGAGAACTACGAGCGCGCCGCCGAACTGCGCGACGAAATCCGCGCCCTCGAGTCGAAGAAGCAGTAACGCAGGGCAGAAGAAGAAAAAACATCAAACCGACAACAAGAAAAGACCACAAAAAAGAACTGATCTGCCAGGGTCCAGGGAGGCGCATGCCTCCCTGGTGGAGAATCCAAGGAGGCAAAGCCGCCTTGGCCGCCGGAGGCCCCCGTCCCCCCGCAGGGACAAGCAGGCAGGTTTTCAGAAAGGAAGCGTGTATCAATGAACGAGAAGAAATTTACTCCCCAGGCGGAGGAATCGCTGCGGCTGAGTCAGGAGGCGGCGGGTGAGCTGGGCCACGGGTACGTGGGGACGGAGCATTTGCTGCTGGGGATGATGCGGACGGAGCATTGTACGGCCCAGGCTGTTTTGACGGAGGCTGGGCTGACGGATGAGCTGATTGTGTCCATTATCAAGCGGAGCGTCGGGGCGGGGCTTCCCGGCGGGAATCCGGCTCAGGGGCTGACGCCGCGGGCGCGGCGGGTGGTGGAGATTGCCACGGAGGACGCGATCCGCGGGAAGTGGAACGCGGTGGGGACGGAACACCTGCTGGCGGGGCTGCTGCGCGAGGGGAATAATATGGCTGTCCGGATTCTGCGGGCGGCGGGGATCGACGCGCGGAAGCTGTATGGGGCGCTGATCCAGAAGATGAACGATCCCGGTTCCGGAACCGGCGGGCAGACGAAAATCGCGCCTGCCAGGGAGGAGTCCGGGAAGAGCGGCGGCGTGGGGAAGACCCTGCGGGAATTCACTCGGGATCTGACCGCCGACGCGCGGAACGGGAAGTTGGACCCCGTGATCGGACGGGATACGGAGATCCAGCGGGTGATCCAGATCCTGTCCCGGCGGACGAAGAACAACCCGTGCCTGATCGGCGAGCCCGGCGTTGGCAAAACCGCTATCGCGGAAGGGCTGGCGCGGAAAATCGTGATGGGCGACGTGCCTGACGATCTGCTGGACAAGCGGCTTCTGTCCCTGGACCTGTCCGGGATGGTGGCCGGGACCAAGTACCGGGGCGAGTTCGAGGAGCGGATTAAGAAGGCTTTGGAGGAAGTGCGGAAGTCCGGGGATGTGATTCTGTTCATCGACGAGCTGCATACCATCGTGGGCGCTGGGAGCGCTGAGGGGGCCGTGGACGCGGCCAACATCATCAAGCCCGCCCTGGGACGCGGGGAGATCCGGGTCATCGGCGCGACGACCCTGAACGAGTACCGGAAGTATATCGAGAAGGACGCCGCTTTGGAGAGGCGCTTCCAGCCTGTGCAGGTTGGGGAGCCGTCTCAGGAGGCCAGCCTGGAGATTTTGAAGGGCCTGCGGGACAAGTACGAGCAGCACCACAAGCTCCAGATCACCGACGAAGCTTTGGAGGCCGCGGTGCGGCTGTCCAGCCGCTATATCTCCGACCGCTTCCTGCCCGACAAGGCCATCGACCTCATGGACGAGGCCGCGTCCCGCGTGCGGATGGAGGAAGAGGAAATCTCTCCGGAGCTGAAAAGCCTGGAGGAGAAAATCGCCGCCCTGTCCAAGGACAAGGAGGCCGCGATCCAGAACCAGGACTTTGAAACCGCCGCCAAGCTCCGGGACATCGAAAAGGACTACCAGGAGCAGGTGGAAATCGAGCGCGACAAGCGCCGGAACGGAAACCGGCAGCACCGGCCTGTGACGGCGGAGGATATCGCCGCCGTGGTGTCCGGCTGGACCGGCATCCCCGTGACCCGGCTGACGGAGGACGAGGGGGCGCGGCTCCTGCGGATGGAAGAGATTCTCCACAAGCGTGTGGTGGGTCAGGACGAGGCCGTGAAGGCCGTGGCGCGGGCCATCCGCCGGGGGCGGGTGGGCTTGAAGGACCCCAAGCGGCCCACCGGATCGTTCCTGTTCCTGGGCCCCACGGGCGTGGGGAAGACCGAGCTGTGCAAGTCCCTGGCCGAGGCCATGTTCGGGGACGAGTCCGCTATGGTGCGGATCGATATGTCCGAATACATGGAGCGGCACACGGTCTCCCGCCTGATCGGGTCCCCTCCGGGCTACGTGGGCCACGACGAGGGGGGCCAGCTGACGGAGAAAATCCGGCGGAAGCCCTATTCCGTGGTGCTGTTCGACGAGATCGAAAAGGCCCACGAGGACGTGTGGAACGTGCTGCTCCAGATCCTGGACGACGGGCGGATCACCGACTCCCAGGGCCGGACGGTGGACTTCAAGAACACCGTGATCGTCATGACCAGCAACGTCGGCGCGAAGAGCCTGACCGCCGCCGGGAACCGTCTGGGCTTCGCCCATGAGGAAAGCGTTCAGGAGGGCGAGGAAGAGCAATTCCAGCGGGCCCGGGAGGCCGTCATGACGGAGCTGCGGCAGACCTTCCGGCCTGAATTCCTGAACCGGATCGACGATATCATCGTGTTCCGCGCCCTGAACGAGACGGATATCCGCGCCGTGGCGCAGAGGATGCTGGACACCGTGTCCGAACGAATGGAGTCCATGGGCCTGCACCTGGAGGCCAGCGGAGAGGCCGTGGAAGCCCTGGCGAAGAAGGGCTTCGACCCGAAGTACGGCGCGCGGCCCCTGCGGCGGT
Organism: Oscillibacter sp.; assembly: GCA_022791875.1. GTDB lineage: Bacteria > Bacillota > Clostridia > Oscillospirales > Oscillospiraceae > Oscillibacter. The sequence continues at coordinate 7,603 of JAAVZX010000078.1, forward strand.
GCATCCAGAGCGAGGTGGAGGACGCCGTGGCCGAACGGATGCTGGACGGAACCCTCAAGGAGGGCGACACCGCCCGGTTGGGCGTGGAGGACGGCTGCATCAAGGTGACGAAGGGCGAGCTGTGCGTGACAAAGTGAGTATTTCAAAAGGACCGGCGGGGCGAGGCTCCCGCCGGTTTTTTTGATTGCAGATGTTGTTTTCCGCGGCGGATTCCGGTACAATAGGGATGAGTATGCAGCCGCAGGCTGGGAGGAATCGCCATGGAAGAGAGGGAAATCGAGGCGCTGGCGCGGGAGGTGCTGACGCTTTCGCGGAATACGCTGCTGGTGAACCTGCGGTTCCTGGACGCGGCGCTGAGCCAGTTCACGTATACGCCCGGGCCGTATCCCTTCGCGTCCAACGGGGAAGCGCTGCTTTTCAGCCCGCGGCACGTGCTCCTGCGGTGGCGGGAGGAACGGGAGGCGGCAGTGCGGGATTACCTGCACCTGGTCCTGCACGGCGTCTTCCGGCACATGTTCGTCCACACCCTGGTGGATCGGCGGCTGTGGGACCTCTCCTGCGATATCGCCGTGGAGAGCGCGATCAGCGGACTGGTCCTGGGCTGCACCGCCGCGAAGCGGCAGAAGGGGCAGGAGCCCGTTCTGGAACGGCTGCGGGAGAATGTGGGGACGGTTACGGCGGAAAAGGTGTACCGCTGGTATCAGGACCACCCGCCGGGGGACCTGGAAACATTGCAGGCGCTGTTCCGGGGCGACGACCACGCGCCGTGGTATCTTCCGCCGGAGGAACGGCGGGCCGGCCGGGAGGCGGTGCGTCTGGAGGAACGGTGGAAGGATATCTCGCGGCGGATGCAGGTGGATTTGGAGACGTTCTCCAGGGAGCGCGGGGACCAGGCGGGGGATTTGACGCAGAATCTGAGGGCCGTGAACCGGGAGCGGTACGACTACACGGCGTTTCTGAAAAAGTTCGCGGTGCGGGGGGAGGTCATGCGGCTGAACCCGGACGAATTTGATACCGTTTTTTATACGTATGGGCTGAAACGGTACGGAAATATGCCGCTGATTGAGCCGTTGGAGTACAGGGAGGTGAAGCGCATCCGGGAGTTCGTGATCGCGATTGACACCTCCGGTTCCGTGGCGGGGGAGCTGGTGCAGCAGTTTGTACAGAAGACCTACAATGTGCTGAAATCCACGGAGAGCTTTTTCTCCAAGGTGAACATCCACATTATTCAGTGTGACGCGGAGATACAGGAGGATGTGCGGATCACGTCCCAGGAGGAATTTGACGCCTATCTCAAAACCATGGAGATCCGGGGCCTGGGCGGCACGGACTTCCGCCCTGTCTTTGACCGTGTAGAGGCGCTTCGCCGCGCAAAGGAGTTCACGAACCTGAAAGGCCTGATTTATTTCACCGACGGCTACGGCGTCTTCCCGGCCCAAAAGCCGGACTACGCCGCCGCTTTTGTCTTCATAGAAGAAGGATACATCGATCCAAGCGTCCCCCCGTGGGCGATCAAGCTGGTCCTTCAAAAGGAGGAAATCTAAAACAAAGGAAACTGATCTGCCAGGGTCCAGGGAGGCGCGCGCCTCCCTGGTGGGGGCCAGGGGCAAAGCCCCTGGCCGCCGGAGGCCCCCCGTCCATCGTCCATCGTCCCCCGTAGGTGCTCGTTTCGACGGATGCAGATAAAATCACCAAATGGGGCGGGCAAAAGGCTTCAAATTATTGACATAGGGGCAGAAGATTGGTAGAATAAGAACAGATTGATCGGCGGGGCGGGTCCGTGGTCGGAGGGAAGCCCTGATTCAAATCATTTGCAGGGAATGGGAAGGACTTACTATGTATCATTGCCACATTCATTTCTACTTTCTGGGAGCGCACAGCAAAGTCTTTGAAATCATACAAGAGATGCCGGCTCTGGAGCACTTTACCCACTCCTTCTCCTGGAGCCTCCAGCCGGACCTGGCCCAGGCGGCGCGGGCGGACGTAATTGTCGCCGGCCTCCGGGGCGCGGACGCGGAGCAGACCCTGTCCGCATTGCTGGCCGCCCGGAAGGAGGGGGCCGAGCTGCTCCTGCTGTCCGACCGGAAGACAGCGGCCCGCTGCCTGAGCCAGAGCGCCGGGGAGATCCGGGATCTGTGGACCCTTCCCATGCCGGAGGCGGAGGTGCGGTTCCGGTTCCGGAAGTGGCAGGAGGGCGTCCGCCGGGACAGGGAGCTGTGGCAGACCAGCCAGTTCCTGGACGCCACCATCGACAGCGTGCCCAACCTCGTCTGGTACAAGGACAAGAACGGCGTCCATGAGAAGGTGAACGACAGCTTCTGCCGTACCGTCAACAAGACAAAGGCCCAGGTTCAGGGCCAGCGCCACGCGTACATCTGGGACGTGGAGTACGACGATCCCGCCTGCATCGAGTCGGAGCGGGTGGTGATGGAGCGGAAGGAGACGGTGGTGTCCGAGGAAACCGTCAAAACCGGAGAGGGCAACCGCCTCCTGACCACCTACAAGTCCCCGCTGTACAACCTGGACGGCACCGTCATGGGCACCGTGGGCGTGGGCATCGACGTGACCCAGGAGCGGGCCTACGAGCAGGAGCTGATGCAGAAAAACCGGACGCTGGAGATGATGTTCACCAACATGGAGTGCGGCGTGATCTGCCACACCCTGGACGGGAGCCGCATCCTGAGCATCAACCGGGCCGCCCTGAGCATCCTGGGCTACGGGTCGGAGGATGAGCTGATGGCCGACGGGTTCAACATGGTGGCCGAATCCGTTGTGGAGGAGGATAAGCCCGGCCTCCGGGAGTCCATCCAGAGCCTGTCCAAAGAGGGGGACAGCGTGAGTGTGGAGTACCGGGTCCGCCACAGGGATGGGGAAATACTGCACGTGATGGGCAACGTAAAGCTGATCCGGGAGAACGGGGAGCTGTTCTACCAGCGCTTCCTCCTGGACTACACCGCCCGGAAGCGGCAGGAGACCCAGGAGCGCATGGAGGCCGAGCGGAGGCAGATGGAGCTGGTGCAGGCCCTGACCGTGGACTACGAGCTGGTGTGCTTCTTCGACCTGGACAGCAACGAGGGCTACCCGCTGGAAATCTCCGAACAGAAGCGGGAACTCCTGGGCTCCATTTTCAGCCACGAACACAGCTATGACGAGTCCATCGCCCTGTACACGGAGAAATACGTCTACCCCGAGGACCAGGAGATTATGCGCCAGGTCCTCTCCCGGGATCGCCTGAAGCAGGAGCTCCAGGAAAAGAAAATGAGCTACATGAACTACCGCCTCGTGCGGAACGGGGAAATGAAGTTCTACCAGATGAAGGTGGTCCGGGCCGGACGCTGGGAGGGGCGGCACACCATCGTCATGGGCGTGCGGAGCGTGGACGACGAGATCCGCAATGAGATGGAGCAGAAGGGAATCCTGGAGGACGCCCTCCTCCAGGCGAACCAGGCCAGCAAGGCGAAAACCACCTTCCTCTCCAATATGTCCCACGATATCCGGACGCCGATGAACGCCATCGTGGGCTTCACAGCCCTGGCCCTGACCCATATTGACCGCCAGGAACAGGTGGAGGAGTGCCTGAAAAAAATCATGGCCTCCGGAAACCACCTCCTGAGCCTGATCAACGATATCCTGGACATGAGCCGGATCGAGAGCGGAAAAATGCGCCTGGAGGAGACCCCGTGCAGCCTGCCGGACGTGCTGCACAGCCTGCGGAGCATGGTCCAGGCGGATATCCACGCCAAGCAGCTGGAGCTGTTTATCGACGCCGTGGACGTAATGGACGAGGAGATTTTCTGCGATAAGCTCCGGCTGAACCAGGTGCTGCTGAACCTGCTGAGCAACGCGGTGAAGTACACCCCGGCCGGGGGGACCATCAGCATCCGGGTGGCGGAGAAAACCGGCGCGCCTATGGGCTCCGGGCGCTACGAATTCCGGGTGAAGGACACCGGCATCGGCATGAGCGAGGAGTTCGTGCGCCATATCTTCGAGCCCTTCGAGCGGGAGCGGAACTACACCATCAGCGGCATCCAGGGCACGGGCCTGGGCATGGCCATCACGAAGAACATCGTGGACATGATGAACGGCACCATCGAGGTGAAGAGCGAGCAGGGCGTGGGCACGGAGTTCACCGTCTCCTTCCTCTTCCGCCTCCACGCGGGGGACCGGGAGCCGCTGACCATCCCGGAGCTGAAAAACTGCCGCGCCCTGGTGGTGGATGACGACTTCAACACCTGCGACAGCGTGATCTATATGCTCCAGCAAATCGGCCTGCGGGCGGAGTGGACCCTCTCGGGAAAAGAGGCCGTCCTCCGCACGCACCAGGCGATTATGCGGGAGGACAACTACAGCGTGTACATCATCGACTGGCTTCTGCCGGACATGAACGGCATCGAGATCACCCGCCGTATCCGGAAGGAGATGGGGGACGACGTGCCGGTGATCGTCCTGACGGCCTACGACTGGTCGGATATCGAGGAGGAGGCGCTGCAGGCAGGCGTTACCGCTTTCTGCTCAAAGCCGATCTTTTTATCTGAGCTGCGGAAGGTTTTAGAAGCGCCGTTTGCGGTCTTGGATGAAC
>JAAVZX010000079.1 GCA_022791875.1 Oscillibacter sp.
CCTTGATCAAGGTAAGGACCACCACGCAATTCCTCCGTTACCGTGTGACAGGCCAATTCAACCACCAGAGCATAGAGCGGTATTAAAAAGTTCTTTTGCTTACTTTTCTTTCAAGAAAAGTAAGCCGCCGGAGGCCCCCCGCGGGTGTCAGGCTACTCCTTAGCTCCCGCCAGGTACTCTTCTCCCGCCGCCGTTGGCGCAATTTGCCCCGCTGACAGCTCTGTCAGACGCGCCGTGAAACTTGCTGCCGCCTCCGGCGGAAACGCCGTGTGCAGCACGACCTCCGCCCCATACTCCGCGTCCCGCAGCACCCCGCCGCAGGCTGTGACCTCCAGCTTCACCCGTTCCAGAAGCGGGTACGTGCAGGGTACGTCCCAGAGGGTCCAGAGCTGGACACGCGCCGTTCCGGCGGCGTCCAGGGCGTCCTTGGCCCCGCGGCTGTAGGCACGCGTCAGGCCGCCCGAGCCCAGCAATACTCCGCCGAAGTAGCGCGTCACCACACAGCAGACGTTAGTGACCTCCTCCCTCTGGAAGACGTTCAGCATCGGTTGTCCGGCGGTGCCTTGGGGCTCGCCGTCGTCGGAGTAGCGGACGATGCCGCTGTCGTGGAGTAAGTAGCACCAGCAGTTGTGCCGTGCGTCGTAGTATCTGCGGTGAACGGACTCGATTTTTTCCCGGGCCTCCGCCTCGGTGGACACCTGGAAAATGTGGCTGATGAAGCGGGAGCGCTTCTCCGTGAACTCGCTTTCAGCGTCCTGGAAGGGAATCCGGTAACCGTCCACGCCAACCCTCCTTTTCCATGAGATAGTAGCGGGCCTGGTGAACCTCTCCCAGCAGGGGCACGTCCACTTTCCTGGTAAACTGGTACTGGAAGCCCAGCTTTTCAATGACCCGGCGGGACCGGTCGTTTTCCATATAATGGCTGCACCAGATCCGCCGGAAGCCAAGCTCCGCAAAGCCGTATTCCATCACCGCCTCCGCGGCCTCCGGCATCAGCCCCCGGCCCCAGTGGGTCTCGTCGAGGGCGTAGCCCAACTCATCGTCGGGGCAGTTGGGCTGGACGCCTCTGGGGTGCTCGTCGATGAAGCCCACAGAGCCAATCACGCGCCCCGTCTCCCGCAGCTCCACGGCGAAGACGTTGGGGGCCGCGAAGACGGTGCGGATGATTTTGAGGCTCTCGGCCTCGTCCTTGTGGGATGGCCACCCGGCGGCGGGGCCGACGGCGGGATTCTTCGCGTAGGCGAACACATCCGCCGCGTCCGCGTCCCGGAAGGGGCGCAGGATCAGGCGCTTTGTTTCAAGTCTCATATGGCATTTCTCCTTTCCAGGGTCACGTTTGTGGAGCGCTCCAGGGTTCCAGGGGCAGCGGAAGCATGTCCCGCACGTCGGTACGGCCCGCCAGATAGTCCAGATTCACCTGAAAGTGGTCCGCCAGGGCGCACAGAGACGCGTAGCTTGGAACGCCCTCCCCCATTTCGTACCTCTGATAGTTGCGCAGAGTAATGCCAATCGCTCTGGCAACGGCCTCTTGGGATTCTTTTTGTTCCTTGCGGAGTTTTTTAATCCTTTGTTTTAATTCCATCTCATAACTCCTTGACAGGAAGGAAAATTGATCTGACGGGACCTGACAATCTCAGCTTTCCATAAATTCCCGGACCCGCCCCAGGATGCGGGGGCCGCAGACCGCAGTCACGTCGATGGTTTCGCCGTACTCCACGGCCTCCACCTTCGCCTCCCGGTAGAGCATGTCCAGCAGGCCCCCCTGGGCGTAGGGGAGGTGCAGCACCACCCGCTGGACGCCCTTCTCCAGCCGTTGGGCAATCTTCTCCAGCAGTGTGCCCACGCCCTCCCCGGTCTTCGCGGAGATGGAGCAGATGTCCTCCCCGTGGGGCATAATCTCCCCGGCGGGGAGGCGGTCGGACTTGTTGAACACGTCGATGCGGGGCAGCTCCCCCGCCCCCAGCTCCAGGATCAGGCGCTCCACCACCTGGGCCTGGGCCTGCCACTCGGGGCTGGACACGTCGATAACATGGAGCAGCAAATCCGCGTACTCCAACTCCTCCAGGGTGGCCTTGAATGCCTCCACAAGCTGGTGGGGGAGCTTGCGGATGAAGCCCACGGTGTCGGAGACCACCACGTCCAGGGTGTCGCTGACGGCCAGGAGGCGGCTGGTGGTGTCCAGGGTGTCGAAGAGGCGGTTGTTGGCGGGGATGCCCGCGCCGGTGAGCTGGTTCAGAAGGGTGGATTTGCCCGCGTTGGTGTAGCCCACCAGGGCCACCACGGGGACCTCGTTCTTCTGCCGCTGGCGGCGCTGGGTGTTCCGGACCCGGCGCACGTCCTCCAGGTCTTCCCGGAGCTTGTCAATTTTCCGGTGGATATGGCGGCGGTCCGTCTCCAGCTGGGTTTCGCCGGGACCCTTGGAGCCGATGGGGCCGCTGCCGCTGGTGCCCGCCTGGCGCTCCAGGTGGGTCCACATGCCCGTGAGCCGGGGAAGCAGGTACTGATACTGGGCCAGCTCCACCTGCAGGCGGCCCTCCCGGGTCCGAGCCCGCTGGGCGAAGATGTCGAGAATCAGGCCGCAGCGGTCCAGGACCTGGACGCCCAGGGCTTCCGTGAGGACCCGGAGCTGGGAGGGGGAGAGGTCATTGTCGAAAATGACCATAGTCGCACCGGTGTTCTCGCAGTAGAGCTTCACCTCGGCGCACTTGCCCTCGCCGATGAAGGTGCGGGGATCGGGGGCGGGGCGGTTCTGGAGGACGAGGCCCACGGTTTCCCCTCCGGCGGTTTCCACCAGGGCGGAGAGTTCGTCCAAAGTTTCCTCGCTGGCGTTTTCCTCCCGTTTCAGCACGGGGGAGTTCAGGCCCACCAGCACGACCTTGTCTCTGATTTCCTTTGTCTCTTGCATAATGCTCCTTTTGTACGTCTTATTTGGAGTACGCCTCCACGACCTCCCCGGTGTAGGCGCGGTGCCAGTTGCCGTGGGCGCCGTAGAAGGGGAGGATTCTTTCTTTTCCGGCGTCGCAGACGGCGGCGGGGTCCAGGTCCTGGGCGTAGAGCTTTTTGCAGACCAGAACCAGCTCCGCCTCCTGGAAGTAAGGCGCGCCGCCTGCGCCGGTGCAGACCGTGAGGCCGCAGTCCGTAATTTTGTCGGTATCCCGCCCGCTCCTGGAGCCGCAGAGCCCCAGCGTTTTGGAGGCTTCGGGGCTGTGGAGGAAGGCGGAGATGGTGAAATAGGAATGTTCCTCCATGAAGCCGTAGGTATAGCGTTCAGGGCGGACGTAGGCGGTACAGACGAGGGTGTTCCAGAGGACGCCCATCTGATACCAGCCGATGGTCATAGTGTTGCAATGCTCGGCGGTTCCGGCGGTGAGAAGCGCGCCGAATCCGTTGCCTGTCAGGGAGAGCAGGCGGGTGGAAATTTCGCGGGGATCAACGGGATGCAGGTCCATGGCACAGGACTCCTTTCAGCGATCAAGTAATTCCAGTATATGCGAAGGATACTGGAAAGTAAACAGCGGAGGCATGAAAAAAGGGTCCACCGCGACTACGGTGAACCCATGGAGAAACGCGAGATTGACAGTTCCGCAAAGGCAAACAAGAGAAAGCGATCTGCCAGGGTCCAGGGAGGCGGGAAGCCCCGCTGGCAGTGCACACCTCCCTGGTGGGGTCCAGGGGCAAAGCCCCTGACCGCCGGAGGCGGAACGCCCCCGTATGCAGGCACTTCTCACTTCGCCAGTCCGAACCTCTTGTTGAACTTGGCGACACGTCCGCCGGTGTCGACCAGCTTCTGCTTACCCGTGAAGAAGGGGTGACACTTCGAGCAGACTTCCACCTTGATATCCTTCTTGGTAGAACCTGTCTCAATCACATTACCGCAGGCGCATGTAATCGTAGTCTGCTGATAATTGGGATGGATTCCTTCCTTCATTGCTCTTGTTCACCCCTTTCCAAATTCATGTCGTCCTTCAAACGCAATGATTAGTATAACACCCCCGTTTTCAAATTGCAAGCCTTTTTCTCATTTTCTTTCATTTTCTTTTTCCGCCGGTCCCTGACGCCTGTTAAGAAACATAAATCTGTAGGCGCTGGGGTAAAAAAATGGGGTACGGGGCTTTGCGGAATGGAAAAAATATGATATGATGGAGTCAAATTTTTTGATCTGAACGAAGGGTTCGGCGAGGGGGCGCGTGATGGCGGAGGCATACTATTTGGGAATCGACCAGGGCACGACGGGAACGACGGCCATCCTTTTCAATGAAAAATGGGAGGCGGCGGCGCGGGGCTACTGCGTGACGCAGCTTCTGTACCCGCGGACGGGCTGGGTGGAGAACGACGCGGACATGATCTGGCTGTCAGTTCTGCGTGCTGTGAGCCAGGCCATGGAAAAAGTGCAGGCGTTGCCGGAGCAGATCCGGAGCATCGGCCTGAACCACGAGGGAGAGACGGTGGTGATCTGGGACCGTGAGACGGGGGAACCGCTGTGCCGCTCCATCGGCTGGCAGGACCGCCGGACCGCCCGCTATGCGGACATGATGGCAGACCGCTACAACAGCCTGGTGCGGGAGAAAACGGGCCTGATGATCGACTCCTATTTCAGCGCGACGAAGCTGAAATGGATGCTGGACCACGTGGAAAACGCCCGGGACTACCTGCGGCAGGGGCGTCTCATGGCGGGGACCATGGACACATGGATTATCTGGAGAATGACCGGAGGGCGGGCCCACATCACGGACGCGTCCACAGCCTCCCGGACCATGCTCTACGACGTGGCCGAGGGGGACTGGAGCGGGGAGCTGGTGGAGCTGTTCGACCTGGATGCGTCCATGCTGCCTGAAATTTCCGACAGCATTGTGTCGGGAGTCTGGGCGGACCCGGAGGCGTTTCTGGGGATTCGCGCGCCGGTCTGCGGGGTGCTGGTGGACCAGCAGGCGGCGCTGCTGGGGCAAGCCTGCGTGACGCCGGGGCTGGTGAAGACCACGTACGGCACGGGCTGCTTCATGCTGATGAACACCGGAGGGACCATGGCGCGGTCCCAGAATGGACTGCTGCCCACGGTGGCGTGGCGGATCGGCGGGAAGACCACCTACGCCCTGGACGGGGGCGTGTACGTGACGGGCGCGGCGACGAAGTGGCTGCAAGAAGGTCTGGGATTGGTGGACAGCCCCGCGGATACGGAGGAACTGGCGCTGTCCGTGTTCAGCAACGGGGGCGTGTACTTCGTGCCGGCCTTCGCGGGCCTGGCCGCGCCCCACTGGGATTCCTACGCCCGGGGCATGATGATCGGCATCACCGGCGGCACCAAGAAGGCCCATATCGTGCGGGCAACCCTGGAGTCCACGGCCTACCAGGTCCGGGACGTGCTGGACGTGATGCGGCGGGACTCGGGGGTGGAGGTGTCCGTGATGCGCTGCAACGGGCGGGCCACGGAGAACCGCTTTCTGATGCAGTTCCAGGCGGATATCCTGGGGATTCCGCTGGAGATTCCGGAGAACGAGGAGACGACGGCCCTGGGTGCGGCGTTCCTGAGCAGCATCGGCGTGGGGGATTACGGAAGCGTGGAGGATTTGGCCGGGATCTGGCGCTGCGCGCGGTACTATGAGCCGAAGATTGGCGCGGACCAGCGGATGAGTCTGCTCTATCATTGGCATCGGGCCGTGGAGCGGGCGAAGTATTGGAGCGAGGACTGATGAACGCGTTTTTGAAAAAGTGGGGCGGCACGGCCGCGGCAGCCGCCGTTGTACTGATTGCGCTGGGGGTCCTGGGCTGGCGGTCTTGGCATGTGCCGGAGTGGGATGTGGAGGCGCTTATGCTGTCAGAGGAGCGGGAGACGCTCCCGGGGCTGGAACTGATGCTGGACGCGGGGGCGTCTCCCTTTGGGGTGACGCTTTTGAATGGGACGGATATGGTCTTGGAGAGCGGGGCCAGTGTCGGGTCGGACCCGTCTGTGCTGATTTTCACGCCCGGGCTGGATGTGCTGCTGGACGGCAGGTGGTATGACGTGCCCTGCAAAGACGGGGCTTCCGCGGGCGTGGGGCTGACGCTTGGGCCGGGAGAGGCGGTTTCCGGGCGCGGGTCGCTGGATGGGTACGGGAGGCTTCCCGATGGGGAGTACCGGGCTGTGTATGGGGCGTATCCGCCGGGGGAGCGGGTGGGGTACGGGGCCTGTGCGCGGTTTTGGATCGAAGGCGGGAGGGTTGTGGTCTGAGGCGGGTCAGAGGATGACGTCGTCGATTTGGTACGCTTCCCGGACCCGCAGGGCGCTGTTGATGCAGAATGATATTCTTCTCTTTCGCCAGACCAACCACATAACACCGCAAGAAAAGCTGCTTCCGCCGAGCAGCTTTTCTCTCTCTCAAATTGCGACATAGCGTCTGTCCTCTACCCCCCATCCCCATATGCTATACTGCCCCCAGAACATCCCACCGCACCTTGAAAGGAGAATACGAATGAGCAATCCAAAACCAAGCAACAAGTGCATTCAAATTGGAAGTGTTTTTCAGTATCACGCCCAGGGTGAATGCGGCAGCTCTTACATCTACTATCAGGTCGTGGGCCTCCGGGGCAAAACCCTGGTGGAGCTCCGGGAACTCCAGACGAAGGATTACGTGGACGAGCGGTGCAGGACCTCCCAGTGGACCTGGCACGTCTGGCGGCGTCCCCTTCCGGGGCAGTTCCAAGAGGACGCGGAAATGATCACCGTTCGGGCCCTGGCCCCCGGCGAACACAACAGCAGAAACTGGCTCCAGGGCCGGGGAGAGAAAAGCTGGCAGTATTATGTGGAAGTACAGGCGGACGACGAGAGCATCATGGCCGGAGACGACGGCGGCTATGCCCGTCTCGCCTTGAAGAAGAAAGGAGAGCTTCCCGAATGGGCAGACGTGCCGTGACGAAAACCTCCCGCCTCCTGGTGGTCTTCCACCTGTTTCAGCACTGTCAGGAAGTCTCCTACAAGGAGATTGCCGACATGGTCCCCGTGAGCCGCAAGACCGCGTACCGGGACATTCAGGCCCTGCGGCAGGCGGGGGTCCTGCAAATCCGCTACGCGAAGCGGCAGGAGGCGTATGTCCCCGTGAGCCTGGACTTCACCGAGCCGGTCTGGCCGGAGAACCGGACCCAGAGGCGCTATCTCGAGAGAATCCGGCGGCTGTGTACCCTGATGGTCCGTCTGGAGGCTGCGGAGGACCCCCTCGCCTGGTACAGGGAGAACTACCCCGGCCTCTCGGAGCGGACCCGGCAGCGGGACTTCAAAGAGCTGAAAAAAGTGGGCTACCCCGTGGTCTACAGCCCCATCCACAACCCGGATGAGGACTGGAACCCCAACTACGAGCCCGGCTGGCACTGCGAGTTCCCAACCGGGGCCTATGACATCGACTTTCTGTTTTAAGGAGGAAAAACCGTGGAGAACATGGAGTATTACACCCGGCGGCTGCAATGCAGCGATGCGGAAAAAGACGCCTGCCTGGAAACCGTGGCAAAGCTGTGCCATGCCCGCTTTTACCTCCGCCGGAACGGCTGGCTGGCGGCGGAGGATCTGGCGAAAAAGGAGAGCGATCCTTTTTTCCGCGCCTGCCTGATGGACGTTACGGAGGGCTACGAGCCTGAGAGCCTGGAGCGCCGGTACACCCAGTATCTGCTGGCGGCGGACTGCCGGGGCGGCGCGTTTCTGAACGCCCTGCTGATTTCCCAGGGGCTGGTGCTGCTGGTGCGCTACGAGAACGGGGAGGACTTCGGCGGCATGAGCTGGGAGTATGTGTTCACCGAGCGCCTGGGGGGCTGGTTCGGCGTGGAGTACCGGGAGCGGGTAACGGAGGTCATCGAAGAGGCGTGCCGGAGGGAACGGCCAAAACGGGCCGGCCTGTCCCGCGTCCCGGCGTTCGACGGGCTGACAAAGCTGTCTCCCGGCCAGCGGGACTGGCTGGTCCGGAGCGTCCCTGTCCGGACCCTGTGCCTGGCGCTGAAGCTGGGGGGCACGGCGGTGAGCGAGTTCCTGATGGAGGGCGCTGAGGACCGGGAGGCCCTGGAACGGGCGCTTGCCGACACCACCAACGTGCGCCTGACGGACGTGGAAGCCGCCCAGTGGGAAATCCTGGAGAAGGCTCGGGAAATCCCCCAGGGGATATGAGCGGGAAGGGGGACGTAGATGCTGGAAATAAAAGGGCGGGTGAGCACGGCCCTGTGTTACGCCCGGACGATTGACGATGAGGCCGTGGAGCAGATCCGCAGGCTCTGCGATCAGGAGTTCACCCGCGGAAGCCGCATCCGTATGATGCCCGACGCCCATTGGGGCAAGGGCTGCACCATCGGCACCACCATGACAGTGACGGACAAAGCAGTCCCCAACCTGGTAGGGGTGGACATCGGCTGCGGCATGTACACGGTCCGCCTGGAGGACCGGGAAATCGATCTGGAAAGGCTGGACGAAGCGGCCCATTACATCCCGTCAGGCCGGGAGGTCTGGGAGGGCCGTCAGGTCCGCTTCGACCTCCAGCCCCTGCGCTGCTACCGCTCCATCCGGGACAGCCGGAAGATGGTCCGGAGCCTGGGGACCCTGGGGGGCGGCAACCACTTCATCGAGGTGGACCGCGCCGCGGACGGAACCCTCTATTTGATCATCCACAGCGGAAGCCGGAACCTGGGGAAGCAGGTGGCGGAATACTACCAGAAGCTGGCGGTGGATCTGCACAGCGGAAAGGAGGCGTATTTCCGGGAAAAGGCGGCTCTGATCGCCGCGTACAAGGCGGCAGGCCGTCGGGACGAATTGCAGGAGGCCGTGAAGGCCCTGCGCTGGACCCGGAAGGAGCCGGAGATTCCGGAAGACCTGTGCTGTGTGTACGGCAGCTGGTTCGAGGACTACCTGGCCGACGCGGAGCTGTGCCAGCAGTTCGCCCGGCGGAACCGGGAGCTGATTGCGGAAATCCTGATGGAGCGCACGGGCCTCCGGGGCGGGGACGCCTTTCACACCGTGCATAACTACATCGACGTGGAGGAAAAAATCCTGCGGAAGGGTGCGGTGTCCGCGAAGAAGGGGGAACGGCTGCTGATCCCCGTCAACATGCGGGACGGAAGCATCCTGGCGGTGGGGCGTGGGAACCCGGAGTGGAACAACTCCGCGCCCCATGGCGCAGGCCGGATCATGTCCCGCCTGGAGGCGAAGCGGAGCCTGGACCTGGAGGCGTACCGGAAGGCAATGGAGGGGATTTACACGACCTCCGTGAACGAGCATACCCTGGACGAGGCGCCCATGGTGTATAAGTCCCTGGAGGAAATTCTGGACGTGGTGGGGGAGGCGGTGGAGATTGTGGAGGTGATGAAGCCGATCTATAACTTCAAGTTCCATGGGTGGCACGGGGACGGGAAAAAGGAGAAGGAGGGGGACTGACGGCCCGCAAATGCAAAATGTCAAGACTAAATTACAAAAAATTATAAAAAGTTTTTAATAGCCCTAAAAACGGGGGTCCCGCTCCAGGTGGGATCCCCGTTTTTCGCGCCTCCACGGCGCTGTCGGTGCAAAAATGGCGCAAAGAATTGGCC
>JAAVZX010000080.1 GCA_022791875.1 Oscillibacter sp.
ATTACGAGCCTTTTGCAGATGTTTGATCTGCCACTTTGTCATGCCCATTTCCTGACCCATCTAGCGGTCCTCATCAGTGCTTTCCCTCTATTTTACGATAATTCTTAGCTCTTGCTTGTTAGGTTATTGACATTGCGCTTACCCAGACGCATCTTTTTTATCTACAGAAGGAACCTCAAGACGTCGATTTTTCCGTCCTCTGGACGTCGGAAAAATCAGCCGATGAAATGGGCGCGGCAGAGCCTTGGCCGGGTACCTTTGTATTTTCCTGCACAGTGATTCGCTTGACAAAAATTCTGTCCGGCTTGCCCTGGCCCCGTTTGATGCGCTCGATCAGGCCGATTCCTTTGCTGGTGTCCAGTTCTGTCAATAACCGCATAGCCTTGTTTCGCCCGCAACATATGGCTTCGCAAACCTCTTTTACAGTGAAGTAAATATAAACCCGCCGGTGTTGTCGTGCCAGCCATTTTTTACGGATAGGCTCATGCGGTTCAGCAACATACCATTAACAGCTTGGTATCCGCAGACAGGGGCTTGAAGCGGGGATGAGTGATAAGCTGACGGAGAATACGGAAATGTGAAAACCGCATTTCTTCATCGCCGCAAAATAGTCTGATAAAGTTACGTTCGACATAGAACGCCCTCCTTTTCAAAAATGAAAAAAAACGATTGACGTTGATTGTCAAATCGTGCCTTTTTCTGCTTGTTTGATTTTGTCACAAAAGTTTCTATTTTCGGTAACTGCCTTTTTATATGTTGTTTTTTGTCTTGTCCTTTATGCGTACTGACCTTATTTTTAAGAACACATCATCTGTATTATCTGTATTATAACACATAATACAGTATTTTGCAAAAACATACCATACCTCTGTGGAATTTTCAACACAATCTGTCAGAATTAAGATATTTTTTACAAATCTTTTATAAATCCTTAACATTTAACACACTTTGATCGGGCGGTCACCTTGGAGCGGTGACCACCCGGTTTCGGTATTTTGACGAAAGCTCAGGAAAATCGAGCATCAGCAACACCCATCTGAAAAGAGAGTTTTTCATTTTTCTTCCTCTGCCCGTCCCAGGGCCTTTTTGCCGCGCAGAATCTGGAAACGGGAAAAAACGCTGGACGGACTTCCCTGGCCGTGCTATAATACCAGGGAAAAATCTGTGACGGAGGTGGGGACATGGAGGAGATGCGGACGTTCGGCTACCTGTGCCCGGAGTGCGGGAAGCCGGTGAGGGCGGCGCGGTCCGTGTTCACCCTGGAGGCGGCGGGACTTGAAGTCGCCTGCGGGTGCGGGAAGTCGGCGCTGACGGCGGCTTACGACGGGAAGGGCTACCGCTTCCGCGTCCCCTGCGGGCTCTGCGGGGATACCCACGAGGCCCTCTGCGGGGCGGATCAGGCCCTGCGGCAGTCCACCGCCCTGGCCTGCCCGAAGACGAAGCAGTTCTGCTGCTTCATGGGGCCGGAGGGCGTGGTGGAGAAGCACCTAAAGGAGCTGGAAATCCTGGCGGAGAAGGAGAAGCGCCAGGAGCAGGCGCCGGAGGCGTTCCTGGACAGCGTGATTATGTACGAGGTCCTCTCGGAGCTGAGGGACATCGCCGCGCGGCCCGGGGGGATTTCCTGCGCCTGCGGAAGCAGCCGGTACGGCATGGAGATCCGGCGCTCCGCGGTGGACCTCATCTGCCGGGACTGCGGCGCGAAGCTGCGGGTCCCCGCTGTCTCCGACGAGGATTTGGACAGTCTTTGCTGCCATATGCGGCTGGTGATCCCGGGGCGGGGGGAGAAGACTTGACGGGCGGGAACTATGTGACTCTTTCTTATGGGTTTCCGTGATATTATCAAAAAGAAAGGTTGAATAATCAGATATGGAACAATTTTTCTCAGCCCTACAGCCCACCGTCGAGAACGCGGTGCGGCTTGCTATGGAGAAGATTCGCCGGGAAATCGGGCAGGAGCATATCTATAGTGCGGCCTTGGTCACTGACAGCGACTGCATTACCCTTTTCCTGGCAGTAAACACCGAGGAAGCGCTGGCAAAGCGGGACGAGCAGGGCCGGACACCGGAACGTCTGGCGGAACTGCGGAAGTATTGGCCCAAAGAGCTGGTGGACCAGGTGGCAGACGGCTCTTTCAGCCTGAACCGCTATCTTCCCGACGAGTGGGCATACTCCGACGGAAGCGGCAGCGAGCTCAATCTGGTCAGCCAGCAGCTGTACAGCCAGGAGGAAACCTTATCTGATGCGGACAATGATACCTATGACGAGGTACATCAGCGCTTTCAGGAGCTGCTTTTGGAAACGGCCGCCCGCACTTTCGAGAAGCTGCGGGCGGAGGGTGTCTTCGGCCAGGAGGTCGTCTGCTTTGTCTCCATGTCCGACGATGAGCGGACACCGGAAATCGAGGACGCCTCTGTCCGGCGGCTCAATACTCCGGAACAGTATGTGCAGTTTCAGAGTTGGGTAAAATCTTTTAACGGATAATTGGGGAAAAGAACGGGCAGGACAGGTCGTTTGGACCTGCCCTGCTCTTTTTTATATGTTCGCTTTTTTGTGGAAGAAACAGGCGAGAAGGACACATATGATGATTCCGGCTCCGTAGGGGATGCACAGCAGGAAGGCGGTGTCCGCGGGGGCACTCCAGCCTTCGTATTGTGCTCCCCATTGGAGCGCACAGTAGTTGTAGGCTATTGCCGCGCACATTACGTCTGACAGCAGTATCGCCAGGGCGGTGAAAACGCAGGTCAGAAATTTGTATTTCTCCATTTTGGATTCCTCCTGTATTTACCTCTTTCTCAGAATCAACAGCAGGCCCAGGGCCATCAGCAGTACAAAAAATGCTATCAGGATTCCGGTTCCGTTCAGGGTGATCATGGACGATTCGCTGAGCTGGTCTATGGACGATGGGCGCAGGACCGTCAGCAGGCCGAACAGAAGCAGACTGACCGCGCCCAGGAGACAGAGGAATATGCCCGCTTTGCTCTCTCCGGGGCTGCGGGGGACGGGTGGGTCCGGCTTTGGGGGCGTGGGCTGGTTTCCGGTGAGCTCGTCCAGGCTGATTTGAAAGCATTCACTCAGGGCCTTGAGCTTTTCCAGTTCCGGGGTGGACTGCCCTCCTTCCCATTTCGAGATCGCTTGGCGCGATACGCCGATTTTCTCCGCGAGCTGTTCCTGTGACAGCCCGCTCTTTCGCCTGAGTGTGTATATTTTTTCAGACAACATCTATTTTACCTCCCGCCTACACAGTACCGCTTTTCCCCGTGGAATGCTATCAACTGTGCTTGAAACTTCCGCAACCAGCGGTTGCATAACCTAAAAAACTCACTTTTTACTATCATACCCCCCTCCCTCCCTTATAGCAATCAAAACTCGTGGTCCTTACCTCATCCGAGGTAAGGACCACTTTGCACCCGCCGCGCTGCCACGCAGAAAGCCTCCGCGCCCACCAGATTCGCGTCGAGTTAAAGCTCTTTTCGCTTCCTTTTCTCTCGAGAAAAGGAAGCCGCCGGAGGCAAGGCACCCCCTCGGCCAGCGAATGTTACGTCTATATAGCAAATTTTGCGAACAAAATTCGCGGCGGTTGCACGGGGACGTGCAACTATCGGGGGTTTGGAGGGGATTAGTAGAGGCGTATGTTACAGTTATGTATCACATTTGTTGAAGGGAGATTTTTACAGTATGAAGAAAACGGAGAATTATCAGCTGAGTCAGTGGTCGCTGCCGGACCGGATTATGATGGAGGATTTTAACAGCGATAACGCCAGGATTGAGGCGGCGCTGACGGGGTTGGAGAGCCGGAAGCTGGAACTGGTGAAGGTCTTCGATGTTACGAAGACGCTGAGCGATGTGTCTTATTGGGCGGTGGATCTCAAGGAGATGAATCCTAAGAACTGTACGGCGCTGTTCGTCTTTTTTCAGATGCCGAATACGACGAGCTACAGCGTGGCGCTGGGAACCGGGTCCGGCCTGCATTTGGGGTACGTCTATGGGCGGCAGGCGGGGCTGATGGGGTGGCCGCTGCGGAATCCGGAGATGTCGGTGACGCTGATCCCGATCGGCGGGGCGCAGGAATTTACGACGCGGACGCCGCTGCTTTATGAGAATCTTAACGCTATTACGCTGTGCCCGCCGTCTACTAATGAGACGCTGAATGGGACGTTTCGGTGCCAGGGGCTGATTATTCCCTGATGGGGCGTGAAAAAATGCGGGGCATACCAGGATGGTATGCCCCGCTGGGAGATTGGAATTATTTCTTGTACGAATCCTTCAGGGATACACTGCGGTTGAAGACCAAGTGGTCCGGTTTCGCGTCCTTGGAGTCCAGGCAGAAGTAGCCCTGACGCATGAATTGATAGCTGGTGGGCTGTTTCGAGTCGCCGGAAAGGAGGGCACGGGCCTCCGATGCTAAGCCTGCCTCGATTTTGCAGCCGGTCAGGATTTCCAGGGAGTGGGGGTTCAGGCAGTCCAGGAAGTCTTTGTCGGCGGCGTCGGGGTCGGGGTCTACAAAGAGGTCGCTGTAGAGGCGGACTTCGGCGTCCTCCGCTGTGGCGGTGTCGGCCCAGTGGATCGTCGCGCCTTTGACCTTGCGGCCGTCAGCGGGGTCGCCGCCGCGGCTGTCGGGGTCGTATTCGGCCAGGACTTCCGTGACGTTGCCCGCTTCGTCCTTTTTGCAGCCGGTGCAGCGGATCAGATACGCACCCTTTAAGCGGCACTCCGGACCGCCGGGATAGAGTCGCTTGTACTTGGGGACGGGGACTTCCAGGAAGTCCTCTGCCTCGATCCAGAGAGAGCCGGAGAAGGAGACTTCGCGGGTGCCGGCGGCGGGGTCTACGGGGTTGTTCTCTACGGTGACGGTCTCCGTCTTGCCGGCGGGATAGTTGGTGATGGTCAATTTGATGGGGTGCAGGACGGCCATGACGCGCTGGGCCGTCTCGTTCAGGTCCTCGCGGAGACAGTGCTCCAGGAAGCCAAATTCTACCACATTGGCGGCTTTCGCCACGCCGATGCGCTCACAGAAATTACGGACGGAACGCGGGGTGTAGCCCCTGCGGCGGAGGCCGCAGAGGGTGGGCATCCGGGGGTCGTCCCAGCCGGAAACGTACTCCCCTTCCACCAGACGACGGAGCTTGCGCTTGCTCATGACAGTGTGGTCAATGCCCAGGCGGGCAAACTCGATCTGGCGGGGTTTGGCGGGGAGGTCGCAGTTCTGGATTACCCAGTCGTAGAGGGGCCGGTGGGCCTCAAATTCCAGGGAACAGAGGCTGTGGGTAATGCCCTCCAGGGCGTCCTGGATGGGGTGGGCGAAGTCGTACATGGGGTAGATGCACCACTTGGTCCCATGGCGGTGATGGGGGAGATGGTTGATGCGGTAGAGGACGGGGTCGCGCATGTTGAAGTTGCCGCTGGCGAGGTCGATTTTGGCGCGGAGGGTCATGGCGCCGTCGGGGAACTCTCCGGCGCGCATACGGCGGAAGAGGTCCAGGCTTTCCTCAATGGGGCGGTCCCGGTAGGGGCTGCGGGCGGGGACGCCGACGCCGCCGCGGTACTCCCGGAATTCCTCCGGGGTGAGCTGGCAGACGTAGGCCAGCCCCTTTTTGATGAGGCCCTCGGCCTGGCGGTAGTCCTCCTCGAAGTAGTCGGAGCCGTAGAAGAAGCGGTCGCCCCAGTCGAAGCCCAGCCAGTGGATGTCCTCTTTGATGGCGTCGACGAATTCCTCGTCCTCCTTGGTGGGGTTCGTGTCGTCCATGCGGAGGTTGCAGAGTCCGCCGTATTTCTCGGCGGTGCCGAAGTCGATGGTCAGGGCCTTGCAGTGCCCGATATGGAGATAGCCGTTGGGCTCGGGGGGAAAACGGGTGTGAACCGTCATGCCCTCATACTGCCCGCCGGGTGCGATATCCTCCTCAATGAAAGCGTGAATAAAATTCCGGCCCTCCGCCGGACGAAGCTCATCCGCCATAGCGTTATCCTCCTGTAAATAGATGATTCATGCTATTATACAGATTCCCCAGCAGAATTGCAAGCCCCCGACACCCACCAGATTCGCGTCGCGTTAAAAAGTTCTTTTTTTGGTTACTTTTTTTCTTACAAGAAAAAAAGTAACCCCCGTAACCTTGCAAATTTCTGCCATCTATACTATACTTGGATGTGAATTTACGCAAGGAGGGGCCAAGAGATGAACGAGTGGGAGCGCTTTGAGGACTTAATGGAATCGGACCAATCCGATCCGGAAGTACAATACCAGCTGGGTCTGTGCTATCTGCACGGCGAGGGCACGGAGCCCGACGGGCAGGCGGCGGAGCGGTGGTTCCGGCGTGCGGCGGAGCAGGGGCACGAGGGGGCGCGGGCCTGCCTGGCCTCCGCGCTGCCCGCGGAGGGAAAGAGCCATCTGCCGCCGCTGGACGGGATGACGCTGGCGGACTGGTGCGGGGCGGCAGAGGACGGAGACGCGGAGGCGCAGTATGAGGTGGCGCTGTTCTTCCTGACCGAGTGGCAGGGGGCCGCGGGCGCGGCGGACGCGGAGCGGTATCTGTCCATGGCGGTGGAGCAGGGGCACCCCCGGGCCTGCCTGACGCTGGCGGAGCGGCGGATGAACGAGGGGCGGGCGGCGGAGGCCGTGGAGCTTTTGCGGAACGCCGCGGACTGCGGGCTGGCGGAGGCTATGACCCTGCTGGGGGAGTGCTGCGGCCGGGGATTCGGCATGGATGCGGACTTGAAAGAGGCGGAGGCGTGGTTCATCCGGGCGGCGGAGCTGGGGGGCGGCGAGGAAAAGCTGGCCCTGGCCCTGCGGTACAAGCACGGGGACCTGGTGGACGTGAGTCCCGGACGGGCTTTGAGCTGGCTGAAGCAGGCTCTGGCGGCGGGGGCGGAGAACGCGGAGGCGCGGTTTTACGCCGAGGAAAACGCCCAAAGGGAGCGTGAAGCGGAGCTGGAAAAAATGGCCGCTGAGGCGGAGGCGGGGGACGCGGAGGCGCAGTTCCGTCTGGCCTGCGCACTTCGCGGCGGCGACGAGGGCGTTCAGGCGGATTTGGCGCAGGCGGCTGTCTGGTTCCGCCGGGCGGCGGAGCAGGGGCATGTGCAGGCGCAGGAAACGCTGGCGCTCATGCTCCGGGACGGTGAGGGGATCGCCCAGGACGGGCGGGAGGCTCTGGCGTGGTACCGCCGCGCGGCGGATCAGGGAAGCGCCGTCGCCCAGAACGAGATCGGCACCTTCTATCACAACGGCTGGGGCGGTCTGGAGCAGAATTTGACTATGGCCGCTACCTGGTTCCTCCGGGCCGCGGAGCAGGGCCTTGCCGCCGCGCAGTACAACTACGCTCTGTTCTGCCAGAACGGCTGGGGCGTGGAGAAGAACCTGGGGAAGGCCGCGTACTGGTATCAGGAGGCGGCGGAGCGGGGCTTCGTCCCGGCGCAGTGCTCTCTGGGGCTCTGCTACGAGTACGGCTGGGGCGTGCCGGAGAACAAGGTCCAGGCCGCGGCCCTGTACCGGACGGCGGCGGAGGCCGGCTTCGACACCGCTCAGTGCAATTTCGCCTGCTGCCTGCAATACGGCATCGGCACGGCGCAGAATCTGCCGGAGGCCCTGACGTGGTACCGGCGGTCGGCGGAGCAGGGCTGCGCCCGGGCCCAGTTCAACGTGGGCACCTTCTACGAGGCGGGCCAGGGCGGCGTCCCCAAGGACTTCGCCGAGGCGCGGCGGTATTACCAGATGGCCGCGGATCAGGGGTATGGGTACGCGTTGCACAATATGGGCGTGTTCTGCGAAAACGGCTGGGGCGGGCCGAAGGATTTGGCCCAGGCGGCGCAGTGGTATCTCAGGGGCGCGGAGCAGGGCATGGACCGCTCCCAGTACGCTGTTGCCTCCATGTACCGGGACGGCGAGGGCGTGGAGAAGGACCCCGGAAAGGCGGCGTTTTGGTTCCGGAAGGCCGCGGAGCAGGGGCACAGCGGCGCGCAGCATGGCTACGCGGACTGCCTGGACAAGGGCTTCGGGGTCCCGAAGGACCAGCGGGCGGCGTTTGAGTGGTATTTGAAGGCCGCCCAGGCGGGGGTCGTCAAGGCACAGCATCAGACGGGTATGTATTACCATCTGGGGATCGGCGGCGTGCCCAGGGACGGGGCCAAGGCGGCGGAGTGGTACCGCAGGGCCGCGGAGCAGGGCTTCGCCTACTCGATGGGCAATCTGGCCTCCATATACGAAGCCGGTATAGGCGTGCCCCAGAATCTGACGGAGGCAGTCTCCTGGCTCCGCAGGGGCGCGGAGCAGGGAGACAAGGCCAGCCAGTATAAGCTGGGCCTCTTCTACGAGTCCGGGAAGGGCGTGGAGCAGCATCTGGGGAACGCGCTGTTCTGGTTCGGCAAGTCGGCGGAGCAGGGCTTCCCCAGCGCCCAGTTCAAAATGGGGTGGTACTGCGCCAACGGGCAGGGGAAGAATCCCGATTACGCCAAGGCGGCGGAGTGGTATCGCAAGGCCGCGGAGCAGGGGCACGCCGCTGCTCAGAATAATTTGGGCGTCCTGTATGAGACGGGACGGGGCGTGGCGAAAGATATGAAGACGGCGGTTGAGCTGTATAAAAAGGCGGCGGAGAAGAAGGTTGCCGGCGCTATGGCCGCTGTGGCGCTGTATTATGAGGCCGGGTCTTACGGTTTTCCGAAGAATCCCCAGGAGGCTGTGCGGCTGTATACGCTTTCTGCTCAGGGCGGCGTTGTCCGGTCTATGTACCGTCTGGGGCTGTGCTATGAGAAGGGGATCGGCGTTCAGGCGGACCCTAATCAGGCCATTGCGTGGTATCAGAAGGCCGGGGAGAAGGGGCACGCGGAGGCGCAATACTGTTTGGGAATGCTGTATAAGCGTTTGAACGGGTCCTTCTTTAACCGGATGCCGAAGGAGGCGCGGGAGTGGCTGCAAAAGGCGGCGAACCAGGGGCACGCCGGGGCCAAGCGGGAACTGGGGCTTTGATGAGGCGGGAAAGGAGGCGTCCGGCATGGACCAGAAACAGCAGACGCAGGGGCTTCTCTTTGTCAGCGGGGTCATCTTTCAGGCCATTGAGTACATGACGGCGGCGTTCCGCTGGGCCAACCAACAGGCCGGCGTCCCGGATGGGGTCTTCTGGCGGAACCTCTTTCTGCCTACCCAGAAGGACCCCCTGGAGGCCCGTCGGGACGGCTGGGACCCTGAGCGCTGCCCCGATCAGCCCTACGCGAAGCTGGACTTCCAGGCCTGCGTCAAGTACCTGCTCTACGGCGGCGAGCGCCGCCTCCCGCCGCCGGAGACGGGCTACGCCGAGGACAGCGTGAACGTTCTGCGGGCCTTCGGGCTGGGGACGCGCGCTTTGCCCAGGGGCGGGACACAGCCCGTCCGGCCTTACCTGGGCGTGCTCCACACCGCGCTCTCTCTGCGGAACGCGAATTTTCACGGGAATGTGGATACCATCAAAAACGTGACGCTGGAGTCCTTGGAGGGGGACCTGAAAAAGCTGGAGGATCTGCTGGCTCCCTTTGCGCGGAAAGAGGGGTGGCTGGGGGACTTGCAGCCCCTTCCGGCGTTCTGGAAGGAGACCTGGGAGGCGTTCCGCGGGAGCTTCGGGAGTCCTCCGGTGTCTCTGGCGGAGCTGGGGCAGGAGATTTTTCTGTCGGAGGAGGCCGCGCTGTCGCCGGGGCAAATGCAGGCTTTGGAGCGGGCCGCAGAACAGGCGGGGCTGGTCTGCCGGGACGGTAAGGTGTACCCCCAGGGGGAGGACTGGCCGGCGGTGAAGAGAATGCTGACGCAGGCTCCGGCGGTGGCGGCGCTGCTGGGCGTCCGGGCCGGGGGCGGGGCGGCGGCTCCGCAGGCTGGGCAGGCGGGGACAGGGGTTTTGGCCGCTGTTCCGGCGGGGCCAGCCGCGCTTTTGCGGCGCTGCGGGGCCGCTCTGCCTCAGCAGAGGGCCGTTTTGTCGGCGCTGCTGGACCATTTTACCGTGCTGGTGGACGAGAGCATCTTCTTGGCCCAGGAGGGGCGGGACTTCCTCAACCAGCGGCTGGCGCCTTTGCTAAACGAGCGGCGGGAAAAGCTGCGGGTGGATGAGTCGGTGGTGAATACGCTGTTTAAGTCCTTCCGGGGCAGCGCGCCTTACCGGCCTTTAGAGCTGTCGGAGCTGGCTTTGACGGGGCTGACGCCGGATCAGATCGAAGATATGCAGGCCCAGCGTCGGGAGGAGCACAGGACGGCTAAGAACGCGGTCAAGGCTTTGCGGTATCTGCGTCAGAGGGGGTGCCTGGAGGTGTTGTTCAGCCCTGCTGACAGCACCCATAGCTATGATAACCTTCCCTGCCTCGCTGACCGCTTTCCGGCGGTGCGGTTCCTGGTGCTGACAATGGATCGACAGCTTGCGGAGGAATTGAAGAGCCGCCCGAATGCTGTCGCTGCGAAGCCGGAACTGGATGCGCAGAATCTGCGGCTTTACCGTGCCTCTAAGCCTGCCTGGTCCGCTATGCTGGAAGGGCGCGTTGACGCGCCTGCGCCTGTCAGGTCCGCCGTTTCCGCGCCTGCGCCGGTTCCTCCAAAGCCGAAGGCTCCTGAGCCTCCGGCGGAGGTTCTGCGGGTCCCGGATGGGGCGAAGAAGGTGCTGAGTATCAGGGAACTGCCGGGGACCGGGAGTGCGGTTACGGCTGTGTGGCCTGACGGTACACGGCGGGAGTTCCGCCTGGGGCGTCCTCTGGGGAAGGCGGGCGGCGAGGGGGTTGTCTACACGCTGGGAGGCTCCCAGCCTTTGGCCGTGAAGATTTACCACCGGAATCAGCTTACTCAGGAGCGGCGGGAAAAGCTGCGGCATATGGTCCGGGTCAATCCGGATATCCAGGGGCTGTGCTGGCCTCAGGCGCTGGTGTTCAATGGTTCCGGGGAGTGGGCGGGGTTCCTTATGCCGCGTGTGGAGAACGGGAGGGAGCTTTGCCAGACCGTCTATAAGCCTGGGCGGGACAACCGGACCCTCAAGGCGCTGAACTGGGACCGTACCAGTTTGGCCCGTATCGCCGCCAACATGGCCGGGACCTTCGCGCGGATGCACCAGAGGGGTATTCTGATGGGGGACGTGAATCCGCGGAATTTTATGGTGGGGGCGGACTGCGGCGTCTACTTCGTGGACTGCGACAGCTACCAGTTTGAGGGCTTTCCCTGCCCCGTCCGCTCGGACCGCTATACGCCGCCGGAAATCCTTCGCGCCGTGAAGCGGGCCGGACAGGAGAGTTATAACTACATCCGGACGCTGGACCATGAGCGCTATTCTATGGCGGTGGTGCTCTTCGAGATTTTGATGCTGGGGAAATCGCCTTATGAGAGCCGCAATACGGACAGTGAGAATGTTCTGGAGGCTATTATGGACGGAAATTTCCCGTATCCGTTCCGTGCCGCCGGGGACGATGGGACCGCGCGGCGTACCGATCAGGCCCCTGCGGGGCGGTGGAGGGAGATTTGGAGCCATATGACTTATCAGGTCAAGGCGGGGTTCCATGGCACCTTTACCGGGAGTGCGCGGCAGAGTGCCGGAGACTGGGAACGGATTTTGCGGGAGTATATCCGGCAGATTGAGTTGGGGCACAGCAGCAGCGCGCTGTTTCCGGAGGGGTTCAAGGATATCGACAATACGATGCTGAATAAGACTTGCAGTCAGTGCAGGACGCCTTATACCATTGATGAAGAGACGTACCAGCGGCGTTCCGCGCGGCATGAGGCGGACCTTTGCCCGACGCATTATATCATGTTTCACAATTTCCGGAACCGGAAGCGGAGGGATGTGTGCGCGCAGTGCGGGGCGGAGATTGAGGTGCCGGTGTCTGTCTGGTTGGACCGAAGGCAGCGGGGGCGGGATATTTTGTGCCCTGCTTGTTTTGCGCGGGCGCGGGGTTAGGGGCGTCTGTCGTGGGTGCCTGGGGCGCGGGGGACGGGCGGGCACAGAGGCCCGCCCCTACGAGGTGCATGTTACGACGGTATTTGCCATGTTGTGGGAGCATCCCCATAGGTGCGGTGGTCGCGGGGGACGGGACGTCGAGGGCGGCGTCCCCTACGGGGTGCACCCCAGGCAGCCCTGGTTATCGCAAAAAAATAAACCCTGCGGAACATGGAATGTTCCGCACGCACGGCCCCCGTTACCGTGCGGGAAGCCTTCGCAACTGCCAATGTATAGAGCGGTACTAAAGCTCTTTTCGCTTCCTTTTCTCTCGAGAAAAGGAAGCCGCCGGAGGCTCCCCGTAGGCAGGCACCACAAATTAAGGAGGTTGTTTTATGGCACGGATGCGGTTTCCTGATAAGACGCCGGAGGAGTATATTCTGGAGGAAAGTGACCTTGTGAGTAATCCGGAGACGCGGACGCCGGTGGTGATTTGTGTGGACTGCTCCTTCTCTATGCGGCAGCAGGGGCGGTTGGAGCGGGTTTTGAGGGGGTTGGATGGGTTTTGTCGGGATATGAATCAGGATTCTATTGCGCGGGATTCTGTGGAGCTTTGTATCGTCAGCTATGGGGGGACTGCGGCGCGGGTGGAGCGGGATTTCGCTACCCCTGATCGGATTCTGGAGCAGAAACTGCCTGCTTTGAGGGCCAATGGGGGGACGCCTTTGGCGGATGCGGTGCAGACGGCTTTGGAAAATCTGGAATTGCGGAAGCAGCGTTATCGGGATAATGGGATTACCTGGTATCGGCCTTGGCTGATTTTGATTGGGGACGGGGATGAGAGTCAGTCGCCGCGTGAGCTGGCGGGGGCGGCGGCGCTGCTTAAAGCTGAGAGCGACGCGAAGCACCTCAGCGTTCTGTGCATCACCGTGGGGGACGAGGAAAAAATGGAGTGCGCGTCTTTGATGCGGCTGTCGCCGGACGGGCGGGTGCAGTATCTGCGGGATATGAAATTTCATGAGTTCTTCGCGTGGCTGAGCCGGAGCATCGAGAAGACCAGTCAGTCTATGAGCGGCGAGGAAGTCAGTTATGAGCCTACGTCTACCTGGGGCGAAGTGCTGGAACGGGGGCGGGGCTGAGTGGAGTATAAAATGAGCGCCGCGGCCTGGGTTGGGCGGCGGCATCAGGAGTTGGGGGTGCCCTGTCAGGATTGCTTCGCTTTGGAGCGTTCCGAGGACGCGAGGGTGTGCTGCGCCGCTTTGGCTGACGGCGCGGGAAGCCGGACACGGAGCGAATTGGGGGCCGCCTGCGTGACGCGGTGCGTCTCCCGGCTGCTGTGCGGGGAGTTCGATGCTCTGTGGGAAACGGAGGATTTGGCGGGGTATCTGGTGCGGCGCTGCGTCCAGGCGCTGGCGCTGGAAGAGCCGCCGGTTTATGAGCTTGCCAGTACGCTGCTCTTTTTCGCGGGGCATTCGGACGGGCGCTGGATCGCGGGGCATCTGGGGGACGGGGTGCAGATTCACGTCGGGGACGACGGGGCGCTGTCGGTGTTCAGTCCTCCGGAAAACGGCGCGTACCAGAACGAGACGTTCTTCCTCACGGCCCCAGACGCGGCGGAACACCTGCGCCTCCGGCGGGGGCGCTCTGAGGGGCCCGGGTCGCTGCTTCTGATGAGCGACGGCATGTCGGAGAGCTTGTACCAGTACGCCACGGGGACGCCGGCGCCGGCCTGCCGGAAGGTGGCCCAGTGGCTGCGGGACGGGGACGAGGAGGCCGTCTCGCAGGCTTTGGAGCAGAATATGAAGCAGGTCTTTTCGCTGCGGACGGGGGACGATCTGAGCCTTGCGGCGGTCTGCTGGGAATGATGAAAGGGGCCTCCCGGAAGGGAGGCCCTTTGTCAGTCGTACATGTATGTAAGGCGCGTTTCGGGGTGGAAATCCTGCTTTTTTGCTGCGGATTCGTACTCTTGCAGACCGTTTTGGCAAATCGCCGCCAGTACGTCCCCGCTGGGGGCGGCGGCGGAGGCTTGCAGTTTTTCCGCGAACTGCGCCGCCGTCTTCGGGAGGCCGCAGGTCAGGGCGCTGAGGGCGCAGTGCTTCGCAATCAGCTCCCAGGGGTGCTCGAGGCGGTCGCCCTGCCGACGCAGGACGCGGGTCAGGAGCTGTTGGGCGGCGGCTTTGGAGGCTTCGGGGGCGTAGAAGCGCCGCCATGCTTTCGCCCAGACGTAGAGCGCGAATTTCTGGGACGTGTCCGCCATTGTTTCGATGGCGTCCAGCTGGCGGTCGGGGCGGGACGCGCCGAAGTAGAGCTCTGACAGGGCTTCGTAGTCTGCTCGCTGGCTGTTTTCGATGTAACTGTGAAGGAGGTAGGAGCGGGTGATTTGCAGGTTTATGCTGTCTTGGCCGAACTTTTCAAGGGCTTTTGCGAAATACGCCTGGGCCTGATCGTGGTCGCCGCGGAAGGCGTGGACCTGGCCTAGTTGGCTGAGGGTCATGCCGTAGTGGAGGGACGTGTCGTCCGCGTTGGGGTAGAGACTGCGGCGCACGTCCTCGATCAGTTCCTCGCAGGTTAGGGTTTCCTGGGTGTTCTCCAGGGCTTCGTCGAAGCGGAGCTGGTCCAGGAGGGCTACGGTGAACATGTTCCGCAGTTCCAGGTAGCGGTCAATGGGGGCGTACTGGGCGTTGGCGACGCATTTTTCGTAATATTCCATGGCCTCTTGGGCCATGCCGCGGTGGTTGCAGAGGGTGGTCAGACAGCTGTAGAGGGCGTAGCGGCAGGCGTCGCAGCCGGGGCCCTCCCAGTGCTCCACGATCCGTTTCAGGGGTTCGGCGATGTACCAGGCTTTGTCGGTGCTGGCCCCCGGGGTGTGGATGTAGCGCTCCAGGTCCCCCAGGGCGCGGGACAGGACCGCCGGAGACACCTCCCGCCGGAGTCGGGAGAGGACCCGCGTTGACCAGAAGTCCTGGTAGTAGGCCGCCTCGGGGCGGCCGCTGCGGGCCGTGTCGTAAAGCAGGGACAGACAGGCGAACCAGTTCCCTGCCACCCGCTGGCGCACCGCCTCCTGGAACAGGACGTCGGTGTCGCTGTAGGCCCAGATCATGTTCTTGTCGTGGGTGGTGAACACTGCCGCCCGGCGGGCCAGACGCTCCAGCATGGGGCCGGACCCGGAGAGGCTTCCCTGGAGCAGAGAGCACACGATGTCCGCCAGGTAGAGAAAGCCCTGCTTGAAGGAAGCGTCCTCGCTGCGGTAGTTGATGGACTGGACGTTGAGCTTGAAGTTCACGTCCTTCCGCTCGTTCTCCAGCATGATGGAGGAGATGATGGAGATGTAGCTGTTCACGTTGGTGAGGCTGTAGTAGTCGCCGCCCGGTTCCTGGGCGCCCCGGTTCTGGTTGGAGTAGCCCAGGGCGCGGGACTCCTGGCGGAGGGCCTCGTCCCCGCCGGGCTTCAGGACACGGGTGGCCAGCTCCAGGTGGTAGTCCCGGGCCTGGAGGACGGGGTTGTTCACCAGCAGATTGTGGAGGGCCATGCCCGCCATGTGCAGGTAGCGGTTCCCGGCGTAGGCGTCCTGGAGCAGGTTTCCTACGCCGCTTCCGCGGAACATGGAAACGCCCTCACGGTCCGCCGCCAGGGTGTAGAGGTAGTAGCGCCCGCGGGGTTCGGCCTCCGCCAGGAAGGCGGCGAAGGTTTCCTCGATCCGGCTCTTGACGGCGTTCACTTCCTCCAGATTCAGGATCGCGCCGGAGGCGTCCCGCTCGAAGTGGAGGGCCTGGGGGAAGCGGGCCCCGCAGGCGCGGCAGGCGTCCCGGAGGTATTGATTGATGCGGGCCAGCTCCCGGTCCTGCTCTCGGGGGTCCTTGGGGCCGTCGTAGACTACACCGCCGATGAGGCATTTTCTGTTTTCGCGGTTCTCGAAGCTGCCGTATTCGTCCAGGCTGATGGTCAGCATCGTCCCGGCCTCCTTTCGCCGTTTATTCCAGCATTCCGCTGAAAATCTCCTCCAGGGAGATCTCGAAGTCGTCGTAGAGGCTGCACGTGAACTTCGTCACCACCGCCGCCCGTTCCTCTTCCTTCATCCTGTCCAGCATCCAGTCGGGGTAGATGGCGTAGAAGTCGTGGAATACCAGGGTTTCCCCGTCGCTGCGGTAGATTTCCACAGACTTGTCCGCCGGGTTCACCAGCCAGTATTCCCGCACGCCGCAGCGGGCGTAGGTGTCCTTCTTGTAGCTTCTGTCGTTCTTGGCTGTGCTGGGGGACAGGACTTCCACTACCAGGTCCGGCGCACCGTGGACGCCGTCGCTCTGGATCTTGCTCCGGTCGCAGACGACCATCATGTCCGGGATGAACCAGTCCTTGTCCGTCAGGAAGAGGTCCATGCCGTCGGCGATGGGGGTGCAGGTTCGGCCTTTCAGGAAATTTGCAAACATGTGGGCAATGTTGAAAGAGATCCGGTTGTGGTTGAACGCCGGCCGCGGCGACATGGCTACGGTCTTCCCGTTGATTAGCTCCTCCCGAAACTCATCCTGATACGCCAGATTGCTGCTCATGCTCAGCGCCTCCTCTCAGTTGTGTTTCTTCTATTATAGCCGGAATCGGGTGGATATGCAAGGGAGGAATGCTGCGGGATTGTCAAACAAATTGGACAAGGAAGTCAGAAGGAGAAAGCCAAACGAGCGGTCTCGTCGGTAAGTTATTGGAACGACGGTTGTGGAAGGAGAGCAGGGATTCAAAATCAAACAGGGAGAAAAAGGAGCGACCGGAGCAAAAGCGTTTCTGGTCCTCGCGGTGACAGCGCTCGACCTTTCCGTTGTGCCTTGGTGTGTAAGGGCGAGTAAGCCAGGGTAGCAAAGTATGTCCCGATTGGTGTCATTTCTTTGCCTCCATCAAGGTAATTCTCCACATTTTCCGCCAGTTCCCTCACAGGTGATTCCGTGGGCCTTGTCATTGTATAGCTTTTCCAGCATATATACCTTGCGGTGCTTTACCCAATGGACGCATTCATGGATTATGGTATTGCCATGGGAGCCATAATTGGTGAGCAAAAACATTGTTGGGGCAACAATGATCGTCTTGGCAGGGATGTGAACCGAGACAATTTCACCCTTATCACTGTCATACATCTTGGTGTTGGCGTCATCAAAGAAAAGCTGACCGAAAACTGTGCCGTCCTCTTGGATGGAGCGGGGCACAACCTGTAGGTTCAGCCTTTTGCAAGAACCATCGGATCAAAAAATACCGGCAGTTCTCTTGGCCTTGTGATTTGAAGTGCCTCCAGGTAATACTCTCTTAAAAATGCTGTGGCGGCATCACCCGTTTTATCACTTCGAATGTCCGGAGCATCTGCAACGCCGCCTGCTTCTGCTCTGGGGTGAGCGACACCCAATGGCCGAACAATTCCTTCAGTTCCGGTGTCAACTCCACCATTTTGCTCTCAGCGAAGAACTGTATGTGTCAGAGGCAAAAGAGCGACTTTTATTCTCAGCCATATCTGGAATTTTGGCGAAATTTGTGGTAAACTTTAATATTGATGAAATATATCTACAAGAAATGGAGGAATGTCTATGGCAAGCCTTGAAGATGTCACCACAGGCGCAAGCGTATCCGGAATAGCCGGCAGCAGTTCAGCGGTTCATATCGTCGCAGTCAAATGGCATGGTTCAAACGCTATAACTGTCACATACCGCAATGCTGATGGCAGTGTTGGAGAGCAGGTCCTTTTCCGGGAGGACGAACCCCAACTCAGTGTGGCTGAAAGAAGCCTCCCCTGGAGCTTCGATGCGGATGCCAATTTGCTGCGCCTGACCTCCGAGGCATATCGAATCAATCTCGCTCACATTTTCGATCCGTACCTTGCGGTACATACTTCAGCGGTTGAACCGTTGCCGCACCAGATTTCTGCCGTGTATCAAGAAATGCTGCCGCGTCTTCCGCTTCGATACATTTTAGCAGATGACCCCGGCGCGGGCAAAACGATCATGACGGGCCTGTTCATCAAAGAACTGATGATTCGCGGTGCGCTGAAACGGTGCCTCATCGTTTCACCGGGAAATCTGGCGGAGCAGTGGCAGGATGAGCTTTACCGAAAATTCGGCCTGCGCTTTGAAATACTGACCAACGACCGTTTCGAGTCGGCGGTTTCCGGCAACGTGTTTCTGGAGAGCAGCCTGTGCATCGTGCGTCTGGACAAGCTGGCCCGCAGCGAGGACATCCAAGCAAAGCTGAAAATCACGTCATGGGATCTGATCGTCTGCGATGAGGCCCACAAAATGTCCGCTACCGTATGGGGTGGAGAGGTGAAGTACACGAAGCGGTTTCAAGTCGGACGCCTGCTGTCCTCTGTCACAAACCATTTCCTGCTCCTGACCGCTACACCACACAACGGCAAAGAGGAGGACTTTCAGCTTTTCATGTCTCTGATCGACCAGGATCGTTTTGAGGGGGCCGCCCGCAGCGGAACACAAGCTGTCGATGTTACAGATGTGATGCGCCGCCTGGTCAAAGAGGACCTGCTGAAGTTTGACGGGACCCCGCTGTTCCCGGAGCGGCGGGCGTACACGGTCAACTACGATTTATCCGACCGGGAGGCCGCACTGTATAACGCAGTAACAGATTATGTCCAAGAGGAGTTTAACCGGGCAGACAATCTGGAGAGGGAGCGCACGAACACCGTAGGGTTTGCCCTGACCATTCTGCAGCGGCGGCTGGCCTCCTCGCCGGAGGCAATCTATCAATCGCTGAGGCGGCGCAGAGAGCGGCTGGAAGGCCGTCTTGCCGAAGAACAGCTTGGCCGCCGGGGAGCGGAGTATTCTTCCGTATACTACGATGATTTTGACGACGATGACCTCCCCTCGGCCGAGTTGGAGGATGAGGAGGAGAAAGTCGTTGACCAGGCCACCGCAGCACGTACGATTTCTGAGTTGGAAGCCGAAATTGCCGCACTGAAAAAGCTGGTGCGGATGGCCAACGATGTGCGTCAAAGCGGTGAAGACCGCAAGTGGAGTGAACTGTCCAAATAGCTCCAAGACAACGATAGTATGTTTGGGGCCGAGGGCGAACGGGAAAAGTTGATCATCTTTACCGAACACAGAGACACGCTCCGGTATCTGCAAAGCAAAATCAGTTCACTGCTGGGCAGTGAGGACGCGGTGGTCACCATCCACGGCGGGCTGCTCCGGGACGAGCGGCGCAAGGTGGAGGAGCGGTTCAAGCAGGACAAGGAGGTCCGCATCCTCATCGCCACCGACGCCGCGGGTGAGGGCATCAACCTGCAGCGGGCGCATTTGATGGTCAACTATGACCTTCCATGGAATCCGAACCGTCTGGAGCAGCGGTTCGGGCGTATCCACCGTATCGGCCAGACCGAGGTATGTCATCTTTGGAACCTGGTGTCCAAGGAAACCCGCGAGGGCATGGTGTACGGGCGTTTGCTGGAAAAGCTGGAGCAGGAGCGGGAGGCGCTGAAGGGCAAGGTCTTTGACGTACTCGGCAAGCTGTCCTTTGATAACAAGTCGCTCCGGGAGCTGCTGATTGAGGCTGTTCGCTACAACAACCGGGAAGATGTGCGGCAGCGGCTTTTTGAGGTGGTAGACCATTTCCTGGACCGGGATGCACTGCGCCAGCTCTTGGATGAACAGGCTCTCACGCCGGACGCAATGGATGTCCAACAGGTTATGACCATCCGGGAGGACATGGAGCGCATGGAGGCCCACCGGCTCCAGCCCCACTTCATCGAATCCTTTTTCCTGGAGGCGTTCCAGAGCGTGGGCGGCAGAGTCCGCCAACGGGAAAAAGGCCGCTGCGAGATTATCTCCGTACCGTTCGCCGTCCGCAGCCGGGATATGCAGATCGGTACGGGAACCCCGGTGCTAGACCGCTATGAGCGCATCTGCTTTGACAAGGTGTTCTGCAATGTGCAGGGCAAGCCCCAGGCGGACTTGATTGCGCCGGGCCATCCGCTCCTGGAGGCCACCATCGACCTGGTACGGGAGCGAAATGCAGATGTGCTGAAACGTGGGGCTGTGTTTGTCGATGACAGCGACTTTGGCACCGAGACCAGGCTCCTGTTTTATATAGAGGATTCTGTTCAGGATGGAATCGTTCTGCCAAGCGGGAGTAAACGGGTGATTTCCAAGAACATTCACTTTGTGGAACTGAAGGAGAACGGCGCTGCTACCAACGCGGGATATGCGCCATATCTGGATTATCGTGCGGCGACAGAGGATGAACAGCCGGTGATCCGTTCCTTCCTGGAGGGCCAGCGATGGCTCACAGAGAATGTGGAGGACACCGCCGCCGGCTACGCCATTTCAGAAATTGTCCCGGCCCATGTATCTGAAGTGCGCCGGCGCACAGCGAAGCGAGCAGACAAAACTGCCAAAGCAGTGAAGGATCGACTGACCGCCGAGATACAGTATTGGGACTTCCGGGCCGGGGAGCTGAAAACGAAGGAGGCGGCTGGCAAGGTCAACGCCAGGCTGAACTCGGACATGGCCTCCCGCCGTGCGGACGATCTGCAGGCCCGGATGCAGAAACGTCTGGCCGAATTGGAGCAGGAGAAACACATCTCCGCTCTGCCGCCGGTAATCGTGGGCGGTGCGGTGGTTATCCCGCGGGGGCTGGCGGACAAGCTGATGGGCCGTCCGGCGCTGTTCGGTGCTGATGCGGCGGCGCGGAGGCGAATTGAGCTGGCGGCGATGAAAGCGGTCATGGACATCGAACGCTCTCTTGGCTTTGAACCTGCTGACGTGAGCGCACAGAACAAGGGCTATGACATCGAGTCCAGAATTCCTGCCGGACTGCGGGATGCGGACAGAACTGCGCTCCGTTTCATCGAGGTCAAGGGACGGGCCAAGGGCGCGGCCAGCGTGACCGTTACCAGGAACGAGATACTTGCCGCGCTGAATAAGCCGGAGCAGTATATTTTAGCCGTTGTTGAGGTGGACGGCGATGCTGTCCATGTGGTATACTTAAAGGAACCGTTCCACAAGAGCCCCGACTTTGCAGCTGCCAGTGTCAACTACGATATCGCGGAGCTGGTGGGCGGCGCGGAAATCGTGTTAGAAGGGAATGGCTCTGGCAGTGATGTGACTGTTGCCCCTCCCCAGCCGATTGATGGCGGAACCCATGTTGTCAATGTTTCCCCGCAGCCGACTCCGGCTCCGGCGATTGAGCAACCGAAAGACAAGCGGTTCTACATGAGCGTACCATTGGACACCACTCGTATTGGCCGAGATGTGCAACGGCTCGTTGAAGAAGTCATAACCCAACTCATGGCGGGCGGCGGCATCATCCTGCTGGGCACCACCCTGATCCCCCTGCTGTCCGGGCTGTTCGGATAAGGCGGACCGCCGATGGATTTTCTCACCGACTGGCTCACGGATTGGCTGAAGGAGCTACTCATTGACGGGATCATGGGCAATCTGAGCGGGCTCTTTGATAGTGTCAACGCCAACGTCGGGGAGATCGCGGCACAGGTGGGGACTACCCCGGCGGCATGGAACGCCGGGGTGTTCTCCCTGATCCGGCAGCTTTCCGAAACAGTGGTTTTACCTATCGCCGGTCTAATCCTGACCTTTGTGGCGACCTACGAGCTCATACAGATGCTCATTGACCGAAATAACCTGCATGATCTGGACTACTGGATATTCTTCAAATGGATATTCAAGACGGGGGCGGCCATCCTGATCCTCTCCAACACGTTCAACATCGTTATGGCGGTGTTCGACGTGTCGCAAAGCGTTATCACGAGGGCGGCAGGGCTTGTCCAGGGCTCCACCGACGTGACGGCGGATATGCTGGCGACGCTGGAAACAACGCTGGAGGGTATGGACATCGGCCCGCTGCTGGGGCTGTTCATGCAGTCCCTGCTGATCGGCGTGACGATGCAGATTTTAGGCGTTGTCATTTTCGTCATCACCTATGGCCGTATGCTGGAAATCTATATGCTTACCAGTCTGGCCCCCATCCCCGTGGCGACCCTCTCCAACCGGGAACTCGGCGGCATGGGGCAGAACTATCTGAAATCCCTGTTCGCCGTGGGCTTCCAAGGGCTGCTGATCCTCGTCTGCGTGGGCATCTATGCGGTGCTGGTGCAGGGGATCGCCGTGGGCGGCGACCCCATAGGGGCCATTTGGGGCACGTTGGGCTATTCCGTCCTGCTGTGCTTCATGCTCTTTAAGACGGGCAGCATCGCAAAAAGTATCTTTGGGGCGCATTGATATGGCGGAGCTCACTTTGGGGAGCCTGTTTGACGGGATCGGCGTGTTCCCGCTGGCGGCAGTGCGGCAGGGTATTATCCCGCTATGGGCCAGCGAGATCGAAAAAGCCCCGGTGTCCATCACAAAGCGCCACTTCTCCGACATGGTGCATTTGGGGGACATCACAAAGCTGGACGGAGGGAAGATACCGCCTGTCCATATCGTCAGTTTTGGCTCCCCGTGTCAAAATCTTTCTCAAATTGGCAACCGCTCCGGCCTTGCCAGGGTGAAGTCCAGTCTGTTTTATGAAGCGATCCAAATTATAAAGGAAATGAGGGATGCCACTGGAGGTATGTTTCCAATTATCGCTCTTTGGGAAAACGTCATGGGAGCGTTTTTATCAAGCAACCGGATGGATTTTAGAGCCGTCCTTTCCGCGTTCACAGGCTCCGAGGTTTCAATGCCTGCTTCTGGACGCTGGGCAAATGCCGGAATGGTGCGAGGGGGAGTCCCTGACCTCGCATGGCGGCTTATGGATGCCCAGCATTGGGCAAGGCCCCGATTGGCCCGGCGGCAGCGCATCTTCCTCGTGGCGGATTTTGGATGGCGGCGTTCTGCCGAAATATTGTTTAAGCCCCGGCCAATGCTCCCACTTCCTGAAGCTGTCGGTGCGGGCGGGTTGTCCTCCTCCGTACGGCGGGAAGGTGTCGTCGGTGTCCGTGACGGAAGCTGTCGGTGCGGGCGGGTTGTCCTCATCCTGCGGAGATCGAGGCCCTTTTCTTGAAGCAGGGAGGCGCATACCCATCACCCAACCCTTTCAGATGTTCCGTATGCGGGGAGCGGCCAAGGACAGATACCACGTCCAATTCCGAGACAGCTTCGGATTTTCAACTGACCCTTTTCCCACCCTTTTAGCAGGGACAATCAATCCCTTTGCGTTCTACTACGAGGACGACCCTGCGGGCGGCTGCATCCGTTTCCCTACGGAACGGGAAAGCGAAAGGCTTATGGGCCTGCCGGAAGGCTGGACGCAGTACGGCGCGGCGGGCGAGGAAATATCCCCGGCCAGCCGTTATAAGGCACTCGGCAATGCTGTGGCCCTACCCTGTGCAGAGTACATCATGGCTGGGATCAGGGAAATGTTATCCTGATTTTCAGATTGGAGGGTGATACGATCAACAAGTCAGCTTTGGGACAAAATGATATGCTCCCAATAAGACAGACAGCGAAACAATAAAAACAAGGGGGGAGCAGTCATGGGAAAACGAATTGAAATGGACTTGCGGGAAAAGGAATATCTAATCCAAGAGTGCCTCGCAGGCCGGATGCGGATGCGGGAAGCAGCGCGTAGAGCTGGAGTAGGTCATTCCACGATGCATAACTGGATCAGTCGTTATCGAACGGAAGGAGCTTCGGCACTATCTGAAAATGGAAACGCACAAAGGCGAACATACAGTGAGGAGCTTCGACAAAAGGTGGTGGAGGAATATCTGTCGGGACAGGGGAGCTCCATGGCTATCGCGGAAAAATATAAGCTCCGCTCTGGGAACCTTGTGTTAGACTGGGCAAAGGAGTATCATCGTCATAGAGAACATGCGAAAGAAACAGGAGGAGTATCTATGGCGAGGCGGAACCATACTCTGGAGGAGCGAGCCCAAGCAGTCAAGGAATATTTGGAGGAGGGGAAAGGATTTTCCGAGCTTTCGGAAAAATACGGCACAAGTGCTCAGGGGGTACGCGGCTGGGTAAAGCGGTATCAGGAGATGGGCGTGGCAGGTCTGGAGGACCGGCGTGGGAAACGGCTTGCGTCCCAGACGTCCCGGACAGTAGAGGAGGCACTGCGAATCGAAAAGTGCAGATTGGAGCGCGAGAACTATCTGCTGAGGATGGAACTGAATCTGTTAAAAAAGTGCAGGAGCTGGAGAGGGGGGATCGCTGAGGCAGTTCCGTCAGGAGCGACAGTATGAAGCAGTGCGTTGGGCTGCGGAGGAACAAGGGTATCCTGTGGCAGGAACGTGCCGCACGCTGCATATCTCCCGGGCTGGCTACTACCAGTGGCGCACCGGGAAAGCGGGCGCCCGTACTGTGGAAAACCGGCGTCTGGCCGGACTGATAAAGCAGATCCACTCTGAGAGCCCGGACAAGGGATACCGGCGTATTCGGGACGATTTGGCGCGGTATTACGGTACGCCTGTAAATGACAAGCGGGCCCTGCGTATCTGCTGCAGCCTGGGTATTCAGTCTACCATCAAATACGCCCGGCGTGGCTGTACCCGGCGGGCTTCAGACCCGCAATATCTGGCTGAAAACGTGCTGAACCGCCAGTTTTATGCAGATAAACCCAACGAAAAGTGGCTGACCGATGTAACAGAGTTCAAATATTATGTGGGGTCAACTGTCCATAAACTTTACCTCAGCGCCATTCTGGACCTGTGTGACAGGCGGATCGTCTCCTTTGTTCTCCGGGACACCAACGACAGCGCCCTGGTACATGAAACCCTGGATCAGGCCCTTGCCGCCAACCTAGACGCTCATCCCCTGTTCCACAGCGACAGGGGCTTTCAGTACACGACAAGAGTATTCCACGACAAACTGGCCGCGGCAGGGATGACGCAGAGCATGTCCAGGGTGGGCAAGTGTATTGACAACGGGCCCATGGAGGGCTTCTGGGGCATCCTCAAACGGGAGCGCGACTATAGCAGGCGGTTCACAAGACGGGAGCAGCAGTGCAGCATGATCCGGGAGTATATTTGCTTATTACAATTTCTCCCGCCTCCAGAGACGGCTGGGCGTCCAAACACCCATGGAGATCTACGCCCAATGCAGGGCGGCCTGACAAAATTTCGCATTTTATTTCACTGTCTACTTGACGGGGAGCAGTTCATTTTGCCGCCCACCACCTTTTTTCTTTTGAGGGGAGGTTTGATAATGGCAACAACACGCTTGATGCCCCTGCATAGCGGCAAGGGCCGGACTGTGGCAGAGGCCCTGGGCCGGGTGACGGACTATGTGAAGAATCCAGAGAAAACCAACAGCGGCGATTTGGTTGCGGCCTACCAATGTAACCCGTCCATTGCTGACCATGAGTTTCTATTTTCCAAGCGGCAGTATGCCGCCATTACCGGCAGGGAACGGAATGACAACAATGTGATCGCCTATCACCTGCGGCAGTCCTTTAATC
>JAAVZX010000081.1 GCA_022791875.1 Oscillibacter sp.
GACCCGCCCAGAGGAAAGAGCGTAGGGGAAATGGAGCTGGAGGATTTGCATCGGATCATGCGGCGGGAAAAGCAAAAATGAAACCATAGGAGGCCCATGGATAAAGGCGCGCCGCCTCCGTGACGACGGAGGAACCTATGGCAATGAAATTACTGCTGGGCGGAAGCCCCTGTACACATTGGAGCATAGCGCGAACCAGGAACCGTGAAACCGTTCCGTCCGGCGAGGGCTGGGAGATGTTTCTGAACTATTTGATTGCCCGTGAAAAGTTCAGCCCTGATTACTGGCTGTATGAAAACAATAAATCCATGTCCGCCGCGATCTGGAAACAAATCACGGCGGAACTGGGCGTCGAACCAAACCTGATCAACTCCGCTTTGGTGAGCGGCCAAAGCCGCTGGCGGCTGTACTGGACCAACATCCCAGGCGTAGAGCAGCCGGAGGACAAGGGCATCCTGCTCATGGACATTCTGGAAAGCGGTATGGTCTGTAAGGAGAAAGCATATGCGCTTGGCAGCACATATGGTAAAGGCGGGGGCGGATACGACCCTTCAAGGCAAAGCAGCAGAGAAACGCGTATTGCGGAACCCGTGCGGATTGGAACCATTGAGAGCAACGCCAAAAACACAGACTTTGACAGCCAGCAATACCGGGTATATTCGCCGTATGGTAAGAGCGTGACCCTGTGCGGCCAGGGCGGCGGAATGGGAGCAAAGACAGGATTTTATGCCGTCCCCGCAGACGGCACAACCCAGTCGGCCTATGAGGTCCGTGACGGCCAGATTGCCATCAAAGGGCAGCGGTATCCAACCAATCTGGCTGACGGCCTGTACATCATCCGCAAGCTGACCGTGACCGAGTGCAAGCGCCTCCAGACGGTTCCGGAGGATTACATATTCCCGGTCAGCGACACCCAGGCATACAAGATGCTGGGCAACGGCTGGACGGTGGACGTGATTGCCCACATCCTGTCCTACTGTCCCGGCATCCGGACCGCGCCGCTGGAAGTGCTGTCCATGTACGACGGCATGAGCTGTGGGCACCTGGCCCTGGACAGGCTTGGGGCCAACATTCAGCACTACTATGCCACAGAGATTGACAAGTACGCCATCAAGACCACCCAGCACAACTACCCGGACACGATCCAACTGGGCGATGCGTTCCAGGTGCGGGGTGCCGGATGGAAATTATAAACGGAGCGCCCCAGCCGCAAGGCCAGGGCGCTCCGCTCTATTATCCCTTCACCGCCTGAATCAGCCTCCAAGCGTCCCTTTGGGACAGCCCCAAAGCCTCCATCAGGTCCCGCTGCTTGCGCTCCTGCGTGTAGGGGCTTGCCGTTGTCCCTCTGCGCTGGCAAATCTCCCAGGCGGTCTTATAATCCTCCCCGGAGAGTTCCGGAAACGCCTCATGAACACTCTGCCAGCGCCGCACCGCGGAATCCGACATCTGCGACACAGCAAAGCTGTCCTGATTGGAGTAATCCACATCCTTGTCCCGCGGGATGATGGTCATATCGTGAATAATCAAATCATCCAGCAGATTCTTCTCCTGGGGACTCAGCGTGGAATCCTTATAAAGGGCCTCCCGGACATTGGCGTTGGCCTGTGCCCCGCCCTGCTGCTTCGCATCCTCAATGGCCATCATCCGCTTGTACAGGAAGAAGGTAGCCGGGTCCGGCCCAAAAGGACTGTTGAACAGCTCCAGGGTAGTCTCACCGGGCCTGTAGCTGCTGACCTCCATCTTCCCCACGGCATTGGCATACTCATAGACGGCGGCAATGGTCCGCGCCTTATCCTCGTCGCTGAGCTTCCCGTACCCCTCGTGCTGGAAGAGGCTGGAGAGGATATCGTACCGTGTCTTCCCAACGGTCCTGGCATAGCGGGTATATTCCTCCGCGGTCAGATACTTCATTTCCTCGCCCACCATGAAGGACTTGTCGACGCGGGAGGGGAATACGCTGGTTTCCCCTGTAACGTCCGCCAGCCGCTGGAGTTCCTTCTCCATGTTGTCCACGCTTATCCGCGACATATAAGCCGGGTTGAAAAAATTGTTAAAAACCCGTTCAACAGGCCCGCCGGAGGATTCCTCCCGGCCCCACTCGTCAATGTAGGGGATCTGCCCATAGTCCCATCCAGGGACCTTTTTGCTGACCTTCCCAAGGAAAAATTGAAGGTCTTTGGGGACAGCGCTGTTCTCGTCCGCGTAAGTAGACATTCTCCGGCTCTCCGTGGAACGCTCCAGCTGCCCCGCGGCGGTGGGAATGACCTGCGTAAAGTAGTTCGACAAAGAGGCGAGAACAAAGGCCGTAATGTAATCCCCTCCGGTGCGCTGTGCGTAGGACGCATCTTCAAACACGTCATTCAGCCCCTGGAGCACAGACATTTCCAGCATGGGGGCTTTCATGTTCTTGATAATCTGCCAGAACTCCTCCCAGCTGACACCGCCGTCCTGGCAGGCATGTCCCAATTCCACGCCCATGAAAAAGGGGATGGCCTCCGGAGCCAACCAATCCAATGTTGCGGAGGTCCCGTTTTCAAGCTCCAGGGCGTAAGACTGGTGCCCCGTCAGGTCATTGAACGCCTGCTGCCGCTCGTCTTCGTCGCCCCCGCCGGAGAAACAGCCGCTCAGGAGCGCGCCGGCCGCCATAAGGACGGTGCCGGACAGACCCGCCGCAAGACGGTCAATTCTTCTCGTAACGCTTTCCGCCGTTTCGGTTCCCGTCACGCCTCTGTAAACCGCGTCCGCGATACTGCCGACAATGCCCACGGGAGAATACTCCACCGCCCGGACGGCGATGTTGGCTGTTGTGCGCTTGAAGGGCAGATTCCCCTCCAGGACGCTCCCCACCGCGATTTTGAAGGGGTTTTCGCTGTGATACCAGCCGCCAAGCTGAGAAATCGCGTCGCTGACCATGTTCCTGTCGTTGAAGGTGTTCCGCATAGCCTCCTGCGCCGCGTAGTTCCGCGCCCGGCTCAGCAGCTGCGGGGACGCTTCGGAAAT
Source organism: Oscillibacter sp. (assembly GCA_022791875.1). Taxonomy (GTDB): domain Bacteria; phylum Bacillota; class Clostridia; order Oscillospirales; family Oscillospiraceae; genus Oscillibacter. Next base: position 3,001 of record JAAVZX010000081.1, read on the forward strand.
GGATTTCACGCCGTTGGCTTTCAAATACCCGGCCAGGGACTGACCGTAGATCCATTTTTTTGCGGCGGTATCCTCCGCGCTGAGGGCTTTCCCGTTCAGCGCCGACAGTTCCCCGATTCCCTTCAGAACCCGGCCGCTGTGCTGGAACGGATTCACTTCCTTCTCAATGCCCCGGAGCGCAGTCTGGCCGCTGCTGTACTTGCTGTCAGTTCCTAAAACCGCCTCCGCGTTCACCCAGTCGGCGCGGCACTCCTTTGCCAATCGTCCCGCTGGGTTGACGCCGGACAAGGACTTGGTCCGCTCCAGTTTCCCCCCGCTGAGCAGATTATACCCGGCTTCAATAGCCGCTGCCGTCCGGTTCTTCACGGCAACGGGGACCTGGAAAAAGGTATTTCCCAGTATATTCCGGATGTGGGTCCGAGGGTTGCCCAGCATACACAGATACCGGATGCAGTCAAACTTAGCCCGGAAATTAGAGGGCAGCTGAGACGCGATGTCCTTTACAATGGCCTCCATCACCTTTTCCCGGCCCTCCTGGTCCGTCTGGTCCAGGAACTTCTGAATCAGCTCCGGAGAGATTTCCGCGCCTGCGTCGATTCCGAACAGCTTTTTCACGGCCCGCTGGCTGAACTCGTTCCCGGAGAACGCGCCGAGATTCACCAGCTCTTCAAACTTTTCGCTCAGGGTCCTTCGTGTCCGCGTCGGGCGGTCCTTGAACATGCTGTCAAGCCGCGCTTTGGAGCGCTCCCAGACCATGTTTTCAAAGTCCTGTGCAATCGCCTCGGCAATACCGGGCGCGGCCTCCTGGCTGATGCCATACTGCTGAATCAGGGCGGCGGTGATTTTGTCCTGGACTTCCGCTTTGGACTGTGCGCCGGAGCGAATAATTGCCGCCATACTGGTTCCGATTTCCCGGATGGTCTTCTGGATATCCGTGTGGATATACTGTTCTGCGGACCTCCGGGAGGCTTCTTTCTTGTTCTGGATGTACCGGCGTACCGCGTCCCGCACGATAACAGCGTCCGGCCCGGAGGCGTTTGTGTTGGCAATCAGCGTATTGGAGATTTGCTCCGCCAGAGCGTCCATGTCATAGGTTCCGCGGATCACGATATCCCGGATACCCACATCGTTTTCAAGCGCCGCCTCCGCTGCGGCCCGCATCATGACCGTATCCGGACCAGCGCCGTTGTAGTTCAGCCCGGCGTACATGAAATCCTCCAGGGCCTCCAGAGCTGCCGGATTGTTTCTGTACCGCTCCGCCAGCTCCGCTTTCGCGCTGTTCCAGGCCCTGATGTACTCCTCCCGGTTGGCAAAGATGTCCGCAATTCTGTCCGCCGCCGTCCGCCTTGCGGCAGTGCCCTTTTTCGCGTCCACGTGCTGGGCCATCAAAGCGTTCAGGTCGCCCAGGAGGGTGGAGTAGAAGGAGGCGGGGCGCGTCCTGCTGCCCTCAACCCGTCTGGCGGCGTTTCGGGCAAGGTCCTTCCCCAGCTGTTCCACCCAGCCGGGCGCGTTCTCCGCGCCGTTCTGCCCGCGCTCCATTTCCGCAAACGCCTCGCGCATGGTGTCCACCACGCTCTGATAGGCGGCAAGGGCGTCCTCCGCGCTGACTCCCTTAACGGGGCGGCTCCGGCGCTCGTTGGCCCGGTTGATCTGCTCGACAGACTTTCGGACGCTGTAAAGCTGCGACTCCGGAGACAGCTGCCGGAGGATGCTCCGCGCCTGCATGGCCTGGGCGGCGTTTGTTCCGCTCGCCACATACAAGGACAGGATTTCTGCCGTCGCGTTTCCGTCCCCGGCGTTTGCCGCGTTGACAAGAAGCAGCTGGCCCAGCGTTTCCAGATCCTTTGACACAATCCCGCTACGCACGTCGTTCCGGAACGATTCCAGCGCGGCGTCAAAGCCGTCCGTCTCAATCCTGTTTCTGGCCCGTTCCAGAGACGCGGCATTGGAAACGCGGTCATAAGAGAGCTTCCCGTCCGCGGTCATCTGCTCAATCATGGGAATCACAGAATCCGGAATAGCCTCTGCCCCCATAACGGTTGACGCCGATTTGGAAATATCCCGTCCGGCAAAATCCTTCTTGGGCACGTCGACATGCCGCGCGGGGTCCGGGCCTGGGTCGTGGAACTCGCTGCTCTGGGCCTGGAGGCGGTCATAGTCGCTGTTCACGCTGCCAGCGTCCGCCGCGCCCAGGCCGTCCATCTGCGGGGCCTCTGCCGGATGGGTCCTGCCGTACTCTGTCAAGGTGTCCCAGGCGGCTTTTACTGCGTCGTAGTCACGGAGCATGGCACGAAGCTGGGCTTCATGTTCGCCGCTGTGGAGGTCCCCGGCAAGGTAGGCGTGTACCTCTTCCATCAACTTTTCATAAGCGGCACTGTCAGAAATATCAACCTCTTTCCCGAAATAATTTCGTGCAATTGTATCCTGGAATTCCAGGAACGCATCAGAAGAAAAGTCGATATTGTCTGAAATCACATCTTCAAAATCTGCCCTCGCTTCCGTTTCGCACCAAAAGTGGAACGCTTCATGTCCGGCAACAGTCTGCGGATTCAGGGACATACTGTTGCTGATAGCAACAAGCTTTTTCGCAATAGTGGCCGCTTCGGAAATCTCGCTTGTATGACTTTGACCGCGATGGTTCCACTCTGCCTGGCTTTCTACTATCAGGGAGGGAACCCCCAGGGCGTTCAGGGCTTCTCGTGTGGCTTGGGCGGCGAGGGAAGGTTCCCCCTGAACGGTTCGGAATCCGAAGATGTAATCCCCGATCTGGTACGTGCTGCGACCCTCTTCGAGGCTTCTTCGGCTAAACGCGCCAGCGTCTTCCTGTCGAGATTCGCGGTGCTCTCTTCCCACTTGCTCATAAGGCGTTACCTCACTTTCACCAGTTTCCCCTATGGTATCACGGCCCTGAATCTCCGTCAAGGCGGATTCACCCTTTGCCTGCGCCTCCAAAATACGCCTGTGCAGCTCCGCGAAGTCCATAAGGAAGCTCTGCGGTGCGGTTTTCTTCCCGAAGTGCTTCTGAATTTCCTGCCCCATGACGCCCAAATCCGGCTGGGACGCGGCTTCTGTCTCCGCCTCCAGGGACCCGGCAATCTCCGCCTTTGCGGCAATATAAGCCTCGTCAGGCCCGTAGGGCCGTCCCTCAACATCCTTGAAGCCGTTGGAAAGCATATCGTCCAGAACCAGCTCCACCCGCTTGGCCGCGGCGTAGTTCTCCTGCCCCTTGTCCTGAATAATGGCGTTCAGAGCCTTTTCAATCTGGCCGTAGGAAAGCCGGTACTCATCCAGCAGCGCCTCAATGGCGGGGCTGGTGAACCGGGAGAGCCGCCGCCCGCCGTAGTAGTCCCCCTCAGCGCGGATCAGCTCGCCGCCCTTCTGAGTCTGAGCCAAATCGTTCAGCAGCGCTTCCGCCGCGCCCCTGTAGAACTCGTGAAGCTGGGGGTGGTCGAACTGGAAAGCATTGACGCTTTTCCTGCCCATGTCATAGGATTTCCTGCGGTCGATATGTTCCTCCGGATTGACCTGGTACGCCTGCTGCTTCGCGTCCACGTCTACGGTCCCCTGCACGTTGGCGGCTTCCACGGCGGAGAGCTGCCCCGCGCTCAGGTCCTGCAAGGACACCCGCTTCCCTTGGGGCAAAAGCGCACTGAGAAGGTCCGGCGAAGCCTCCGCCTTTGGCGCGGTCTCAGCACCATCCTTCTGGATGATAAAGCGCTCAAACTCCTTCTGCATATCCACCGGCGTATCAGTCAGCCGCCCGCCCCGCCGCACGGCGTCCATAAGCGGGTCAGAAATGCGCTCAGAGGCCCCCAAATCCACAGGGGTATCTGTACCCTTCGGCTGAGCCTGGCGAGAATCCAGACCGCTTTCTGTCTCATTAGCGGCGGTTTGCGCACCGCCCCGCCTCAGCACGTCCACGCCGCCGCCCAGCCCGCCCAGAGCCGCGCCGATGAGGAACTCATAGCCCGCCTCCACCGGGTCAAACCGTGCCATGGAGTTCTTCGCGTAGCGCACCATATCCGGCGGCGCGTCGTCGGTGGGCGTAATGGTAGCCTCCTGTAGGAACGCCTGCCCCAGCCCTTCAATAAATTCCTCCGCGCCCTCACCGAACGCGGCCAGGGCCGTCCGCCCCGCGGCGGTCTGGGACAGCCGGTTCAGGACCTGGACCGCGCCGTTCTCCCCGAAGCGCTCCACCAGCCGCGCGGCAATCCGGTCCGCCGCGCCCGCGCCGAACAGCTTCCGGAAGGGCCCCGCAATGTTGGAAATCTGCTCCGTTGCCACAGACAGCGCCCCGGAACCCAGGGCGTAGGCGGTCCGCGTGGCCAGGTCCGCGCCGCTGTCCTTACCGGCCAGCGCCCCGCCGCCTGCGGAGCGGAAGAACATGGGCACCAGGGCCGAGCCGCCGCCCGTAAGAATGGAGGGCGCGAAGTCAAGCCCCATCTGTGCCCCGGCAACGCCCACATCCACGGCGAAGCGCCCCAGGCCATTCAGCCCGTCCTTGGCGCGGTCAATGTCCCGCTGACCGCTCTCCGTCAGCCGCGCCGCCGCGCCATAGGCGGAATCCGCCGCTTTCCGGATTGGCGCGTGTACGTTCTCTTGCCGCGCCTGCTCCGTATCAATGAAGCGCTGAGCGCTCTGGATGTAGCCCGCAATTTTCTCCCGGTCCTCTGCGGTCAGAGGAACCCCGTTGGCCCACATGTTGTTATCCAACATGGCCTGATAACGCCGAATATTCTCCGCCTCCTGCCGCGCCCTCTGTCCGGAGGGAGAGGACTGGGCCGCGTTCCGGTCCAACGCCTCCAGCAATTCGGCGGACAGCCCGCCGAAGCCAGCCAGGGAGCCGCCGTAGGTCTTGCCTGCCCCGGAGAGGGTATCCACAAGGCGGCTTTCAAATCCCGGCGTCTGCCTGGACGTTCTGCCGGTTCCTGGGATGTAATAGGCCCTTGCCAGCTCCTTCAGGGCGGCGTAATCGTCCTGGACGGCGCTCTTGGGCCGCTGCTGGGTACGGGTCTGCCTCACCGTCCCTTGCTGCTTCTCCGGCACAGCCTTGGACGCGTTCTTCCTGACAACACTGGGCTGTTTCTTGACGGCCTGCTTCACTGGCGCAGGCGTGGGAACAGGGATGTCCGCCAGGGCGGCGTAATCGGGGCTGACGGCGGGCTGTGCCGGTTTCGCGGCGGTTTTACCTGCTGTTTTAACTGCCGTCTTGACCGCGGGCTTCTTCTTAGCCGGACTGGTCTTCTTCACCTCTGGCTTTACAGGGGAGGCGGCGTTTACCGTCTCCGTCACGCCGCCATCCCTCTGCGTGGTATAGGACAGGGACGCAACTCCCGTGCCCAGACGCCCATCCACGTTCTTCACTGTGATTTTCATAGGAATCCCCCTTAGAACTCCACATCAATTCCGTATATACCCATTTTTCTTTGCAGCGCCGTTTTCTCCGCACTGGTCAGGTTTGCCGTCTCAACGTCCCTGGCAAAATCGCCGACACGGGCATAACGCTTCCCGTTCCACGTCAGGATTCCTTCGTTTGCGTTGTAGTCAAAGCTGGTCCTCCCGGAGTCGCCGGACCCTGTGTCGCCGCCCTGCTGCCCGTAATACTGCTCATAGGCCCCAGGCCCCATGTAGTAATCATAGGCCCCCGTCACGGAGGGGGTAATCTCCCCGCGCTCAATCATGCTTATAGCCTGAGCCAGCGACAGTTTAGGCTTTCCTGCATCGGAGGTCCCGCCTGAGCCTCCACTTTTGGAAGAGCTCTTCGGCGCATTCTTGATATTGAGCGCCCTCCAGTAAGCGTCCACCAGCGCCTGGGCGGAGTCTGAGGACAGCCCCGCACTGTCCAGCAGCCCCTGATCCGGCATAGCGCCGCCCTTCAACAGCATCTGCACCCAGTCGGACGCCTGGTCCGCCTGGGCCTGGCTCTGGTTGAACAACAGCTTCTGCATCTCATAGGCCCTGTCGGCCTCTGCCGCGCCGAGGCTGTCCGCGTACTGCCGTTCCCAATTGGCCTGGGCAAGGGCGTCCTGCTGCTTCTGGTAGTCGAACTGCGCAAGCCAATTCTGCTGAGCCAGCTCCGCGGCCCGCGCGTCGGCCTGCTCGCCAATCTGCCGGACATACTCGCCATAGAGGGCATCCGCCAGCTGTGCCCCGCTCTGGGCCGCGGCCTGGTCCATATCGCCCCGGTAGGCACTGGTCAGCTTCTGGAGCAGCAAGGCATTCTCCGCCAGCGACTGGGCCTCCGCCCCTCCGATTTCAGCAAGCCCGCCCTGTAGGGCGGCGCTCTGGGCAAGGGCCAGCTGTCCCGCGGTGCCGGTATTCAGCCCCTGCCCCAGCCCGAACTCCGCCAGCTGCATCCGCTGGATATCGTTCTGCGCCGCGGCCTGGTTCCGCTGCTCCTGGTAGATACGGCTGATCAGGTCGTCCTGAGCCTGGATGTCCGCCCGGTTCTGCTCGTAGGTAGACCGCAGGCCCGCCAGCTGTGCCTCCAGATTCTGGGCATACATCTGCCTCAGAACGTCGCTGAGGTCGCTGGTGCCGCCGGAGACCCCGCCGGAGGGCGTACCGCCATAGCCGCTGTAGCCGCCCGCCCCGCCGCTGACAGTGCCGGGAAGCCCTGAGTAGTCCAGGGTATTCTTCACCGCCTGGGGCACGGAGAGTGGAGAATCGAAGGTCTGACCCCCGTTAATCTGGGCAAGAATGTCCCGCAGAACGTCCTTGTCCTGGTTCACGTTCAGCTCCGCGCCGGGAATGGTGCTGGGGTCCCAATCATACCACCCCGTGGTCCCAACAGGCGCACCGGAGGCCCAGGAGCCATCCGGCGCAATGAGCCGCCCATTGCCGGTGTAGGCCACATTGTTGTTGTGCATCAGGCGCTGGAGCTCCGCGAAGTCCGTGTCCGACCCACCGCTGTAATACTGCCGCATCAGGTCAATTTCGCCAGGAGAATACTGGCGGCTGTATGCCCCGGCACTGTTGGGCTTCGCGGCCACAGGCGTGCCGGAGGCGTCGTAATAGATGATGTACTGGTTATCCGCGGAGACGAAGTGCTTATTGGCGAGGGCAGGAATGGTCCCCGTGCCGAACTGGGTGGGATGCTCCGCCAGGAGCTGGGCGTTCCGCTGTACCTCAGACTGGTAGGAGTGCGCGGCGTTGGCGGACTGGTTATAGAGCTGCCGGATCAGCGCATAAGCCTGATCCTGAGAGGTTCCACCCCCAGCGGCCCCAGTGTCGTACATCTTGAAGCCCCGGCGGGTCAGCGCGTCATAAGCGGCATCCAGGTCCCCGGCCTGCGCCAGGGCCTGAGCCTCCGCCAGGTAGTCATGCCCATCCTCCCAGCCCCGCCCGGTGGTGGCCCCGGAGGCCATCTGCTGCACGGTGTTCTGCACGGTAGGCGACAGGGCCTTGTAGCTGGAGGCATACTGCTGCTGGAGCGCGGCCAGAATCTGGGCGTTGGAGGTGCCGCGGTCATTGCCGCCCTGGGCGTCAATCTTGGCCTGACGCGCCGCCAGGGCCTTGGCGACCTTGTTCCAATCCCCGACAGCGGCGGCGTCTCTGGCCTCCTGGTGGTAGTCCCGGCCGGCCGCAGGGGTCCCGGAAGGGCTGCCGGAGGTCCCTCCCGAGACGGGCTTTGCGGCGCTGACGCCGGGAGAGGAAGTCACCGTCTTGGAGGACCCGCCGTAATTCTTGGCGTACTCCTGAGACGTGGAGGGCGTCGAAGTCCAGCCGCCGTAGCCGTCGGAATACAGCTTCTGCCCGGAGGACCCGGACGAAGATGTTTTCGGCGCACTGCTGGCGGGCTTGGAGCCGGAGCCAGACGGTTTAGAGGAAGAGCCGGACGTATAGGTTTTGGTCACATGCCCGCTGATGGGGTCTTTTTTCTCAATCCATGCCATAGAAAACCTCCTTAATAAATTGATAATTGATAATGGATAATTGATAATGAGGGAGGTTGTGGGGGGCGGGTCCTTCGTCCTCGGCTCTGGCGGTTGAATGGGACCGGCCCCCCACAACCTCCCTCATTATCAATTATCCATTATCCATTATTTCACGTTCCCCGCGTACCGAATCTGCACGTCGCTCTCCAGCAGCGTGACGGTGGCGGAGGCGGATTTGCTCTTGAAGATGAGCTTATAGAAGGTGGCCTTTTTCACCTTCATCTTGACCCGCTTCACCTGCGGCTTTCGGTTGGTGCCGAAGGAAAAATGCCCGAAATCCACGTGGGAGAAGCCCGCCAGACCGGCGGAAACCAGCTTGTCCGGGTAGTCGCCGCGCCGGTTCGTCTCCACCGTGACCGTCACACGCGCCCCGCTCTCCGGCTGGATGGCGGTGAAAATCATGGGGGAATATTTGAGCTGCCAGTCCCGGCTGAAATCCATAGAGCCGGTAGCGGCACGTGCGGTGATTTCCGCCCCGTCGTCGTTGCGGTAGGCCCTGGAAATGTGCCGGACCTCCCCCGCCTTCGTGAAGCCGTAGACCTCCCCGTCCGCCTCCAGCATGGCCAGGAACGGGCAGTTGTCATAGGTGTACCAGGCGTCGGCGGCATAGTTGAGGATGAGGGCTTTCCCTCCGCAGAGAAACCAGAACTCACTCTCCCGCAGGCGGTTGAAAGTGACGGCCTTGCTGAAATCGAAGCCCGCCAGAGCGGACCGCACCCGGTCCGAAATCCGCTGGGCGTTCCGTGGGTCAGCGGTGACGCCGCCGCTGGACGACGCTTTCCACTGGTAGATATTCTGGTCCGCCAGCGTCAGCGGGTTATTCTCCAGAAGCCGCGCCTGCCCCAAGGGGATGTTGCCAATCTGGCGGTTGACGGGCAGGACCATGAACGCGGAGGTCGTGAGGCCCAGGGCCGTGGTAGCGGTAGAGTAGTCCACGCTCCAGGCGGAATCCGGTTTGAAGACCAGCAGGCGGGCGTAGTGGCGAATCATGGCGGTGATGGGCGTGTTGGCATCGCCTATCGCGGCCTCCGCCAGGTCGGGAAAATACTCCGCTGTCGGCGTCCCCTTGTCCACGTCCACGCCGCTGTAGATGGTCTTGTTGGTCCCGTTGCCGTAGAGGAACACGCGGGTGTCCGCCGCGCCGTTGTAGAACTCCGCCCAGCGCATCCCCGTCACGTCGCCGCGGGACCCGCTGCCCTTGCGGTAGGTAATGACAAGGGTGTTGGTGCCCTTAGGCGGCGCGGAGGAAAAGGTGACGGTCCCGGTGGCCTTGTTCAGGGTATGGGAAATAGACGTGCCGGACACGCTGATCACCTCGTCCACATTCTCTTCCCCCAGAACAAAAGCGGTCGCCGTACCGTCGGGAGAAAACTTCACCTTCCGCTTCCCCGTCAAACGGTTCACACTCTCCAGCTGCTGCCCCTCCCCATCAGGGGTGGAGGCCGTGCGGACGGTAGGCACATACCCCTCCACCGTCTGGAACTTGGCAGAGGACCCGCCATTCCAGGCAAGGTACTCGTGCCCGTTGAGCAGATACACCTTGTTCCCGAAGCCAAAGAAGGAGGTGGGGGCCTGGGTACAGCGCCCCTTGTCCACAGGAGCCGCGGAGCCGTCCAGCACCACATCCCAGACGACGCCGCCGAACGCGGCCAGGGTATGGACCGCGCCGTTGACGCTCCCCCTCCAGGCCCCGGAGAACATCGGCGCGGAAACCCCTGACGGCTTCGCCTCCAGCGCGTCCCACGCCTCCCGGAGACGCACAAGGGTCTTCTGTCCCGGACGGAGCTGCAAATGCCGGTCCTGGGTGATCCGGAAATTCAAGCACTCGGACAGCTCCCCGTTTTTGATGTGGGTATCCCCGTCCGGGTTCTCGTTCAGCCCCAGGAACTCCCGGATTTTCAGGATACTGTTCTGGCTGCTGGATGTAAGCGTCGCCATGGCCCCCGCCCCCTTTTACGCCTTGCCCAGGAGCCGCGCGAAGCGATACAGCATCGTGCAAAGCTGCTGGCGGGTGACAGGCTGGGAAAGGTTCAGGTTCCCCGCCTTGTCCCCCGTGAGGATGCCGTTTTTCACAGCCCACTCTACCCCCACCTCATGGGCAGGACTGGGCGTGCTGTCCAGGCGCTTCTCCGTCTCAAAGTCAGGCCGCACAGCGCCCACAATGAGGCTGAAACGCCGCTCTTTCCGGCACACCTTCCCACCGTTGGACTGACTGCCCGCCTCGCTGGTGTTGCCCTCGATAGACACGACACCGGAGGCCGTCACCCGCTCCACGATGCCTGTATGCTCTGTAGTAGTCCGTTTGCCCGAAAAATCGTAGATAACCACGTCGCCCGGCTGGAAGCCCCGCGTCACCCAGAGCCCCGCCTTTTGCGCGGCCCGCATCAAGGTCCCGCAGGAGGCCGTGCGGGCAGGCAGGGACACCCCGGCGTAATGGAAGCACCACTGCACGAACATCATGCACCAGGGCTGGCTGTCCAGCCCGTACCAGCGGCCATACTTCGTCCGATTGGAGTTCGCCGGAGCCTCCGTGTTCCCTAGCTCGGCACGGGCAATATCCAGAACCCGCTCAGCCGTTGCCATTGCCGTCCACCTCCGGCAGACCCGCCACAGAAGTAAGTAGCGACAGCGCCCCCGCCAGCACAGCAGCAGACGCCGCCATCGTCCAATTCACATCCCCCAGCACCGCCGCGGTGCCAATCGTCGCCGCAGCAGTCTGGGCCATGGTTTTCACCGCCCGCACCCCAGCGGCCCGCCACCAGTTCTTCCAGTAACTTTTCATAGTATTCTCCCTTCACGAGGGCCGGTGAAAGCCCTCCAAATCGTCAATCCGGTGATTCGCCACCCGGATTTTCTCTTCCTGCAGCTCCGTCCGTTCCTCCAGCTTGTACACCCGGTCAATGACCTTGTTGTGGACCTCCACCTTCTTTTCCAGCTGTTCCAGCCGGTACTGCGTCAGCTTACTGCTGACCAGGATACCCAGCACGGACCCGATTCCGGACCCCGCCAGCCCAATCAGCGCCACAAGCACGGCGTCGCTCATAAAGCATCCCTCCCGTTACAGGGAAAGGGGCTTGCGCCCCTCCCCTCAGTCCTTGGCCTCCAGCTTCCGCCCGTGAACGGCGTAGACCTTTCCGCCGAAGTAGAAGTCAGCGGGCATGGTGCCCACGTCGCAGTTCACCAGCTCCCCGTTCCGGACCTCCACCTTGTCCATAGACCCGGTGCCGGTATCCAGCAGCCCGAAGCGGTCCTCCTCACCGGGCCGAATCACGTTCTTCCCAGGGTCCAGGGAGATACCGTAGGGGGCCAGCTCCGCGTTGGCCTCCGCCAGGGTCTTCTCCCCCGCCGTGTAGGCGCGGATGATTCGCTCCATCTCGTTTCTGTTGCTCATAGTAAGTACCTGCCTTTCGTAAAAATGAATATTTATGCAAACCGGGAAACCCGATTTGACGCGCAAACGTGCAAAAAGGCCGCTCTGTCTCTTGACAAAGCGGCGCGGTTGGGTATAATGAATATAGAAGGGCGCTGTCACAAGACGGTTGGCCCATCTGTCAACTAACTATCGTTAGCCGCTTCGGGTACCAGCCGGGCGGCTAACAAACTTCTGTGGTCAAAATCCACGCCCACACGGCGCAGAGCGCCAGGAAGCGCAGCACGGCAAAAAGCCGTCTCTTCCACATCCGCATCACCTCCCCCCGTAGAAAAATGCGCTTAGGGGTCCAAACGGTGAGCCAACCGCCTATTTGTATGTAACAGCGTCCTTCTGGCCCCATGATACCAAAAACGCCGCAGATTGTCAATTCCCGCCGTCCCGGTCAGGGGCGGCTTTTATGTATATGCTCAGGGAATCACAAAGCCCTGGAAACGGAAGGTGCCGGGCATCGCGGTATTGACCGTGTAGTTGTATACGGTCAGGGTATCCAGGGCCTTATAGGTATATCCGCTTTTGGGCGTGACCTCCTGCACGCCGCCAAGAGGCAGGAGCGTCACCGGCATATCTGGCATCCGCAGGGGGACGCCCATAAAGCCTGCGTTCTTCCCATAGAACCACACGACGCGTCCCGAGGTGCTGGAGCCATAGTTCAGGGTATAGGTTTTGCTGTCTGGCATGGTGAAAAAGAAGAAGACCGCCATACGCTCTGATAAGTGCATTTCACGCAGGTCGATTTTCCATGAGGTCTCAGTAGTCAGTGTTACCGAAATATCCAGGACCGGAATCAGCTCCAGCTTGCGGGTTTCCAGGGCTTTTATGGTGTCGCGGACAACTATGCTGTTTGCGCAAGCGCTTCGATTGAAATTAACAGTCACAAGTTTTTGCTCTCCATAACAGATGACAAACCCTGATGCTGGCAAATCGGTTTCTTCCCAGTTAACCCCGTCTGCGCTATAGGCTACTTTAGGCTGGGAATACTCTATAGCAAAGAATCTTCCATCCCCATAGCATATAGAAGTTGAACCATTCCCAGATGGGAATGTTGAAGCAGTCCAATTGACAGCATCTGTACTATATGCGGCAGCGTTGGAATTTTGGGCTGCTACGACAAACCTACCGTTCCCATAGCAAATCCCCCGCCAGATTGAGTGAGACGGTAATTTTGACGAACTCCAATTGATACCGTCTGTACTATATAGCACCGTATTGGTGCGCCCCCCTACAATAACAAACTTCCCGACGCCGAAACACATACCATCAATAGAGAATATCCCTGGGAATGTCGAAGCGGTCCAATTGATACCGTCTGTACTGTATGCGGCGGCTCTGTCTGACGCGGCAACAAACATCCCATTACCGTAGCAAACACGATTCCAGGTGGTAGTGGTTGGCATTGTCGTTTCAACCCAATGGATACCGTCTGTACTATAGGCGGCCTTGTCGATCCCTGCCGCTGATGAGTCCCCTCTCGTTACCGCAACAAACATTCCATTGCCGAAACAGACATCTGTCCACAACGAAACAAACGGCAATGGCGTATTAACCCAATTGATACCATCTATACTATAGTTGGCATAGTTATCGCCCAATGGTACAGTTACAAATATTCCGTTTCCATAGCAAAGCCCATATCTATTCCTGGCGGTTAGAAATTCGCCTCGCGTCCACGCAAACCCGTTCACCAAACTATCCGCATACCCCTTATTGGCAGAGTGGTCATCAGCGGCAGGGTATGGGACAGCAAGCGGCCCGGCCATCGTCCCTCCGGCCAAAGGCAGCCAGGGTGCTTTTGCGAAGTTCCCCTTAAAGGCATCCTCGGTCCCCTGGAAGCCCGCCGAAAGCGCATAATCGAAGGGTGTCGCTCCATCCCCATCCGCGCCTTTCTTCGCGATCATCTGCCAATGGGCGTCGTCGTAGGGGCTGATCCCGGAACAAGGTGCGATATTGACGAAGCTGGACCCCAGGTAATAGACCTTATTCCCCGGCGCATAGGCTTTCGCCGGGTCGAAACCCTCCCACAGATTCCGGCGTTCCTCCCCGGCCTCAAACCGCACCTCCCGGTCCGCCTGAGAGGCATCGAACTCCACCGTCCGCGCCTCCTGGCTTTCTTCAAAGACCTCCGCCCTCTGGTCCTGGGCCAGTGCGAAGGCCGCTTCCCGCGCCGCCTCCGCCTCCGCCCTGGCGGCCTCCGCGGCCTCTCTGGCCGTCTCTGCGGCCACGCGGGCGGTTTCGGCGGCTTCCCTGGCCGTCTCTGCGGCCTCACGGGCGCTCTCCGCGGCCTGTCTCCGGGCCTCGTTCTTCTGCCGGTCCTGCTCGGACAGACCGTCTCCCACCACCTGGGGAATGAGGGAATCATTGATGTATTCCTTGATGACGTTCCCGGCCTCGTCGAACTTGGCTTTCAGCTCCTGAGCAGACAGCCCGCCCACGTCGTTGGGCTCATCGTCCAGCTTCTGAATAATGCTGAGGTCCTTGGTCAGCGGGTCGATTTGAATCTCAACGCCGCTTTTCTGAATAATATTCAGGTCCTTATCAAGCGTCTGGGCCATAAACTACCTCTCCCTGGGAATCTCCCCCGTCTCGTTAATCTTCCTCTGCAAGGCCCCGTACCCCGCAGCACTGTTCTCAGGCGCAGGGGCCTCAGCGGTCATCCCAGGCCCCGCCGTCGACGCCGGGTCCTGCATCACGCCCGCCGCCTGCATCTGCGCGGCCTCCTGCCGCTCCAGCACGGCAATCAGCGCCTCCCGGTCGGTAATCTGCCCCGCAGGCAGGCGCTTCAGGTATTCCACAGTAGGAATCAGCTTCTGCATCAGCAGGTTGTCCAGCGTCTGCATAGAGGCGATTTCGGACCAATAGGAGGACGCACCAACATCCAGTTCCACGCTGCACGGGATAGTGAGCAGCGCGGAGAAATCGAAGGGAACGACGACCTTGCGGCCCCCCTGAACCTGGGCATTTACAGGGGCCGGAACCGTAGGGGTCGCCGCCCACGGCGACCCGTTCCCCGCGAGTGCCAGGGTTGCAGGGGACGGGCGGGCGAGGGCGCCCGCCCCTACGGGTGCGTCCGTCGGAGGTCCGCCCGCGGGGGTCCCCTCCGGCACCGGCACCTCCACAAACCGCTCCCCGTAATAAGCACCCATAAAGTCCATGAAAATGCGCCCCATGTCCTCGATAGCCTGGAGCAGGGACTGTTTGGTCAGCTCCATAGGAGTAGCCGCGGCCCTTTGCAGGGCGATGATAGCGCTTGTGTTGTCGGGTCTGGTATCACCCAAAGCCACGTCCGAGGCCCCCAAAAACTTCTGCGTATACGAGATAGCCAGTTCAATAAACTGGGAAATCTGCGGCGAAATGGAAGCCGGGTCCATAATCTTCGCCACGCCCTCCACGTTCCCATTGACCCCAATCGCGGCCCCCACCCTGGAGGACCACTTGGAAACCCTGGTCCGGTCATAGATAATCTTGGGATAGGCCAGAGTCATGAGGGAAATCATGGACATAGCGAACAGCTTATTGACAAAAATCTGGTTGGGAATGAGCCCGGTAATCATGGCCTGTCCATGGTAGCAGTCCTGCACGAAGTCCCAGTTCATCCAGACAAGGGGGTAATGCCGGATCATCAAATCCCACTCCCCCCGCAGCTCCGCTTGACGGGTACACTGATAGGCGTGAATGGTCCCGGTCTTCTTATCCCGCCAGAGCCGGGTAATGACGGTCACTTTCTCCCCGCCCAGCTGGTCCAGATGCGGGTCCCCGGACTCCTTGTCGTCGGCGGTCACAAGGTCCTTGTCCCCGCCCTCCATCAGGTCCCGGGCATCCTCCAGGAGCATCCGCTGTTCCACAAGGATATAAGGCTGAGCCTGCACATCCCGGCAGTTGGGATTGCCAAAAAGGACCTGCGTATTCTGCAAAACCTCCGTCCGAATGCCGCCCCTGGCCTCCTGTCCCGTCTCCATATCCGGGTCCCAGTAAGCATAGAGGCACCCGTCGCCGTCCACGGCGGCATTCCGGGTAAACTCCCGAATGAGCGCCCCCATTTTATTGAACTCGAAGAGGGCGGCAAACTGGTCATTGAGGATATCGGTCAAGAGGTCTACCGCCTCCTGGGGCACCTCCCCGGAAGAGGGCAGAGGCTTGGCGTGGAGTTTCAGGTTGTCGGTAGACACGTTGGCAACGGAGAACAGGACCACCCGTTTCAGGAAGTTGAACACGGGAGTCGGCAGGCCGTTGGCCTGCACGCCCTCCCACTGTTTTCCGATGAAGAAATTCTCGTTGACATGCACGCAGTCATACAGGTCAATCCCCTGATTGAACCGCAGGCCCGCCTCATACTCCTTGGAAACCCGCTGAGGGTCGATTTTTTTCACAGCGAAGCCCTCCTAAGCGGCTTACTCATAAGCCTGCACGCCCTCCACGCCCACACAGCCGTCCTTGACCGCGATACAGCGGAAGGTTTCGCCCTCTTTGAGAGTGACCGCGGCGGTATAGGTCTGGGCGGTATCGGAGTAGCGGGGATTGGTCCCGTCGGTGGTGTACTTGACCGTAGTGCCGGACGCCACGGTAGCCGTCACCTTGTGGGTGGCAATCGCCAGCGCGGGTGCGTCCAGAATGAGGTCCGCAGAGCCGCAGACGGCCAGCCCGTCCCCCTTGGTGCCCAGCACAAAAGAGTCATAGTAGGTCACGCCCTGAACCACGGGGCCAGCGTAGCCCTGGACCTTTTTGAGGATGTCGTACTGCTGCATCTTCACCGGGTCCACCGTGCTGCCCTTGTACTTGATGAGGAAGTACACGCCCTCGGGGAGGTAGCCCTTGGGCACGGGCTTGATGGGGCATCCGTCCACCATGCCCACCACGCCGCGGGAAAGAGCCTCCTTGCCCAGGGCGTCCACGGAAATGAAGTCCGGATTCTGTTTCAGCCGCTGGTACATCTTCGTGGGCATATAGATGGTCCGGTTCTCCAGGGGCACCAGCGCGTCGGTCATCTGGGCGTTGGCCTCGATAATCAGCTCCACGATGGTATTTTTGGTCGGCTCAATCGCCGCCTTGACCTGGATGTTGGCCCCCATCACCCACTTTTTCAGCCGGTACTTGTCCATGCCGGGAATCGTCTTCTCGTCCAGCTGCCGCCGCAGCGCCTTACCCGCGCTCTTCTCAATCGCCTGGTCGCTGTTGTCCAGCGGTTCAATCACAAACGTAAACGCGGGCTGCTGGGTGCAGGTCATTTCCTGCGTGGTATCGCCCAAATTGCCGGGGTCACCGAAACGGTTGCTGCCCTTCGTCCGGTCGTACTGGGTTTCCTCCACGGTATCCACGCTGTAGACCTTGATGGTCTTGGCCCCCGTAAACTCGTATTCATGCCCGCAGGCGGAATCGGTGATGCTTTTCTTGTGAAAGCGCTCCGCGATTTTACTTGCGTACTTGGTCGTATAATTCACAGCCATCATTCAACGTTCCTTTCGTTTAATCTTCATCCCAGCCCTCTAAAAAGGGGTCCTTGGGTCCTTCGCCGCCGGCGGATTTGAGACTCCCCACCGCCCTGGCGGCATTGGCGGCATTCTGCTTCCGCACGGCCTCCTGCTGCTTCGCGGCCTCCTCAGCCGCTGCCTGCTCAGCCCTCGCCTGAGCCTGGACATAGCGTGCATAGGCCCCCACCAGGGACGCCCCGCCCTGGACCGCCGCCCAGACCTCCTTTGGGATAGAAGCCGGGTCAGCCGCCGCCTCGGGGAAGGTCTGCCGGAACTCCGCCAAATCGGACTCCATACGGACCTGTGCCGCCTGGCGCCGCGCCAGCTCCTGCCGCTGAGCCTCCGCCCTCTGCCGCTCCCCGGCCTCCTGCCGCGCGATTGCCGCCTCCCGGTCCTCCAGCTCCACCGCCCGCTTGGCATCCTCCGGGCTCATACCCCCAGCCTGCTTCGCCTGGGTCCGCATGACCGCGGCGTACTCGCTCAGGCTCATTCCCGCCTGCTGTGCGAAGCTCCGCAGCATTTCCACAACAGGGCGGCTTTCCTCATACTCCCGCAGCGTCTGCACGGAATCCAGCCCCCTCTGGGCCAGCAGCGCCATATCCCGCTCATTCACGGTCAGCGCCTGCCCCTGGTGGGTCAGGGTCCAGGTTCTGGGCTGTTCCTGGGGTGCCGCAGACGGCGCTTCCTGGGCAGGTTCCTCCTGCTCCCGGCCCTCGCCCTCCGGCTCCTCTCCGCCGCCCTCCTGGGGCTCGTCAGGCCCAGCTCCGGCGGGTTCCTGTACCACTTCGGGAGCGCCGTCAGCTTCCGCAGAGCCGCCCTCATCGTCCCAGCCCTCCATGAAGCTGTCCGATTCCTCCTGCTCCACAGCCTGGATGTTATCGTCTTCCATTGGTCCGATCTCCTTTCAGCCTATATTTCTTCTCGTTTAGTATGGATATCACGCAAAATAAAGCGCCGTCAGTAGTTCAGATACCCCTCGTCCACCTCGCCGCCCGTCATGGTTTCATCGTAGTCCGTCACCCATTCCTCGTCCAGATCCGGCGGCTCTGGCACCATGGGCCTGTCCGCGGCCAGCAGCCGGGTAATGGCAAAGTACCGCAGAGCATCCGGCGCGTGGGTGATGTCGTGGGGCTCTGTGGCGCAGTCGTTGGGGTCCTTCTCGCTGTGCTGGATGGTCTGGAGGTTGTCAAAAATAACCTTGCAGTTCTCGCAGAACAGCAGCCCAGGCCGGTCCTCCGGCGACTTCAAAGGCTTCAACGCCTCCTTCAAAGCCATCCAACCCTGCACCCGGTTATTGGACGCTTTCAGCAGCCCTACCCCGTTCTCGGCAAACAGCTCCGCCATGGACTTTCCGGAATCCTTCTGACGGTTCCACATGTCCGGCGGCGCAATCGTAGCGGAAATGAGTTCCCCTGGCGGCGTCAGGTCCAACATGAGCTGAGCCGCCTGGGAGACAATCAGCCCGGACCGGTGCGCCTCCCGGTACACGTAGGCCCGCCCGTCGTAATCCACGGCAATCCAGAGGCAGGCCAGCATATCCAGGCCGTAGTCAAAGGCGCGGTACTTCCGCCACTCCGCAGGCACCCGCCAGAAGTCGGAAACGATGTGGGTTTTCCGGCTGACCTCCGGGAAGAAGGTCCCGGACATGGCGTCCCAGTCGCCGTTGAGCCACGCCGCCCGCTTGTCCTCGGGCAATAGCTCCAGCTGCTTGATATAGTCCGGAGAATTTTCCAGCAGCTGGGGATTATCCTTGACGGTAGCGGCAATAAACGTGTAATCCTTCGGGTTCTCGCCGTCTTTATAGTCCCTGGAGACAAAGAGCCGCTTTACCCAGAAATGCCCCACGCCGCCGGGGTTGCAGGTCAGGTACATCCGCCTGGGAATCTTCGTCGCTCCCCGGAGGCAGGCCCCCAGCACCCGGAATTGGTACTCGGTGAACTGGGTCGCCTCATCCATGAAAATCCAGTCGTATTCCTGCCCCTGATATTCGAGGTCGTCATTGGCCCCGTAGTGTCCGAACTTGACAATAGACCCGTTGGCGAAGGTAAACATGTGTATGGTCCCGTTATAGACCGCCAGCGCCGCCGGAACCATCCGCCGCATAGGAATGATGACGGTCTGCTCCAGCTCCGGGTACTCCCGCCGAATCACCAGAATCCGAATGCCAGGGTAGGCCAGCGCCCCCATCACGGCTTTCAGCCGCAGCACATGGGTTTTCCCGCCGCCTCTGGCCCCACCGTAGGCGATATACCGCGACCGCGCCTGACAGAACTCCTTCTGCTTCGGGTTCAGGTCCCCCAGATTCAGCGTAATCTCCGCGCCGCCGTTCTGAAAATTCTGCACCGGCATAGCTGATTCCTCCCCCTCACCACCGGGCAAAGCGCCCGTATTCCAGGTTATCCGTCAGGAATCCGTAACAATCCTCAACAGAACCCTCCGCCGCCGGAAGCCCCCGCTTCGCCTCTTCCAGCTGTTCCAGAAACGTCTGCCAGAAGAAGTTAGCCAGCGTGGGATTTTCCTCCGACAGCAGCAACCCCGCCAGCCCATAGGGCAGAACCCCGGTACACAGGTACTCATCCAGCCCGATTTCGTCCTCCATACCCTCCACCTTCGGGCACACAGGCCGCTTCCCATTCGTGGAAGCAGGGTACGTGTCGCTGGCCGGATAAGCGCGGTCAAGGATACTGTTCAGCAAGGACGGGGTACGCAGCTGATACTCCTTTGTGTCCGCGGTACTGGTGGACCCGGTGGACTCATTCTGCGCATCCATGAGCCGTACGGCGATATCGAAAACATCCTGGACGGTGTTCATCGTCCGTCCTCCCGGATCTGCCCCGGGAAATAATTCAGCAGGTTTTCAACCCCCTCCTGCATTTCCCGGCTCAGTCTGGATTCGTCCTCACGGGAAAGCCTCTCCGGCGCGTCGGCCAGCCGCTTCTCCAGCCGTTCCAGCATTTCGGAAACCGACTCCCGCGCCAGCAGCGCCTGAACCCCCTCCGCCATTTCCGGCAGCGGTTTCAGGGCTTCCCATACCCCGCGCAGGGCCTTTTCCATCTGGACATTTTCGGCCAGAAGTGCATCAACGTCCTTCTTCCGCTGGTCCTCGTTCTCGTTCACAGCACTCTCCAGAACCCGAGACCAGGCATTCAGCGCCTGGATACGTCCCTCCAGCTCCGCGTGCCGGTGATCAGCCTTGACCCCCTGCCTCCGGATTTCCCGCTCCAGCACCATCAACTGCCAGCACACAGCCCCCACAACCAGCACCAGCACCAGCAAAGCGGCAATCATCAGCTTCATAACGTTCTCCCTCCAGCGATTATTTGAAATCCGTCTCATTCATGCCGCCGCCGAACTTGACATTGACGGCCAAATCCTGTTTCGCCTCGATTTTGTCCTGATACCCCCCGAACCGCGGCTGTTTCAGCAGGAAAATCGCCTTCGTCGCCATCCCGCCCTTTTCCATGTAGGCCGGAGAGGTTTCAATCTGGTCCTGAATCCGGAGGTAAGCCCTCTGCACGGACTCCCTCAGCTCCGGGCAGGACTTCCCGTCATACCAGCGCCGCAGGCTCACCAGCGTCACCCCCAACGCCAGCGCCAGCCCCGCCTCGCCGTACAACTTCCCCGCCTGGTCGCAGCCCTCGAAGTATGCGTCCGCGGCCTGCTGAAACTCTTCCGGAGACTTAAACCGAGAAGAAGCCGCCGCCCCCGGATTCTTCTCCACGCCCCCGCACTTAACCGTCTTCTTCACCGCCGCCACGCCGCTTCACCTCCGGGAATTCTAATCTCTCAATGCTATTTTAAGCCTATAATCTCGGCTTTGACAACTCTTTTCAAACATTTTCGGCACTTTGACGCCGACTTTTTTCAAGCCATAAATTACCAGTTACATCTAATTACCCCCTATTACCCGGATTTCCCTTTTTGTGCAGCCGCAAGAACAGAATAATTGCCGCATTAGTTAGAAAACGCTGAAAAATATTGCACAAATCCGGCTTGTTTTTTGCTGAAAAATGCAGAGAAATCCAGGACATTTACACTCAGTTCACAATTTTCCGCCTCTAGCGGCTCAGAGGCCCCACGCCCCGCGTGAACTCCCCGCGGGCTCACCTCACGCGCCGCCCCTGGCTCGGCCCAGATAGTCCCACCCCCATCAGGCTCAAAAAATCCAACTCCGCCGAAAAGTTCCAAAATCCCTGTTTTGTACTTACCGCCGCAAAAGTGAAAAAAATAAAAAACCAAAAAATTTACCCCTGAAAAAAATCGGGTGGTTGGGGGCAAAAAAAGGGGGTAAAAAAAAATAACCCCTTACAGGGGGTTATTTTTTTTTTTAACCCCCGCTTTTTTAGCCCGCCCACCAACTATGAAAAAAAATATTACCTGAAAAATCGCCAAAATTTTTTTCAACTCAAAACCGCCCAAAAAGTTACGAAATCCACCCCACCCTTTTCCCGCCACCCCCAGTCAGCAAGTGGGACCCCCAGCCGCAATCCACCCCGTTCCTTATGTGGTCCTCACCCAGAGCTCTAGCCTATGTGGTCCCCCACCCTGCCGCCAAGCCGCCCACAAGGCCCCAAGGAGCCATGCAGCGTGGTCCACTACTCCAGAAGCCCAGCCCGCGCCCCGTGTGGTCCCAGAGGCACCCAGGAGAGGCCACCCCCCCCCCGCGCACAAGGGGCCAGTGGTCCAGAGACGCCCATCAAGGCTCTGTGCCATCCAACCTACCCCGTCTCCCAAACCGCCCACCCCTTTTTCCGCTACCCCACTAGCCCCCTGGTCCCCTGGCCCCTCCTGCCCCCTGCGCCCCCAGCCCCTACGGCCCCCACTCCCCAGCCAACACAGCCCCCGCCGCCCCGCCTAATTGCCCCCGCGCCCCCCCGCCGAGCGCCCCAACCGACACAGAACCGACACAGAAACCGCCAAACCCATTGCGCCGCAAGGAAACCGATTTAACAAGGAGTTAAGTGCACCTATTCAACCTAGTTGCGCAGTGGGTTTAATTGTAAACCTTATGCTTTTGAGTGGTTTACGTGTTTTTTATGATAACAGACTGTAGGCTTTATGCCCCTCCCACCTCCACCGCTGCAAAAGCCAAGCGCCCCAGCCTGAGCGGCCAGGGCGCTTTTGGTATTGCTATAGCTTGTCTTTGATAGCCTGGACAATCCAGGCGTCGACGGTCATCCCCGCGGCCTCCGCGGCGGTTCTGACGGCCTCCAACGCATCAGATGGGATAGACACCGCCCCGCACTCCTGGGCGGCTCCTGCGCTGCTCACAGGCTCAGCGCGGGGCGCTG
This sequence comes from Oscillibacter sp., assembly GCA_022791875.1. Lineage (GTDB taxonomy): Bacteria > Bacillota > Clostridia > Oscillospirales > Oscillospiraceae > Oscillibacter. Next base: position 25,124 of record JAAVZX010000081.1, read on the forward strand.
CGGCGCTCTCCCGCTCCATCCGTTCACGGCACGCGGCAACAATATATTTTTGCAGGCTTAACCCGCTGGCCGCTGCCGCCGCCCGAATCATTTCCCCATCCTCTTTTAGGGGTCTAATCGCAATTTGCATACATTTAGCATTATATTTGTCATTATTTCTCCGTTTTGCGACACTTATTGTCATAGAAACTACCTCCCACTACATATTACCATATCAACAGTAGCGCACGCTAGAGTGCATTATGCACAAAATCAATCCGAAATCGTTGTGAAAAACATAGAAACTCACAAAATATCCTCTAGCGTGTTGACAAGCACCCTCTAGCGTGCTATCATGGGCCATGTCAGGAGGGCACAGCCCGAACGACGCGGCACCTTGACAACCGAATACCGGCACCGTATAATGGCAATGAGGTGATGTACATGAGCAACGAAGAAAAGATTCTGGAACTGCTTCAGGCTATGCAGGCTGACATGACCAGCATGAAAGCTGACATGACCAGTATGAAAGCCGAAATCAAGGCTTCCGAATCCCGTATGCTGGCAATGATGGAATCCTATTTCGAGCCAAAGTTTAACCTTCTGGCGGAGGACATAAAATCCATTCATGAGAAAATTTCCGTCGCAGAAGAAGCGGGCAAAGTGGAAGCTCGTGTTGATGTTCTGGAATCGGTGGTAAAGATTCATTCCCAGGAAATCGAAAAACTGAAAAGAGCGCAGTAAGCGAACGCAGCTAAGGCGGTGCCGGTAATCGGTGCCGCCTTTGATTTTGCCAAAAATGGACAGGCCGCGAGGCCGGAAAGGATACGAACATGAACAGAGACGATTTTTACATCTTCCAGGATGAAGCCGGTAGGATTTACGCCTACACCGCCGACAGCAAAACGGCATGGGAGTACATCGACAAGGCGATCAAGCTCGGTCTTCGGTATCGCAGCGAGAAAAACGGGATCGCCACGATCTGCACCATCATCACCAGCAAATAACCCCGTCTGATGATGGCCTGCCGGTCACGGGCCGAAACAGGGCAAGCCGCCCTGTTTCGGGAGACCATCCCAGTAACTACACACGACAGGCTAGGAGGCCGGAAAGGAATAGAAATGACTCTGTATCAAATCCAAATTAAGGCTCATGATTACGATTGGAAGATTTGTAGCGGCCTTATGTATGACAAAGATTGGGCAAGCAGCTACGCCGCTTGGTTGCAGGCCCGGCATCCTATGGAAATCTTCCGAGTTGTTGAAGTGAGGACATGACCCGCCAGGCCCGCGCTAAATAGCGTGACCGGTGCAAGCCCGGTGCCCCTTCGGGGGCGGCGCTCATGGGCCCACCTACCAATCACCAACCGCCCGCCACGGGCAGAAAGGACATAGACATGAAGTATTTTGAGAACGCGAAGACCCTGGACGAGCTGAAAGCGGCGTACCGCCGCGCGGCGATGCTCCACCACCCAGACATGGGCGGCGACGTGGCGGAGATGCAGCGCATCAACGCGGAATACGCGGCCCGCTTCGAGGTCTTAAAGGCCCAGCAGAACGCCGCGGCGGCGTCCGACCCCACAGGCCGCACCCAGGCCACGGCGGAGAGCGCCGGAGACTTCGTGGCGATCATCGCCGTGCTTCTGAGCCTGGACGGTCTGGAGGTGGAGCTGTGCGGCCGCTGGCTCTGGATTGGCGGCGAGACGCGCAGGCACAAGGAAGCGCTCAAAGCGGCGGGATGCCGCTGGTGCAGCAAGAAGGGCCTCTGGTCCTGGCACTTCCCGGAGGACGGCGTAAAGCGTCGCCGCAAGACCTCCAGCATGAACGAAATTCGGAACAAGTACGGCAGTCAGCGCTTCACCGGCTCCGCCGAGAGCAGCGCCCTTCCGGCGTAAGGGGGTGACAGCATGACGATCAAGACGCTGATCCAGATCCGGCGGCTCCTGGTTCAGGAGGTCGAAACCAAACGCGCCGATTACGAGCAGGCGCGGCAGGCCCACATTGACGATGGAAAAAGCTCCTGGGATGATTCGCCGGAGGTGGGCGCGGCATGGAGGTTGTATGACGCAGCCATCGCAGCCCTCCAGGAGTTTGACAATAAGGAGTGGCAGTAATGGGTTGGCGGGGCTGGTTTGACAGCTTCCAGCGCGGAGAAGTAGCCCTTCGGGGCTACTTCCGTCCGCCGGAGGAGTTGGAGCTTGACGCGGTTGTCAGCATGGACCGCAGCGCGGCGCATATGCAGCGGCAGGCGGAAGCGCTGTTAGCCAATCTGGCGGAGTACCGGCAGGCGCTGGCGGAACGGTATGCGGCCTTATCTGTGATGCCGTATGAAATCCGCCTGGACCTGACGCGGGAGGCGCGTTTTGATGGCAAGGTGTGGTATCACCTCAAACTGTACAAGCTCTATGAGGATGGAACCAAGCAGCAGGAACTAGCGGAGAACTACCCTGGCAAAGAGCGGCACAAGGTACTGGCAAGATACAAGGCGCTGTGCAAGGAGCGCCCCGGCATTACGGCAACACTGGACATAGCCCGCCGCCCCTGGGAGAAGTAAAAGAAGACCGGCCCATTTCGGGTCGGTCTTTCTTCACACACTAATTACACACGAACCCAGCTAACGCCTGCAATTACTAGGGTTTGTCATATACACCGTTCCGGTGTCGTGCGCCCTGCCGGGGGCTGTTGCGCTCTCCGAGCGCGATGGGGAGCTGCACTCCCCAATCCCCTTGCACCCCCGCCAGAAAGTGACACCCGCTGCGCGTCTGTCACTTTCCGGCGGGGCC
>JAAVZX010000082.1 GCA_022791875.1 Oscillibacter sp.
AGATCGCCAGTGTCATCCTCCAGCACTCCGACTCGGCCAATCCAATCTTTCAGTTCATGGACAAAAAGCGGGCCGAGGGCAAGCACTTATACGTCTACACTATGGCCGGTGCCGCCAAGTTCCTGCGCATCTACTATGCCAGGGTAAAGGCGCACCTGGCAGCGCTGGATGCTGAGGCAAATACCGCCGCTTAACTGAAAATAGGGACCTCCTTCAGCCGGTTCGCAAAAAATTCTCGCTGACCGGCTTGTTTTGTTATACCCTTTTTGCCCCGCTAAATTTTTTGGCTTTTTTCCGTTTTGGAGCTTGACATGTATTTGCAGGCTTGCCAGTCACTACCGCTCCATCCTCCTGAGCCAAATTTGAATCACCCGAAGATGGAACCCATTTCAGCAACCCGCAGACTGAGAATCTTCACATTCCCCTGCGCGAGCAGGGACACACTCTGGGACGCAGGGTCCGTCGTGTAGGCCCGTGTGCTGATGGCCTTATCCTGGTTGAAAAACGCCTCTACCAAAGAGCGGTCCACGTAGATATCCATCTCCAGAATCCCGTCCCCGCAGACCAGCGGGCCGGATACCGAAGCCGTGGACGCGCCGGGGGCCTTGTTTCTGGTCCAGCACTGGATCGTCTGGCTTGCCGTATCATAGGTGTAGCTGGTGCAGTCCATCCAGCCGCCCTTCTTCAAATCAATGGAGAACCGCGCCGCGCCGCTCACGTCCGCCGTGACCTGGATGTGCAGCATATCGCCCTTCACGGCGGCGAGCTTTTCGTTGGCGGCTGCTGCAGAGAGGTCCTTCTCATCCACCAGTACCCGCTCTTCCAGAGAAGCAATCGCCTCAATGGGCGCAATCTTCACGTCGGAGCCGTCGTCCACCAGCCAGAGTTTTCGTGCCAGACCCACCGTGTGCGCCCAGCCGGAGGCCCCCTGGTCTTTTGCGGCCCGCTGGTCCTGCATGATGCTGAACATGACCACGTCGCCGCTCACCGGGTCCCGGAATGCGCTGGGGCCGGTGAACACGTTGCAGCCGTAGTCCAGAAGCCGCGGCGTGTCTCCGAAGGACGCGTCCGGGGTGAACTTCCCGCTCTCCAGGTCAAAGGAACCCAGCCAGTAATAAATTTTATTGTCTGCCACGCCGGCGGGAGCCGGGGAGATGACAAAGATATATTTGGAAACCGTTCCGTCCTCATTGCTCAGGGGCAGGAGGACCGGCAGCTCCCAGGAGGTGCCGTACATCGTGGGCTGGTGGGGCATCTCGTAGACCGGCCCTTTGTACTGCCAGTTCATGTCAATCGTGCCGTCCTCACGAAGCTCCAGGGTGTCGGTGGTATAGAGCAGGACGCTTCCGCCCGTGCCGTCAACAGAGCCGGAGCAGATCGCCATGCACCAGGTATCCCCCTCTTTCCAGACGCTGGGGTCCCGGAATTCCTTGGTCCTGCCCTCGCCCTCCTTCTGAATGACCGCCAGTTCGTCGTAAATGACCCAATCTGTCAGCTCAGGGTCGCTCAGGTCCTTGGGGTAGGCCACGCCGATGTTTTGGTTGGAAATCAGGCCCTCCACCTTGCTGTAGCTGTCGTTGCCTGCGGTGAAGAACAGCAGGGGCACGCCGTTCTTATCCAGGGTGGAGCCGCCGGACCACACGCCGTCAGGGACGACGGAATCCTCGGTGGACGTAATGGCCTCTTTGACGGGCTTCCAGTTCACCATGTCGGGACTTACCAGATGCCCCCAGTAAATCAGACGCCAGTACGGGCCGGTCATGTTCTCCTGAAAGAACAGGTGATACATCCCATTATAGTACATCGGCGCGTGGGGCTCGTTCATCCAGAACTGATAGGGACCGCCGTGGAACTGGGGCCGGGTATAGTCGCCGGTCAGGATATTTTGCAGCCACAATTCTTCAAATACGATCTCCGAAGGGGCGGCATTTTGATAGACCCCGGCAATTTCCTCGCCGGTGAGGGCGCGGCGGTACAGCTTCACTTCGTCCAGGTAGCCGCTGACCAGGTTCAGCAGGCTTGCGTCATAACGGGCGGCGCTGCCGTTGCGGCCTACCATCAGGGGCGCGCTGCTTGGCACGATTTCAGCCCCGGCGGGAAGGGCGCGGGAGGCAACTCGTTCCCCGTTGAGGTATAGAGCCATCTCTTTTGCCTGACCGTCGAAGGTGGCGGTCACATAGTTCCAGGCGTAAGTGTCCAGATTGTCGCCGTTGGACCAGATGGTCAGCCAGCTGTCCCCGGTGCCCACCTGGAAGCTCAGCGCCCCATAACGCTGGTAGCCCAGAATGAACCCCCGTTTCCCGGCCCGGTCAGCCTGATCGACGATGGCGGTCAGGGTATCCGTGCCGTTGGCCGCGCCGTTGGGGTCGTCCCAGTCGAAGGCCCGGGGCGCGATCCAGGCGCTGACGGTGAGAGAATCGCCGGACACCTTCAGCGCATTGTTCGGGTATTCCACATAGGTAGTGCAGCCGTCGAAGAGCAGACAGCCGCCCACCGCGCCCTTGTCCCGCCACTGGGGGTCCTGATTGTCCATAAAGGCCGCGTCGGTAAACCCGTAATGCACCTCCGCGTCCGCCGCATGGCCCGACAAATCGGACACCATCGTGCCCTTCCCCTCGTCAAAGCCCAGCCAGAGCAACAGGTCTTTCTTATGCGGGTCTGATGCTTTTGAAATGGCCGCGGCCTGCGCTGCTCCGGCGCCCAGAACGGCGGTCAGGACCATCGCGCCGCAGACGGCCAGGCTGAAAACTTTCCGGCCGATTGCTCCAATCTTTTTGCGCTTCACAGTAAGTTCACCTCCGTCAGTGTCCGGAAACCAGATTCACCGCCATTCGCCAGGGGATGGTGATGCCGGCCCTGGTTCCGCCGTCGTTTACCCTGTCCGCCATATGCGCCACATCGGGCGGCGTGTCATAGCGGGTAATTATCTCGTCAAAGAACGCGTTGGCCCAGCCGCCGTCCACCGCCTCGTCCTGCAAAACGATATACAGATCTTCGCCCAGATAGGCGGACAGGTCCAGCACATAGGTCCCCATATCCGCCCAGGAGCCGCCCCTGGCCAGGTAAGGGAAGTTGGCGTCATTGAAGCGGGTCTGCCGCACATAGGCGATCTGCGTACCATTGGCGCGGTATACACGGACTGCCGCCGCTTTCCCGCCCATGCGCCAGGAGATAAACCCGGAGCCGGAGAGCCGGAAGGTGCTGGACTGCACGGACCAGGTGTCGGCCTCGGCAAGTCCGGTGTTCCAGCCGTTCAGGTGATAGTCCCCCGCCTGGTTGTAGGGAAGGGCGTCGCCCCAGTAGGAGGTGGCGGAAACCACGGCGGTATTGCGGTTGAAGTCCTTGGTCAGCACGGTCCAGCCCGTGAGATCGCCGGTTTCAAAGCCGCCGTTCAGGAGCTGGCCCCGGTCCGTCACGGCAAACACGGTAAAGGAAGAGGCGGCGTGCCTTCCGGCGTGGTCAATCTCATAGCGGACCTGATACTGCCCCGGGACGCTCATATCGACAGCGGTCAGTTCCCCTTGCGCCGGTTTTCCCCCGAAGGTCACGCCTGTGACCCGGAAATCGGTAAGGGACTGGCCGTCATAGCTGGCACAGCCGTCCCCCAGCAGGGCGGTCACGTCCACTTTGCCGCACTCCACCACCTTGTCCTTCACGCCGTCCCGGATCAGCAGCGGTTTCATAGGAACGGGGTAAGGATAATTATCGTAGTAATCCCGCAGAGCCGCCAAATCGTCATAGCTTGCGGAGCTGTACGTCTGGGCGTAGACGGACTCAATCTGTTCCGCCTCCAGCGCCGCCACTTCCTCCCGCGTGAGGGAAACCCGGAAATCGTCCACGTTCAGGAACGCGAATCCGGTGGCGGCGGGGTTGTTGTTCACGACTTTCATATAGACCACCCGGCCCAGATATGCGCTGGCGTCCATGTACACCCGCAGGAGGGTCAGGGGCAGGGCGGGGTCGCTGAACGCCTCGTTCCGCCGGACTATCAGCTCTTCGTTGGTGTTTCCGTCGCACAGGGCCACATAGCAGTCCCCGTTTCCGCAGCCCATCATGAAGGAGATCAAACCATCTCCGGCCAGGGTAAACCGGGTGGAGCGCATGGCGCCGGTAAGGGACTCCCGGACCGCCCCGTTGTTGTTGCCGTCAAAGTAGTAGCCGCCCTCGCCGTAGACCATTCGGTCTTCCCAGTAATATTGGGAGGTGGGGACAACGCAGTTCTCACGGATAGCCCGGCCCTCCAGCACCTTCCAGCCGGTCAGGTCCCCGGTTTCAAAGCCGCCGTTGACAATGGCGGTGCTGGCGGGATTCTCTGTAAAATTCTGCCCGCCCCGCCTGTATTCCCTCAGCTGCCTGGCCCGCTGTGCCTGCGCCGCGTTTACCTCCGCCTGGGTCCGGCAGACATGGAAGTTGTCCAGGTTCGCGTAGGACAGATCCTTGCCGCTGTCCAGATCCGTCACTTTGATGTAAATCTGTTTTCCGATAAACCGCGATAGGTCCACGGTGCGGGTGATGAGCTGCTCGGTGATAAACACGCCGTCGCAGTCTGTATTGGAGACGCGGGCGAGAGGCGTTTCGCTGCCCTCCTGAAAGAACTCCACATAGACCAGGTTCTTGTTCAGCCCCGCGCCCATCATAAAGGAAATCACGCCGGTGCCGGTGAGGGGAAACACATCGGAGGTCAGCGTGCCCCGCATGGACGGCTGTCCCGCATCGTAACCGCTGAAAAAGGTGCTTCCGGACTTTTCCACCTGCACGCCGTCTATTGTGTCGGAGCTTTTCAGGCCCCGGGCATGGAACGCGCCTTCGCTCCGCGTCCAGCCGACCCATTCGCCGCTCTCATGAGCCAGCTCAAAGTCCCCGTTTGGCACGTCGGCATACGCGGGGGCCAGAGCGGCCCGGACGCTCTGCCCGCAGCATTCCGCAGCGACCAGCAGAACGCAGAGCCAGGACAGCAGCACGCGCACAGCCCTTCTCCCTGAGATCAACATAAGATCCCTCCTGTCATTCAGTTTGAAAGCCAAGTAAATGAAACGTTATATATCGTATGATATCCTCCGCCAGGGCTTTTGTCAATGTAAAGTTCTGATATGAGGCAAAAATTGTCCTTTATATATAAAATATCAGGTTGATAGTTGTATAAAGTAGCTAAACCCGGATGTTTTTCAAAATCACCCCGCCTGCCAGATTTCATGACATGAATCCTTATAATAAAAAGCAGGCCAAGAGCCTTCTTTCTGCCTACAATAGTGGATCTGCACAAAAATGAAACTATTTAATTGTAAAATACAAGAATTTTTCCCAACAAGCCCAAAAATACTTGACACAGGCAGGTGGCAGGGATACAATTATTCGCAGAAATGAAACGTTATATAAAACAACAACGTGACTGAATGGGAGGCTGATCCGTTTCTCCGGCTGTAACGCCAAAGCAGAGAACCCGTGTCAAAACAAACGACGCTGATTTTCAAGGGGTGACATTGAATGGATAGATTGATCTATCACGCAGAAAACATCTGTAAAAAGAGACTGATCCCTCTGGCGCTTGCCTGTGCGATGCTGGTATCCATGGCGCTGCCGCAGGCAATGGCTCTAGAGGAGGACCCGGCTGAGGGGGCCGCGGCGCCTGTGGAGGGAACCGGCTCCCAGGACCAGACCCATGTAAGAAACGGCGGCTTTGAGTCCGGCGATCTGAGCGGCTGGACCGTTCTGACGCCCGGATGGGCCACTGATGAACAGGGCCGTCCCATGGGCGTCATCAGCGCCCGTTCCTACGGGGAGTGCGAACTGCCCACGAACCAGAGCGGCACTTACCATCTCAGCGGCCTCCACAACGGAATTCCGGAGGCGGAGGGCTGGGCGGTCCGCTCGTCCGGCTTCCTGCTGTCCGGCAGCGGCTGGATTTCCGTGAAAATGGGCGGCCGGGCCGCGGCGGTGAAGGTCTTCCTGGCAGACGGAACCCAGGTGGGCTATTTCCGCCAGAGCCGTTACCGTGACGCGAATTATCCCTACCTGAGCCTGGGCGGCTCCTGGGACGACATGGCCACCTATGTGATGGATTTGTCCGCGTACCTGGGCGAAGAGCTGTACGTGGTGCTGTGCGACGAGGTAATCGAGGGCGGTTCCGGCAGCGCCCTGTTTGACGATTTGATTACATACTACGATGCGGCCCCCGAGCCCGCGTTCCGCTTTGACACCGTGATGGACGGCCATGCGGAGCTTGGGTCCGCCTCCGAGGTACAGATTCCCTGGGTGATGGGCTTCAATCTGTTTCAGCCCTGCACCGAAAACGAAGTGCTGAACGGCGGCTTTGAAACCGGGGACCTCACGGGCTGGACCGTGCTCACCGAGGGCTTTGACGCCTCCGGCGCCGTGGTCAACGCGCAGACCTACTGGGAGCAGGAACTGCCCTACAACCAGAGCGGCTCCTACCATCTCAACGGCTGGAACACGGGAATTCCCGAGGCGCAGGGCTGGGCGCTGCGCTCCAGCAGCTTTGTCTTAGGCGGCAGCGGCTATATCTCCGTGAAAATGGGCGGAAACGCGGCTGTGACCAAGGTGTTTCTGAGCGATGGCACCCAGATTGGGTATTACCGGAATTTCCGCTTCCGGGATGCGTCGTTCCCCTATATCGCCCAGGGCGGCGCGTGGTGCGATATGGCAGTTTATGTGATTGACTTGTCCGACTACCTGGGCAAAGAGCTGTACCTGGAACTCCATGACGAGGTGATCACCGACGGCTGGGCCAACGCCTTTTTTGACGACGTGATCACTTATTATGAGACGGCCCCGGACGTTTCCGGCCGCTTTGACAAGGTGCCGGACGGCCATAACCCCGGCGAGATGGCCCGGCTTGCGGAAATCCCCTGGGTGCTGGTCCCGAAGGTGAGCACGGAGGCCCCAAGACAGATTCCCAACGGCGATTTCGAGACGGGCGACCTCTCCGGCTGGACGATCTATGGTTCCGGCTTCCCCATCCGGAACGGCCTGCCCGCCGCCAATGCGGACGAGACTTACTGGGACCAGAAGCTGCCTTACAACAAAAGCGGCGGTTACTTCCTGAACGGCTGGGCGCTCAGCGGCAACGAGGCGAACACCTGGAAGGTGCGCTCCACGCCCTTCACTCTGGAGGGCAGCGGCTGGATCTCCGTGAAGATGGGCGGACACGCCGCGGCGGTTCGGATCTACCGGATGGACGGCACGCTGGTGGGCGACTTTGACCAGAGCCGGTTTTACGACAGAGACTTCCCGTATCTCTCCAAGGGTGGCTCCTGGTGCGACATGGCCACCTATTTCCTGGACCTCACCCCCAATCTCGGCGAGGTGCTCTACATCGAACTGTGCGACATCCCCATCCGGGGCGGCTGGGCCAACGCCTTCTTCGACGACGTTGTGACCTACTACCCGTACAAGCCCGCGGCCACGGGCCAATGGGTGACGGACGGCCATCAGCCGGGGAAGGCCGGAACCCCCAAGCGGGTGTGGATTCCTTCGGTGGAGGGAGTCAACAATCTCTACACCCCCAGAAACGCCGGCTTTGAGCTGGGCAGCATCGACGGCTGGACCGTGAAGGGCACCCACCGCTTCGACGCCCATACCGCCGCGATCCCCGCTGAGAGCTACGATATGGAGTACGGTCCGAACAACGTATACAAGGCGCGGCTTCCCTATAACCAGGTGGGGCATTACCACCTCAGCGGGCGGGATGTGGGCCTGTCGGAAGAGGGGACCTGGACGCTTTGCTCATCCCCCTTCACCCTGGCCGGAAGCGGCTATATCTCCCTGAAAATGGGCGGTTCCTCTGCGGCGTTCCGGGTGCGGACTGTGGAGAACGATCTGACCATTGCCTACTGTAAGCAGCTTCGCTACAACGATGTTGAATTCCCGTATCTCTCCAAGGGCGGCTCCTGGTGGGACATGGCGACTTATGTAATGGACCTGTCCGCTTACGTGGGCCAGAAGCTGGTCATTGAGCTGATGGACGAGGAAGTGGACGCCGCGTGGGCCCACGCGTTTTTTGACGATATCGTCACCTGCTACCCCGAGAAGCCCACGACCCGCGCAGATACCGTGATCGATGGCTACGGTATAGGAATCGACGAGCCGAAGGAAATCGAGATTCCCTGGATTTACCTCGACGTCTACGGCGACGTGGTGGGCCAATACCCGCCGGGGCCGACGTCATTGAGGGATATTTCCGACGAGACAGGCCCCGGGGCCTCCATCGATCTGTATGAATACTTCAAAACAAAACAGGGGCTGGAGGGCAGCGAGCTCAAGAAGAGCAAGCTGGTCTTCACCAGCGTCCGGTACTATGACAACGACGGCAATTGCGACGTGCTCCCCAGCTGGAAATACGGGAATGTCCGTATGAATGAGGGCGTGTATGTTGTGGAGTACGAGTTCACCCGGTGGGGGAGAAAGCAGACGGGCAGCTTTTACATACTCGTTCTGCCCTCCGCGCCGTACAGAAAAGAGACGTACGCTCCGGCAGGCGCGCAGATCCCCAACGGCGGCTTTGAGAGCGGCGATCTCTCCGGCTGGCAGGTCCTCACCAGCGGCTTTAACGCGGAGACGGCGGTTGTTTCCGCCCGAAGCTACTGGGATCAGCAGATGCCCTACAACCAGGCGGACAGCTATCACCTGAACGGCTGGAATACCGGTATTGAGGAGAAAGACGGCTGGGCAGTGCGCTCCGGCACCTTTACGCTGCAAGGCTCCGGCTATATCTCCGTCCGCATGGGCGGCAGAGCCGCGGCGGTGAAGGTTTATACGGCTGACGGCACTCTGGTGGGCTACTACAAACAGACGCGTTTCAAGGACGCCGGCTTCCCCAACGCCGCCCTTGGCTCCTGGGCAGACATGGGCACCTATGTGATGGACCTCTCCGCCCATCTCGGCGAAGAGCTGTACATCGAGCTCTGGGACGAGGTGATGGACGGCGGCTGGACCCACGCGTTTTTCGACGAGGCAGTGACCTATTACAGGAACAGGCCCGATTGGGAGCACAACAGCGACTATGTGCTCAACAGCACCGTTGACGGCAAGTTCCTTCAGCCCACCGTGGTAAGCATCCCCTGGCGGCTGGCAGTCAACCGGGCTGAGGCCCTCAATCCCAGTCCGGAGGACAGGCAGATTGCCAACGGTGGTTTTGAGCTTGGCGATCTCTCCGGCTGGACTCCGCTGACAGAGGGCTTCAACGCCGGCACGGCGGTGATTTCGGCGGAAACCTATTGGGACCAGAACCTGCCCTATAATCAGGCGGGGGACTTCCATCTGGACGGCTGGAATACCGGCATTGAGGAAGGCGGGACCTGGGCTGTGCGCTCCAGCATCTTCACTCTGCAAGGTTCGGGCTTCATCTCCTGGCGCATGGGCGGCCACGCGGCGGCGGTAAAGGTCTTTACCGCCAAAGGCACGGAAATTGCGCATGTGCGCGAGTCCCGCTTCAAGGACGAGGGCTTCCCCAACGTCAGTACCGGCTCGTGGGCAGACATGGCGACTTATGTGCTGGACCTCTCCGCATACAAGGGCAAACAGCTGTATATTGAGCTCTGGGATGAACAGGCTGACGGATGGGCCCACGCGTTCTTTGATGAGGTCGTGACCTATTATGAGACCGCGCCGGAGCCGGGCCGGAAGGATACCGTCCGGAACAGTGCTGGCTACGCCCCGGAAACGGTGGAGATCCCGTGGGTATTCGCGGATGAGAAGCCGTCGGCCTTCCAGTTTGCCGAAGAACCGGTCAGCGGCGTATTCTCTCCGGCGGACCCGGCGGACGTAGACCTGATGTCCATACTGGAAAAGACAGCGCCCACCTATCTCGGCGAGCCTGCGGAGATTATAATCACGAGAGTAGAATTTAATGGCAGCAAGGTAAAGGCCAGGACTGATCCTGATTATACGCATTTTAACATGAGTGAGCCCGGTACATATCAAATCTTCTATCGGGCCTCCTGCGACGGATATTTCTCGGAGGAAAAGAGCTTTACCCTTGTAATATCTGATGAAAATACAATCCCCAACGGCGGTTTTGAAACCGGCGACCTCACGGGCTGGACCCCGCTTACCAGCGGCTTTAATGCTGACACAGCAGTGATTTCGGCGGAAACATATTGGGGTGAGAATTTGCCCTATAACCAGGCGGGCGATTATCATCTCGACGGCTGGAATACCGGCATTCCCGAGAGCGGAAGCTGGGCCGTGCGCTCCGGCGTCTTTACGCTGGGCGGTTCCGGTTATATCTCTGTCCGCATGGGCGGCAACGCCGCGGCGGTAAAGGTCTTCAAGGCCGACGGCACTCTGGCGGGATACTACAAGCAGACGCGGTTCAGCGATACCGGTTTCCCGAATGTTGCAAATGGCTCCTGGGCCGACATGGGCACCTATGTGATGGACCTCTCCAGCCATACCGGCGAAGAGCTGTACATCGAGCTCTGGGACGAAGTGATCGACGGCGGCTGGGCCAACGCCTTCTTTGACGAAGTGGTGACCTATTACGAGACAGCGCCTGATTGGGAAAACACGAGCGATACCGTTGCCAACAGCGCTGGTCAGTCCCCAGCCATGGTAAGCATCCCCTGGCAGCTGGCTGCAAATCTGGGTGAAGACCCCGCCCCGGAACAGCCGGTTCCGGAAAACGCACAGATTCCCAACGGCGGCTTCGAGACTGGCGACCTTACCGGCTGGACAACGGATACTCCAGGCTTTAACACGAGCACAGCGGTGATTTCAGCGCAGACCTATTGGGGTGAAAATCTGCCCTATAACCAGGCGGGCGATTATCATCTCGACGGCTGGAATACCGGAATTGGCGAGCAGGACGGCTGGTCGGTCAAATCCGGCACGATCACGCTGCAAGGTTCAGGATATATCTCTGTCCGCATGGGCGGCAACGCCGCGGCGGTAAAGGTCTGCAAGGCTGACGGCACCTTGGTGGGATACTACAGGCAGACGCGGTTCAAGGATTCCGATTTCCCCAATGTTGCTAAGGGTTCCTGGGCCGACATGGGCACCTATGTGATGGACCTTTCCAGCTATATGGGTGAAGATCTGTACGTCGAACTCTGCGATGAAGGCGGCGGCAGTTGGGCCCACGCATTCTTCGATGAGGTAGTGACCTATTACAAAGATGCACCCGACTGGGAACACAGGAGCGATTCTGTCACGAATGGCATGAAAGATGGTGCTATCCTGGAGCCAGCTACTGTAAGCATTCCCTGGCAGCTTGCCGAAAATGTGGATGGACAATCCATCTCGGAGCAGTCCATTCCGGAAAACGCGCAGATTCCCAACGGCGGCTTTGAGACCGGCGGCCTGGATGGCTGGGACGTGCTCACCGATGAATCGGACGCCGACATTGCGGTTCTTATGGCCCGGAGCAGCCGGAGCGCGGATGCGTCCCGCAGTCAGGCAGGCGATTACTATCTGGATGGGCAGAGTACCGGCAATGGCGGGAACGGCTGGGCCGTGCGCTCCGGCGCCTTCACGCTGCAGGGTTCCGGCTGGATCTCCGTCCGCATGGGCGGCAGCGCCGCGGTGGTAAAGGTCTGTACGGCCGGCGGCACTCTGGCGGGCCGCTACACCCCCGCGCCGGATTCCCGGGATGATATGTGCGCCTATGCGATGGATCTCTCCGGTTATCTCGGCGAAGAGCTGTTCATTGAGCTCTGCGGCGAAGCCGCTGATGGCGGGCAGGCTCATGCGTTCTTCGACGATGCAGTGACCTATTACGAAACCGCGCCCGATTGGGAAAATATGAGCGATGCCATTCCCTGGCAGCTGGCGGAGAACCAGAAGGATGCCGCTGTTGTGATTGAGGAAGTTATGATTCCTCCGATCGACGCGATTGTTCCTGAAGCAGTGCCTGGCGTTGAGGGTGAGCCTGGCGTCGAGGGAGAACCTGGTGTGGAGGATAACCCTGACGGCGAGGAGGAGCCTGACGTTGAGGAGGAGCCTGACGCTGAGGAAAAGCCTGGCGGTGAGGAAGAGCCTGATGCTGAGGAGGAGCCTGACGTTGAGGAAGGGCCTGATGCTGAGGAAGAGCCTGACGTTGAGGAAGAGCCTGATGCTGAGGAAGAGCCTGACGTTGAGGAAGGGCCTGACGCTGAGGAAAAGCCTGACGTTGAGGAAGAGCCTGACGTTGAGGAAGAGCCTGACGTTGAGGAAGGGCCTGACGCTGAGGAAGGGCCTGACGCTGAGGAAGGGCCTGACGTTGAGGAAGGGTCTGACGTTGAGGAAGAGCCTGGCGTTGAGGAAGGGCCTGATGCTGAGGAAGAGCCTCACATGGACGGCGAAGAAGGATAAAAGAAAAGGGGCTGTCTCATAACGGAGGCAGCCCCTTGCAGTTTGCAATATAAGAGTAAATGGCCTAAAAGTAAAGATTAGGAGTAAGCATGCAGGCAGAAAGGGGGCTGTCAACAGCAAGGGCTATCCCCTGCGCTGCGTGCATTGTTGACAGGACCTTTCCTGGCTGCTGCTTTGCACTCAAAAGAAAAGAATGGATTATCCTGCATATTCTTGCATTGTTTATAATTTCTTTACAGGGTGCCTTTTGCCATATTGGGTACCAGTGGCGCGAGTTTTACTCTTCAGTTGATGGCGGCCTGTATGAGAAGAAAAGGCATGCGGCTCAAAGCCATGCTCCAGACAGAACTCTATCAACGCCGGCTCCCAAGCCAGTAACAAAACGCTGTGTTGAACGCCATCGTGTTCGGCCAGGATATGGAGCGGATGATTCCTCTGATGAATGATGGCGGCGGACAGCGGGACTACTTTGTACTGGATGGAAATTACCAGCACTTCTACTACCTGACCAGCGACCACCAGGGAGAGTTGATTTTGCGGCTGTTCTATGACGCTGAACAGCGGGCGGTTCTGGATGATATTCTCTCCCAGGACTTGCCTCCCTGTTACCCAGATTGGATCGTGGAGAACGACGCTATGGACGGCGATTCTCCGGTGCTGTTCGCCTATACCTGTGATATGCCCCGCATCAAGCGATTTAACACCGCACTGGAGCTGCATGGGAAAACGGGGACGCTGTTCTGCTTTGATTTTCAAATAAACGCACTGAAACAGATTTGTGGTCAGAGAGCCTTGACTATGAAAAGGTCAAGGCTCTGCTGTTTAATGGGGACTTTTGAATTGGCGGACTCACACATCCTCGAACTCAGTTTCATCCAACAGTCTTGAGATGTCACGTCCGGCATAGACCACCCTGACGACCTGAACCAACTGCCGCTCGGTATCCACATGCTCGGTATCCAAATAGTAGAGCACCTTGTAGTTCTTCACCAGCAGCTTCCGAATCCCAAGCGCACGGAGCCGGTCATCATCCTCATACAGACAGCGCTCTGGCATCTGCTTTAAGCTAAGGATTTCTTCTTTCAGAAGACGGTATAGATTCCCCGCGGTTCGGGGTTCTAAAAGGACTTGTCCGATATAGCGCATGATGTCGGTGATGTCTGCCTGTGCCTGCGCACCAATCTTGACCCGGTACTTCATCACAAGCCGAACTCAGCCTCAATATCCCGAAATACATCCTCTGCCGGACGTGTTCGGCCGGTGACGCAATCATCATAGCCGCGCTTTATTTCAGCGTAAAACTCGTCGCTTGTCAGGCTACCTGCGGCAAGCGGCGCTTTGACGGGCAGCGTCACATCAAAGGGAAGGCCGCGCCGAAGTACGATCTGTTTCAGGAAAATATTGATTGCGTTGGACATCGGCAAACCGAGCTGGGACAAAATGCCTTCCGCCTGTTCCTTCAGGGAGGCATCCACTCTCGCAAAAACGTTGGCGTCTTTCGCCATAGTCATCACACCCTTTCCTCACTATTATACGCCGTTGTCTACACAATAGCAAGCACTTTCGGAGGATTTCAAATAACGAAGAAAACAATTATAAAACTGCTGCTCATTTTACCCATCGCTTTAGATGCTCTGCTCTACGGCGGCGGGCGCTGTCCAGATGGGTCCTGCGGCCGGCATTGAGAACGGCGGCATTCCTGAGCCTGGGAAAGCCCTCCTGTTCAAGCGGGACGCCCTGACCAACACTGGCGTTGGCCCCGCCGCCTTTAAGTTCTCCTCCGTGGTGAACGGCGTTTACGAGTTTGACACCGATGAAGACGTAGACGATCGGGGCCTCCGGCTTGATCTTTGCCCTGTGGACAAAGTCGGCGAGGGTCTTGTATTTCTTGACGGACGCCCGGGTTGGCCTTTTGCCATTTGGCCGGGTCGGTTCACTCGTCCCAGCTGTCCAGCTCGTAGAGTATCGGGAGGAAAGTCGGGTCCTCCTCCGCGCCATCCCCGATCTTGCAAGCGAGTTCATACATTTCGTCGAACACGCTCTCCCGGACCATGCCCGCCGTCGTAATCATAACGACGAGTGGATGTCGGCGGCTGGAGGCGGACTGTTTCATAACCTCGCAGAGGTTCCGGTCCTTGATCGCACAGAGCTCGTCAATAATAACAGCGTGGGAGTTGAGGCCGTCCAGGGTGTTGGAATCTGAGGCCGGGGCCTCAAAGAAAGAGGCGGTCGCCGAAAAATAGAGATCGTTCCGCCGCTTTATGAGGACGGCCCGAAGCTCCGGTGATTGCCTGACCATGTTTATAGCCTCGGTGAGGACCTTTTTTCGCCTGGTCCTTTTTCGTGGCTGCGCTGTAAATCTTCGCCGCGCCCTCATAGTCCGCGATCAGCATATGCAAGGCGATCGAGGCGGGAGGGTCGACTTGCCGTTTTTCCGGCCCACGAGGAACATAGTCTCCCGGCAGCGCCGGAATCCGCTCTTCTTCGCTCGGCTTTTTCTCGGCCTCCGCGAAGAAGTCCTCCAGGGTAATTAAAATATTGTGACTTGCCCTCCAATGCCGATCATACCCGGCCCGCAATTCCTCCTCGGCGGCGGGCTCCTGAGGCTCGATCCAGATGTTGGTCGAGGTCTCGTCCGCCTTCATAATCTCCAGGCGGCAACCGAGATCACAAATGCGGCTATAATAGCTGTTTTTCTCGCGGAAAATCGGATACACGGCCCCCTCCTCGCTGTCCTTGTCGAGCTCATACTCTCCGGCGTCGGCCAGTTTATAGGCCAGTTCCCACACCTCCGGGATAGTTGCAACTTTAATCATGGTATAGCAATCTCCTTTCCTGTCAGTCTGCCCGGGCCCGCTCGCCCCGACGCTTGATGCTCCTCTCAAAATTCCGCTGTGCGGTCTCGGCGCTATACACCCACCGACCGTACTCGTCTATGGCCCCGGTGTATCCGTTCGGGAGTTCACGGTAAATTGCGGCGACATGGGAGCCGACTTTCTTGGCAATCACCGCCGCCGGAGTGCCCCCGTTGTGGAGTCTCTCAATTTCCGCCCACACGCTCGGCCCGAGATAGCGGAGTTTTTGGCCAATGTTCTTTAGATAGTGTCGTCAATAAAAGTATGATATAATGGTCCTCAAAATAAGGAGGAGGGCAGGAAAATGGCAGGCGAACAGCAGCGGCACGACATAAGCGATAAAGCATGGGAGAGAATCAGACCGTACACCATCGGCGAAA
>JAAVZX010000083.1 GCA_022791875.1 Oscillibacter sp.
ACGCAACTGCTTTTGCGTCGTGCGTTTTCTCATACGCTTCTACCAGCAAATTCCTTGCTTCGTTATGCAGCATCTTCCTCACCCCGCTGCCATCTTACCATATCTCTTCTCTTATTGCTATTTCAGAGAACTGCTCTAGTTGCCTATTTCTCGGCCAGCGGCACCACCGCCGCCGCGGCCAGGACCCTCGCGGAGGCCGCGGGCGCCAGCCTCTATGAAATCAAGCCCCAGACGCCCTACAGCCCCGCCGACCTGGACTGGACGGACAGGAAGTCCCGCAGCAGCGTGGAGATGAACGACCGGACCTTCCGCCCGCCTCTGGCGGACCGGGACGCCCATGTGGAGGACTGCGGCACCATCTTCCTGGACTTCCCCATCTGGTGGTACACCGCGCCCACCATCGTCAGCACCTTCCTGGAGAGTTACGACTTCTCCGGCAAAACCATCGTCCTCTTCGCCACCTCCGGCGGTAGCGGCCTGGGCCGGACCGCCGCGGATCTGAGGTCCAGCGCTCCCGGTGCGGTCATCCGGGAGGGGAAGCTGCTGAACGGCAGGCAGACGAAGGAGGCCCTCGCCGCATGGGTGGAAAGCTTTGGAGTCTAAGGCGGGGGAAAACCTTGTGAAATGAACGTAAAAAGGAGACAGCAAGTATGAGAAGCATCAAAAAATATGCCGCGCTGGGCCTGACGCTGGCGCTGGCGCTTTCCCTGGCCGTCCTGGCCTTTGCCGCCGGGAATGGGTCCCGGTTTTCCGACGTGGCCGCGGACGCCCCATATGCCGAAGCCGTTGGCTGGGCGGCGGAGCAGGGCTACATCAACGGCTACAGCGACGGGCGTTTTGGCGTAAGCGACCCAGTGACACGCCAGCAGGTGGCCGCGATTCTCTGGCGCTGGGCGGGCAGTCCGAACGCCTCCGGTGAGAATTACGCCGACGAAGCCGCCATCTCGGCCTATGCCCGGACCGCCGTGGACTGGTCCCGGGCCAACAGCGTGATGGCTCCCCGGAGCGAGGGCCGTTTTGCCCCCCAGGCCAGCGCCTCCCGCGGGGAGATTGCCGCCGCACTGTATCAGTACATGCACCTGCCCAAGGACAGCGAAACGCCTGCGCCGGAACCTGCTGAGGGCGGCAAGGTCCTGATTTCTTACTTTTCCGCTACGAATAATACGGAAAATATTGCAAATCACCTGAAAGACATCCTGAACGCAGACCTTTACGAGATTACGCCGGAGACGCCCTACACCGCCGCCGATCTGAACTACAACACCGATTGCCGCGCCAACCGGGAGCAGAACGACGCCAGCGCCCGTCCCGCGATCTCCGTCGGCGTGGACAATATGGAGCAGTACGACGTGGTGTTCCTGGGCTACCCCATCTGGTGGGGCCAGGCTCCGAAAATTATCAGCACCTTCCTGGAAAGCTATGATTTCAGCGGCAAAACCATCGTGCCTTTCTGCACCTCCGGCAGCAGCGGCATCGGCTCCAGCGCCGCAAACCTCCAGCCCCTTGCCAGCGCCGCCGCATGGCTGGACGGCCAGCGGTTCAGCGGCAGCGCGTCCCGTTCAACGGTGGAGGCGTGGGTGGATGGTCTGACTCTGCCCTCTGAGGGGCAGGAGAATTGACGCTATGGCAGAAGATTTTGCAGCGATGGAGGCAGTGAAATGAATCGGACTGATTTGACAGAAAAGAACAATCGGGACTGGTTTCAGGGAAAGGCGTTCTCTGACAGCGGCAGCGATCCGGAGTTTCAGGAGATTGCCAGGGGCTTTTTGTGCGGCGACGTGACGGAGCATGGTACGCTGTCCAACCCGCAAAAGGCCCTGATCCGGCTGGCCGCGCTGACCGCCTGCCAGACCTGGAAGCCCCTGGCCCGGTATACCCTGTCCGCCCTGGATGCGGGGGCCGCTCCGGAACAGATTAAGGAGACGCTTTATCAGTGCGCGCCCTACATCGGGCTGGAGAAGGTGCAGTGCGCCCTGGACGAGGTCAACCAGGCATTCCAGGAGGCGGGGATTGCGGTGCCCACGGCAAGGCAGGGCACCGTGACGGAGGAAACCCGCTTTGAGAAGGGCCTTGCCGTCCAGCAGGAGATTTTCGGCGCGGACACCATCAACGCCATGCGGGCCAACGCGCCCGAAGAATTGAAGCATATCCAGGACTATCTCTCCGCCTATTGCTTCGGCGATTTCTACACCAGAGGCGCGCTGGACCTGAAAATGCGGGAGCTGATCACCTTCTGCGCCATCTGCTGCCTTGGCGGCTGCGAGCCCCAGGCGAAGGCTCACGTGGGGGCGAACCTGCGTGTGGGGAACACCCGGGAAACACTGATTGACGCGCTGACCCAGTGCCTGCCTTTTATCGGCTTTCCAAGGACGCTGAATGCGCTGGCGTGTCTCTGATTTTTACTGATGAACCGTCTCCTAGAAAAATGGAAGAAAAAAGAGGCTTATATACCCCAAATGAGCGCCGTCAAAGACTGCTGGAAATGTTATACTTTGCATTGAATGCGCCTATAAGTTATTAAAGCAAACCATGCGAAAGTCAGAAGACATTGATTCCAGCAGGAGGGATGTTTCAGATGTCTGTAAAGAAAGGCGGCAAAAAGATAGGACAGGTTGTAAAACGCTTCCCGGATGGTTCTTATCTGGAATACGATCAGGGCAGTTTTGATGGATGGTGCGTGTATTTGACAAAGAGCAATGGGGACAGGAGACCCCCGCGGGATGCCGATTACTTTGACCAGCTGAAACAGCTGGCGAAAAAATACGGAACCGGCCAGGTCTACGGAGACTACGTGCGTGTCTATGACATGACCGGAAAAGAGGTGGAGGCTCCCGTTCTGGCCAAGATTTCGCAGATTGCTGAATCTTACAAGGATGACACTCTGGAAGTCGACATTATATTTTCCATTCTCTACATGGCAATGATTTCTGAGGAAAAGAAGAAAAACACCAAATTGGGGAAACGCATCAAGCGTCTTGGAGTCCACAGTCTGCTGAACGAGAATCAAAGCGTAAGCAGCGCCGCAAACTTCATGCGGAATATGAAATGGAAGGAGATTGCAGCACTTTGTGAAGAGCGCGGCTTTTAGAAGCGTGCAGGCAGAACACTGAAAAAGTCTGAACTGCATAGTGCTTCCCTGCCTCCGGCGGGTTACTTTTTCTCGAGAGAAAAAGTAACCAAAAAGAGCTTTAACTCGACGCGAATCTGGTGGGCGTTATGGCTTTCCGCACGGTAACGCAGAAAGTGCAGGTGGGTCCTTTCTTTGGATGAGGTGAAAAAACTCCAGACAAGGCAGGGTGTGTATGCTAAATAGAACGATGCAGCGTGGGGGCGGACACATAGGTCCGCCCCTACGGAGGGGCTTGCAAGCAAGTATAAATATGTGTGGGGCCTTCCATGGCAATGGAAGGCCCCACTCGCTTACGCTTCGTTACCGTGTGACAGGCTTTAACAACCTCCAGGGTATAGAGCGGCATGAAAGCTCTTTTCGGTTCCTTTTCTCTCGAGAAAAGGAACCCGCCGGAGGCCCCCGCCCGCTGGAGGCCGCAGGCGCTACCGAATCTGATGCTGGTTCCTCCACTCCCGTGGCGAGGCTCCGTAGCGCTTCTTGAAGGCGCGGGAGAAGTGGAGCTGGTTGGGGTATCCGCAGGCGGCGGCGATGTCGCCGATGGAGTCGCGGGTGGTTTTCATGAGTTCGGCGGCTTTGGTGAGGCGCATCCGGATGAGGAACTCCTGGGGCGGGCAGCCCATGGACTCTCTGAAGAGCTTGCTGAAATAGCTGCGGTTGAGCTTGCAGACGTCGGCCACTTCCTCGACGGTGAGGTCGCGGTGGTAGTTCTGGTCCATGTAGGTGACGGCCTCGTGGATATAGAAATCGCGGAGCTGTGTTTCGGCCATGGGGCGGCGGGCGGCAGAGGACTGGATGAGGGCGTCGAGGAAGAGGTAGGCGTGTCCGATGAGGTGGATGGGGGAGGATTTGGCGTGGTTGGCGATGTAGAGCATGAGGTCGCGGACGGTTTCGCCCTGGGCGGGGGACTGGGGGATATAGATGGGGTGGGCGTCGTTGAGGCCCGCGTGATCCAGGTACTCCTGGACGCGGAGGCCGTCGAACTCCAGCCAGACGTACTTCCAGGGCTCCTTCTCGTCGGCGCAGTAGGTGGTGACCTTGTTGGGCGGGATGAGGAAGCCCTGGTTGGCCTCCAGATGGAAGTGCTGGGTGACGCCGGCAATGTCGGTGTCGAACCAGCCCCTTCCGGAGATGACGTAGTGAAAGAGGTAGTGGTGGCGCATGTAGGGGCCGAAGCAGTGGAGGGGCTCGCACTGCTCCCAGCCGTATTGATAGAGCAGGAGGTCTAAAAAATTCTCGTTTGGGAAGATGGAAAAGGAGAATTCGCGCATAGGAATCCGGGTCCCCCTCTCGTTCGGAAGCGCCTGGGCGGGCGCATTTCCGGCACTTTGCTTATTTTCCCTATTATATCACATATTTCACCAAAAACAATACAGAAATTCGCATTTTGCTGTTAAGAAAATTGCATATCCTTTTTTTACCCATGGAAATTCATGGCGTTTTTATGGGAGATTCGGTGAAAATTTACAAAATAGCTCTTGACCTTCCAGCAGGTGGAAGGAGTATGATAGGCGTGCACTACGGGAAGCGCCCTGTGTTTTATAAGATTTTTCCAGGGCGGGAAAGGACGGAATATGAGAAGAATTTATGGCATGATGAGGCGGGGCCTGACGGTTGCGATGGCCCTGGCGCTGTGGGTGAGCCTGACGGTTCCGGCGCTGGCGGCGGAGGCGTCCGGGGCCGCGTCCGGAGAGGCGGCGGGGAGCGCCGCGGAGCAGGCCGCGCAGGCGGCGGCGGAGGCCGCGATGACGTATGGCGGCGCGTCCGGCGTGAGCTGGGCCCTGTGGCAGGAGGGGGAGATTACCGCCTCCGGGGCGGAGGCAAAGGTCCCCGAATTCATCCGGGACCCGGCCCAATCGGAGGCCCAGGAGGGCGAATTGTACGGAATCGGGTCTGTCAGCAAGATGTATACCACCGCGGCGGTGATGAAGCTGGCGGAGGCGGGGAAGGTGTCGCTGGACGCGCCTGTGACCACGTACCTGCCGGAGTTCCGGATGGCGGACGGGCGGTACAAGGACATCACGGTGCGGATGCTGCTGAACCACTCCTCGGGCCTGATGGGGTCCTCCATGGGGAGCGCCATGCTCTACGACGACCCCAGCACCGCGGCGGCGGACCTGCTCCTGGAGCGCCTGGCGGGGCAGCGGCTCAAGGCCGATCCGGGGGCGTACAGCGTGTACTGCAACGACGGATTTACCCTGGCGGAGCTGGTGGTGGAGGCCGTGTCGGGGCAGGATTACATCGACTATGTGCGGGACGCTCTGCTGACGCCTCTGGGGCTTGCAGGCACCTTCGCGCCCAGCGACGGCATAGAGGGCGCCGCGCCTATATACCAGGCGGGCTATGATCGGATTTTACCCATGGACTGCCTGGGCGTGGTGGGAACGGGGGGCCTGTACGCCACAGCGGCGGATCTGGCCGCCTTCGGCGGGGCCCTGACGGGGACGGAACTGCTGAGCCAGGGGTCCTTGGAGGCCATGGCCGCGCCGGAGTACAAGAAGGGGATCTGGCCCGACGAGGGGCCGGACGGCCTGGCCTTCGGGCTGGGATGGGACAGTGTGGATTGGTATCCCTTCTGCCAGAGCGGCATCACAGCCCTGGTGAAGGGCGGCGACACCCAGTATTACCACGCGGGTCTGGTGGTGCTTCCGGAGCACCATATGGCGGCGGCGGTGCTGTCCTCCGGAGGCGTGTCCACGTATAACGAGATGGCGGCGTCCCAGATGCTGATCGCGGCGCTGAGGGAGAAAGGCGTGGAGGTGGATGAGACGCCTGTGGGCCTCCCGGAGGCGAAGCCTGCCGCCATGCCCAGGGAACTGCTGGAATACGGCGGATATTACGGGTCCCTGGTTCCGTACCAGGTGAAGGTGGGGGAAGACGGGACTCTGGAGATGTGCTACCTGTCCCAGCCCAACGTCCCGGCGCAGAAGTTCAGCTATTACAGCGACGGATCGTTCCGGGATGCCGACAATACCGCGGCCCTCCGGTTCGCAGAGGAGGACAACGGGAAGGTGTACCTGCTCCAGCAGGCGTTTACAGCCCTCCCGGGGCTGGGCGGGCTTCCGACGAGGAATTACGCGGCCGTGAGGCTGGAGGCGGACGCGGAGGCCCCTGCGCTTCAGGAAGCGTGGGAAAAGCAGATGGCTGAGACGGACATCGTGCCCATGAACGAGCGCTACAGCTCCCAGGTCTACCTGGCCCTCTCCGTGGCGGGGACCGCCATGGCAAGCGAGGAGGAGAGCGCCGGGAGCAACATCCCGGGCTACATCGGGGCGCTGCGGATCGTGGACGAAAACCGTGCTGAGTACGCGGTGCAGCTTCCCGGAAACGCGGGGCGGGACGGCTACGATCTGGAGTTCCGGGAGGATGAGAACGGGACAGTGTGGCTGTACCAGTCCAACGGCTCCGTCTTCATGTCCACGGAGGGCGTGAAGGACATCTATACCGGGAGCGGGGCGTCTCACTGCACCATCCAGCCGGACGGTTATGCCCGCTGGTATAAAATCGGCGGAAACGCGGCGGGGAAGACCGTCACGGTTTCCATGCCGGAGGACGCGGGCTTCTGGGTCTACGACGGGAAGTACCAGGTGACGGGTTCCTCCGTCCTGGGGGACGGGAACAGCGTCACACTTCCAGCGGAGGGCCTGATCGTGTTCGCGGGGGACCCGGGGGCGCGGTTTGACCTGAGCTTTCGGTAAGGCGCATATAAAAATACCCTGGGGAATTCCCCAGGGTATTTTATACGTTGTAGGGGCCGGGCTCTGTCCCGGCCCGTTTCCCGCAGGCCCAGGAGGGTCCGGGGGAACGGGCGGGCACGGAGGCCCGCCCCTACATGAGCGCTTCCAGACAGCTCTGCATCTCCTGTTTGGAGCGGGCGGAACGGGCGCGGGCAATCAGCGCCTGACGCTCCGGTTCCCCCAGGGCGGCGAAGCGCTCCACGGCCTCCGGACGCTGTGCCATAGCCAGCGCCAGCCCCAGGGGCAGCTCCGCCTCCAGTGACATTCGCATAACACTCACCTCGGGGGACAGCATTCCCTGCCTCCCGAGGATTTATGCGTTTTTTCGACAATTACACCTTCGTGGTCAGGAACAGGTTCAGCCAATAGGCCAGGTCGGAGGCGGGGAGGTAAGTCACGCCGCTCTCAATGACGCAGGGGGCGGAAATGCCCACTTCGCCGTTGGGGACCTGAATCAGGTTTTCGCCGGGCTTCGCGGCCAGGATGTCCTCGCCGTTATGGCTGACGACGGCGGCCTTCTGCTCCTTGTCCCAGCGGACGTCGTAGCCCGCGGCCTCGGCCACGGCGCGGACGGGCAGCATGGGGGAGCCGTCCTCGGCACGCCGGCCCATGCACTGGGGGGTCTCGCCGTCAAATTTGCCGTTGACACAGCCCAGGATGTCGCCGTTGCTGGCGGCGTTCATGCCCAGCCAGCCCTGGTAGGCGTAGGGGAAGACCACGACCTTCTCGGCCATGTCCTCAGAGGTCCAGACCATGACGTGGGCCCCGGGGGTCAGGTCGTTCACGGTGACAATCTGACGGGTCCGCCAGGGGGTGTAGGCGGTTTCAGCGTTGACGGCCAGGGTGCCGCCGCCCACCAGGGGGAAGTGGGACGCGCCGTCCTCGGCGGTCATGGCCGCGCCTGCGATCTCGCAGAACTCCGGCGCGGCGGCGTCAGCGGGGACGTTGCCCACCACGGCGATGGCGTTCACCTGGGGCGGGAGGCTCATGGTCATGGCGGGCCCGATCCAGGCGTAGAGGATGTCGCCCTCCTTGATGGTCTCTACATCCAGGGGGAGGCCGGTAACGGCGTCGACGACAGGGGCGTCGCCCAGGAGGATGACGGCCTCATTCATGGGGGCGTCGGCGTCGGGGTTGTCGTTGACCAGGAGGATGCCCGCCTCGCCGTCCCAGGGGGTGACCTTGCCCCACATGCGGATGGGGGCGTTTTCGGCGGCAGGGGGAGCGTCTTCGGGGGCGGGGGTGTCCGCGGCATCCGCGGCGGAAGCGCTGACGCACAGGGCGGCGCACAGGCTCAGGGACAGGAGGAGGCTGAGTAGTTTCTTCATGAGTATATCCTTCCTTTTCGATGTAGATGGGGACAGTATAGCATAGATTTGCGGGGGTGGCAAGAGGGTGACATAAAAAGGAAGTGTCCAATCAAATTTTTCGGTGCAGGAAACAAATTCCACGTTGAACTGCTTGAACAGCTCCATCAGCTTTGCGAAATCCACGATGGAGCGGCTGATCCTGTCCAGACGGTAGACAATCACCCGCCGGATAAGCCCGGTTTTGATGTCATTCAAAAGCCGCTGGAAATCGGGCCGTTCAATGTTTTTGCCGGAGTACGCTTTGTCCTTGTATTCTTTCGCCTCACCGCCTTTTAACTCGTAACGGCAAAATTCAAATTGACTTTCAATGCTGATGCTGTCCTTTCTGCTATCCATAATTAGCTCCCTTCCGCTAAACGGGAGCCAATCTACAATTGTGGTGGCGTGAACTTTCCCGTTCACCTTATTACACCATTACACCAAGCCAGGACCTGTCCATTCAGGTCCACCAGGCAGCTGTACTTGATCCCCACCATGAAATTATCCCACACAAACTGTACCATCCGCTCCACTTTTCCCTTCGTTTGACCTCGGTACAGTCGGCACGGGATGAGTTTGAACCCGCAGAAGCCCGCAAAGTCCTCAAACTGCCGGTTCAGTGTGGAGTTCTCTTGCTTCACCTCCACAACAAAACTGCATTTTTCCCCGGCGTTTTCTTTCATTTTATCACTGGCGCTGACAGTCCTTTTTTGCAGGGTCCAGGGGCGTCACGCCCCTGGCAGGTGTCCAGAGGGCGAAGCCCTTTGGCTGCCGGAGGCCGTATGATCCCCCCCCCGCCCGCATAAGGATGATACGAGGTGATCATAGTATGACAATCCATGTGGTGCGTACCGGAGAGACTGTAGAGGGAATCGCGGCAGAGTACGGCGTTTCGCCGCGGCGTCTGGCGGCGGACAACAGCGTGCCGGGGAACGGCGCTCTGGCGGTGGGACAGACTTTGGTGGTGCGTTTTCCCAGGCGGGTCCATGCCGTGAGGGCCGGGGAGACGCTCACGTCCATTGCCGCCGCTTATGGGACTGCTGTGCGGCAGCTCTGGCGGAATAACTGGGAGCTGGGAGGACAGGAGGACCTGGCGGTGGGGCAGGATCTGGTGATCTCCTACTTCGATGAGAAAATCGGAGAGGGCGTGTTCAACGGCTACGCCTATCCCTATATTTCCCCGGAACTGCTTGCGTCGGAGCTGCCCTATTTGTCCACGCTGGCCCCCTTTACATACGGCATCACCGCCTCCGGGGGCCTCCTGCCCCTGGACGACGAGGCGATGCTGGCCTCCGCCCGCGTCCGGGGGACCCGGCCAGTCATGCACCTGTCCACCCTTACGGAGTCCGGGCAGTTCAACACCGGGCGGGCCACCATGGTCCTGACCGACTTCGAGGTGCAGGAGCGGCTGGCGGCGGAGGTGCTGCAAACGGTGCTGCGGCTGGGGTATTGGGGTGTGGACGTGGATTTTGAGTACCTGCCCGGACAGCTTGCGGAGGCTTACGCCGGATTTCTGAGCCGCCTGCGGACGCTGCTTGCGGCCCAGGGGCGCTTCCTGTGGGCCGCGCTGGCCCCGAAAACCAGCGCCAGTCAGCGGGGCCTTCTCTACGAGGGGCACAGCTACCCCGATGTGGCCGCCGCGGTGGACGGGGTGCTGCTGATGACCTACGAGTGGGGCTATACCGCCGGACCGCCCATGGCAGTGGCCCCCCTCCCCAACGTGCGGGCCGTGCTGGACTACGCCGTCACCGAAATCCCCGCCGGGAAAATCTTCCTGGGCGTCCCCAACTACGGCTACGACTGGACCCTCCCCTTCATCCAGGGCAGCAGCCGCGCCCAGTCCATCTCCAACCAGCGGGCCATCGAGCTGGCCCTGGAGCACGACATTGCCATCCAGTACGACGAGAGCGCCCAGTCCCCCTTCTTCCACTACACCGATGCTGCCGGGGCCATCCACGAGGTCTGGTTCGAGGACGCCCGGAGCCTGGAGGCGAAACTGCGGCTGGTGGCGGAGTACGGCTTCCAGGGGGCGGGGTTCTGGAATATCATGCGGCCCTTTTCCCAGACCTGGCTGGTGCTGGACAGCCTGTACAACATCCTGTAGGCCCCCAGAAGACAAAAGGACGCGGCGGCATGGGAATTTCCCGTGCCGCCGCGGCGCTTTTAAGG
Source organism: Oscillibacter sp. (assembly GCA_022791875.1). Classification (GTDB taxonomy): domain Bacteria; phylum Bacillota; class Clostridia; order Oscillospirales; family Oscillospiraceae; genus Oscillibacter. Next base: position 10,383 of record JAAVZX010000083.1, read on the forward strand.
ATGGAATTGCGCGAAGGGGTATTCCTAGCCCATGACGAGGCTCGGCAGGAAGGTAATCATGCCGGGAACGATCGTCATGCCGAACAGCACCAGGATGTACACCAGCACCATAGGCCAGATCTTCTTGAGCAGATCCAGCAGAGTGATCTGGGAGATGCCGATGCCGACATAGAGTACGTTGCCCACCGGAGGCGTAATCAGGCCGATGCACAGGCCGTACACCATGGTGACGCCGAAGACGATGGGGTCCATGCCCATGCTGGTGACGATGGGCAGGAAGATGGGGGTCAGAATGGTCAGGGCGGGGGTCACGTCCATGAACAGGCCCGTCACCAGGACGAAGACGTTGATGAGGCACATGACCACCAGGGGGTTGCTGGACACGGCGCTGATGGTGGCGGCGATGGCCTGGGGAATCCGGGCCACGGTCACCACCATCGCCAGGGCCTGGCAGGCCGCGACGATCAGCATGATGACGGCGGTGTTCTTCGCGGAGCCAATGGCGACCTCTTTCAGCTTCTTCAGGGTCAGCTTCTTGTACACGAAGGTAGCCACCAGCCACGCGTAGACGCAGGCCACCACGCCCGCCTCAGTGGGGGTGAAGATACCGGAGAGGATGCCGCCCATCATGATAACGGGCATCATCAGCGCGGGCAGAGCCTGCTTGGCCGCCGCAAGGATCTCCTTCGGAGTGGCCTTGGGCTCCAGCTCATAGTCCCGGTTCTTGTTCATCAGGTACCACACGAACATGCACACCAGGCCGGTGATGACGCCGGGGACCACGCCGCCCATGAACATCTTGGTCACGGAGACGCCGGAGAGGACGCCGTAAATGACCATGGGCAGGGACGGCGGGATGATGGGTCCGGTGATGGAGCCTGCGCAGACGCAGGCGGTGGAGTCCGCCGGGTCGTAACCCTCCTTGATCATCAGGGGGAGCATGATGCCGCCGATGGCGGACACCGTTACAATGGCCGCGCCGGTGAGGCAGGCGAAGATCATGCAGGCCAGGATGGCGGCGTAGCCGATGCCGGCCCGGATGTGGCCCACCAGAACCCGGCAGAAGTCGACGATGCCTTTAGACAGGTCGCCGGCGTTCATGATGTCTCCGCAGAACACGAAGAAGGGAATGGCCAGGAGGGCGAAGTTGTTCACGCCGCTGTACAGGTACGACGGCACGATGTCGAAGGACGTGACGCCGGAGGTCTCCGCCATGGTGAACACGGTCAGCATGATGGAGAAGCCCACCGGGATGCCCAGGAACAGGAACACGAAAATGGAAATCAAGAAGATTACAAGCGTCATGCCGTTTTCCCTCCTTCCTCTTCAGGCTGCTTACGGAACAGGTCAATCAGATGGAAAATATTGATGATCAGCATCAGCAGCATAGACAGGGGAATGATGCCCTGGACGACGCCGTAGGGAATCCGGGTCAGGGGCATGGGGTAGGTGATGTTCTCCATCACCAGGTTCATGGTGGTGCGGACCGTCAGAAGGAGGATGCCGTCCACCAGGAGGTTGGCCACGATGTCCACGATTTTCCGGGCCAGCTTGGGCAGGAACATCAGGAGGATGTCCACGCGGATGTGGGTCATTTCCTTCATGGCCACCACGGAGCCGATGTAAACCATCCACACGAAGAGGATGCGGGCGGCCTCGTCCACGATGGCCAGGCTGTGGTTAAAACAGTACCGGCCGATGACGTTGACGAAGACCAGGATCACGGTGGCGATCATGTCGATATACAAGATCCAGTCCACCGCGTCCCACACGAATTTCTCTGCTTTCTTCATAGGCGCTCTCCCCTCTCAGGACGGAGGGCCTCAGCCCTGCTTGGCGCGGACCATCTCCACGATGGAGGCGAACTCGGGATACTGGCTGCAGTACTCGTCGATGACGACGCTGCCGGCGGCCTTGAACTCCTCGCGGTCGGGATAGGTAACCTCCAGGCCCTTCTCCTCCAGGGTCTTCACGTCCTCAACCATGGCGACCTTGAACAGCTCCAGCTGCTTGGCGACGAAGGCGGCGCAGGCGTCGTCCACGACCTTCTGGTCGGCCTCGGACATGCTGTTGTAGAACTTGTCGTTGATCAGAACGAAGTTCATGGCGATCTGGTGGTTGGTCATGGCGAGGTAGTCCTGAACCTCATACCAGCCGTTGGCCAGCAGGGTGGAGGGAGGATTCTCCTGGCCCTCGATGGTGCCCTGCTGGAGGGCGGTGAAGATCTCGGTCATGGCCATGGTGACAGGGGCGGCGCCCAGGGCCTCGAAGTTCTTCACGTAGTGGGACACGGTGGGCAGGCGCAGCTTCATGCCTTTCAGGTCCGCCAGGGAGTTGATGGGGCGGACGTTGTTGGAGATGCAGCGGTTGCCGTTCAGGCTGCACCCGCGGAGGATGTAGTGGGACTGGGACAGGTACTCCTGGAAGACGGCCTGGATCTCGGGGTCGTTGCAGATCTCGGAAGCCTGCTCCACGTCGTCGAACAGCCAGGGGAAGTCGGCGGCGTACAGGGCGGGATAGCGGTCGGCCATCAGGTTGCCGGTGATGCAGCACTCGATGGTGCCCAGGGACACGCCCTCGTTGAACTCGGTCTCGCCGCCCAGGGCGTTGTTGCTGTAGATTTCCACGGTGTAGCGGCCCTCGGTGCCCTCTTCGATCATGGGCTTGAGGGTTTCGTTCAGAGCCACGTTGGTGGGGTGGGTGTCGGCGTAGTAGTTGGCAACCTTGAAGGGGATGCCCTGGGCCGCGCCGCCGCCGCTGGCACCGCCGCCAGCAGCACCGCCGCTGGCCGCTCCGCCGCCGGAGCCTCCGGTAGAGCCGCCGGAGCTGCCGCCGCAGGCGGCCAGGGACAGGGCCAGCACCAGTGCCAGCACAAGTGCAGTCAGTCTCTTCTTCATCGTCTTTTCCTCCTAAGAATTATGAAAAATTTATTCAAGCCCCCGCCGCGCAGGCGGCGCGCCGGGAGGGTGAATCACGCTGGTCCGCGGGCTTTTTCTTATATTTCCCAGATAAAAGGAAAAGCCCGCCCAGGCTCTGTGGGAGTCGTCGATTGTATACAATCAGACTTTACCATAGTTTCTATCTGAAATCAACAACTTTTTCACAATTTCTTAAAAAATTTTCAGCATCTTTGCGGTGCTTTTTATTTAAATATGTATACAGGCCGCTTTCCACGCAAAATACAGGCGTCGAAACTTTCTCAACACGTGTTGAATGCGGCAAAATCCACGCCTCTCCAAACTTTCCCTTGACAACCCCAAAAAAAGTGATACAATATAAAAGCTTGCAGTCTCGCGAGCGAATCCTTGCTCTCATCCCGTATGAGGGCCATTTGTCCAAAAGGAGGTGCAAACATGGCAAAGGTTTCTGCCAATTACGAGGTCGTCTATATCATCGACCCTGCACAGGGCGAGGAGGGCATTGCCGCCCTTGTCGAAAAGTTCAAGGCCCTGGCTGAACAGCACGGCTCCGCCGTCGAGGTGGAGGAGTGGGGCGCCAAGAAGCTGGCTTACCCCATCAACTACAAGACCGAGGGCTACTACGTCCTCATGAGCTTCACCAGCGAGCCCGCCTTCCCCAAGGAGCTGGACCGCGTCCTCGGCATTACCGACGGCATCATGCGTTCTTTGATCGTCTGCAAGGGCGAGTAAGGAGTGGCCGGGATGCTGAATAAGATCATCATTATGGGCCGTCTGACCCGGGACCCGGAGCTCCGCCGCACCCAGAGCGGCATCGCCGTCACCTCCTTCTCCCTGGCCGTGGACCGGGACTTCAAGTCCCAGAGCGGCGAGAAGGAGACGGATTTCATCGACGTGGTTGCCTGGCGCAATACCGCGGAGTTCGTCACGAAATACTTCACCAAGGGCCGTATGGCCATCGTCGAGGGACGCCTCCAGATCCGGGACTGGACCGATAAGGACGGCGGCAAGCGCCGCTCCGCGGAGGTGGTGGCCGACAACGTTTACTTCGGCGACAGCAAGCGGGACAGCGTCAGCGGCGGCGACTATGCGCCTCCGGCCTATGGCTCCGCGCCCTCCGGCAGCGGGCGGTCCGACTACGGCGCGCCCTCCCGGCGCTCTGATTACGGCGGCGACGGCGGGTCCGATTTCTCCGAACTCGGGGAAGAGGACGGCAGCCTGCCCTTCTGAACACGCCCTCTGACGGCGTGACTGTGCGATTCCCTCCCATCCCGCAGCGCTGGCGGACAGGCCGCCGGCGGGGGGTGGTACTCTTTCTGAAATCCGTTATAAAGGAGGATTCACCATGGCTTTTGATCGTGATTCCAGACCTGGCCGGCCCGGACGGGGCAAGCGGCGTAAGGTCTGCCAGTTCTGCGCTGAAAAGTGCGAGCACATCGACTACAAGGACGCGGCCAAGCTGCACCGGTTTATTTCCGAGCGGTCCAAGATTCTGCCCCGCCGGACTACCGGGACCTGTGCCATGCACCAGCGGCAGCTGACCGAGGCGATTAAGCGGGCGCGGCAGATCGCGCTGCTTCCCTACGTCACGGATTGAGCGTTACTGCGGCCTTATGAAAAGAACAGCGGCCTTCGAGCCGCTGTTCTTTTTTGGGCTCTGCCCAAACCCGCCAGCCCTTTGAAAAGGGCTGGACCCTAAACTTTTAACTAGGGCTGCTTGCCGATATAAGCCAGAATGCCGCCGTCCACGTACAGGATGTGGCCGTTCACGAAGTCGGAGGCGTCGGAGGCCAGGAACACGGCGGGGCCCATCAGGTCCTCGGGGGTGCCCCAGCGGGCGGCGGGGGTCTTCGACACGATGAACTGGTCGAAGGGATGCCGGGAGCCGTCGGGCTGGCGCTCGCGGAGGGGCGCGGTCTGCTGGGTGGCGATGTACCCGGGGCCGATGCCGTTGCACTGGATGTTGGCCTCGCCGTACTCGGAGCAGATGTTCCGGGTCAGCATTTTCAGGCCGCCTTTGGCGGAGGCGTAGGCGGACACGGTTTCACGGCCCAGCTCGCTCATCATGGAGCAGATGTTGATGATTTTCCCGTGGCCCTTTTTCAGCATTCCGGGGATCACGGCCTTCGCGCAGATGAAGGGGCCGATCAGGTCGATGTCCACCACCTGGCGGAACTCGTCGGTGCTCATTTCGGTCATGGGGATGCGCTTGATGATTCCGGCGTTGTTCACCAGGATGTCGATCACGCCCAGGTCCGCCTCGATCCTGGCCACCAGGTCTTTCACCTGGGCCTCGTCGGTGACGTCGGCGATGTAGCCCTTAACGGGGATGTTCTTGGCGGCGTAGTCGGCCAGGGCCTTGTCGAGGTTGGCCTGAGAGCGGCAGTTGAACGCGATTTTCGCGCCCGCCTCCGCCAGGGCCTCCGCGATGGCGAAGCCGATGCCGTAGGCGCCGCCGGTGACGAGGGCCACCTTGCCCTCCAGGGAAAACAGTTTCGGCATGTTCATAGCAGTGAAAACTCCTTTCTGTTCAGCGCAGTTGGTGGATGGGGATGGTGTCCATGTCGTCGAAGGTCTGGTTCTCGCCGCCCATGGCCCAGATGAAGGTGTAGCTGGCGGTGCCGCAGCCGCTGTGGATGGACCAGGCGGGGGAGATGACGGCGTCGAAGTTCTGCATGACGAGGTGGCGGGTTTCTTGGCCCTGGCCCATCATGTGGAAGACCACATTGCCGTCGGGGATATTGAAATAGGTGTAGATTTCCATGCGGCGCTCGTGGGTGTGGGCGGGCATGGTGTTCCAGACGGAGCCGGGGGCCAGCTGGGTGAGGCCCATGGAGAGCTGGCAGGTCTCCAGCACGTCGGGGTGGATGAACTGGTTGATCACGCGGGCGTTGGCGGTTTCCGCCGCGCCGCAGGGGCGCTTCGCCGCGTCGGCCATGGAGAGGAAGGTGGTTTTGCAGGCCCGGTGGGCGGGGGCGGAGACGAGGTAGAAGCGGGCGGGGTTTTCGGGATTTTCGCTGGAAAAGGTCACGGTTTTGGTGCCCATGGTGATATACAGGCAGTCCTGGAAGCCCAAGCGGTACGTCTGGCCATCCGCCGCGATGGTTCCGGGGCCGCCCAGGTTGAACACGCCGGCCTCCCGGCGCTCCAGGAAGAAGCGGGTGCCGAAGTTGGCCCACACGTCGATGCCCTGGTCGATGGGGACGGCCCGCGTCACGGGCAGGATGCCCAGCACGACCATCCGGTCCACGTGGGAGTACACGGACTGGACCTGGTCGGGGACGTAGAGGTTTTCGATCAGGAACTCCCGGCGAAGCTCCTCGGTGGTATAGCGCTTGACATCGTGGGGGTGAGCGGAATAGCGGATATCCATAGAAACAGGCCCTGCCTTTCTGCCCTGGGGGCATGAGAATCCAGATTCCGGCGCTTGTATTCACTTTTGCGCCGGATGGCAGCTTCATTATATGCTTCTCCGGAACGGCGTGTCAAGCAAGGCTGGCGATTTTCTCCATATATTTCAAATTTTCTCAAAATTTTAGGCATTCTGTATAGTGGGAATCTCTTCCGCCGGGAGCTTGTATTCAAATCCGGGTCTGCATACAAGGGAGGCTCCGGGTTCTCTTGACATCGCCTCCGGCGCGGGGTAAAATAAAATAGTATTCCACCGAAAGGAGAGCCGCCATGGGCCGGTCCAATGCGGTGCAGAGCCGCGAAATTTTTGAGATTCTCGAGTCGGAAATCCTCTCCCTGAGACTGAAGCCGGGGGAAGTGCTGAGCGAAAACGCCCTGTGCGAGCGCTTCGGCGTCTCCCGATCCCCCATCCGGAGCGTCCTCCAGGAGCTGCGCCTCTGCGGCCTGGTGACGGTGGAGCCCTACCGGGGCACCTACGTCACGCGGATGGACCTGGACATCATCAACCAGATCATCTACCAGCGTGTAGCGGTGGAAACCTTTGTGCTGGAAGACTTCTGCCGCTGCTGCGACGAGCTGGAGATGCAGCGCCTCCACTATCTGAACCAGCAGATGCAGGAGTCCACCGCCCAGGACTCCTTCGACGCGGAGAAATTCTACAAAATAGACGGGCAGTTCCACGAAATCTGGTTCACCTCCACCCGGAAAAAGTACCTCTGGGAGTGCATTCAGCGCTCCGACCAGCACTACACCCGCTTCCGGATGCTGGACATCGTGCGTCTGGGGAAGCAGTCCTACGCGGAGATCGCAGGGGAGCACGCGGAACTGCTTCGTGCCATTGAGGCCCGGGACACGGCCAGCTTCCGGCCCCTGATGAAGAAGCACCTCTTCGGCGGCGTCACCCGGCTGGGCAGCCTCCTTCTGGGGGACCTCCGGGATTATTTCACCTCGGAGATGCCCTGACGGGCGTTTCTTCCGGTCGAATTTTGGATACAAGGACGGAGGACCCCTGGCAGGAAATATATGGCGAAATGCCTAATTCCGTGGAAGATTTTTGCATAATGTAGAGAATAGGCGGGGGCAAAGCTGGTTTCTATTGACAGTTTGCCAAAAGCGTGGCTATAATGTATACATGCTCTTGCCTGAGAAATGAATACAAGCGGGCTGTGAAATGGGCCTTGGAAGGATGAATCGGGTTCGCGGGTTAGGTTGTGTTCGTTGCGGGCGGAGGGCGGTCCTATCCATTTTTACTGAAAAATCGAGGAGGATTTGTATGAAAAAGCTGTCTCGCAAGCAAATCGCCGCCATGCTGATGGCCCTGGTGATGGTCTTGTCCTTAGCCGCCTGCGGCGGCTCCAGCGGCGGGTCCGCCGGCAGTTCCGGCGGTGATTCCGGCGCTTCCTCCGGCTCTTCTGATTCCGGCTCCGGTTCCGGTGCCGGGACCGCCACGCCCGCCCCCGCCCCCACCACCGACTTCCCCACCAAGGGTATCTCCGTCATCTGCCCCTGGGGCGCCGGCGGCGGCACCGACGCCTGCCTCCGGGCTCTCTGCGAGGCTATGGGCAAGGACCTGGGACAGACCCTGACGGTTGACAACCGCACGGGCGGCGGCGGCATCATCGGCCACCAGGCCATTGCCGACGCGGGCACCGACGGCTACACCATCGGCATGATCACCTTCGAGCTGGCCACCTACAAGCCCCTGGGCACCAACGAACTCACCTGGGAGGACTACGACCTCCTCTGCCGCGTCAACACCGACGCCGCCACCGTCACCGTCAACACCGAGTGGGCCAAGGCCAACAACATCACCGACCTCCAGAGCTACGTAGACTACTGCCTCGCCCACCCCGGCGACGTCCAGATGGGCGGCGCGGGCAACGCCTCCGTGTGGCACGTAGCCGGCGGTTACCTCATGAACGAGACCGGCATTGACATCCAGATGATCACCTACGAGGAAGGCGCGGCCACCGCCGTCCAGAACGCCGCCTCCGGCTTCATCCAGGGCGTCACCGTCTCCCTGGCCGAGGCCCGGAACTTCATCGAGTCCGGTCACCTCATCTGCCTGGGCGTCATGAGCGAGGACCGCAACCCCGTCTTCCCCGACGTCCCCACCTGCAAGGAGCAGGGCTATGACGTGCAGTATTTCACTCAGCGCGGCATGGCCTGCGCCAAGGGCACGGACCCCGCGGTCCTGGAAGTCCTGCGGGACGCCTGCGCAAAGGCTGTGGAGGACCCCGATTTCGTGACCTTCATGGATAACAACGGGCAGACTATCGCGTACCTGGATGCGGATGAGTACGCGGCTTACATGGAGCAGAATGCTGTTGATGTGGCGTCTGCTATGGAGGCGCTGGGACTGCTGGCGTGACCTCTTAGTGCGCTGTGTATTTGAAAGTGCATATGTAACAAAAGGGCAGACTTCGAGTCAATGTCATTTAGGTAAGCCGAAAAAAAGCAAAAGGGGACCCGGCTATTCATCAAAACAGCCGAGTCCCCATCATTCAAAAATCGAAAACGCATTTAGTTGGTTACATTAAGTTTAGAACCAATGTCGGCTATCTCTTCATCTGTGAAGTCTCTTTGGTCATTATAGTCACTGGAACCTCCAGTCATTTGTTGCCACAGCCAATCTTCCGCGGCTGTTTGGGCAGGAGTTCTCACATCTTCCGATTCCACAGAACCACTGTCAGGCGGTGTCTGGGGTTGGCCAGTGCCGTCCTGGCTATCGGTGTCGGGTTGGGCGGTTGGAGTTCCGCCGGATAAGGAGCTACCAATGGCCTCCACAGCTTCGTCGGTCAGTTCTCCATGGGCTGTGTTATAACCTTGTGCTTCTAAATTCTCTCTACTGCGCCTAAGCTCCTCTATCATTGCCTGCTCTGTCTCTTCATAAGTGGGATTTTCGCCGCTTGGGGGTGTCTGGTCGGTGTTAGGCTTTGTGGTCTGGGTGGTTGGCCTGGTTGCGGGTGCTGTCTCCGTCTCTTCCGTCTGCTGCGTGCTTGCGGTTTCTTCAGGGGCCTCCGGGGTTTGCTCTGGTGTGGTGTTCTCCGGCTCCGTTGTCGTGTCCTCTGTCGGCTGTGTGTCCGTCTCCGCCGGGGCCGTGGGCGTTTCCTCGGACGGTTCCGGCGTTACGGTTGGCTCCGTGCTCTCCTCGGGGCTGGCCGTCTGGACTGCCGCGCTGGCGGCGGGGTCCGGCGTGCTGGGTTCCTCCGCCTTCGGCTGGCCGCAGGCCGTCAGCGTCAGCGCAATGCTCAACGTCAGGCCGTATATCAGCGCCTTTCTCATGGTGTGCTCCTCCTTTGTTCGCTTTCTCAATGGTTCGGCCCCGGGGGTGGGTCCCTCCCGGCAAAACACGCAAGAGATTTTTTCAACGTATCACTATTTTTTCAACCTGTCTCCGGGCTGTTTCAAAATCAAAGCCGTTTGGAAGGATAGGGGAATAGTGTATTTTTCAACTTGTCGGCGGCATGATGTAAAAATTAGGGCTTATACCGGAAATGTAAAATAATGTAATTTAACAGTAAATCGGCAGTTGGCATTTTACCTTTTAAAAAAGTGAAACCTAATAAAAAAGTTACTGCAAATAAAGGTATTTACTGATAAATTTTTTAATGATACGTTCTAAACCTTGATTTTAGGCCTTTTTTGCGGGCGCTGGAGAAAATACATGAAGGCTGGAACCCTTAAAAAGTGAGCGGGAAAATACCGGCTAAAACCGAAATACCTTTTAAATACGGTAATTTCAAATCGTCAAATTTAATGAATAAATCTACGCGGCAACCCGGTAAACAAAGCCGGGGAATGACTTGATTTTCAGGTTCCGCTGGTCCTGCCGCCCCGGTCTGACCGGCTCGGTGTACCGGGCAATGTCCCGCATGAGCTGTGCGCCGTCCGCGCCGGGGTGGCTGAGGAACTGCTTGCAGAGGTAGATTCCCATTTTCTGATTTGCCATGTAGTCATATTTCGCCCTCTGGGACTGTTGAATCGTCACCGCGCTGATGATACGCGCGCAGGCGTTCGCCATAATCAGAGAGGCAAATATCTCCTGCCTGACAAACTTTTCCTGTTTTCCATGCAGGTTGATAAGCCCATAATTGTATTTGAGTTCGCGAAACGCTGTTTCTATGCCCCATCTGGCGTGGTACAGCTCCCGGATTTGGTCCGGTGTAAAGCTGGGCGGCAGAGAAGTGGCAAGGGTCTCGTACTCCCCCGTATCAGGAAGAACGCGGACAATGCGCAGGCTCATGGGATAGGGCGAGGGGAAATCCCACCGGGCGGCTCTGGTCTTGGCGCTGTACTGCCGCTGGTCGTTCT
>JAAVZX010000084.1 GCA_022791875.1 Oscillibacter sp.
AGCGAAAAACCGCCGTGCCGCTTTATTATCCGATAGGCATAATCGATATAATTTGCTTTAGAATAGCAGAAAACCCCTATAGCTAGGGGTTTTCTGCACGCCGCGTTCCGATATTTTTGTATCAAACGTGACGTCTCAACATGGTCGGAGTGCAGGGACTCGAACCCTGGGCCTCCTGCTCCCAAAGCAGGCGCGCTACCAACTGCGCAACACCCCGGCGTCGACTGCTCCGCGCCTGCAGACGCGGCCCGTACCGCCGCAAACATTGTCTTTTATTTTACCACCATTCCACCTGAAGTCAAGAGCTTTTCGCCAAAGGGTCAGGGTGGGCAGTATAGAATTGTCAAACAAATTGGACAAGGAAGCCAGATGAGTGGTCTCTTCGGTAAGTTATTGGAACGACGGTTGTGGAAGGAGAGCAGGGATTCAAAATCAAACTGGGAGAAAAAGGAGCGACCGGAGTAAAAGCGTTTCTGGTCCTCGCGGTGGCAGCACTTGACCTTTCCGTTGTGCCTTGGTGTGTAAGGGCGAATGAGCTTATGACGGATGCTAGGCTCAGCGGCAGTTTTCTCAAAAAGGGTCTGGATGTCTCGTTTGCTGATGGAAAAACGGCTGGTAAACTCAAAACCGTTGTCGGTCTGAACACATTCCACACGGACGCCTCTGCAGGCGTAGCACTTCACCAGACGTTTGAGAATCAGCGGAAGAATAGGTGGACTGCTCAAAGTAAGCCGCCAGGAAACGGAGCCTGGAGAACTCATCGATAGCGGTGTACTGGAACAGGCGCAGCTCCGGGTCGGTAATACACCGGCGGGGAACTACTTTCATATCCACCTGGATACTCTGGCCGAGGCAGGTCATTTGCTACTAAGGCTTGGAGACGTGAGCCTTTTTCTTCTCTTTCCGTGGAAACATCCCTAATTTTCACATCACAGGGAACAGGCTTTCGGGCGGGCGCAGCCGCGATGTTTCAGATGGTGCCACAGTTCTATTAAGCCAAGGCTGGGGTTCCGGCGGCGCATATCCCGAATCAGCTTCAGCTCCCACTGCGTGTGTTGCCTGGGATGGCTGTGAGGCCGCCGGGACTGACAGGCCAGCGACTCCACGCTCCCATCCCAGCGCGCTTTCCAGAAGCAGATGCAGGACCGGCTTTTATTGTACTTCCGACTGGCACAGCTCACGCCATATTTCTCTGTTTGCTTCATTAGGGATTGCCTGTATGCCATGTCCTGCGTTATACTCTTGCCCATGAAGGATGTGGCCTCCTTTCGGTACTCTTAAGTGTGGTAACTCAACTTTATCCGATTTGGCCTCATCCTTCTACTCTTTTCTTTCCCTTCTATCCAATTTCTATTGTACTCCTACACAGGCGGATATGCAAGGGAGGAATCCCCTCTTGCATCAAAGCGGAACTTATGTTATCCTAAAAATGTTCCGCTCAAATTCACGAAGGAGGGTATTCTATGGAAAATCTGATGTATATGATGCTGCTTGAGAAGAGCAAGACCTACAACCGGCTCACAAAAAAAGCGGTTGAAGAGCATGTGGAGAACATCCGGCGGCTGGACGGCGCGGGGAAACTGGAACTCTGCGGCGTCTTCAAGGGCTGGCCGGGCATGGCGGGCATGTACATCCTGAAAACGGAAAGCCGCGAGGAGGCGGAGGAGATCTGCAAAATGGAACCACTGGTGGCGGGGGGCTATGCCTCGTATAAGCTGGTGACTCTGCAGATTGCGAACCGTGAGAACAACTACCTGCTGTAACCGCCGGGACGCGGCACAGCGTAAACATGCGCGGGGCGAATGCCCCGCGCATGTTTTGCAGGCCCCTCAGCCCGCCTTGATGAACTCGTCCAGCATCTTCACGAACGTCTCCCGCGTCTCGGGGCTGTCCCAGTGGACGTTGTGGCTGCCGCCCTCGATGACCTTGCAGGTCAGATCGCACCCGGTCAGTCCGGCCTTGAGGGCCTCCTGGTCCGCGGCGGGGAAGATATCGTCCTTCGACGCCCAGATCACCTGCACCCTGCCGGAAACCTTTCCGATGTTCTCCCGGTTGTCGAAGGCGTTCAGGCCCGTGATCAGCCAGTTCCACACGGGGTACGGCATCTGCCGCACGTGTTCCAGGGTGGCCTCCCGGAAATCCGCGCTGTCGTTGCTGGTGTCCGCCCAGCCCTGGAGGAAGCTCTCAGGCATCTTCTGCTCCGCATCGTAGCCGCTGACGCCCAGGTACTCCTTCCCGTCGCCGTCGTGGGCCCATTTCAGAACCTCGCTGGTGGCGCAGCAGACCGTGGACTCCAGCAGGGTGGTGGACAGCAGGCGCTCCGGAGCTTTCAGGTTCATCAGATGGGCGATCAGGGAGCCCAGGGAGTGGCCCGCCACGTGGGCCTTCTCCACGCCTACGGCGTCCATAAAGGCGAACATGTCGTCCCGGTGGGTCTCCACGCTGTAGCCGCCGGGGCCGGGGTCGGGCTTATCCGTCTTGCCGTTGCCCCGGTACTCCGGCACATAGACCCTGTAGCCCAGCTTCGCCAGCATGGGGGCCACTTGGGTCCAGGAGATCCGCCCGTCGGTGACGCCGTGGATCAGCAGCAGCGGCACGCCGTCCTCCGGGCCGCAGACGCAGTAGCACATCTGAATGCCCGTGGGCAGGGACACGAACTTCTCCGTCCAGGGGACCTGAATGTAATCCGCATAGCTCTTCATCGAAAAATCCTCCCTCGTCTGTTATGTGTGAATCCGCAGCTTCTTACTTCGCCAGCCGGGCCTTGATCTCCTCGCTCTGCCGGACCTCGTTGGACAGGTCCCGGGTCATCAGGAAGCCCAGCACCATCGCCAGGACGCCGCCCACGACCTTGCCCGCGATCAGGGGCATGATCATCTCGGGATACACGCCGGCGGTAAAGCCCAGGTGGTCCCCCAGGATGCAGGCGGCGGGGACCATGACGGCGATGTTGATCACCTTGCCCCGGTTGTCCATGTCCTTGTACATGACGTACACAGGGACGCCGTTGGCCAGGTCGATGATCAGGCCCGCGATGGAGGTGGAGTTCAGCCCCGCCTTCTCGCCCAGGGCTTTCAGGGGCTTGTCCAGGACCCGCAGCAGCAGGTAGAGAATGGGCAGCGTGCCCATCAGGACCACCGCCACGGAGCCCACCACGCCCATGGCCTCGCTGATAGGCGCCATGCCGGGAATCAGCACAATCCCGGTGAGGGACTCGAAGCCCGCGGCGATCAGGCCGATCAGAATGATGATGGTGATGATCTGCCCGAAGACGGTGCAGCCCTTGATCATGGCGTTGGGAACCAGCATGATGCCCACCGCCAGCAGAACGGAGATGATCAGAATCGGGATGGTGTTGATCAGCAGGCTGGTCACGTTGAAGCCCGCCGCCAGGCCGCCTACGAAGGAGCCCACGGGAACGGTAATCAGGCCGATCAGCACGCCCTTGGCAAAGAAGGGCTGGTCCTCCTTCTCAATCATGCTCAGGCCCACGGGGATGATGAACACGATGGCGCAGCCCAGCATGGCCGCCACCACGATACCGGAGTACAGGCCCATCTGGGGGTCCACCGCCAGCTCGGTGGCCAGGGGATAGCCGCCCATGTCGCAGGCCAGGATGGAGCCGATCATGGCCGGGTCGATGTGGACCGCGCTGCACAGGGGCGTGACCACGGGGCCGATCCAGTTGGAGATGGCGGGGGCCAGGCAGATGATGCCCGCCATGCCGATGGCCAGGGGGCCCATGTTGTTCAGGCCCTCTTCAAATTTTTCGCCGATCCCCAGCTTGTTGCCGATGATTTTGTCCACGCCGCCGAGGATGATGCCTATTGCCATGATAAACATGATGATTTGATCGAATGACATATGCAGCCTCTCCTTTTCTCGTTTTCTTCACGTCTTCTTCGCCTGGGACCGCTGGGAACGCGCGGAAATTTTTCCGGAAATATCTTCCACAGCATACCCCCCTCCAAAAGGTCAAACAAAGCAAGGGTAAAAACTACCCTTGCTCTGTCTGATAAATCGTTTATTTCTTCATCTTGTTCAGAACAACCTCAAACACTTCCAGCATGTTCCGGCAGTCCTGCTCATAGATCTCGCCCATGTTGGCAACCTGGATCATGCCCTGCTTGCCGTAGTCGCCCTTGCCGATATAGAAGGTGTAGCCCCGCAGCATCATCTCGTCGATGAACGCCTGGGCGTCGATTCCGGCGGGGAGGAACACGGAGGTCACGGTGTTCGCGGCCTGGTCCTCATCCAGAAGCAGGCGGCAGCCCAGGGCCTTCACGCCATCGCGGATAATCTTCGCGCAACGCTGGTAGCGCTCGATCCGCCCTGCCAGGGTTTCGTCCTCCAGGATGTTCGTCAGGGCCACGTTCAGGGGCCAGAACAGGTTGACGTTGGGCGTGTTGGGGGTCTGATGGGTGTCCAGAGCCGTGTGGTAGTGCTTGTAGAGGCTCAAGTAAACGTTTTTGCACTGATCCGCGGTGATGGTATCCAGCAGGTCCTTCCGGGCGCAGACATAGGCGGAGCCGGGATACGCGCCCACGCACTTGCCGCCCACGCTGGTGCAGATGGCGATGTTGTTCTCCACAACGTCGATGTTCTGCCCGCCGGCAGCAGACACGCAGTCCACGCTCAGCAGCTTTCCGTACTTCTTGCAGAGAGCGCCCACCTCGGGAACGGGGTTGATCATGCTGGTGGAAGTCTCGTGGAACACCATCGCCACGACTTTCACCTTGGGATGCTCCGCAAGCGCTTTTTCCACCGCGCCCAGATCCGGCCGGGTGGCCCAGGGGAACGGCATGTCCACCAGAGGAATCTGATACTTCGTGATGATTTCCAGCAGCCGTTCGCCAAACACGCCGTTGCGGATCAGCAGCACTTCCTCCCCGGGCTGGAAGATGGAGGACAGCACCGTCTCATTGGCAGACGTGCCGGAACCGGAGACGATGACGCTGTAATAAGAGTCGTCCGCGTTGAACAGGCGCAGAATCTTTTCCTGCGTGTCCACAAACATCTCCTCAAATTCAGGACTCCGGTGGCAGATGTCATAGTGGAGCAAAGAACGGCGCACATTGTCCTTTACCATAACCGGTCCGGGACTGAAGAGCTTCGTCATACTCATAGCAGAGTGACCTCCTCAAAAAGATAATAGGTGTGATAAAAGCGGCCATCCCGCCTCTTTCCTTACCATCATACCCCTAAAAATGCGGGCTGTCAAGGAAACTGGTACAAAGCAGAACTCGCTTACGGGGGGCCTCCGGCGGGTTACTTTTTCTCGAGAGAAAAAGTAACCAAAAAGAGCTTTAACGCGACGCGAATCTGGTGGGCGCTGCGGCTTCTGCGTTGGGACGGGGGGGTGGGGCCTTCTATTGGCATGGAAGGCCCCACGGGGTTTTATGGAGAGATTATGCACGCTTTTTTCTTCTGTTGCGTTGGGCGGCGGAACACTGGAAGGCTTTGTACAGCGCGGGGGAGAGTTCGGGGGTATCTTCATCCGGCAGAATTTCCCGCTTTGCCGCCGCCTGGACTTCCTCTAACTGCTCCTTTGTAGGGGTCTGGCCCTTTTCAATGATGAAGGTCTTGGTCATAATAAAGCCTCCTTTCCCTCTCTGTCGCCAGCCGTGCGGATATCAGGCGGATGTTTTCTCCCCGTTCCGTAAAGACGACAAATTCTTTTTTATTCAATTTCTTTTTTTAGAAAAAAGAAGCCATCCATACGCTGAACAAGTTCCCAGCCTTCTGCTCCTAATTCATTTAATTGTGTTTCAAACTCCTGCGCATTCTTTTCATATTGTTTTGTGCTTACAGCTAAAGTAGTTGCGATTGTCAGCACTTTATATTCATATTTTTTCACTTGAAGATACCTCCATTCAAATTCCGGGCGGAAAAGATTGAGCTGGTCGAGTCCAGGGGAAGCGGCCTCCTAATACAACTCCCCCTCCGGGGCCTCCCGCAGCTCCAGCTCCTGGAAAATCTCACGTTCCAGCGCCTCATACGCCGCGGGGCCGCGGGAGCGGCGCATCCGGCCTCCCAGGCGTTCCCCGTCCTTGAACAGGTGAATCAGGTAAAACCAGACCTCCTTCATCCGCTGGCTGGCCGGTTCCACCTGGCTGTAAAACGCCTGATACGCCTCGTACAGCGCCGACATAAACGCCTCCAGTTCCTCACGCGAAGCAGGCTCGCCGCCGCGCAGACGGCGCGGGAGCGCCGGGTCCGCAATCGCGCCGCGGCCGATCATTATGGCCTCCAGATTTGGGAAGCGCTCTCTCAGTGCCGCTACATCCCCTACGCTCCGTACGTCGCCGTTATAGCATACCGGGTTTTTGCTCTCCTGCATCGCCAGCGCGAACTGTTCCCGATGCACGGTTCCGCGGTACTTCTCGGGGCGCACGCGGGGGTGGACTGTCAGGCAGGCTATGGGGTAGCGGTTGAAAATCTCCAGGAGGCTGGGAAATTCCTCCGGCTCCTGGCAGCCCAGGCGGGTCTTTACGGAGACGGCGATGGGGACCTCGGAAAAAACGCGGTCGAAGAAGCGGTCCAGGTCGTCGGGGCGGGCCAGGAAGCCGGAGCCTTTTCCCTTTGCCGTGACGGTGCCGGAGGGACAGCCAAGGTTCAGGTTGGCCTCCTGGTAGCCCATATCGGCCAGGGTTTTTACAGCCCATAGAAAGTCTTCCGCCTGGCAGGTCATGACCTGGGGGACGGATGGGAGGCCGTTCTGGACGGCGGGGTCGATTTCACGGCGGTCGCGGGGGGTGAGAACGTGCTGATCGGTGGGGGAGAAAAAGGGGATAAAAAAGCGGTCCACGCCGCCGAAGAATTGGGCCCAGGTACGGCGGAAGACCAGCTTTGTGATCCCGTCCAAGGGGGCGAAATCGACTCTCATGGCAGTTTTTCGTCCCACTCGGCGGCACGGAAGCCCACCAGTACGAAGTCCGCCCCCACAAGAATCGGACGCTTCACCAGCATCCCGTCGGATGCAAGCAGATCAAGCTGCTCAGCCTCGTCCATGGAGGGCAGCTTGTCCTTCAGCCCCAGCGCCTTGTACTGGAGCCCGCTGGTATTGAAGAACCGCTTCAAGGGCAGTCCGCTCTGCCGCCACCACTGCTTCAATTCCTCAGCGGAGGGCCGATCAACCTTGATATCCCGCGTTTCAAACTCCACGCCTTTTTCAGTCAAAAAAGCCTTCGCCTTCTGACACGTGGAACACTTAGGGTAGCATAAAAAAAGCATAACCCACCTCCCAGAAAAATCCATAAAAAAACAGACTGATATGCCAGGGTCCAGGGAGGCGCCTGCCTCCCTGGTGGGGATTCCAAAGGGGCAAAGCCCCTTTGGCCGCCGGAGGCCCCCCGTCCCTCGTCCCCCGTAGGTACGCACCTTAGTACCCCCTGATCTCAAGCGTTGCGTCGTCGGAGCCTTTTTCGATGGCGCGGATGATGACGGTGTATTGGGTTTGGGGGTTGACTGTGATTTCGATGCGGTCGCCGGTTTTGTGGCCCAGGAGGGCTTGGCCTACGGGGGATTCTTTGCTGATGAGGCCCTTTAGGGCGTTTTGGCGGAGGGTCGTTACGATGCGGAGGTCCATTTCCTTTTGCAGGGCTTCGTGGTAGATCGTTACCTTGTCGAAGAGGCCGACGGTGTCTGCGGCGCTCTCTACCTTGATTATTTTGGCGGTGCGGATCATACGCTCCAGGTAGCGGATGCGGCTTTCGTTGCGGTTTTTGGCCTGCTTCGCGCATTTGTATTCGTAATTTTCACTTAAATCGCCGAAGGCTCTGGCTGTCTGGACCTCCTTTATCAGCTGGGGGCGAAGCTCGCGGATGCGGTGGTCCAATTCCTCCTGCATCTTTTGGATGTCTACTGTTGTCAGTTCGTCGTACATCCTGCCCTCCTTAGATCCTCAGATTCTCCGGGTACACGCCCTCTCTGTGAAGACGCGCGAGCTCTTGGGCTACGACCTTGCGGTCCTCCTGGTACGTCATGCCGAACCAGCGGTCCGCGGAGCGGAGCACGGAGACTTCCAGGCCCGCTTCCTGCATCTGCCGGTCCACCATCATGGGCAGGAGGCACTCCGCTTTGGGGTTGTCCCCTGCTTCATTGCGCAGAAAGTTCTCGAAATACTGCCGCAGGGCGGGGAAAATCGAGGGGGCGAAGCCCCAGAAGTTCATGGACACAATGGTATCCGGCTCCAGGGAACGGTCCTCTGCCAGGTCCCGGAGGGACCCGTCTTCATAGAGCTGGATTTTCAGAGCTTCCCGCACCGACTCCAGTTTCCCGTCCCGCACCGCGCACACGCCCCGCGACACAGTTCCGTGCAGGCTGGCCGTATTTTTCAGCAGGTAGCCCACCATAGCCGCCCGCCCTTCATCGGGAAGACTCATCAGTTCCCGGAACATGATCCGATAGGCGTCCACGCCGTAATAATCGTCCGCGTTAATGACACAGCACGGCTCCCGAACCGCCTCCCCGGCGCACAAAAGTGCGTGAACAGTACCGAAAGGCTTCGTCCGCCCCTCCGGAATCGCATAAAACGAGGGCACCGAGGAAAAGTCCTGATAAACATAGGCAACCTCAACAGCAGACCCGTCCAGCGCCTTCTTCTCCCTCAGATACCCCCCGCAAATCCGCTCCATCATCTCCCGCATCTCAGGCTTAATAATAAACACAATCTTACTGAACCCTGCCCGCAAAGCATCAAAAATGGAATACTCCATCAAAATCTCACCATGCGGCCCGATCCCATCCACCTGCTTCGTACCACCATACCGGGACCCCAGCCCCGCCGCCATAATCACCAGTGAGCCCTTCATGACGCACACCTCGCTGCAATTAGTTTTTTGTGCCTCCGGCGGCCAGGGGCTTTGCCCCTGGACCCCACCAGGGGAAACGGTTTCCCCTGGACCCCGCCAGATCACTTTCTCTTGGCAGTTTGTCTCTTGTCAGACTGCCTGCTTCTAACATAACGCATTTCCCAGCTTTTTGCAAGCCGTTTTTACCCCTTTAGCAGGCCCTTGCGCTCCCATTTGCGGAATTCTGTCCAGACCAGATACACCGACAGAAGGAACGACGCTGTGTCCGCTATCGGTGCCGCCGCCAGCGCTCCGTCCAGGCCGTAGCGGGCTGACAGAAGCAGCGCAAGCGGGATCATGAATACGCCTTGCCGGGCTAGGGGTATCAGGAGCGCTTTGCCTGGGTTGCCCGTGGCCTGGAAAAAGGACGCCGTGGTCATGTGCAGGCCGTACAGGAAAAACGCGGCCATGTACAGGCGGAAGCAGTGCGCCGCACATGAGGTGTACAGCGCGTTTTCCGCTACAAATAGTCCGCCTATCTGACGCGGAAATACCTGGAAAATTATGAACCATCCCGCCGATACGGCAAGCGCGATTTTCGCCGCTAAGGTGTACGTCTCGCGGACCCGGCGGAAGTGCTTTGCGCCGTAGTTGTAACCGTTGATCGGCTGGGTCGCGGAGGATACGCCTACAAACATCGAGTGGGAAATTTGGTAGACTTTCACAATCATGCCGTAGACCGACAGGGCTGTGTCGCTGCCGTAGACGCTGGACGCACCGTAGATCCGCATGAGGTTGTTCATGACGATCTGCACCAGGGCCGTCATGGTCTGGGTCAG
Source organism: Oscillibacter sp. (assembly GCA_022791875.1). GTDB lineage: Bacteria > Bacillota > Clostridia > Oscillospirales > Oscillospiraceae > Oscillibacter. Next base: position 9,632 of record JAAVZX010000084.1, read on the forward strand.
GAGGCTGGGGAAGCCCAGGGCCAGAATCTGTATGGACGGACCCCAGGTTGGGACCATGTACGCGCGGCGCAGGTGGACCGTCTGGGGCCTGGTGAGGTAGCGCAGGAACAGGAGGCCGGACGCGGTCTGCCCGATGACTGTGGCGATTCCTGCACCTGTGACGCCCATATTCAGGGGGAAAATGAAGATGGGGTCCAGGATCAGGTTGATGGACGCGCCTGCGATCATGCAGCACATGGAGTAGCGGGGGCGTCCGTCGGCGCGGATTACGGCGGTGAGGGCAGGGCTCAGCATCTGGAAGGGGATGCCCCAGGCGATGACGCGCATGTAGGCCACCGCGTCCGCGTAAGCGGAGTCAGTGGAGCCGAAGAGGCGCACGATCCAGGGGGCCAGGAGGCCGCACAGGAGGCCCATGGCGAGGCCGCAGGTCAGGAGGATTGTGACGGTACCGCTGAGGGCGCGGTCGGCCTCGTCCTGGTTTTTCCCGCCGAGGGAGAGGCTGATTTTGGCGGCACAGCCGTCGCCCAGCATGAGGGCGAGGGCGTTGGTGAGGATGGTGAGGGGAAAGGCGACGTTCACCGCCGCCATGCCTCCGATTCCTACGCCTTGCCCGACGAAAATTTGGTCGACGATATTATAGATGTAGCTGACCATCAGCGTGAGCGCCGTGGGAACGGAATATTGAAGGATCAGCCGGTGAACCGGCGCAGTTTCCAACGGATTTGCAGCATAATTCGACATAACCGGCCTCCCCAGTCCGCGCACCCAACAGCAGCATTCAAGGAATCGCAAACGCCCCCAACAACCAACCAGCCACCAATAAAAGGAGTAATCTGCCAGGGTCCAGGGAGGCGCCTGCCTCCCTGGTGGGAGTCCAGAGGGCAAAGCCCTCTGGCCGCCGGAGGCCCCCCGTCCCTCGTCCCCCGCCCGCCGGAGGCCGTATGCACTCTCAGACGTTAAACCGGAAGTAGATCATGTCGCCGTCCTGGACGACGTAGTCCTTGCCCTCGCTTCGCAGGAGGCCCTTTTCTTTGGCGGCGGAGACGGTGCCGCAGCGTTCCATGTCGGCGTAGGCTAGGACTTCGGCGCGGATGAAGCCGCGTTCGATGTCGGTGTGGATTTTGCCGGCGGCTTGGGGAGCTTTCGTGCCTTTCTTGATCGTCCAGGCGCGGCATTCGTCTTTGCCGTAGGTCAGGAAGGAGATCAGGCCCAGGAGGGCGTAGGAGCACTTGATCAGGCGGTCCAGGCCGGATTCCGATACGCCCAGTTCGGTCAGAAACATCTCTTTTTCCTCGCCTTCCAGTTCGGCGATCTCTTCCTCCAGTTTGGCGCAGATGGGGAGGACTTCTGCGCCTTCGGATTGGGCGATTTTTTGGACCTGCTTGAAATATTCGTTGTCCTCCAGGTGGACAAAGCCGTCTTCGTCGGTGTTGGCGGCGTAGATGATCGGCTTCAGGGTCAGGAGATCTGATGTGGCTATGAGGGCTTTGTCTTCCGGATTGCAATCGTAGGTGCGGGCGGATTTGCCGGCGTTCAGGTGAGCTGCTAAGCCTTTGAAAACGTCTACTTCGTGGAGGAATTTCTTGTCGCCTTTGGCGGCTTTCGCCGCTTTCTCTACGCGGCGGTTTACCATCTCCAGATCCGCCATGATCAGCTCCAGGTCGATTGTCTCTATGTCTCCCCGGGGGTCTACGGGGACGTTGGTGCTGGCGTCGGCTACTACGTGCATGATGTTTTCGTCGTCGAAGCAGCGGACGACGTGGATAATCGCGTCGCTCTCCCGGATGTTCGCGAGAAACTTGTTGCCCAGGCCCGCGCCCTGGCTGGCTCCCTTTACCAGGCCCGCAATGTCCACAAACTCTACCACCGCCGGGGTCTTCTTGTCCGGTTCGTAGATCTCCGCCAGGCGGTCCAGGCGGGGGTCCGGGACCGCTACCATGCCCGCTTTCGGCTCAATGGTGCAGAAGGGGTAGTTGGCGCTCTCCGCGCCTGCGTTGGTGATGGCGTTGAAAAGGGTGGATTTGCCTACGTTGGGCAGGCCCACGATTCCTAATTTCATAGCTTTCTACAACTCCTTTATTTTCAAGTCCTCCGCTCCGACGGCGGAACAAGGTCCCAATATAATGGCCCATTATAGCACACATTTCCAGGCTTCTCAATACCTTTTCGGCACCGGCGCATTTCGATTTTACAAACGGCGGGAAATGGACTATAATGGTCCTGAATTTTTAGCGTGAAACGGAGGCTGACTATGAGAACATCAGAAGAACTGCGGAGCAGCCTGCGGTCCATCGACCGCAGGAGCTACCCGGCGTACAAGTCCCTGGCGGGAAGCTGGTCCTTCGGGCGGTACGTGCTGAACATCGAGCACGTCCAGGGGGACCCCTTCGCCGCGCCGTCCCAGCTCAGCGTGACGGTGGACGGGCGGACGGCGGGGTTTCCCGCCGCGTTCTGGGAGGCGCGGTGGGACCGGACTGCGCTGGAGGACTACCTGCTCCGCCGCTTCGGGCGTCAGGCGGGGCGCTTCTCCCATCAGGCGAAGGGGTCCGGGAAGAGCGGCGTGCTGGCCGTGACCGTGCCGGGACAGGAGGTCGTGGAGCGGACAGACTGCGAGGTGCGGGGCGGGGCGGTTACGCTGCGCTTTGAGGCCGGGTTCCCCGCCGACGGGCGGACCATCAACGCGCGGGAGTTGGAGAAGATTCTTTTCGACTTTCTGCCTGTGTGCGTGGAACAGGGACTTTTGTACGCTACTGCGCCTAAGGGGGAGCCGGAACGGGTTATTGAGCTGGCGGAGGACCGCCGCTTTGTCCGGGAAGAGCTGGAACGGCTGGGGCTGGCAGCGTTCGTGGCCGACGGGGCCGTGCTGCCGCGGGAGAGCGGCGTTTCGGATCGGCCTATGAGGGATGCGGTGCCCTTCCAGTCGCCGGAGTCTATGGCTGTGACGCTGAATCTGCCTCACCGGGGGGCCGTCCGGGGGATGGGCATCCGGCGGGGGATTACCTTGATCGCAGGCGGGGGCTACCATGGAAAGTCCACGCTGTTGAAAGCGTTGGAGCGGGGCGTTTACGACCATGTCGCCGGGGACGGGCGGGAGTTCGTGATTACGGATTCCACCGCTGTGAAAATCCGGGCCGAGGATGGGCGGAAGGTCACGGACACCGATATTTCCCTGTTCATCAACCGTCTGCCCAGCGGGCGGGATACCTCTCGTTTTTCTACTTTGGATGCCAGCGGAAGTACGTCTCAGGCCGCGAATATCTCTGAGGCTTTGGAGGCGGGGAGTAAGGTGCTGCTGATGGACGAGGATACTTCTGCTACCAATTTTATGGTTCGGGATGAGCTGATGCAGTCCGTGATCGCCCGGGGCCAGGAGCCGATTACGCCGTTTCTGGAGCGGGCTTTGGACCTCTGGCAGAAGGCGGGCGTGTCGCTGATTCTGGTGGTGGGAAGCTGCGGGGCTTACTTTTATACCGCGGACTGCGTGATCCAGATGGACGCGTACCACGCCAAGGATATTACATCTGAGGCGAAGGCGGCTCTGGAGGGGCGTACCGCGCCTACGCTGTCTGCGCCGGGGTTCCATCTGCCTGTCTGCGGGCGGACGGTGGATTTGTCCGGGTCTACCCAGACGCGGAGGAACTATCGGGGCGGCGGGACCCGTCAGGAGCGTTTGAAGGTCCGAAGATTCGGGAAAACCGCTTTCTCTGTGGGGGAACGAGAGCTGGATCTGCGTTACGTGGAGCAGCTCGTGGACGGCGGGCAGACCCAGGCACTGGCTTATATGGTGCGCTATGCGCAGGAAAATCTGGCCGGTCAGCGGGTGGACGCGGTTGTGGCCGCGCTGACGCGGCTGATCGCGGAGAGAGGGCTGGGGGCCGTCTGCGGAGGCGGAAACGTACCTGCGGGGGTGGCTGTGCCCAGGGTGCAGGAGATTTTTGCCTGCTTTAACCGCTATTGAGCCGGTTTTTGCGTGAAGAAGATCCGCCGCGGGCTGCGGCGGATCTTTTTGGCTTTTTATCGCTTTTTCGTCACTCACGGCTCCATTTCAGGCAGCGCTCCACCGCTCTGTGCCAGTCCTCCAGAAGGCTCTCCCGCTGGTCGGCACTCATGTGTGGCTCGAAGCTGCGGTCCAGACGCCATTGGCCGCTCAGCTCCGCCGGAGAGTGGAATTCCCCGATGCCGATGGCCGCGATGTAGGCCGCGCCCAGGGCCGTGGTGTCGATGATCTCAGGGACGTGGAGGGGGATGCCCAGGATGTCCGACTGGAACTGCATGAGGAAGTTATTCGCTGTCGCGCCGCCGTCACAGCGCATGACGCTGATGGGGACCTTCGAGTCCTTCTCCATCACTTTCAGCACGTCGCTGACCTGGTAGGCCGTGGACTCCAGGGTGGCGCGGACTACCTGCTCCCGGGTGGTGCCGGCGGTGATGCCGATCATCATGCCCCGGGCGTAGGAGTCCCAGTAGGGGGCCGCCAGGCCCGTGAAGGAGGGAACGAAGTATAAGCCGCCGTTGCTCTCCGCCGCCAGGGCCAGCAGCTCCGTCTCCGCGGCGGTATTGATGATTTTCAGGCCGTCCCGCAGCCACTGGGTGGCCGCGCCGGAAATGTAGATGCCGCCGTCCAGGGCGTAGCTCCGGACGCCTTTGATCTGCCAGGCTACGGTGGTGAGAATGCCGTTGGGGGAGTATACCGGGGTTTCGCCGGTGTTCATGAGCATGAAGCAGCCGGTGCCGTAGGTGGTCTTCACCGTGCCGGGCGTGGTGCAGGTCTGGCCGATAAGCGCCGCCTGCTGGTCTACCAGGATGCCGGAGATGGGGGCGTTGATGCCGCAGAAGTCGATGGGGTCCGTGTAGCCGTAGAGCATGGCGCTGTCGCAGATGGTGGGCAGCATTTTGCGGTCCAGGTCCAGGACCTTCAGGACGTCGTCGTCCCAGTTCCCCTCCCGGAGATTTAGGAGCATAGTGCGGGAGGCGGTGGAGGCGTCGGTGATATGGAGCTTTCCGTGGGTCATCTTCCAGACCAGCCAGCTGTCCATGGTGCCCGCCAGGAGGCGGTCCCGCTCCAGGAGGCTCTTCGCCTCGGGCACGTTGTCCAGAAGCCAGCGGAGCTTTAAGGCGCTGAAATAGGAGTCGACCATCAGGCCCGTCCGCTCCCGGATCAGGTCGCCGTGCTTCTCGGCCACGGCGTCGGCGTAGCGGGCGGTGCGGCGGTCCTGCCAGACGATGGTATTATAAACAGGAGTGCCGGTGAGCTTGTCCCACATCATGACGGACTCGCCCTCGTGGTCGATACCGATGCAGGCGATGTCCTGGGGCTCGGCCCCGGCCTCCCTCATGGCCTCCCGCACGGCGTAGAGCACGGAGTCCCAGATATCGGTGGCGTCATGCTCGACCCACCCGGCCTGGGGATAAATCTGCCGGATTTCGCGGTATCCGCGGGCGGCGAGCCGCCAGTTTTCATCGAAGAGGATGGCGGTTGTCCCAGTGGTTCCCTGGTCCAGACCCAGGAAGAATTTCTTCATAGCAGCCTCCAGTCGTCCCGCCCCGCGTCGAAGCGGGCCCCCGCTTTCACGGCAAGCGGCGCGCCGTTTTCAGAGGTCAGCGTGCAGAGAGTATCAAACAACGAACACAGTCAAACAAAGCAGCAATCCAACAAAAGAAATCTGATCTGCCAGGGTCCAGGGAGGCGCCTGCCTCCCTGGTGGGAGTCCAGAGGGCAAAGCCCTCTGGCCGCCGGAGGCCCCCCATAGGCAGGCACTCACAGCGCCGCAGAGATGTCGTCAGCGCGGAAGCAGCGGCTGTCGGCGTAGCGGATGTCGCTGGCGGTGCAGTCGAGGAACTTGCGGTAGGAGCGGTTCATGTGGGTTTGGTCGAAGTAGCCGTAGGCGACGGCGGTGTTCAGGAGGGATTTGGGCTGGGTGGTGACGATGCTGTAGAGGGAGTGCTGGAGCTGGGTGATTTCGCTGAACATCTTCGTGGAAATGCCGATGCGCTCCTGGAAAATGCGGTTTAAGTAGCGCTCACTGCACCCGACGGTGGCGGCCAGCTCGGAGACGCGGAGGAGTCCGCAGCTCTCGTGGACCAGCTTTACACAGCGCTGTAAGAGGGCCATGGGACGGTAGGAGCCCGCGTCCCTCGCCGCCAGGGCGCGGCACAGAAGGACGCTGCGCTCGTGGAAGGATTCGCCGCGGCGGAGGCTGGTGAGGAGCTTGTCTGCGCCGGAGAGGTATTGGGACAGGGGCACAGCCCGGTCTGTCAGGAGGGACGCGCCGGTGCCCGCCAGCCAGTCGCCGCTGCCCGCTTTCAGACGGACGCAGAAAACCGTGGACCCCGGGGGAATCCGCAGGCGGCGGATGGTGCTCAGGGGGCCGCATAAGATGCAGGACGAGGCCCGCACGTCCAGCTGAAAAATCATGGTCATGCAGCCGCTGGGCAGGATGTAATAGGGCTCCTCCTCGCCGCCGGGGTTCGCCAGCTCGTAGACATCCTCCAGCAGCGTCCCGTACTCGAACTCCGGCGTGAAGATCCGATGCTGCATTTTCAGATAGGGCGACGAGAGCAGCAGCGGGACGGGCGCGGCCTTCTCCCGGTCCCTTGGGAGCTGCTTCCCACTGATGTAAAGTGACATGACGCTTCTCCCCCTTTCTTCGGCGGGAACGCCGGGCAAGTGGTTTTGATGGTGTATTTTCAGTATAGCACAAAAAAGGAACAATGAAAATTCCGATTTATGCCAAAATGTTTGTGAACAGTGTGTTACGATTGACTAAAGCTTGGTTTCCGAGGGCCTCTCCGGCGGTCCGGCCCCCGCGGAAAACGGAGTGAACTCACAAAACGATAAGGAGGAGAGACTTTCATGAAAGAGAGCAACAACAAGGTCCTGACTCGGGCCCTTGGGCTCCCGGAGTGCATCACGATCACCGCGGGCGCGGTCATCGGCGTGGGCCTGTTCACCACGGGCTCGTCCCAGGTGGGCATCATGGGCAGCTCTATCATCGTGGCAACCATCATCGCCTTCCTTCTGGTCCTGTGGCCCGCCGCCATCTACGGCGAAATGAGCGCGGCGCTGCCCTTGGCCGGCGGAACCTACGCCTATGCAAAGCGGGCTATCAACTACCCCGTGGCCGTCTTTTGCAGCTGGAACTACACCGTGGCCCAGATCGGCATCGGCGGCGCGGAGGCCCTGGCCTTCGCCAACTACTGGGCCATTCTGATGGAGGCCCTGGGCGTGCCCTGGAACGTGGACCCCAGAATCACCGCCAGCGCCCTGTTCATCATCTTCGTCGCCGTCAACTATTTCGGCATCGAGTTCGCCGGAAAGTGGCAGAACTGCTCCATGTACTTCTTCTGGGGCGCTTCCATCGTGTGGTTCATCAGCGTGTTCAACAAGATGGACTTCGCCCGCTTCACCTCCCCCATCGCCGGGATTCCCGCCAGCGTCACCTCTTTCGCTACCGTCGTCCTGATGGTCTGGTGGTGCTTCGCGGGCTTCGAGACCGCCGTGGGCATGGGCGCTGAGGTCAAGTTCCCCAAGATTACCCTGCCCCGGGCCCTGTGCCTGTCCCCGTTCATCGTCTTCGGCGTCAACGCCCTGTTCCAGTGGTTCCTGGTGGGCCTGACCCCCGCCTCTGAGCTGGCCGGTCTGGCTACCGCCGACGCCCCCTTCGCGTTCTGCATGAGCACCGCGGGCATCGTGGGCATCCCTGTGATCATCCTCTGCCTGGGCATCACCTTCGGCGGCGATTTCTCCACCATGAACCCCTGCGTCACCGGCCCCGCGCGCTATATGTACGTCATGTCCAACGACGGCAATATGCCGAAAGCCTTCGGCAAGCTGCACCCGAAGTACAACACGCCGTACATTTCCATTCTTGTGGTCGGCATCCTCGGCGTCCTGCTGATTTCCACCGGTTCCATCGCCATTCTGGCTGCCATGTGCGCCTTCTGCCAGATGACCTGCTACATCATCGGCTATATTTCCTACCTCATGCTCCAGAAAAAGGAGCCGGACCTGGAGCGCCCCTTCAAGGTCCCCTTCGGCACCTTCGGCGCGTATTTCAGCATCGTCGCCTACTTCGTCCTGGCCATCCTGGCCCTGGACCTGAACGCCCTCCCGTTTAACCTCGGCTTCGACGCAATCTGCATCGCCTACTATTTCATCTACGTCCGCAAACGCCCCATCCCCCAGGAGTCCGTAGACGTGGAACTCCTCACCCTCCAGAGCGCCGACCCCTCCCCGGAGGAAAAAGCCGCCCTGGACAAGCAGTTCCAAATCTGGAAGATTGGCGCCCTCGGCGTGTTCGTCGTTGCGCTGCTCCTGTTCCTGGTCAGCTACGTGCTGTAAGTGCCTGCCTACGGGGGGCCTCCGGCGGCTTCCTTTTCTCGAGAGAAAAGGAAGCGAAAAGAGCTTTAACTCGACGCGAATCTGGTGGTTGCGTAGGCTTTCTGCGTGATTACGCGGCGGGTGCGAAGTGGTCCTTACCTCGATACGAGGTAAGGACCACTGGATTTTTTATGTTCTCAACAAGAAAATCTGTGGGTCATACCGGTTCGGTATGACCCACACGCAATTCTATCGTTACCGTGTGACAGGCTACATCAACCACCAGAGTACAGAGCGGATCTAAAGCTCTTTTTGGTTACTTTTTCTCTCGAGAAAAAGTAACCCGCCGGAGGCCCCCCGTAAATTTCTCCGCACAACCCCAAACTTTTCCGCCCCCTCGCCCGTCTATATAACAAAGCCGCCCAACCCGGAAGGCGCGCCGATGGGCTGCGGAAAGGAGGAAATTGTGTCACACACCCAAACCATCACCGACTACCTGATCGAAAACCAAAATCAATTCTACCGCTACGCGTTCTCCTGCCTCCACAATCGGGAGGAAGCTCTGGACGCCGTGCAGACCGCCGTCTGCCGCGCCCTGGAGCGCGAGGGCACCCTCCGGAATCCCGACGCAGTGCGGACTTGGTTCTACCGTATCCTCGTCAACGTTTGCACCGACGCCCTCCGCGTCCGGAGCCGTACCGTTCCCTTCCCAGACGCGGAAGTTTCCTACGAGGACCCCGCGCCAGAGGGCGACCTGGCACGGCGGGTGGACGGGCTGACACCGGAGATCGGGACCGTCATTAAGCTGCGCTTCTACGAGGAATTGAGTTTGAAGGAAATCGCCGCCGTAACTGGATGCAACATCAACACTGTGAAAACACGCCTGTATACAGGTTTGCGCCAGCTGAGAGTAACTTTGGAAGGAGAATTAGAATGAAAAATTTTGATCGCGCCCGAGAAGCGTATGAAAACACTCCCATCCCCCAGGAGCTGGACCAACGCGTCCGCGCGGGTATCCAGCAGGGGCGTAAAAACCGCCGCCAGCGCACGGTACGCCGCTGGCTGAGCGCCGCCGCGTGCTTCGCGGTGCTGGTCGCAGCGCTGAACGTCTCCCCCACCATCGCTAAGGCCGCGGCAGAGGTCCCCGTGCTGGGTGGGCTGTTCCGCGTCATGACCTTCATCAGCTACGACGCCTCCGACGGCGGCATCAACTACGTGGTGTCGGTCCCCCGCCTGGAGTCCGACGCCGATTTGGCTGGGCAGGTCAACGCCGCCATCCGGCAGCGCGTAGACGCCCACACGGCCCGCGCCCGGCAGGATTGGGCGGATTATAAGGAAGCGTTCTTCGCCACCGGCGGCACGGAGGAAGAGTGGGGCGACCGGGAAATGGACGTGTTCGTAGGCTACGAGGTCATGAGCCAGACGGACACCCAGGTATCCTTCGTGGTCACGCTGGCCGAGGGCTGGGTGTCCTCCATGGAGGAGCGCTACTACTACAATCTGGACCTTGCCGAAGACCGCGTCCTGACCCTCCAGGACGTGCTGGGCAAGGACTGGGTGGAGATCTGCAACGCCTCCATTCAGGAGCAGATCGCCGCCAGCGTGGACGAGGAAGGGTTCTCCTACTTCTTCGCACCGGAGGACGGCGGCTTCACCACCGTGGACGGGGACACGGGCTTCTATATCCGGGAGGACGGCACGGTGGTCGTGGCCTTCCCCCGCTATTCCATTGCCGCCGGTGCCGCCGGGACTCCGGAGTTTCCCATTGGCTGAAACGTGCGTGAAATGAACGGATGCTGTGAAAAAAGACGCCTGCGCCGGGTTCGGTGCAGGCGTCCTCGCATCTTCCCGCGAAGAAAGCAGAATCAGGGATTGTGAAACCCTTCCTCCTGTGGTAAAATAGCCCTCGTACCCGCGGCTTTATTTTTTCGCAGTTTGGAGGATTTCTCTATGAAACGCTGGCTATCCCTGCTTCTCAGCCTGCTTCTGGCTCTGATGCTGGCGGGCTGCGGCGCGCTCGAAAGCGCGGACCTGCCTGTCCAGACGCCCCCGCCCGCCTCCGATACGGAGGCAACCCTGCCCACGGAAGAGGACACGTCCCCCGAGTCCCCGCCGGAGGTCCCGCCCGAAGTCCTGCCCGAGGCCCCGCCCGAAAACGAAGACGGCGACGGCGGCGAGGACGGCGACTGGGAATCCCTGCCCGAGGGTTCTCCCATCTCCGCTCCCTGTTCATCCGACGTCCCGGAGCTGGTGGAGTCCCTGGTGGACGAGGACGGCAACTATACTTCCAAGGACGACGTCGCCCTCTACATCCACCTCTACGGCCATCTCCCCGGCAATTTCATCACCAAAAAGGAGGCCCAGGCCCTGGGCTGGTCCGGCGGCTCCCTGGAACCCTACGCCCCCGGCAAGTGCATCGGCGGCAGCCGCTTCGGAAACTACGAGGGCCTGCTCCCCGAGGCCGAGGGCCGTACCTACACCGAGTGCGACATCGACACCCTGGGCGCTGACCGCCGCGGCGCCAAGCGCATCGTCTTCTCCAACGACGGCCTCATCTACTACACCGGCGACCACTATGAGAGCTTCACCCTGCTCTATGGAGACGAGCCATGAGAGAATTCACGCTGGACGGCGGCGCAGTCCGCGACCGCCGGGACCTCCACGCCGCCCTGGCCCAGGGCCTGGACTTCCCCCACTGGTATGGCCAAAACTTAGACGCCCTCCGGGACTGTCTGACGGACCTCCCGGAAACCCGCCTGACCGTGGCCAACCCCCAGGCCCTGGAGGACGCCCTGGGCGCGTACGCCGGACGCTTCCTCCGCGTCCTGGAGGACGCCGTGTCCGAGAATCCCAACCTGCATTTATACCTGCAAAAGGAGGCGCAGTAACTTGCCCGATCACTTCGATTTCCTGACCCTGGACTTCTTCACCCGCGCGTCCATCTACCCCGGCAGTCTGGGCACCTTCCGCTACCGCTTCCAGCGCACCGGCTGGATGAACGACGGCAGCATCCAGGCGTGGGTCTACGAGAACATCAGCTTCGAGCTGGCCCAGGACATCCAGACCCAGACCTTCCCCTGGACAGAGGAAGGTGTCGCCGATCTGAAAAACTGGCTGACCCAGCGCCTGGAGGAGCGCGGCACAGAGCCCTACCGCATCCCCTACCCGCCCCCGGCGGACACCGGCAAAACCGCCGATCAAGATCAATAAAAAGTGGAGGCACGCGCTATGAATTTGAGCACCCTGGATCTCCTGGACCTCTCCCACACCCTGGCGGAAGATTACCTGCGCCAATTCCCGTACCCCTGGGAAGCCCTCCCGGGCATTACGGATTTAATTCTGCACCTGGGCCCCCAGCTGAACCCCGACGAATACGAGGAACGCGCCCCCAAAATCTGGGTCCACAAAACAGCCCGGGTAGCCCCCACGGCCTACTTGGGCGAAGCCTGCATCATCGGCCCCGACACCCAGGTCCGCCACTGCGCCTTCGTCCGCGGCTCCGCATTAGTCGGCACGAACTGCGTCGTAGGCAACTCCGTGGAGCTGAAAAACGTAATCCTCTTCGACGGCGTCCAGACCCCCCATTACAACTATGTAGGCGACTCCATCCTGGGCTACAAGGCCCACATGGGCGCAGGCTCCATCACCTCCAACATCAAAGCCGACAAAAAGGACATCGTCATCAAAAACGGCCCCGACCTCATCGAAACCCACCGCCGCAAAATAGGCGCCATCCTCGGCGACTTCGCCGACGTAGGCTGCAACACCGTCCTGAACCCCGGCGTCATCATCGGCCGCCGCACCACCATCTACCCCGTCTCCTGCGTCCGCGGCACCGTGCCCCCCGACTGCATCTACAAATCCGCAGACTGTATCGTTGCGCGGCACTGAGCCTACGGGGGGCTGCCAGCGGGGCTCCCCGCCTCCGGCGGCTTACTTTTCTTGAAAGAAAAGTAAGCAAAAGAACTTTAATACCGCTCTATGCTGCTGGTGATTGTTATAGCTTGTCACACGGTAACGCAGAAACTGCATGTGGGGCATACCTTGCTGGTATGCCCCACGTCCGGCTGGGGTTTTCTTACACCCCGCCCAAGAGTCGCTCCCGGCGGACGAGGTAATAGCCAATCCCCAACGCATCAGCCAAAAACCAGCCAATCGGGACAGACCACCAAATCCCCACCACACCAACAGCCGGCACCGCCGACAGCGCGTAAGCCAGCGCCACCCGTGTCCCCAGCGACGCCACCGTCAACACCACGCTCATCCCAGGACGCCCCAACGCGCGGTACAGACCGTAAAGCAAAAACAGGCACCCAATACCGCAGTAAAATACCCCTTCAATCCGCAGATACCGCACGCCCTCCCGAATCACCTCGACCTCCGCGGCGTCGACAAAGAGCCCCATCAGCTGCTCCGCAAACACGAACACGATTCCAGACACCGCCAGGCTGAACGCTCCCGAGGCCAGCACCGCCCCACGGATCCCCGCCTGAATGCGCTCACGCTGCTTCGCGCCGTAGTTCTGGGCGGCGAAGGTGGAAAAAGCGCTTCCGAAGTCCTGGACCGGCATATAAGCGAAAGCGTCAATCTTCACTGCCGCAGCGAACGCAGCCATAACCGCAGGCCCGAAGCTGTTCACCAGCCCCTGGACCATGAGAATCCCCAGATTCATCACGGACTGCTGCACGCAGGTCAGCACAGAGAAAGCGGCGGCCTCCCGCACGCTTCCGGCCTTCACCCGAAGCCCGCCCCGCCCCAGAAGGCTCCGCAGCGGCGGACAGGTCTTCAAAGCATACACAGCAATCCCCAAAGCGGCGGCATACTGCGCCAAAACGGTAGCCTCCGCCGCCCCCCGGACGCCCCGCCCAAGCCCAATTACGAACCACAAATCCATCACGATATTACCCACCGCGGCCCCCGCCAGAAACAGCAGCGGCACCACGGAATTCCCCACAGCGCGGAGGTAAGACGCGCAGTAATTATACACAAAGGAGGCCGGAATCCCCCAGAAAATGACAATCAAATAAGCCCGCATCAGCGGCCAGACTCTTCCAGGCACCCGCATAAACGTTTCCACAAAATCCAGGCACAAAAAGGACCCCAGCGTCAGCAAAACGGAAACCCCAGCCGTCAAGACAAAGGAAGCCGCCACACTCTCCCGAAGCCCCGCCTCATCCTTCTGCCCGAACCGAATCGAGAAAAGCGCCCCGCTCCCAAGGCAGAGCCCCAGCAAAATAGAGGTCAAAAAGGTCATCAAAGTAAACGACGACCCCACCGCCGCCAACGCATCCTTCCCCAGACACCGCCCCACAATCAGCGTATCCGCAATATTATAACACTGCTGAAGCAAATTCCCCAGAATCATAGGTGCAGCAAAAGCCAGCATCGCGCCCATAACGGGCCCTCTTGTCAAGTCACGGTTCATATGTATAGCCTCCTCATACGGGGGGCCTCCGGCGGCCAGGGGCTTTGCCCCTGGACCCCACCAGCCCTTTGAAAAGGGCTGGACCCCAAACTTTAATCTGGGACAAATCATGCTGATTTGCCCCAGAGGAAATTTTTTGTTCGCGTTCAGATTATACCACAAGAGCAGCAGAGAGTACAAGTAAAAAGTGATCTGCCAGGGTCCAGGGAGGCGCGTGCCTCCCTGGCGGAGAATCCAAGGAGGCAGAGCCTCCTTGGCCGCCGGAGGCCCCCCGTCCCCCCGCGGGGACCCACCAGGGCAACAGCTTTTGGCCAAAATCAGCGTGCTTGCACAAGGCAAGAGTAGTTTTGCGTAAGATATTCAGGTTAAGGGGGGACATGTCTTTCCTGGCCCTGGAAGAATCTTCATCAAAAATAACATCTAATGCCCGGTGGATCTGGTTTTCAATGGCCAATGCTTGCGTATTGCATAGGCAAATCTGTCGGCAGGCAGTACTCACGCTATGGTATGCCTTGCGGCAACTCCAGGAATTTTCGCAGCTATTCCTCTCTCTGCTTCCCGAATTCCTCCATATCCGTGAAGTCTTCTCCGTTGTATACCAAGGTACACAGCCCGATAATACTGTCACACGGTAACGGGGCGCATGCGAGTGGGGCCTTCCATTTGCATGAAAGGCCCCACACATTTTTTATTTAGAGGGTCAGGCCGTAGCGTTCGCAGAGCATTGTCACGGTGGTGACAATCAGGAGGTAGTCGATTTCGTAGGCGCCCATGAGCTGGAAGTCCTCCTGGGCGTACATTCGGCGCAGGTTTTTTACGAATTCCACGTCAAATACGCCCTGCTTGCGGATCAAATCCTCGCTCAGGAATGCGTCTAAACCAGGGCGCTTCACGATGGCCGACATTCCCGGGGCCTGGAAGGGGAACTTCTTCCGCTTCACTATCTCGTCCGGCACGATGCCCGTGACCGCTTTCTTGATGATATATTTCTCGTTGGTGCCGTTGAGCTTGTACTTGTCCGGGAGGCGGGTCACGAAGTCCACTACCTGGGCGTCCAGGAAGGGGTGCCGCCCTTCTACAGAGTGGGAGAAAAACATGCGGTCCCCGTGCTCGCCCAAGAGGTGGTCCGCCAGACGGAGCTTCGCGTCAATGTAGGAGCGGCGCTTCTGGGTGCTGAGGCCCTTCAGGCGCTGCACGTTGACGGGGCTCTCCGCCCAGGCGGAGAAGCGCTCGATCTCGCCCCGCAGGTTGTCATTGTAGAGCTGGCGGTGGATTTTGCGGATCTCTGGGTGGTTGCGCTCGTAGCGGAAGTAGGGGTCGCCCCAGAGGCGCTCGTTGGCCTCGCATTCCTCGGGGGTCATTTTCCCCTTCTGCATCCCGCGGAAAAAGTCCACCATGTAGCCCACGTAGCCGTCGAAGAGCTCGTCGGCCCCCTGGCCCGTCAGGACCGCTTTCGCCGGGGAGTGGCGCACCAGGTCCGACAGGAGGAACGCCGCCGTGTCGTAGGTCTCCTTCACCGCCGACTCGGCGTGGTAAATCACCGTGGGCAGGTTTCGCCAGATCTCCTCTTCTGCTACCTTCACGCTGTAGTGGGTCGTGTGGACCCGCTCGTGGACCAGCTTCTGGAAGCGGCTCTCGTCCAGGTCGCCGCTGCCGATCTCTGCGGAGAAGGAGTAGGCGCTGTTGAGCAGGTACTTGCCGATGCAGCAGGCCACGGCGGAGCTGTCCAGACCGCCGGAGATGTAGAAGCCGATGGGCACGTCCGCCACCAGCCGCCGGGTGATGGCGTCTTTCAGGAGCTGCCGCAGGGTTTCCACGTAGTATTCCTCGCCCTTGTCCTCTTCCTCTTCGGCGCTGTAGATCAGGTCCCAGTATTCCAGGTCGCGGGGTTCCTCTCCCGGCACGATCCGCAGCATGTGGCCGGGACGCATGGATTTTACGCCGGCGAAGAAGGTTTCCGGGGCCACCGCGCCGGGGTAGTTCATGAGCTGGTCCACCGCTTTCAGGTTCAGGCGCCGCTCCACGCCGGGGTACTCCAGAATGGCCTTGATCTCCGACGCGAAGACGACGCGGCCGTCGACAAAGGTGTAAAACAGGGGCGCAATGCCCATCTGGTCCCGGACCAGATGGAGCTGGCGGCTCTTTTCGTCGTAGAGGGCGATGGCAAACTGGCCGTTGAGGCGGTTAGGGAAGTCCAGGCCGTATTCCTCGTAGAGGTGGGGAATCACCTCCACGTCCGTCTTCGTGCGGAAGCTGTGTCCCTTGGCCTCCAGCTCTTTGCGGAGCTCCGCGAAGTTGTAGACCTCGCCGTTGCAGACCATGGAGACGGTGCGGTCCTCGTTTTGCAGGGGCTGCATCCCGCCCTCCAGGTCGATGAAGCTGAGGCGGTTGAAGCCCAGCGCGCCGCGGTCCAGATAGAGGGCGCGGGTGCCGTCGGGGCCGCGGTGGCGGATGACGCGGAGCATTTCTTCCAACACTTTCGGCTCCGCGGAGCGGGTATCCTCGGGACTCAGGTTAAAAAATCCGGAAATTGCGCACATATTCTCTCTCCTATTCCACGTCCATGCCGTAGTATTCGTACTGGGCCAGCTTTTCCGCCTCGTAGGCGGCCAGCTTTTCCTCCCAGACGGCGCTGAGTGCCTCCTCCCCGCGCCGGTCGGGCAGTCCGATCTCCTCCCGCAGGAGCGCCCCCATGTAGTGGGAGAGCTTTTCCGCGCCGGAGAGGTTCATGTGCAGTCCGCCGTCGTAGGTGTCCGTGCTGTAGTCCACGCCGATTTCCGGACCCAGCTCCAGGAAGTTCAGATAGCGCAGGCCGCGCTCCTGGGCGAAGTCCCGGACCTGGGCGTCCCATTCCTCGTACCAGTAGGGATAGAGGCTGGGGGCCTTGATGAGAATCAGCTCGATGCCGTTTGCCTCGCAGAGGTCCGCGATTTTCACCAGGTAGCTCCAGGCGTTTGCGCCGAAGCGGTAGTCGGCCAGGGGGCGTCCCTCGGGGACGTTCTCGGCGGGACGCACGTCCACGCGCATATAGTAGCCGTTGAAGGAGACGGGCTTTTTCTTGAAAAGGTATTC
The DNA here is from genome assembly GCA_022791875.1 of Oscillibacter sp. Taxonomy (GTDB): domain Bacteria; phylum Bacillota; class Clostridia; order Oscillospirales; family Oscillospiraceae; genus Oscillibacter. The sequence continues at coordinate 26,449 of JAAVZX010000084.1, forward strand.
CAGATCGGACGCGCCCAGGTCGCTCCAGCGGCTGTGGTAGCGGAGGATGGGGAAGACGTAGTCCAGGAAATTCTCGCTGTCTTTCATGGAGGCGAAAATCGCTTTCACTTTGGAGGGGGACCACTCCATGCCCTCCAGAGACATGCGGTTGTACGCCTCCCGCTGGGACTCGTTGAACTGGAGGGACTGGACGTTGAAGACGACCACATCCGGAGTTTCGTAGCGCAGGGTATCTTCAAGCAGATAGTAGGACTGCCAGATATACTGCTCGGCGCTGCCGCGGATATAGCTGTTGATGCCGTAGTCCTGCCAGAGGACGGCGGGGGAGAAGTTCTCGTAGACCTCGCAGTCCCCGATGAAGATAAGGTCGTGGTCCTTCTCTTCTTCGTAGTATTCGGCGACGAAGGCCCCCTCGACCACATCGTCGACGTATTTCGGCGTCAGCAGCCTTTGCAGCAGGAACAGCGACACCAAAATAATCACCGCAGAAACGGCAATTTTCACAAAACGGCCCATACGGCTGGTTTCAGTCATAGCAAAAAATCCTCCCAAAAGCAAAGGCAATCAAAAACAGAGTGATCTGCCAGGGTCCAGGGAGGCGCACGCCTCCCTGGTGGGAGTCCAGAGGGCAAAGCCCTTTGGCCGCCGGAGGCCCCCCGTCCTTCGTCCCCCGTAGGCAGGCACCACAGATTCAGAACTGGTTGTAGATGAACTGGCTGGCGTCGTAGCCGACGCCGTAGGCTCCGGCCAGGAGGATGATTAGGAAGAGGCCGTACCAGGTGATGAAGCGGATGGGATAGGGTTTGGCGGCGATGCGGGGGCGGATTTGGCCGGTGCGCTGGGTGAGGCTGACGGTCAGCATGAGGATTGTGCCTGCGGCTAAGATGGCGTAGTCCAGAGGGGTCAGGCCCAGGTCCAGGAGGGAGCCGTCCCAGAGGATGTGCCAGTTGTTGACGGTTAACAGGGACGCGAAGACGCTGAAAGTGTCCTTTAAGCTGGAGTAGCAGTCGAAGATATTCAATGCGCAGACCAGTAGGAACGTGCGGCCTACCTGGAAGATTTTGTACCAGAGTTTTCCATCTACATGGAAGCGGTCGTGGAACTTTTTATAGAGGGGTTCCAATTCCTCCGAGGCCATGAGAACCGCCCAGTTGGCCAGGCCCCATACAATAAAATTCCAGCTTGCGCCGTGCCAGATGCCGGTGGCAAGCCAGACCGTGAAGGTGGAGAGATACACCGGGACACGCTTTCCCGCCCGCTCGCCGAAGCGTTTGCGGAAAAACTTCGCCGTGCGCTGCATGGGCTTGCTGGTGGACACCGGGTAGAAAATATAGTCGCGGAACCAGCTGCACATGGAGATGTGCCAGCGCCGCCAGTATTCTTTCAGGGATTTCGAGAAGTACGGGCGGTGGAAGTTCTCCTGGACTGTGACGCCCAGGGCTTCCGCAATGCCGATGGTGATGTCGATGCCGCCGGTGAAGTCGGCATACAGCTCCAACGTGTAGAGCAGCATCCCCACCGCGGCGTATGCGCCGTTGTAGGTGCCCGGATCGCCAATGATTGTGGACACGCCTGCCAGAACGCGGTCCGCAATCACCATCTTCTTGAAGTAGCCCCAGAGCATCCGTTGAAGCCCGAAGCTCACCTGCTTCGCGTCGTAGCCGTGGGGCTGTCCCAGCGTCTTCGACAGGTCGCCGAAGCGGCTGATAGGCCCCTGGACCAGCTGCGGGAAAAAGGCGATGAACAGCCCAAACCTGAACAGGTTCCGCTCCGCCGGAACGGCCCCGCGGTACACGTCCACCAGGTAGCCGATGGCCTGGAAGGTGTAGAAGGAAATGCCCATGGGCAGGGCCAGGGTCACAAAGGAGAGGGGCTCCCCGCCGCCAAAGGCGGACACGGCGGCGTTCAGATTGGCAATGACAAAATTTGCATACTTCACCACCGCCAGAATCCCCAGATTCAGCAGCAGACAGAGCGCCGCCCAGCGGAAGCGGATGCGCTTCTGCCCGTTCTGGTACGCCTTGCGCTCCTCCCGGCTCAGCTTTTCCTTGTGGGCCTTGACGTAAGCCTTCTGCCGCAGGGCGTTGTCCTCAATGAGGCGCGCCGCGGCGTAGACGGTGCAGGTGGTGGCAAGGATGTACAGGAGGTACTTGGGCCCAGCCGCCGCATAAAAGAGATAGCTGGCCGCCAGAAGCAGGGGCTGCTGCCCCCGCTTCGGGACCAGATAGTACGCCGGGATCAGAACCAGGAGGAAGCCCAGGAACGCGTAGGATGTAAACAGCATACCCGCGTCCCGTCAGTCCTCGTCTTCCAGACGCTGGATCAGCGCGTAGAGGGCCTTGGCGGAGTTAAAATTCTCCGGCACGATGTCCTTGGCCGTGACGGTGATGTCGAAGGTTTCGCTGATCTCGGAAATCAGGCTCACGATGTCCATGGAGTCCAGGATCATGTCGTCCACCAGGTGTTCCTCGGTTTCGTAGTCCACGTCGGGGTGCAGGTCGGTCAGAATCTCCAGTAATTCGTTCATAGCGCGTTCTTCCTTTCTAATATTGCCGTTTTATCCGGCTTCGTACTCGCTTTTCAGGGCCTTGCGGTCCAGCTTCCCGTTGGCGGTGAAGGGCAGGGCGTCCCGCCGGAACAGCTTCTGGGGCAGCATGTAGCGGGGGAGCTTCGTCTTGAGAAGGGCCAGGAGGTCCCGCTCGGCGGGGTCCCCCATGTAGTAGAGAATAATCTTCCCCTTTTTCGCGTCGTAAATACACGCCGCTATCTTCACGCCGGGGAGCATCGCCGCCTGGACCTCGATCTCCCCCAGCTCGATGCGGTGGCCCATGTGCTTGACCTGGTAGTCCTTCCGGGAGACGAAGACCAGGTCGCCGTCCGCGTTCCGGCGGGCGATGTCGCCGGTCTTGTAGATCAGCTCGGGGTAGGCGGTGTTCAGGGGGTTCTGCACGAAGGACTCCCGGGTGCGCCCGGGGTCGTTGTAGTAGCCCAGGGCCAGGGAGGTGCCGCGGATGCAGATCTCCCCCTCCTCTCCTTCTGCCGCAAGGGTTCCGTCCTTGGTGAGCAGCAGGATTTCACGGTTGGGGAAGGGCTGTCCGATGGGGATGGCCTCGCCGTTGGCGAAGGGGCGGCGGACACGGTAGGAGCAGCACATGCCGGTGCCCTCGGTGGGTCCGTAGAGGTTGATGAAAGCCGCGCCGGGCACGGCCTCCCACCAGCGGTTGAACTGCTTGACGGGGAAGACCTCGCTGCCGAAGGCCACGGTGCGCAGGTGTTCCGGCTTCACCAGGTCGAAGGTGCCGAAGGCGCTGATCATGGTCAGGGCGGAGACGACCCAGCAGAGGGTGTTGATCCGGTGGGCGTTCAGGTACTCCACCAGGGGCACAGGGGTGGAAAACAGGTTCTTGGGGATCAGGTAAGTGGTTGCGCCGCAGCGGATTGTGCCGATGAGCTCCTTGAGGCAGGCGTCAAAATAGAGGGGCGTCTGACTGCCGAAGACGGTATCGCCGTCCAGGGCCAGGACTTCGCTGAGCTGCTCGATATAGTCCACCACAGCCCTGTGGCAGGAGGCCACGCCCTTGGGAATCCCGGTGGAGCCGGAGGTGAAGACCACGTAGATGGGGTCCGTGTCGATGCTTTTGCGCTGTATGTCCTCCAGAGCTAAGAGGTCCGGATCGGTCCGCGCCAGGTCCTCAAAGAGGACGGTTTCGCCGCTGTCCAAACGGAAGTTTTTCGTCAGGTCCAGGGCGTCCCGGTCGCAGATGACCAGAGGCGGGCGCAGGTTGTCCAGAATGAGCTGAATCCGCGCCGCGGGCATTTCCTCGTCGATGGGCACGTAGAAGCAGCCCCCGGCCACCACGCCGAAGAAAGCCGCAATCTCCGCGGGGGATTTTTTCATGAACACCACCACGGGCTGTTTGTAAATGCCTCTCTGGTGGAGGGCGGTGCCCACGCCGCGGGTGTGCCGCAGGAGCCGGGAAAAGGTGAGGTTTTCCGACGAGCCGTCGGAGAACGCGATTTTGTCCGGTACTCTTTTGGCGCTTTTATACAAATAGTTTAGGATATGGTTCTGCATACTCGCTCCTTCCCGCTGGGCCGCGCTCAGCCCAGCAGGTCGTTGATGGCAATATACTCCACGGACACGGCCTTTCCGTCTTCAAAGAGCACGGAGAGCCGGGCGTCGCCGTTTTCATAGGAGAACTGGGTGCCCAGGTCCTCGTAGTCTTCGCCGTAAGCGGCCTCCACTTCCTCCGGAGTGGAGCCGATGGTGATGCCCTCGGGGGTGGACACGGCGTCGCTGAGGATGCGGATGCTGGAGATATAGTCCTTGTCGCCGTCGGGGTAGGTGATCAGCTCCATGTCGCTGTAGGTGTAGGTCTTGTCCAGGCCGTCAAAGGCGCAGCTGGCGGCCTCAAAATAGCTGTCGGGCTCGCCGATATAGTCCAGCAGGGGGGCGAACTCGGCGTTCATGGGCAGGGGGCAGTCGTGGTAGGTGAAGACGTAGTCGCTGTTGGCCTCGGGGGTCGGGACCTGGGGGCCGCTGCTGCCGCTGTCGCCGCTGCCTTGGGACTGCCCGCCGCTGGAGCTGCCGCCGCAGGCGGTGAGGGTCAGGGCCAGAAGGACGGTCAGGGCGCAGAAGAGGGCGGTGCGCCGGGGGTTTTTTGCCGTGAAAATTTTACGAAGATTAAGCCGCATTATGGGCCTCCTGTTCCGCGCCGGGTTCCGCTCCAGCGCTCAAAGTTGTATTGCCGGCCTCCGGGGCGCTGTTTGCATCCGCGTCCGCAAGCGGAGGCGTCACCTCCGCGGCCGTGTTTTCCGGCTGCGCCTCGCCGGGCTCACCGGTGGCGCGCTCGGGGAGAAGGGAGCCGTCGAAGGTGTAGTATTCCCGGCCCGCCCGGGCGGTGTAGTCCGCGGCCTCGGCGTCGGTGAACATGAAGCTGACGAAAGCGGGCATTTTGCTGCTGCGGGGGGTTGCGTCGAAGTGATACCAGCCGTCGCCGCAGTTCACCAGGTTCCAGAAGTGGGAGGTGGGCCCGCCCAGGCGCTGGACCTCCAGATTGTCGATGCCCAGGGCGGTCAGCAGGGCGCGGGAGACGGCGTAGTATGTAAAGCAGTCGCCCTTGCGGGTGGTAAGGCCCTCGTAAGCGCCGTTCAGCCAGTCGGACTTGTCGGAGTCGCCGGTGTAGCTGATTTTCGTGCGGGTGAAGTCGAAGACGGCCCTGGCCTGCTCCAGCTTGCTCATGTCGTCGGAGACGATTTTCTCCAGCACCACCTGGACCAGGTGATCCAGCTCTTCCTGCTTCTCTGAGGGCACTCCGTCCGCGGGCGCGGAGACGGGAGGGGCCTCCCCGCCGCCGGAGGGCTGCTGGGGCTGGGATGCGTCTCCGCCTCCCGACTGGGTAGGCGGGTCCGCCGTCTCAGGCGGGGGCGTGGTGCCCTGGTCCGGCGCGGGGGCCGTCGTGGAGGCGTCCGGGGCGCTGGGGGTGTCGGGGGTGACGGTAGGTGTCCGGATGGGTTCGGTGACGTTCGGCTCGGCGTCCTCCGGCAAGGGCGGCTCAATCACGGGCTCCGAGTCGGGCATGGAGAGGAAGTAGGTCCCCAGGGTCAGCACCAGGGTGGCCAGCAGCATCAGCACTCCCGTCCGCAGGGAGATGTAAGAGGAACTGTCCCGTTCCCGGCGGCGGACTCTTGCGCCGCCGCGGCGCTCCGGCGGAGTGCCCTGGGGCCTCCGGTCCTTGGTTGCAGATGAATTTCCCATATATTTCAAGCTCCTTAATTTCGTTCCGCAGGCGGAAAAGGGCAGGGAATCCCCCTCCTTTTCCATCCGTTCAATTATAATGCCGCGGAGGACAATTTACAAGAGCATTTTTTTGTGCGTGGTGGAGAATTTTAAGCCGCCGGACGGCGGGAGAAACGTACAAAATTTTCTCCCCGCAGGGGGAATCTGTCAACTTTTCGGGGCGGCTCCGCCTGGCGTCCCGTGGAATTTCACGGCGGGCGGGGGCAAAAATGGGGGGCTGGAAAAAAATTTGAAGGAAAGGGTTGACACGGGGTCAAAAGTGTGGTAGTCTATGTGTTGCCGACAAGCTGCCGGTGTGGTGGAATTGGTAGACACAGGAGACTTAAAATCTCCCGGTAGCAATACTGTACCGGTTCGAGTCCGGTCACCGGCACCACAAAAAGGATATATCGCGGAGTAGAGCAGTTGGTAGCTCGTCGGGCTCATAACCCTAAGAGTCACCTTCATTCCCGGGGCAGTACCGGGAACCGCGGAAAACTAAACATCGCGGAGTAGAGCAGTTGGTAGCTCGTCGGGCTCATAACCCGGAGGTCGCAGGTTCAAGTCCTGTCTCCGCAACCATCAATCCCTAGAGCCGCAACGGTTCTAGGGATTTTCCGTTGCTCATTTTCCGTTTGCAATTGCGTTTGCCCGAAGAGCGTGACTCATGGTTTTCTCAGATCGTATCCCGCATGAAGCTGTTCCTCCTGAAATTTTACTTTTGATGTCCCTGCGGTGCTTGCCTGAAGTTTTTGCAGTAAAGTAGGCACCGCCACAAACTTCTTAACCGGCCTCTGTGGGCCGCTTCTTTTTACCTTCCTGCTCCGAGAAGTCCGGCAGCGTGATTCCAGCGAACTTCCTGCGTTTCTTTGCCCCGTTGAGCTGCGGCGTGGCCTCCAGCCGGGCCATATCCAGCCGGTCCGTCATGCTGGTGATGGCCTCCCGCTCCGTGTCGGCGTTCTTGTGGAGGTACTTCCGGGTCGTCTCGATGGAGGAGTGTCCCAGGATGCCCTGTACGATGTTTAGCGGCATCCGGTCCTCCACCAGGCAGGTTGCCAGGGTGTGACGGAGCGCGTGGGGGTTCACCTTCTTGATTTCGCACCGCTTGGAAACCGCGTTAAGCCGAATCTCGAAGCTCTTAGGGTCAATGTGCGTCCCGGCCTTAGAAGGGAACAGCAGGTTTTCCGGATTCGGCCAGCTGGAATGGGCCAGGGTAAACAGATGCCGCACCAGAAGCTCGCAGAGGCCATCGGAAATGGCAATCTCCCGGTTGGAACTCTTCGTCTTGGGCGTGTCCTGAATAATCAGGTGAGTCTTCTTCGCCGGATCATAGTTCAGGATGCGAATAGTCGGGTTATCCAGAGAGAGGGCCGCCGTTTCGACCCGGATCATATTCTTGTTAACGGAAAGCGTCTGCCGTTTCAGATCCAGGTCCGCAATCTCCAGCGCCAGCAGCTCCCCCACGCGGAGACCCGTGAACAAGTCCGTGAGGATGGCAATGCGCTGGCTTTCCTTCATGACTTCCTCCATGAAAATCTGCATCTCATCCGGCCGCAAAACCCGCATTTCCTTCTGTACGACTTCCGGGCGAGTGGTACTGAGGGTCGGATTGCCGAAGAGCTTATACTTTGTTTCGGCATAGGTGAAGAAGTCCTTCAGGATCATGTGGTGGTTCCGGATGGTCTTGGGGGACAAGCCGCCCTCCTTCCCATCCTGACGCCCGCCCTTGCGCTGCTTCCTCTGGTAGTAGTCCTGAATCACATCCTGAGTGATCTCATACAGCGGCATGGCCCCAAACGCCGGGGCAAAATGCGTGTTATAGGTGGCGATGTAGCTGGCATAGGTGGATGGCTTCCGGGTGGGCGGCGACTTGTAGAGCTTCAGCCACTCCATGAACGCCGTGTCAAACAGGGTCTCGGATTCCAGAGAGTGCCCCAGCCGAGCCACAATGTCCTCCTGTTCCGTCGCTTTCTGCTGTTCGGTTTCCGCCTGCTCCTTCAACCGGGCCTGCTCTGCCAGCCATTCCTCTTTCCGCTGGGTGCAGATGGTCTTCGTGCGGCCCTTGAAGGACTTCCGGATCAGGGTGCCGTCCTCTTTCCGGCCCAAGGTGATCTGATGGACCCAAGTACGGTCAGGGCGCTGGTAGTAGCTGCCCTCGCCGTTGGATCGTCTCTTTGCCATAATACCAAACCTCCAATAAACTTAGAATCGAGTCATTGAAGATTTGGCCTAATTGTCCGCAACGCCGGGATTCCCCAGCCAGGCATAGAAAGGAGCCGCAGGAATCCGGTAGCTCTGCCCGATTTTGATAACCGGGAAAGCATTGCTGTGGATGAGGGTATAAGCGGAGTTCGTGCCGATTTTCAAAATCTGCTGCAACTCCTTAACGGTCAAAGTATCCTGCGGCAATTCACGCATGAGAGTCCTCCTTTGTGCGCTGCGTGCCAGAGCCTATTCCGTTTTCAAGGTGCATCCGCTGACTCGTAAAGTTATTTTACAATAGCTCTCCGGGTAATTCAATAGATGCAGGGCTGCTCCGGCAGGTTTATTTTTATTTCTCAACGCCGAAAAAACGCTGAGGCAAAAAGCAGATGCCCTCCGGGAGTTTTGCATTCCCCGGAGAGCATCTTTTTTTTGACAGCTTAATCATACCACAGGATAAAATGCCCTTGCAAGTACCTGTTGGATGAAAAAACAGTGAATTTATTTTGCCCTGACAGTGCCCTGAAGATGCCCTGCCAACGGCGCCTTATCAGTTGAGCCCGGTCTTGTAGGCGTACAGGTCCGCCAGGTGGCCGATGGCCTTGCTCTTGATCTTATAGACCGACCGCAGCACAACGCCGAGTTCCTTCGCGGTTTCCTCCCAGGAACGGCCCTCGAAGTAGAACAGCCGGAGCGCTTCCATCTCACGCTTCTCCAAGAGGGAGACGTAGTAGCGCAGCCGGTCCTGCTCCCCCTCCAGCTCCAGGAGACGCTGGGCGATCTCGTTGGCGGCCTCCGCGTTCATGCGGTCCATCTTCTCCTGGTAGTTCAGGGCGATGTACATGGTCTTGTTGGAGATACGGCCCTTGCCGCTGCCGCCCATGCCGTCGCCGTGACCCAAGGCCATGCCGTCAATCATTTCCTCCGGCGAAATGCGGGCGCTGTGCTACATCTCGTAGTGCAGGAGGGCAATCTGCCGCTCGCGGTCAGGGTAGGTTTCCAGGAGCTTGGTAACCTGCTTCTTCATATCGGTATTCATTATGTTTGACTCCTTTCCAAGTCAATCAGTGGATAGTTCAAACAACACAGATTGACTTGGAGGGGACCGGCACCTGGGATCGTGCCCAGAAAAACAAAAGGAGCGGCCGACCTCACAAGGTTGTGAGTCATCGGCCGCTTGGTACGCATTGAGATGTCTTCTCTGCAAAGCTGTTTGGACAGACAGAATCTTCACATAGAATCCATCCAGATGCGTATTTCCCCAAACAGAAATGGAAATGCAGAGTGTCAGATACCTGAATACTTGATTAAAAGCGGTGCGTTCTGACGTAAGATATCGGCAGACCTTCTCAATGCGGTGGGTATCCCATCGCATAAAAAACACCTTCCGGATTTACGCCCGGCACACAAGCAGTAACCTCTATTGGTTCATCACATTAGGAAGTTTTCCTATTACTGCCTCGCCGATATGATATTCGTATCCTCTGCTTTGGAAGTAATTTTCAATTTTTGACTGCAATCCTTTTACACAAATAAAATCATATGAAAGAAAGCTGTACGTTCTTCTTAAGAAAATCTGAATATTTCTGAAGTTTTACATAAGAGTGGCTGCACGCATTGCCAGCCCAAATGAAAAACACCGGTCCAATGGCTTCTGGATGAAAACCATTGGACCGGTGAAAATATTTTTTGATATTATATTCCTGTACCTTCAAAGAACTGGCGGAAAAAATCATCCATACCGCCATAATTTTGATCAGGCCCATCATCGTTTTTCTGTTTTGACTCAGGTTCCAGGGGCATTTCTGTGGTAGACCCAAAGGTCAATTCTGAGGTTTGCACCTGACCATTGCGTACATAAGTGACCGTAACAGTGTCACCAGCCTGGTAAGTCTTGCTGCTTCCTACAGTAGCGTGCAGATCCCCACTGGATGTGATTGTAGCAGTACCAATCATTGTAATAATATCTCCGATTTTCAAACCTGCCTTTTCAGCGGGTCCGCCTGCAATGATCTCTACCAGATAGGCGCCGTTCGGGACATCGGCCGCAGGATAGTTTGCCGCGTCATCTGTGCGAATCCCCATATAAGCGTGACTGGTGACCCGCCCGTTTTCCATAATATCCTTCAGCATAGCCAAGACATCGTCAATAGGGATTGCGAATCCCAGTCCCTCAGCGGCAGATCCATTGCTGGCAGCGGATGTTTTTGCTGTGACAATCCCCACAACCTCGCCGCAGTTGTTAAAAAGTGGTCCGCCGGAATTTCCAGGGTTGATGGCAGTGTCAACCTGAATCATATTGAAAGGCGTGCCATTGAGGTTGATTTTCCGGTTCAGGCAGGATACAATGCCCCGAGTCATGGAGAAAGTCAGTTCTCCAAGGGGATTTCCAATTGTAGATACATCGCTGCCTACCGTCAGATTGGCGGAAGCACCAATTACGACTGGCTTCAGTTTCGTTTCACCTGGGTCGATTTTCAGAATGGCAATGTCATAGTCCGCATCACTTCCAATCACTTCTGCAGGAAAACTCGTGCCATTGTTCAGTGTGACATTTACATCTGAAGCGTGATTGACTACATGGCAGTTGGTTGCAAGATAGCCGTCGGCCGTGAGAACAAAACCACTGCCGGCACTGGCTACCTTGGACTGAATTTGCTGTCCAAAAATATTATAGCCCACAGTAGCGGTGGCAGAGGTGTTGATGCTGATGCAGCTGTCTGCGTTGGCCTGATAGATTTGGGGAAACGTGAGCGGCTTGCCGCTGGCGATGCTGACGGTTTCCACCTCTGTTTTCTGCTGGTCACTCAGCAGTATCTGCGACTGTTTGCGCTGAGATGCGTGCCAGCCCTTCACCAACCATCCACTTCCAAATGCGCCGCCGGCAATCAGAAGGGCACAAAGAGTCTAGGCCATGATCCGTCTGGCGCTGCAGTGGATGGTGACAGACTCCCCGGCAGGTTGAGTCAGCTGAACTGGCGAAAGATTGCTTGGAGAGGAATTTTCTTGAAACTTCTGCTGATCGTACATAGCATAAGGCCTCCTGCGCGTTATTTCTTCAGAATCATTGCGTTGACCGTTTCCACTCATTTTATAACACCCTTTCGAAAAACCAAAGACACAGACTTTCCATCCACCGCCACAAGGCAGCGCATCTCATCACAGCGGTATATGATGGAAATATGCGGACAGCTCTCATTTTCCAGGAAAATGGGCAGGCTGATTTTTCCTTCTGTGTTGAAGCCTTATCAGCAAAGTCCTCCGTCCTTCATTCTCGCCGCGAACTTTTGGATGCTGTCCGCTTCCAGTTTGTCATTTTTCGTACCATACCATTCCATTTTGCTGCTGAACGCATATATGTGGATTTAAGTCAATATGTTCATCTGTTCGGGGAAAACCCCAGTTGTTGACAGGGCCCTTTTTTATCAGGGGTTCAATGCCGGAATTCCAGGAGGTCGAAAACAATGCAGGCTTTCCCAGGCAAACGCTTCATGAGAAAACGCACCAGCCCGCTGCTCTGTTTGAACTCGTTGGGCCGATGCGCTTTCTATACTTTGCCTGCAGCGTATTTCTGGACCGTTTTATGGCGAATGATTGAAACATCTGGTAATGAACTGCCCAGGGATTTTTCTCCCCTGTCAGAAGGGCCGCCATATCCATACAAGCCGTGCCTTCAATCAGCGTATCTCCCGTTGCCTGCCGTTTGAATCATTTCTCTGTGTTTGGGGAGGAGATGTCCTCATCAAACACGCTGAGATCCACAGCCTCGCCAGTATTAGCGTCTATACCCTTTCCGGTCCGACGGTCCACAGTGTACCATGCGGCGGAGTTGTGGTCCTCCTGATTTTCGTAAACCCGGATGGTTACCGTGCCGTCTTTATTTGTAACTGCGGCGGCAGACAGTCTTTTCATGCCTTCAAATGCCCGGGAATAGCAGCTCATCGCCAAATTGCGGAGGGTATTATTGGAATAAAATCGAAATTCACCCGAACCCTCTTCTGAGATATAGGACAGAGATTCCTCCCGGCCATCTTCCCATTTGATGGTAATATGCTCCGCATCCATCCGATCCAATGTACAGGCAGATGTGTTGCCGGCACTTCCCATGGAAAAGGTTCACCGGCCATTCTGAACGGTATAGGTGAATCCCAAACCCATGCCTGTCTCCTGCGAAGCGGTGCGGCCAGATACGCCGTCTGGGTCGAAAAAATAAAAAGTCCTTCCATCATCGCTTTTTGCCAGCCATGTACCTGCTGAAAACGCCGGCACCGCAGTTGAATCTGCCGCCGCCGAAGCATCATCTACAACAGGAACAGCAACGCTCTGACAGCCTGCCAGCAACATCAGCACAGTAACTGCGACAAACAGGATTGGGGACCTGCTTTTCATAAAGTATGCTCCTTACCTGGCCTACTTTCCGGCGGCGCTCAGCTCCCGCTTCACCTGGGCCAGTTTCCGCCTGAGCTTCTCCGCCTCGCTGGGGTCCGCCGCGTTTTTGATTTTCTGCTCCAGCTGCTTTTTCTTCGTCTTGAGCTTCTGGACCTTCGTCTGCCCCTCGGTCAGCCCGTCCACGCCGGTCTCCTTGTCCTTGGACTCCGCCTCTCGGCCCTGTTCCAGCTGCGTCTCTCCGCCTGTTTCACCATCCTTGGCGGGGGGCGTCTGTTCAGCCATAGGAGCATCTTCACCTTTCGCTTTCACGGTATCCTCCGCCGGATCGTCAAACTGGATCTGAACGCCGCCTTTTCCGTCGGCCACCGGCTGATAGTGGCCAAAGGACTTCGGCCCATCCGGCTTCTCCGGGATAAACTTGTCATAGGACGGCTGGCGGACCTCAACAGCTTTTCCCGCCTTCTCCACACTGGTCAGCCCGGTGGTCTGATCCAGCTGCACGGCCTTCGTGACCTTTTCCGTCTCACTGGCGCCGGCCGCGCTGACGGTTTCTCCAGCCCCTTTGCCATCCTTGGCCCCGGCGGATCTCACCGTACTCTCCAGATAGAGAGACTCGGCCTGCTTCATTCTGATGTCCATTTGATACCTCCTAATGTTTCTGGGAAATGGCTTTCCCGGGTTGAGCTGAGCATAGCAGAAAAAACCGCAGGATTTTCTGAAGGAAATCTGAAGAATTCTTAAGATTCAGCCCTTGGGAACCACAGTTCTATGCGAAAAGAGGAAGGCGTCCGGAATACCTGGCAGTACCCGCCCATCTTCTCCATCATGGTCCGCATATTGGCAAGGCCGATCTGCGTACTTTCCTGTCCTGCTTCATCAGGGCGGACCTCATTTTGAAGCGCAAGCCAGGGCCCCGCTTCCACCTCACCCGCTTCCATCAAAATTGAAACCTCCGGGTCGGCATATTTGAGAATATTTGAGGTCATATTATCCGCCAGACGCTTGATGTAAGCGGGATACACCGCCACCTCCGCTTCCGGCCAGTCCAGCTCCAGCCGGAAGGAAAAACCCCGCTGACCCAAGTAGGCCGCCATTTCCGATAGGACATCGTGAAACACATTCCGAAAAGGCGCGGGCGTATCCAGCTGGACAGCTTGTTCCCGGGAGATCAGGGAATATTCAAAGATATTTTCCGAGAGCTGCTTGATCTGGGCGGCTTTCGCGTCGATTTTCTCCAGGTATTCTCCCAGCTGGCCGGGGTCATATTTTCGGAAGCGCAGAATATCCGTGTAAATCTGCAAAGCTGTCAGCGGCGTCCTCAAATCGTGGGACATCTCGGTAATCATGGTCTGGTTGGCCCGAAAGACGGCCGTCTCCCGCTCCCGCTGTTCCTTGAAAGCCTGCCGCATGGCGTCCAGGCTTTTCGCAAGCCGGGTCAGCTCATGGTCGCCTTGAACCGTGATCGGGACATCCAGATCCCCGCCCTCCATAGCCTGGATCTCCCGGCTGAGCTGGCAGATATAAGTCACGATCTTCCGGCAGCCTCTGAGAAAAATCAGCAGGAATAACAGGCAGGAGAGGAACAGTGCGCCCGTTGTAAGATAGGAGGACCAGTGGAAGGTGTCGTTGGCGTAGAGCACCACCTCCGCGGGGCCGTCGGCAAAGTCAATTTCATAATAGGAGTTCCAATCGTAGGAGGGCGCTTCCTCGTTCTCCTCCCACTCCTCCGGGGCCGACGAGCTGTACAGCAGGACATTGGAACGGTATATTTCCAGCAAAATCAGCGGCTGTTTTTTCACCCAGCGGGTAAGCTGCGAAGCGTCCCTGGCGGAGAGGCCGTTGGCGGACACATAGTCCTGCAAATCCAATATCCGCTTTTCCGTCAAGCGGACTTGAAGGCCGGAATCCTCAAAATACCGTTCCAGTAACACTCCGCCGCCAAAATGCAGGCAGCCAAACAGCAATACACTGACTGTCCCCGCCAATACCAGCAGCCCGCCGAACCGGGCCGTTAAACCGGAGGGCTTACGCTTCCACATTGCTGTTCACCTCAAAGCGGTAGCCCTTTCCCCAGACGGTCCGCACCCGCCGGGGATTCTGGGGGGCCTCCTCGATCTTGACCCGCAGCTTTCGGATATGAACCATGACGGTTCCGTTGGATATGTAGTAATAGGGCTCGTTCCAGATACTCTCATAGATGTTCTGGATGGAAAATACCTTCTGCGGCGTCTCTATCAGCAGACGCAGGATGCGGTATTCGATGTCCGTCAGATCCACCTCTTTGCCGCCCACCCAGACCTGATTGCTCTCCAGGCTCAGGCGAACGTTGTGAGCGGCGAGAATGTTGTCCCGGCTCAGGGTTCCGGCTTGGGCCTTGCCCCGGTAGACGCAATACCGCCGCAGCAGGGCCTTCACCCGGGCGATCAGCTCCGCATAGGAGAAGGGCTTTGCCAGATAATCGTCGCCCCCGGCGGTGAGGCCCACCAGCTTGTCGGACTCCTGGGCTTTAGCCGTCAGGAAAAGAATGGGTACAGCGGAAGTCTTGCGAATTTCTTCGCAGACCCGGAGCCCGGAAAGACCGGGCATCATGATATCCAGGATCACCAAGTCCACAGAGGCGTTCAGCAGTTCCAGGGCCTTCTGACCGCTTTCAGCCTCCAAAACAGCATAGCTTTCCCCGGCAAGGAGGATGCGGATACCCTCCCGGATATCGTTGTCGTCGTCTACAACCAGAATTGTCTGTGTACTCATAGCGATCAGCCTGCTTCCTGTCTGAGATGCGGGGATACCTCCCGTGCTTGAGGCACGGGAGGTATCCGCCATTGTTGAGGGGAGAGAAGGAATGGAGAAGAAATCTATATGAAAAGCGGCCGGTCAGGTTCCGCTCTTAACAGTGGGGGACTTGCCGGCGGCGAGCGCGTTCTTTTCAGCGGCAGGGGCCTTCACGACGGGCTTCTTCTGGTCTGCCTTTTTTACGGCGGAATCCTTCGTACCCTTCGAAGCAGTTCCCTTGTCCTTCTTTTCCGCACCCTTCACAGAGGCGTTCTGATTTCCCTGGTTCACCGCAGGTGTCTTGCCGGGGGCGGTGGAAGCGGGCAGCTTAGCGGCGGGAGCGTCGGGCTTCTGAACGGGATTTCTCTGGACCGGCGACTTTTGATCCGGAGTCTTTTTCTGAGACTCCTTCTTTTGGGTGAGGTCCTTCTTCAGGGACTTCTTTTTCTTGGCGGTTTTCTTTGCCGCCCCGCCCTTGCCGTCCTCCTTGGTGTCTGCCTTATCCGTGCCCTTGGAATCCTTCTTCACGCTCTCACCAGCGGCGGGGGACTTGTCGTCCTTCTGGTCCTTGGCGCCGGTGTCCTTGGTGACCGGGGCCTTGCCGGAATCAGCGTCAGGCAGCTTAGCGGTATCGTCCTTTTTGCCGGGGTCCACGGCGGGCTGCCTGGCGGTGGGAGCGTCGTCCTTCTTGCCGGGGGCCTCCTTCAAGGAGGGGAGGTCCTGATTGTCCTTGGAGGACTTCTTGCTGGATTTCCTGGGTTCCACCTGCTGGCTCTGCTTGGGGGTGCCCTTTCCGGTTTTCGGTTTCTGTCCCCCGCTTCCGCAGGCGGTCAGAGAGGCGGCGCAGATCATCACGGCCAGGGCGATAGCGGCGGCTCTTTTGAACTTCTCGTGTTTCATAGCAGTCATTTCCTTTCGTTTCATCGTTTTGGGGATGCTTTAACGCTCATGTCTCGAAAGGAGCCTGAAACCTGCGAGGAGCAAAAGCGGAACCGCCAGCGCCAGTCCAAGCAGGGACCAATTTCTGAGGGTCCTTTTTTTCTCATCGTTCATGTACGGACTTCCTTTCGTCTGGTAGTTCAGGAACCTTGGTGCTCCTGATGCTTCACAGTCTAAAAGGAAGTTCTTAAGATTTTAGGACTAAAGTTCTTAAAGAATCTTAAGTTTGCCGGAGGGGGTGAATTGCTGCCGGGCGGCAGAGCACCTTGACCTGAACAAAGTCGATGAACGCCGGTTCCGCGCACAGGGCCTCTGTCAGCAGTTCCGAAATTGGGGCACAGTATGTCTGACCGCAATATACCGCATTGGAAAAGAGACACAGAACGAAAGCGGAGCCCTTCAAGGAGCCTTGGATAGCGCAGCCGCAGAAAACTTCCTCATCATATATGGCGTACAGATTCTTTTCATAGCACAGCAGATGGAAATAAGAAACCTTCGTCTGCCGGGCATAAGCCCACATCAGCCGGCGGGATTCCGCGAAACCTTTGCGGCTGTCGGCTGTTTCGATTCGCAGCATGATAAACCTCCTTGTATTCTGGTTGTACTGTAACGTGTTTAGGTTACATTGTCAGGATACTCTGGGATTCTTAAAAGGATATGAACGAAATTCTGAAGATTTCTTAATTTTCGGCGTGGTTTCGTTTCGAAGGCCTCCAGCGCGTTGACAACAGGCATGACAGCGGTTATAATGAAGTTCCAATAAAATAGCTGTGTCACCGGAGGACAGAGCACCGTAGTGCTGGGGATCGTAAGCGTTTGCTTGCAGGCCGCCTGTCGGATAAGGTGTCGAGTGCGCTCGGATATTACTTTCATGTAATGTCCGGGCTTTCATTTTTATATGGAGGCTTCTATGAATTCTGAAATCTTCGCAAAGCTGCCGCCGACTCAGCTGTTTTTTCGGTGTGCGGTTCCGTCGGCCATCACGATGGTGTTTGGCTCGCTCTATCAAATCACGGACGGCGTATTTGTCGGGCGCTTCATTGGACAGGACGCCCTGGCCGCCGTCAATATCATCATGCCGGTCATGATGGCGGTCTTTGCCTTTTCCAACATGATCGCAACAGGCGCGTCCGTCAACCTGTCCATTCTGCTGGGGGAGAAGAAGCGGGAAGAGGCATCCCGCCTGTTTTCGTTCTCCCTTAAAATCATTTTCCTGCTCTCCTGTGTGCTGGGGATTCTGGGAGGTTTGTTTGCGGAGCCGTTCATACGATGGATCTCCCCCGGCGCTTCCGACAGTGCCATCCGCTGCGGGGTAGATTATCTCCGTATCAACGCGGCCTTTTCTCCCCTGCTGCCCATTTATTTCGCAACCGACAATTATCTGCGGGTGTGCGGAAAAGAAAACCTGAGCATGGGGATCAACATTGCGACGCAAGCGCTCAATATCGTCCTTGATTTCATCCTGATTGCGGGCTTTGGCCAGGGCGTATGGGCGGCGGCGTTGGCAAGCTGCGTCGCTATGGCGCTCGGCTCCATCATTACGCTCCTGCTTTTCAAAAACAAACGGATGGATCTTTACTATACAGGCGGCTGTATTTCTTCCGTCAAATTCCTGCGTATCCTCGTCAATGGCTCCAGCGAATTTTTCAGCAACATCGCTTCGTCAGTCATGTCGGTCGTCCTGAACTTTTTTTGCTGAAATTCGGCGGCACAACGGCGGTGGCGGCCTTCTCCGTGGTGATGTATGTAGACAGCATCATCGGTATGCTGAACTTTGGCATCTGCGATGCGCTCCAGCCCGCCATCAGCTATTGCTACGGCGCGGGACTTATGGATAGGGTCCGGGCCATATTCAAGCGGATTCTGGCAGCCATGGTGGCCACATCTCTTGCGGCGTTTCTATTTATGCGGCTGGCCAGTCCATCCGCAGCGGCGCTGTTTATCAAGCAGGAGGATACGGAGCTTTTGAACGTCAGCATCACCGCCGTCAGGCTGTTCTCGTTTTCCTACCTGCTGGACTGGGCCGATATGTGCTTCTCGTCCCTCTTCACGGCCCTGGACCGGCCCGTCCGTTCGCTGCTGGTATCGTTTTTCGGAACTCTTGTGTTTCCCATCGCCTTTTTGTTTATCCTGACGCCCATCTGGCGGCTGAACGGCGTCTGGCTGATGCCCGCCGTCTCAGGGGCGGCAAGCGGCATTCTTACAATTGTGTTGGCCGTGACCATGAAAACGGACGAAAGGCGCGGAGCGGCCTTTGAGGAAGGCTTACGGAAAGGATGACATCTCACGATTGACAAAGGGGCGACAGAGAAAATTTCCTCTGCCGCCCCTTTACCTAATTATTAAAACAGCACAGAGCCGTCTGCGTTTAATTGAAACTCTTGTCAATAATTATTCCGCACAGTATCCCTGGCCTGCTCAATAAACTCTGAATAATCGTCCGCGCCTGGTATGACCAGTTCCCTTTCAAGCTGGCACTCAATCGTCCACAAGACATAATACTCGGCCAAATCTTTGATGGCTTCTGTCCCGTCACTGATCCTGTACAACAGATCATGCAGCACCAAGGCTTCCGCTTGGGTCAGTTCGATTTTCATAGAGGTGACTCTTCCCAAATGGTGTACCGTCCGCTTCTGAAAAATATCGATCAAAATGGGCGGAAATCATGTCTTCAGCTTTTCGTCGAAGCATACCAAATCACGGTCATAGAATGCGGTATACTCAGCCACATAGCAATCCTCCTCGTCGTAAATTCTCACCCAGACCGATATGTAATCCAGAGGAGGATCGTAGGAAAAACTCTTGCTGAGAGATACACCTTCATTCTCGAATTTATATTCACCAAACACATGGTCCGGCCCGGCGCGCATATCCCCAATAAAGCCCCCGATATCCTCCCTATACCAGTTTTTGAGGCATATCCGCATCAGCTTCCGCGTGCGCTCAAACAGCTTGGCCGTCTCGATGAACTTGGAAAACGCCTCCGGGTCAACCGGGATTTTTGCCGTATTACCCATGAATCGTCTCCTGAACCTCTGCCAGCGGCAGCGTCACCGTCACACGGAACCGCCCCGCCGCCTCCTCCGCCCGGAAGGTCCCGCCGTGGTACTGGAGAATCCGGCGGCAGGTGTTCAATCCAATATTGGTACTCTCCTTTTTGTCCCGTTGGGGGGAAATAGCGTTGGAAAGTTCCAGCCGTGCCGCAGCCCCCTCCCGTTGGCAGGCCAGACGGAGAGGCTGGGCGCAATCGGAGTATTTTCGGAGGTTGGAATACAAATTGTCAAAGGCCCGGCGAAGCAGCTCCAGGTTGACCTGTACCATCCCCTTCAGTTCCCCAAAATCGCGCTCCACGGGAAAGCCCTCGTTCTCCAGGGAAAAGGCGTACTCTCCCCATAGCTGCTGGAACAGCTCGTCCGCGTCCGCCGTCTCCATGTCCGGGCTCTCCCATTCGGAGGAGTAAACCAGAAAATATTCAAACAGCTTGTCCGCCATATCCTTGATCTGTAAGGTCTTGCCCAGGCTCTGGCGGATAAAATGCTGCAATTGTTCCTCACTCTGATATTTTCGGCGGTCCAGCAGCTCCAGATACCCCAGCAGGGAGGTCAGCGGCGTCCGCAGGTCGTGAGACATGGCCGTCACCAGCTGGGAGTTGGCGGAGCGCATCTGCTCCTCCGCCTCCTGGTGAGCCAGAATGGAACGGCGCATCTGATCCACGCCGGAGGCCAGTTCACCCAGTTCGTCCGTTCCCTTTACGGTAACAGGATACCTCAAATCCCCTCCCGCCAGAATATCCAGTTCCCGCTTCAGACGCTTGATATCTTTGAGCTTCCGGTGGACAAAGGCGATGAAGCACAAGGAAAACGCCCCGAAGGAAATCAAGCCGGCAAGGATCGTCACCCAATAATACAGGATATCCTCAGCGTAGTAATACAGGAACGCCCGTGTTTCTGTCCCATCGCCAAGAACCAGGGCGTACTCCCTGTCGGGACTTTCCCACGCGGGGTCAAAGTCCTCCGGGACCGGGTTTTCTCCGGCGGAAACAGATGAATCATAGAGGACCGTATCATTTTGATAAATCGTAAGAGCCACCTGATCTTTTTGGCTGCACCACAGGTTCAGCCGGTGGAGATTTTTTGCTGTCACCCGCTCTCGGGTCACATAGCTCTGGAGGCTCTGGAATTGCCGGTCCGCCATTTTATCCATAAAGGGTTCGCCGTAGACGGTTCTGTCCAGTATCTGTGTGCCCAGGGCAAAGCACAGAAAAAACACCGCTGCCGCCGCCGCCAGGGACAACAGTACGCCGCCAAGCAGCTGGGCACTAAGACTTCTGGAAACGCGCTTACTCAATGCGGTACCCCTTTCCCCAGACTGTGCGGATGGTCCGGCAGTTCTGGGGATCATCCCCCAGCTTGCGGCGGATGTTGCGGATGTGGACCATCACCGTGTTGTTGGACGTGTAGAAATACGGCTCGTTCCAGATACTCTCATAGATATTCTGGGCGGAGAACACTTTTTTCGGATGGCTTGCCAGAAGAAGGAGAATGCGGTACTCCGTATCTGTCAGGGAAACTTCAGCCCCATCCGCGCAGACTCGGCACTGTCCAGGGTCGATCTCGATATTGCCGCAGCAACGGAGGACGCCGCTCTCGCTCTGCTTCGCCCCGTAGACATAGTAGCGGCGCAGCATGGCCTTTACCCGTGAAATCAACTCCGTGTAGGAGAAGGGCTTCACCAGATAGTCGTCCCCTCCCACGGAAAAGCCCATGGTTTTGTCGGAGTCCTGTCCTTTGGCGGTGAGGAACAGGACCGGCACGGCGGAGCGTTTCCGAATCTCCGCGCAGACGGCGTAGCCTCCAAGGTCCGGCATCATCACGTCCAGAATCACCAGATCCACAGAGCCGTCCAGCCGCTCCAGGACCTCTCTGCCGCTGGACGCTTCCACCACCGCATAGCCCTCACTGGTCAGGAGCAGCCGCAGGACCTCCCGGATCTCCGGGTCGTCGTCGGCAAATAAAATCTTTTTCGTTTCCACTTCAACAGCGCCCCCTAGACAGGAATCGTTATAAGGCCATTATACCTGCCAGCCAGGGAATTTGGTAGGGCGGAATTGTAAACTTCAGAATTCTTCAGAATTTCCCCCGGTGAATCTTTAGAAACAGTCGCTATACTGACCCTGCTTGGAGCAAGCAAAACACGACGACAGGGGGCTGCCTATGGACCAAAAAGCCGAAAAGCTGAAACGAGTTCTGACCTACACATTGATTTTCCTGCTTCTGTTTTCGGGGATTGTTCTTGTAAGAGCCTATTTTCAGGGCCATTTCAATTCCCCGGAATCCCTGCGGGCCTACATCAGCGCCTTCGGCGTCTTCGCCCCGCTGATTTTGACCGCCATCCAGGCAATCCAGGTCATTCTGCCCGTGCTGCCGGGCTTCCTGGGCTGCATCGTCGGAGCCGGGATGTTCGGCGCGGCGGAGGCCTTCTGGTGCAATTATATCGGTATCAGCGCCGGGTCCATCATCGCTTTCCTCCTGGCCCAGCGCTACGGTACGGGGCTGGTACGGAAAATGGTGCCCATAGAAAAATACCAGTCCTGCGTGGAATGGGTCAACCAGAGGAAGAGCTACACATTGGTACTGTTCCTGGCAATCCTGCTGCCTCTGGCCCCGGATGATTTCCTGTGCTGGTTCTCCGGCCTGACCGGTATGTCAGCCAAGCGGTTCGTCTGGATCATCGTATTGGCCAAGCCCTGGTGCATCCTGGCTTACAGCATCTTTTTTGCCTATTTCGTTTGAATTTGAGGGAGGATTTTGTCATGTTAGGAGTCTACAATTACACGGTTCTGCTCACCTATTTTGGGATGCTGACAGCCTTCACAGGCGTTTCTCTGGCGCTCCAGGGCGACATGCAGGGGGCGCTGTCCTGCCTGATGCTCTCCGGTGTCTGCGACATGTTTGACGGAAAAATCGCCTCCACAAAAAAAGACCGGACCGTTCGGGAAAAGCGGTTCGGCATCCAGATCGATTCCCTCAGCGATTTGATCTGCTTCGGCGTTCTCCCGGCGGTCATCGTCTACACCGCCTGCGGAAAAAGCGAGGCCGTGTTCTACATAACCGGGTTCTACCTGCTCTGCGCCCTGATCCGCCTGGCCTGGTTCAACGTGGACGAGGAAGAGCGACAAGCCAGTTCCAGCGCCCCCAGGGCGGTCTATTATGGTCTGCCCGTCACCACCGCCGCGCTGATTGTCCCCGCTTTGATGGGGCTGTGCCGCCTCTGGCGCTGGCCCTTGCAGATTCTGGCTCCCTCTGTCCTGCTGGTGATGGGCGGGCTGTTTCTGACACCCTTTCCCCTGAAAAAACCCGCGCTGTTCGGGAAAATCGGGATGCTGCTCTGGGGCGGAGGCTCTTTCCTGATTCTGCTGGCGGGGGTAGACCTGTGAGCGGCGGCTCTCCCGCCGTCCGCTTCCTGTACGGAACGGCGCCAGGGCGGATGATGCTGAAACTGATCCTAAACAGCCGGGCCGACCGTTTGGCGGTGCGCTTCCTGCGTTCTCCTCTGTCCCGTCCTTTGGTTGGGTGGTATGTGAGACGGTATGACATCCCGCTGGATAACCGGAGATCCTTCCGCTCCTTTCGGGAGTTTTTCATCCGGCGTCGGTTGGGCGGAACCTTTGACGCGGAACCCAGCCATTTAATCAGTCCCTGCGACGGCTGGCTCAGCGCCTATCCCATCCGGGAAGACAGCAGCTTTTCCATCAAGAACTCTCATTACCGCTTGAAGGACCTGGTTCTGGATGAAGAGCTGGTTCAGGAATTTCAGGGCGGCGATTGCCTGATTTTCCGCCTCTGCCCCTCAGACTATCATCGGTATTGCTATATTGACAACGGCTATCACCGGAAATGCAACTACATCCCCGGCACGCTCCATAGTGTTCAGCCCATTGCCCGTGAGACGTACCCGGTCCATGTCCTCAACCGCCGCTGCTGGACTATGCTGGCAACTGAGGGGTTTGGGACGGTCATCCAAGTGGAAGTCGGAGCGTTGATTGTCGGCGGCATCGTCAACGAACACGAGCATATCCGCTTTTCCAGGGGAATGGAAAAAGGCCACTTTGAACCGGCAGGCTCCACCATCATCCTGCTGTTCCGGAAGGGCCGCATCCGGCTGCTCCCGGCTTTGAGGGACTACCTGGCCCATGGCGGGGAGTACCGGGTCACCCAGGGAATGTGGATCGGGACACGGGAGGGACATCTATGAAACGAAAGCCCTTCCTGCCCGGATATGCCTGGCTTCTGCTGCTGACTGTGCCGGTTTGGACAGAGATTCTCTACTACGGAGCGAGGCTCTTGAACTGAGGCCGGACCTATTATGATCTCAGTTGCGGTCTGGACCGGATGATCCCCGCCGTGCCCTGGACCGTCATGATCTACTTTGGATGCTATCTGTTTTTGGGGACAATGAATTATGTCCTCTGTGCCAGGGGTGAGAAGCGGGACGCCTATCGTTTTTTCTGCGCGGATTTCATGGCGAAAACCCTTTGCTTCGCAGTCTTTCTTCTGCTTCCCACCACCATTGACCGGCCCGTCATCAACGGTAATTCTCTCTGGGATGCCGCCCTGCGCTTCCTATACCGGGCCGATGCGCCTGACAACCTGTTTCCCTCGATTCACTGCCTGATCGCCTGGTTCAGCTGTATTGCCGTGCGGAACCGGAAGGACATTCCCCGGTGGTATGAGACCTGCTCCCTGGCCATGGCGCTGATGGTGTTCGTATCCACGCTGACCACCCGGCAGCATGTAATCGTGGATATTCCCGGCGGCATCCTGCTGGCGGAGGGGTGTTATTGGCTGGCTGGAAAGGAGGCGGTTTTGGAGAGGTACACCCGGCTTGTAGACAATTTTTTAAGGAGGTGCCGTCATGTCGTTCCAGTTCGAGAATCAGTATGTCATGACTAAGGAAATGCTCCGGGAATACATCAGCAGGGTTATCTGTCGGGGCCTGATGAAACACTGTATCTGGTTTTCTGGTCTGTGCGCCCTGCTCTGCCTTGCGGCGATCCGATTCAGCAGTTTTGGAATCGCCGCTGTTTTGGGGGCTTTCGCAGTGATGGGAATTTCCGCAGGATTGTCCCTTCCCTTCCTGACCGCCCGACAGCTGGATTCCAGCGAAACCGTAAGAGCAGAGGCTACTGTTGTCCAGTTCGGAGAACGCATCCTGCTGACGGAGGGGAGCGTCCGGAGCTGGTATGACTATAGCGAGATCACAGCGGTGCAGGTGTTCCGGACATTTTCCGTTCTGAGGCTCGGAAAGGGGGATGCCATTGTGCTCGCTCCTGAGGGCTTCAGCCGGGGGGATGACATTACCTTCTGGCGGTTCTTCCGGGAAAAGCGGCCTGACCTGTGGGCCAAGATCGACGTTCGGAAAAAGTCGGGGAGGGCTGTGGCATGAAGCTGGGGCAGGCGTTGAAAATGGCGGTCCGCTCCATCGGGGCCAGCAAAGCCCGGACGGCGCTGACCATGCTGGGCATTGTTATCGGCGTGGCCTCGGTAGTCATCATGGTTTCTGTGGTGCAGGGGTCCAATCAAAAGCAGCTGGAATATTTCGAGAAAATGGGAAACAACAAAATATCCGTGAATATCTATTCCAGCATGGTCTTCATGGAAACCGGAGACGGCGCCAGTATAGCGGTAAGCTCCGGCCCGGTAAAGGATGTAGGGCGGATGCTCTACGATTACTGTGGCCGCCAGCCGGACCTGATTACCGGTGTCACGGCCCAGGGCTATGTCAGCGGTCTGGTGATCAGTGAAACCCGCAATTCCGATAAAATGGAAAACGGTGCGCCCAATATCTCTCTGGGCAATGAAAAATTCTCTGTCTGCAACAACTTCCAGCTGGCCAAGGGACGGGACATCTCCTATCTGGATGTTAAAAACTATCATCAAGTAGTGGTCCTGGGGGCGGCGCTGGCAAAGTATCTGTTTCAGTCTGCCGACCCGGTGGGGAAAAGCGTTGCCATTGCCGGACATCCGTTTACGGTCATCGGCGTCTATGCCGCAAAGGACCCCAATTCGGAATATTCCATGGACAACATGGCGGTAGTGCCGGAAAGCGTCAACCGTACATTGAATAAAAACGAGCCCATCACAAGCTATGTTGTGAAAGCAAAGTCTTCTTCAGCAGTTCAAAAGGCCATTACAGGACTGAACAGTTTCCTGAAAGCACAAATGGGAGATGGAAATTTCAATGTGTATTCCGAAAATCAATTTCTTGATGAATCCAAGGAACAGAACAAAATGATGAGCCTGGTTTTAGGCGGTATCGCGGGGATCTCTCTTTTAGTGGGCGGCATCGGCATCATGAATATCATGCTGGTAACCGTGTCAGAACGAACCAGGGAGATCGGAGTCCGGCGGGCCATCGGCGCGCCCAGGGCTTCCATTATGGCGCAGTTTCTGGTGGAAGCCGCCGTGGTGTGCGGCGCCGGGGGCATAATTGGGATCGGGCTTGGAGTGCTTGGGTCTTTGATTGCTGGGAAACTGCTGCTGAAAATGCTGCTGTTCCCGAACACGGGGCTGGCCGTGGGAGCATTTTTGTTTTCCGTACTGCTGGGAATCGGGTTTGGAATGTACCCGGCGGCGAAGGCTTCGGGGCTGACGCCGGTGGAGGCGCTTCGGTCGGAATGAAAGTAATAAAACAAGCGCAGGAATGTTCTGCGCTTGTTTTATTGCTTAAAAAGTTTCTTATTGCATATATGAAATATGTGCTGTATCTGGATGTATTGCAATCAGGAAGCGTTTCTTTTCCTCAGCATAATTCACGGTTTGCGCAGTACTTGATTTCAGATTCTGTTCCCCGTCATACACCGCCAGCAGGCAGTCCACATGGTCCACCATATAGCGGTTTCTCTGGATATAGCTTTCCCGAGAGGCAGATTTCCCCACAGTGATGTGTTCCGCACTGTGCCGGATCAGGAACGCCAGCCGCTCCCGGCTTCGGGAGTCCCACTGTGCATCATGGCCAGGGAAGGGCAGCACGACCACCAATTCAATATCACTATACTCCGGCTGTTCTTTCAGTCGGAGTATAATTTCCCCGGCCCACTGATCGACGCCAAGACCTCCGCCTACCAGAAAGCGGCGGACGCCTTTCTCATAGAGCACGATGAACTGGTCGTGCATCCGCTTCTTCAGACGCTTGCAGCCATTATTGTTTTCCTTGTACTTCCATTTGAACCGTGTCGGCCGGTGCCCAGTGACGGCACAGGTATGTAATTCCATTATTAAATCAGCCTCCTAGCTGTAGATATAAAATGTGAATAGTTTATTTAATGCGTCATTTACTATGCTTCCTTTAGCATCGCTTGACAATGGTAAACACACCATTGAATAAGACGCTGGGGGCAAGAAATTAGATTTTCCACTCAAAAGAAACGCGCTCGGCGGTGGCTTGGACCTGGGAGAGAATGATGTCGGCCACCTGCCGCCGGTCGTC
>JAAVZX010000085.1 GCA_022791875.1 Oscillibacter sp.
GGACTGATCTGCCAGGGTCCAGGGAGGCGCCTGCCTCCCTGGTGGGAGTCCAGAGGGCAAAGCCCTCTGGCCGCCGGAGGCCCCCCGTCCCCCCGCGGGGCCTGGCAGGCACTTTCAATCCAGCACCTGCACGGCAGCGCCCAGCACGCCGTCGCCGATGTAGACGCTGAGGGTGCCGTCGATTTCGCCTTCCCAGATGTGGTCGTAGGCGGGTAGGGCTTGGGTTAGTTTTTGGCGGACGATGGACATTTCTTCGGGGGCTCCGCCGTTGGCGACGGCCAGGTTGTAGCGCTTGTGGGCGGCACAGCGGGTTACGGTCATGGAGACGAGTTTGTCGATGACCTGGGCGCGGCCGCGGACCTTCGCTATGGATTGGAGCTGGCCGTCGGGGGCGAAGGTGATGATGGGCTTGATTTGGAGAAGGGTGCCGGCGGTGGCGGCGATTTTGCCGATGCGGCCTCCCTTTTGCAGGTATTCCAGGGTGTCTACCGAGAAGAAGGGGGAGGTGTTCGCAATGAGCTGGGGGGCGCGGCGCTCTGTCAGGTCTTCCCAGGTCATGCCGCTGCGGATGTCCTGGGCGAGCTGCAAGACCGTCAGGCCCATGCCCAGGGAACCGCTGATGGAGTCGAAGACCCGGACTTCCAAGTGGGGGCACTCTGAGGCGATGAGACGGGTTAAGTTGTAGGTCCCGGAGAGGCCGCTGGAGAGCATGACGGCAATGACGCCGTCGTAGCCCGCCTGGGCGATTTCCTCCAGAATGGCCCCGATGGCCTCCCCGGAGGGCAGGGAGGTCTGGGGCAGCTCGCCCGCCCGGAGACGGCGGTAGATGTCCGCACCGTGGATGTCCACGCCGTCAGCATACTCGCCGTCAGCACACAGAATCCGCAGAGGAACCACATAAATGTTATTTTCAGCCGCCAGCTGAGGCGTCAAATCCGCACAGGAGTCCGTCAGCAGCGCAATTTTTCGTGGAGACACACACCCAGCCCCTTCACCAAAATTTTCCACCCGTATCCGCCGCAGGCGGACAGGCGTATTGATTGATTATCCCACACATTCCCCAAAACTGCAAGCCCTATTTTCAAAATCCTTGCAAATTCTTGTAAGCTGTGCTATAATGTGGGCTATGATGCTACGGGGGACGTTGGACGGGGGGCCTCCGGCGGCCAGAGGGCTTTGCCCTCTGGACTCCCACCAGGGAGGCACGCGCCTCCCTGGACCCTGGCAGATCAGTCCCTTTTTGGTGGATTTGGGGTTGTTGTGGTTCCTGCGGATTTCGCGGATTTGTGCGGAAAGGATGTGGATTGGGTGGAGATTAGTAGATTGCGGCGTGGTCAGAGTGCCAGGGCGCAGACGGTGGAGAAGAAGACGGATGGGAAAAGTGCTGGGCCGAAGGCGCGTGGGTCGCGGCGGGAGGACCAGATCGCTTTGTCGCAGCAGGCCCTGAAAATGCTGGAGGACCATAACCGGCAGATGAAGGAGGCTCAGGAGCGGCGGAAACTCGAAATGGAGAAAAATGGCGGGAAGTCGGAGATGGATTCCGTGCTCAAAGCCTTGAAAACCATGCAGAGATGCCAGAAAATCGCCGCGCGGATTATGGCCGGAGATAAGGTGCCGCCGGAGGATGAAAAGTATCTGATGGATAATGACCCCGACGGCTATAAGCTGGCAATCGCTATGCGGAAACCAAAGGAGAATCCCAAGGAGTGGGAGAGCGTGCTGGAGGACGAGGAGGAGGAAAACGGCGATTCGTCCTCGACGCAGGAGACTTCCGGATGCAGTGAGAGCGGCGGGTCCGCAGGCTCGGAGGGCGGCGGCGAGGCTTCGTCTGAGGGCGCGTGAGCGTATATGAAAACGGCGGAGGGGATGTGACAATCCCTTCCGCCGTATCATTTTTTTACCCGGCCAAGCCGTTGACCGTGATGTTGTAGGCGGGTTCCTCCAGGGAGAAGTCGCCGTCGAGAAAGACTTCGATGCTGTGCCCGACGAATATTTCCGGTTTTGTGTCCAGAAACATGTCCAGGGTGAACTCCGTGGACTTGTGGTCCGCGGAGAAGGTGAGACTGCCGGGGACCAGGCTGTTGAAGAAGTCCTCTTTCCAGTAGGGCAGGGGGAAGCGGTCACAGCCCTCTACCAGGAGGTAGGAGCGTCCGTCTTCCTCGATGGTTTGGGTGTAGTAGTCATCGTCCTGCATGTTTTCGAGGGCTTCCAGGGCATCATCGTAGAGCCCTTCTTCCTCGATAGCGGCGAAGACCTCGGCACGGTGGGCGTTCAGCCAGTCCAGGCAGCGGCGGACGGCCTCTGCGTAGCGCGCAAGCCGCGCCTGGCACTCCTGCCCATTGTTATAGTAGGAGAGATCGCCCCAAACCTCTGCGCCCCAAAGGGAGCATTGCAGCTCCTGCGAAAACTTATCCCAAAACTGATCCTGCTCATGCAGCCATTCCACAGCAACATTCCTCCCAAAAGAAAGCACTCAAAGAAGAAGTATCGGTCCCAAAAAGGAACTGATCTGCCAGGGTCCAGGGAGGCGCGCGCCTCCCTGGTGGGAGTCCAGAGGGCAAAGCCCTCTGGCCGCCGGAGGCCCCCCGTCCCTCGTCCCCCGCGCGTTCACCCGATGTACTTCTCCAGCAGCCGTGAGATTTCCCGGACGTCGATGGGTTTTGCGACGTGGGCGTTCATGCCGCAGTCGAGGCATTTTTGAATATCCTCCATGAAGGCGTCGGCGGTCATGGCGATGATGGGGATGTCGGCGTCGGGGCGGTTGAGTTTGCGGATGGCCTGGGTGGCCTCGTAGCCGGTCATGACGGGCATTCGGAGGTCCATGAGGATGGCGTCGTAGAAGCCCACGGGGGAGGACTGGAATTTTTCGACGCAGACTTGTCCGTTTTCCGCCCACTCCAGGATGAGGCCCAGGTCGCTGAGGAGCTCCTCAGCGATCTCCCAGTTCAGGTCGTTGTCCTCGGCCAGGAGGATGTGCTTTCCGCGGAGGATGGAAGCCTCCTCCTCGGGGGCGGGCGCCTGTTCGCTCTCCGGGGACTGGGAGACGCCGCAGGCGGGGGCGAAGGGGCGGAGGCCGTAGAAGAGGGTGGAGCGGAAGAGGGGCTTGGCGATAAAGCCGGTGATGCCGGCGTCCCTGGCCTCGTCCTCGATCTCGCTCCAGTCGTAGGCGGAGATGAGCATGATGGGCGTCTCGTCGCCGAAGCGGCGGCGGATTTCCTTGGCGGCGGTGATGCCGTCCATGCCGGGGAGCTTCCAGTCCATGAGGATGATGTGATAGGGATCATGACGCTGGTGGCGCTGCCCGATCATCTCGATGGCGCTCTCGGCGTCCAGGGCCCAGTCGGCCTTGACGCCGATGGACTTGAGGGAGGCCACGGTGCTCTCGCAGAGCTGCTGGTCGTCGTCGGCCACAAGGAGGTTCCACTCGGGGAGGATCATGTCCTCCTCGGTGATCTGGGCCCGCTCCAGGTCCAGGGCCACGTGGAACTCGCTGCCCTTCCCCAGGGCGCTGGTGACGCCGATTTCGCCCCCCATGGCGTCCACGATATACTTCGTGATGGCCATGCCCAGGCCGGAGCCCTCGGTGCGGTGGACCCGGGTGCTGTCCTCCCGGACGAAGGACTCGAAGATGCGCTTCTGGAACTCCGGCGTCATACCGATGCCGTTGTCCTTGACGATGATATGGGTGCGCACGAAGTCGTCCCCTTTGGGGGAGTCTTCCTGGTAAAGAATGACTTCGATGGCGCCGCCGTCGGGGGTGAACTTAACGGCGTTGCCCAGGAAGTTGATCAGGATCTGGTTCAGGCGGACGCTGTCGCAGCAGACGTTCTCCGTGGAGATATCCCGGATGAAGACGTCGAAGTGCTGCTTTTTCGCCCGCACCTGGGGCTGGATGATATTGACGATGTTGTCCATGACCTCCCGGAGGGAGACCTGGTCCATGTTGAGGGTGAGCCTGCCGCTCTCGATTTTGCTCATGTCCAGGACGTCGTTGATGAGGCCCAGGAGGTGGCGGCTGGAGAGGGTGATTTTGCGCAGGCAGTGCTGGACCTGCTGCTTGTCGTCGATATTGGCGGTGGCGATGGCGGTCATGCCCACGATGGCGTTCATGGGGGTGCGGATATCGTGGGACATATTGGAGAGGAACTCGCTCTTGGCCTTGTTGGCGTGCTCGGCGTCCTCCCGGGCGATGCGCAGCTCTTCCATCTGACGGGAGAGGAGCAGCAGGTACTGCCGGAAGATGAGGAGCAGGGCCACCAGGACGAAGGCGCAGGCCGTGACCAGGAGCACGGTCCAGCGGGAGGTGAAGCCGTTGATGATCTGGTCCAGGGCGTTATAGGGCATGAAGGTGAGGAGATACCACTCGGAATGGGCCAGCTTGCTGCAATAGAGCTGGCGGGTGTCCCCCCGGATGACGAAGGAGGCGGAGTAGTCCTCCTCCCGGTGCATGGCCTCCTTGAGAGCCGCCGCGTAGTCTTCCGGACTGCCGCCGTCCACCTCCTCGTAGAGGTCCTCCACCCGCTCGAAGTAGTTGTCCCGGAAGGCGTCGCTGGTGCGGATGATGAAGGAGCCGTCCTCCCGGATGATGAAGGAGTACACATGGTCGCTGTTCTCGTCCAGGGAGAGGGTTTCGTTGATGTAGGAGACGGGGAGCACGGCCACCAGGGCGGCGCAGGTGCTCTCATGGATGTGGTTGGAGGGGACGCCCAGGATGATGATGGGGTTGCCCTCCTGATCGGTGCCCACGGCCACCTTTTTCTCCTTGTTGAGGATGGAGGTCATAAAAGGCTCGGGGTCCGTGACCTCGATGGGGGAGCCGTAGAGCATTTCAAAGGAGCCGTCGGTGTGGTAGAAGGCCAGGTGGGTGAACGCCTGGGTCTGGGCGTCCTCGATGAGGCGGATCTGCTCCTGGAGGTTGTGGTGGACGTCCTTGGCGGAGGCGCTTTTGACCAGGGTGTCCAATTGGTTCAGGCGCAGGCCGATGGTGGTCTCGAAGTGCATGGTGATCTGCTCGCTGATGCTGGCCATGTACATCTGGGAGACCTCGCGGATCGTCTCCTTGCTCTGGTGGTACATGTAGAGGGCCAGGAAGGAGAAGATGCACACCGTCAGGACGAGGACGGTGCTCACCATGGCCCGCAGGAAGCGTGTGGTGCCGGGCTGTTTCTTCATCCCGGATTCGCCTCCCGGAAGGCGCGGATGGCGGCGGCGGTTATCTGGTAGTCCTCCCGGACCTGAGCGACGAGAGGGGCCGCGGCGTCATTCCACTGGCCGGAGCGGAGGGCGTCGGCCAGGGCGGCGCTGGAGGCGCCCAGCCTGGAGAGGTTCAGGTTCTGGCACACGCCCTTGATGGTGTGGGCGGCACGGAAGGCCTCGGGGTAGTTCTCCGCGGCCAGGGATTCCTCAAGCTGCCTGTAGCTGCCGTCGTCCAGGAATTTCAGGATGAATTTCTGGATGATTCTGGGGCTGCGGAGGCGGCCCAGAACTTCCTCGTAGTCGCTGCCCATTGCGGCGTAGCATTCCTGTATGGTCATGGTGGCATTTCTCCTTCCGGTGCTTATTTCTGCTGCTGGTCCCCTGCGGGGGCGGGTGCGGCGGCGCGGGAGGCGTCTTCGCCGCTGTCGATGGGGGTGATGGTGGACAGGGTATTCTGCATGGAGTAGTCGTAGAAGCGGAACTGGCCCCGCTGGGAGCGCTTGACGGTGTAAAGGGCCTGGTCGGCGGCGTGGAAGAGGGCGTCGTAGTTCCCCCCCACGATTTCCGTCTGGGCGATGCCCATGCTGATGGAGATCCGGAAGTCCTCGAAGACGCCGCAGAGGGAGGAGAAGATCCGGCTGATGATGGGCAGAAGCTCGTCCTTGTACTCCAGGAAGATGAGGAACTCGTCGCCGCCGGCCCGGGCGGCGATGTCGCCGCCCCGGATGCTCTGGCGGAGCTTTTCGGCCACGTGGATCAGGACCCGGTCGCCGAAGGAGTGGCCGTAGCTGTCGTTGGCGGACTTGAAGTGGTCCAGGTCGAAGATGGCCAGGGCGAAGTGGGAGCCGGAACGGCTGTCCATGCGCTCGAGAATGCGCTTTTTGGCGTAGGCGTGGTTGAGAAGGCCCGTCAAAGAGTCGTGGGAGGCCATGCGCTCCAGGGCGTCCAGGCGCATCCGGGACTCGTGGGTGTCGATGGCCTTGCCGATGGCCCCGGTGTAGCGGGGGGGCTCCTCGGCGGACCAGATGGCCCGGGCGATGATCTGGAACCAGCGCTTCTGGCCGTGGAGGGTGAGCTGGCAGTCGTAGGTGATCTCGGGGTGCTCGGGGTGGGTGCTGCGCAGGGCGTCGGAGAGGCCCTTGCGGTCGTGCTCGTTCATCAGCTCCTGGACCTTCTCGTTCTGGTGGGGGTCCATGATGATCTCGTCCAGCCCCAGGTTGTTGGCGCCCCAAGTGGAGAGGGTGACCATGGAGGGGGAGAGGGTGTACTCGAACTGGATCTCCTGGGTCATGGCGGCGAAGAAGCTGTACTTCATCCGCTCGTGCTCCAGGAGCTGGAGGGTGCGCTCGGAGGCGGTGAGCTCCTCGTGGCGGTGCATCTCCTGGGCGATGTTGCGCATCTCCCGCTGGTCCCGCTGGAGGGCGGCGTTGTGGCTGAGTTCGTCCTTGATCTGGTCGGAGATATCGGTGAGGCACTCCAGGACCAGGGGGTTGAAGACGCCGCACTTGCCGTCCACGATCATCTGGACGGCGGTTTCGTGGGAGAAGGGGGGCTTGTAGACCCGCTTGCTGGTGAGGGCGTCGTACACGTCGGCCAGGGCCACGATCTGGGCCCCGATGGGGATGGCGTCGCCCACCAGGCCGTCTGGGTAGCCCCGCCCGTCGTAGCGCTCGTGGTGCCAGCGGCAGATGGTGTAGGCCACCTTCACCAGGGGCTCGTTCTGGTGGATGGGCAGGTTTTCCAGCATATCCGCCCCCACCTGGGCGTGGGTCTTCATGATGGCGAACTCCTCGTCGGTGAGCTTTCCGGGCTTGTTGAGGATGTTCTCGGCGATGGAGATCTTGCCGATGTCGTGGAGGGCGGAGGCGGTGCCGATCATGGAGATATCGGCGGCGGTGAGGCTGTATTGGTCGGTCTTCTGGACCAGGTGCTTGAGCAGCAGCTCGGTGATGGTCCGGACGTGGAGGACGTGGAGTCCGCTCTCGCCGTTCCGGAACTCGACGATGTGGCTGAGGATATCGATCATGAGGCTGCTGCGCTGCTCTTTTTCGTAGATCTGGTCGGCCACCATGCCCACCAGCTTTTTCTGCTTGGCGTAGAGGAGGATGGTGTTCACCACCCGGCGGTGGACGATCAAAGCGTCGAAGGGCCGGGAGATGAAGTCGGTAACGCCCAGGTCGTAGGCCCGCTCCACGTGGGAGGAGCCGGACTCGGCGGAGATCATGATGACGGGGATGTCCTCGATCCACTGGTTCTGCTTCATGACGGAGAGGACGCCGAAGCCGTCCATTTCGGGCATCACGATGTCCAGGAGGACCAGGGAGATGTCCGTGCTCTGGCGCTGGAGGACGGCCACGCCCTGGAGGCCGTTTTCCGCCTCGATGATGTCGTACTCGTCTCCCAGCATGTCGGCGAGGATGGCGCGGTTGAGCTCAGAGTCGTCTATAATCAGGATTTTCTGTTTTCGTGTACGTTCCATAGTCAGGGAAATCACTCCTTCATCAGGTTCGGGGCCGGGGCGCTGCGTCTGGGCCGGGCCGGGTGTTAGGGACGGACGGAGGGGGCGCTGTGCTGCCGGTTCTCCTTTGCCCGGAGGCGGACGGCGTTGTCCACCCGGCGGCGGGCGATCAGGGGGTGGAAGGGCCGGGTGATGAAGTCGGCGGCCCCCAGGCTGAAAGCCCGCTCCACGAGGGAGGTGCCGGACTCGGCGGAGATCATGACAACGGGGATATCCTCGATCCAGCGGTTCTGGTTCATGGCGGAGAGGACGCCGAAGCCGTCCAGTTCGGGCATGACGGGGTCCAGGAGGACCAGGGAGATGTCCGCACCCTGCCGGCGGAGGATGTCTACGCCCCGGAGGCCGTTTTCCGCCTCGATGATGTCGTACTCGTCTCCCAGCATGTCGGCGAGGATGGCGCGGTTGAGCTCAGAGCCGTCTATAATCAGGATTTTCTGTTTTTGTGTACGTTCCATAGTCTTGGAAATCACTCCTTCATCGGGCCCGGGTCCGGGCTGGACGCCGGAGGCGGGCCGGGTGGTGGGCCGGGTGGTGGGGACGGGCCTGGAGCGGGGCGGCGTCCGGCGTTCCGGGGCCGTCCTGCAAATATATGGAAGCAGGGATATGCACTCTTATTCTAGCACAAAGAAAAACAAATAGCAAGGGAGAGCAGCTATTTTTCGGCAGAAAAAATAACGGAGTTCCCAGAGGATTTCAGGTGATTAAAATGGTGGGATATGGGAGAGTATGGCAGATTTGACGGGGGAAGGGGGCCAAAAAAGTGACCAGTTAAACAGAAAAAGGAAGGGGCCTGTTCTGTGCATGTTGCCAGTTCTCAGGACAAAAATGATGCTTTCATGTGAAAGTTTGATCAATCATTGGAAAAGAGTTAAAAAAAATGAAGGATTTTCTGCGTTGAGATTGGCAGGAGGCGTAAAAAAAGACTTGATTTTTCCGCCGGGATGGAGCATAATAGTGGAGAGTGATTGGGCGGGAGCGCCTGATCGCGGCCATGATAAAATGGACCCGCGGGGCTTCCCGGCGGGCGGGCCGGACCTATACATTAAAAAAGCGCACATCCCCCCTCCGGGCCCCGGAGAGGGGGCGGCAGATCGGGAGGTATATAGGGTGAGATTTCTGACAACGAATTCCTCACTGCTGCTGGAGAAGTCCATGGGCTTTCTCTGGACAAAGCAGGCGGCGATTCTGGACAATATCGCCAATGCGGAAACCCCCAACTACAAGGAGAAGGTTGTCACATTCGAGGAGAGCCTGCGGAGCAAGATCGAGACCGCGGCCCGGGGGACCACCCCCAGGAAGCTGGTGCGCCAGGTGCTGGAGACGGAGGATATGGCCGTCACCGAACAGCTGGTGCAGACCCGGATGGACGACAACGGCGTCAACGTGACCACTCAGAGCATCGAGGCCGTCCGCAACGCCTTCCAGCTCCGCTACGTGATGAGCTCCATCAACTCCGACCTGGCGGTGCTGCGCTCCGCGGTCCGGGGACAATAATGAAAAGGGCGGGACGCCGCTGGTTTGCCCCAGGCGGTGTGTCCCTCTTTCCCATTGTTTGAGCAAGCCAGGGGCTGAGGTGCTTTTAAGGTCCGCTTCAGCTCGTGAATGTATAAAAGCGCCAGTATAACAGAGTTGCATGGGGGCGGGGCGGAAGGGCCTCCTCCCGGGGAGAGAAACGGAGTATTGCATTATGGCTTTTTTGAGTTCCATCAGCATCATCGGGTCCGGCATGACGGCCCAGCAGCTTCGGCTTGACATCGTATCCGAGAACGTGACCAACTCCACCACCACCCGCACCGAGAACGGCGGCGGGTCCTACCGGCGGAAGATGGTGGTCTTCCAGTCCGAGACGGGCCGGGACACCTTCCGGGACGCCATGGCGAAGGCCGCCTACGGCCTGGCCCCCAACAAGGGCTACACCACCGCCGGCGGCGTGAAGGTGACGCAGATTGTGGAGGACCCCTCCCCTCTGCGCCTGGTCTACGACCCCACCCACCCCGACGCCAACGAGGACGGCTACGTGGAGATGCCCAACGTGGACATGGTGAAGGAGATCACCGACGCCATGGCGGCGACTCAGGCGTACTCCGCCAACGTGACCGCGTTCAACACCTTGAAAACCGTGATTTCCCAGGGCTTGGAAATCGGCAGATAAATGCAAAGGAGTGCTGAATCCCCATGAGTCCTCTTGAAAAGCTGCAGCCCCTGACGCCCCTGAACCCGCTGAAAGGCGGGGAGGAGAAGGGGAAGACCGCCGTCGAGTCCCTGGCGGACGAGACGCCCTTCGGCGCCGTGATCCGGAACGTGATTGGAAACGTGAAGGAGACGGACGCGGAGAAAACCGAGGCCCAGTACCTTCTGGCCACGGGGCAGCTGGATAACCCGGCGGCCCTGATGATTGCGGCCAGCAAGTTCCAGATTTCCGTGGATCTGCTGATTCAGCTCCGGAACAAGGCCCAGGACGTCTATTCCGAGCTGACGCGGATGTCCGTGTAAGCGGAGCGGCACTCGCTTTGAATTACCGCTTATGCGATAGGAATGATATGGAAAAATTGGTAAAAAAGGAGGCGGCGGCGGTTGAAGGAGAAGATCAAGGCGTTCGGGTCTAAGGCCAAGGAAAAGCTGAAAAAGCTGCCCAAAAAGATCGTCATAGCGGTTGCCGCCGTGGCGCTGGTTCTGCTGGTGGTGCTGGCCGCGGTGATCGCCCTGCGGGGGAAGGATTACGCGGTGCTGGTCACGGGCGTGAGCCAGCAGGAGGCGTCTCAGGTGCTGACCTTCCTCCAGAACCGGGGGGTCACTACCTATAAGATCGAGAACGACGACACCATCCTCGTGCCCAAGAGCCAGGAGGCCGACCTGAAAGCGGGCCTCATCATGGAGAACATCGGGCAGACGGGCTTTTACTACTCTACATACACGGACCGGGTCAGCTCCCTGTCCACGGAGTCCGAGCGGAACAACGCGTTCCTGATGGACTTGCAGGACCGGATGGCGGCGACGATCCGCTGTCTGGACGGCGTGAAGGACGCAATGGTCACCATCGCCCCTGGGGAGGACCGGAGCTATATCTTAGACAGCAACAACGTGGTCAACGCCACGGCCTCCGTGCTGGTGATCATGCGGGAGGACGCGGAGTTCACCGAGCAGCTCTCCGACTCCATCCGGGACCTGGTTTCCTACGCGGTCCAGGGCCTGGAGTTCAGCGAGGTGGGCATCCGGGACCAGTACGGCAACAGCTTCCCCGACTTCGCGGAGGTCAGCGGCAGTGACGCCTCGGCCTTGAAGCTGGAGCTGGAGACTTACTGGTGCAACAAGATCCGCACGGAAGTGATGCGGCTCCTGATGCCCATGTTCGGCGACGACAACGTGCGGGTGGGCGTGAACTGCTCCGTGGAGGTGGGGAACGTCAACGAGGAGCAGATGGACTATTACCTGCCCCCCTACGCCCAGGACGGGTCCACCGACGGCGAGGGGATCAAGAGCAGCGACAGCTGGCAGTATTATTGGGACCGTCCCGGCGACGGAGGCGTCGGCGGGGTGGTCGGCACCGAGGACAACTCGGATATGTCGGAATATGTGGAAGGTCTGGAGAACGCCAGAGGCGATGAGACGGAGGGTGGCGGCAGCGGCCAGACGGATTACGCTAATTCGTACATCCACAGAACCACCACCGACCCCTCCGGCGAGCTGAAAGACTGCACCATCGCCATCACCATCAACTCCCGCGCCCTGAGCACGCCGCCCAATGTGGACGAGATCCGGCGGCTGGCGGCACGGGCGGCGGGCATCTACGGCACCATCGACGAGGTCACCCGTGAGGAAGACCTCAGCGGAAAGATCCAGGTGGTGTCCATGGAATTCTACGATCCCGACGCGAACGGTCCCGGCGGCACGGGCACCGACGGCTTCATTGTCAAGCCCTGGATGCTCATCGCGGCCATTGCGGGGCTGGTCCTGTTTATCATCCTTCTGGTTGTGATCCTGCTGATCCGCCGGAAGCGCCGGAAGAAGAGAGAAGAGGAGGAGCGGGCACGTCTGGCGGAGGAGAACGCTGTGGACGCGCTGCTGGATGCGGCGGGCCTCAACGGCGAGACGCCGGAGGGCGTGGACGTGATGGACCTCCAGACGGAGCGGAGCATGGAGCTGCGGAAGGATATCCGTCAGTTCGCCAGCGACAACCCGGAAATCGCGGCCCAGATGCTCAAGAGTTGGCTGAGAGGAGACGAGAATGGCTAAAGCAGCAACGGCGGCAAAGCCCGCCCCGAAGCCCGCGGCGGCGCCCAAGGCGGACGCGGCGGCTCCCGCGGCAAAGCCGGAGGGGGCGTCCGGCCCCCAGGCGGCTCCGGCCAAGAGCGCCCCGAAGCCCCGGCCGAAGGTAGAACTGAGTAGCTCCCAGAAGGCGGCGGCGGTAATCGTCGCCCTGGGGGCGGAGAAGGCCTCCCTGCTCTATAAGTTCATGGAGCCGGAGGACGTGGAAATGCTGACCCTGGAGGTGGCGCGGCTGGGCTTCCTGGATTCCTCCCAGACGGAGGAGATCCTCAACGAGTTTTACCAGCTGTGCATGACCAACAAGGCCGTCACCGAGGGTGGACTGGAGTACGCCCGGACAGTGCTGGAGAAGGCCTACGGCGAACAGGCGGCGGCGGACCTGCTGACCAAGGTGACCAAGTCCCTGAAGAACCGCGACTTCGCCTTCCTGGACAAGGCGGACGTGAAGTCCCTGCTGTCCGCCCTCCAGAACGAGCGGCCCCAGACCATCGCCCTGGTCCTCAGCTACGTGGACGCGGACAAGGCGGCGGGCGTCGTCTCCCAGCTGGAGGAGAAGAAGCAGATCCAGGTGGTGGAGAGCATCGCCAAGATCGACAGCGTGTCCCCCATGGCCATCAAGATCGTCCAGGACGAGATGCAGCACAAGTTCTCCAGCATCATGACCAGCACCAATATCAAGGTGGGCGGCATCGACTACGTGGCCGACGTGATGAACAACCTGGACCGCACCAGCGAGAAGAACATCTTCGACGGCCTGGCGGACCACGATCAGGA
>JAAVZX010000086.1 GCA_022791875.1 Oscillibacter sp.
ATCACCGGCTAATTACTTATTCGGCTGATTTCCGGAAAAGTTTAGCCTTTTTTCAGAATTTTTTTGCACCCCACGAGAGGGTGCAAAAAAGGTATAGATTTTTTGCAGTTTAGTCTTAAAAAAGTGCATGAAAAAAGCCTGCTGAAACGAATTCAACAGGCTTTTCTTAAGGGCTTTTCTCTGTCCTGACTATAAAAAATTTGTGGGACCTTCCATGTGAATGGAAGGTCCCACATGCTTTGCAGTGCGTTACCGTGTGACAGACTATAACGCCCATTGCAGTATAGAGCGGTATTAAAAAGTTCTTTTGCTTACTTTTCTTTCAAGAAAAGTAAGCCGCCGGAGGCCGGAAGTCCCGCTGGCAGTCCCCCGTTTACTTCTTAACGTCCTTCACCACCAGCCCCGTCAGTGCGAACAGCGCGATGGCGTTGGGGATGACCATGAGCTGGTTGAACATGTCGGAGAGGTCCCAGACCAGGTCGTTGGAGGCCAGGGTGCCGAGGAAGATGAAGACTAAGGCAATGACCGTGTAGACGACGGAGGACTTCTTGCCGAAGAGATAGACCATGTTGATCTTGCCGAAGAGGTTCCAGCCAAGGATCGTAGAGAAGGCGAAGAAGAACAGGCATACCGCGACGAACATCGCGCCCGCGCTCTCGCCAAAGGCTACGCCGAAGGCCGTCTGGGCCAGGTTCGCTTTGCCGATGCCCTCGGGGATGACGCCGGTGTAGAGAATACCGCCCTCGGTGTACAGGGTGGAGATGATCACCAGGGCATTCAGGGTCAGGACCACGAAGGTGTCGATGAACACGCCGATCATGGCGACGACTCCCTGGTCGTGGGGGCAGGCTACGTTGGCGAGGGCGTGGGCGTGAGGCGTGGAGCCCATACCGGCCTCGTTGGAGAACAGGCCGCGCTTCGCGCCCTGGCTCAGCGCAATCTTGAGAGCCGCGCCGAAACCGCCGCCGATGATGGCCTGGGGCTGGAACGCGTACTTGAAAATCATGCCGATGGTGGCGGGCAGATACTGAATCCGCATCACCAGAAGCACCAGTCCGCCCAAGACGAACAGCGCTGCCATGATCGGCACTACCTTCTCCGTCACCGCCGCAAGGCGCTGCACACCGCCCAGGAAAATCACGCCGCAGATGGCAACCAGCACCACGCCTACAATCCAAGAAGGCACGCCGAACGCCGTCTCAAAGGTGGAGCCGATGGAGTTGGACTGCACCATGCAGCCGAAGAAGCCCAGAGCCAGAATGATGGCTACGGCGAAGAAGCCTGCCAGGAACTTCCCGAAACTTCCCTGGAACGCGCGGGTAATGTAGTACACAGGACCGCCCTGGATGCTGCCGTCCTTGTCCTTGATCCGGGTTTCCTGGGCCAGGACCGCCTCGGCGTAGATGGTCGCCATGCCGAAGAAAGCGATGATCCACATCCAGAAAATGGCCCCCGGACCGCCGGTGAGGATGGCGCCGGAGGCGCCTACGATGTTGCCCGTGCCCACCTGGGCGGCAATGGCCGTGGCCAGGGCCTGGAAGGAGCTCATTCCGCTCTTGTGCTTGTCGCCGTTCAGGGAGAGGTTCCCGAAGACCTTCCCCATGCCCTCGCCGAAGCAGCGAACCTGGACGAAGCGGGTCTTGATGGTGTACCAGAGGCCCACGGCGATCAGGAGGGCTACCAGGACGTAGTCGGAAAGATACGCGTTGATGGTCTGCACAATGGGCAGCAGTACGGATTCGATTTGCGCTAACATGATTTCTTCCTCCTAAACAAAAGAAAAACGGCTGAACCATCAGCCGCTCCGGAAAAGAGGACGCGCACGCGCACGGACCCCTAAGATCCGTTTCCGTCCACTCTGTCCTTTTACCTGAGAGATTCAGCGCCGCAGGGGACCCGCGCCGCTTTGCACCTTCGGTACTCATATGCTGAGCTTCTCCAGAGCCACATCCATTCCCGGTCCCCATCCGCTTACGGACGCCTGAGAGTTTTACTCCTTCGGCAGGCTGCGCACCATTTCTCCAGGAACTTCGTTTGCCGTTATTCGGTTATGAATATTACCATAACACGCCGCCAACCTCCTGTCAATGGTATATTTCGACGAATTTGTCCGCCATTGGAGAACGCGCTTTCTCCAACGGCGGACGCACTCTCCCTGTCACAGTTCCTGCACCGACGCCACCCCGGGCACGTTGGAGATCCGCTCCATCAGCGCCAGGAGGGGCGTCGCCTTATCCAGGCGGAGCGTAAAGGCGGCGCAGTGCTTCTCAGCGGGGGAGGTATGCAGGATGTTCATATTGAGGACCCGCAGGTCCCGTTCCCGAAAGAGTTTCAGCAGGGCCTCCAGGCACCCGGACCCAGCGTATTCGATGTAGAGGTTGACCTCCGGCGCGGTTTCCAGCATCCGGTATTCCAGCCGGGAGAAAAGCATCTCCGCCATGAGGATCAGAAGGGTAGCCGTCAGTCCCCCCTCATAGAACCCCGCCCCCAAGGCAAGCCCGACAATTGCCGCCGCCCACAATCCAGCGGCCGTGGTCAGCCCCATCACCTTATGCCGCGCCGTCACCATAATGGTCCCGGCCCCAATAAACCCGATCCCCGCCACAACCTGCGCCCCAATCCGCCCCAAATCCGTCGTATACCCCAGATTAAAGCACAAATACTGACTGGTCATCGTCGTCATAGCCGCCCCAACGCAAATCAAAATATGCGTCCGAAACCCCGCCGGCCTCCGCTTAAACTCCCTCTCCAACCCCACAGCACCCCCGCAAACCGCCGCCAAAACCATCCGCAGGCAGACGGAAAACACCGTAATCTCCCGCAATGCGTCGAAAATACCTATCATGATCGTTAGCCTCCTGCCTACGGGGGGCCTCCGGCGGCCAGGGGCTTTGCCCCTGGACCCCACCAGCCCTTTGAAAAGGGCTGGACCCCAAACTTTATCTGTGGCAAATCATGCTGATTTGCCACAGAGGTAATTTTTGTGTTGTCGTAAAAGAAAATCCCGCGGGTCCTTTCATGCCAATGGAAGGACCCGCACGCAGGCACCACGTCCCGGCGCAAACGCCACAACGCCCACCAGATTCGCGTCGAGTTAAAGCTCTTTTCGGTTCCTTTTCTCTCGAGAAAAGGAACCCGCCGGAGCCCCCCGTAGGTACGCACTATATATTCCGTATGACCTTCACGTGGTCGATTTCGGATACCGCCTCGATGACCCGGGCCCAGCTGCCGCGTTGGGTCAGGTAGAGGGAGAATATGGCGGCGTGGTGGGTTTGGGTGCGGTCTGTTTCCATGTCGTAGATTTGGGCGCCTTCGGCTTTTATCCTTCGGATAATTTCGCCTACGTCGTCGGTGGTGTGGTACTCTATATATAAATTCATATCGCGGGCGTTGCCGACCATGCGGTGCTCTATCTTTGGGAGAACATGAACTGCCAACAGTATTAGAATAAATGCGCTGGCGGCGCATTCGTAGAAGCCTGCGCCAATGGTCAGACCCATGCACGCGGAGGCCCAGAGGCCCGCGGCGGTGGTCAGGCCCTTTACCTTTAGCCTGCCCGTCACTATTATCGTGCCTGCGCCTAAAAA
Source organism: Oscillibacter sp. (assembly GCA_022791875.1). Lineage (GTDB taxonomy): Bacteria > Bacillota > Clostridia > Oscillospirales > Oscillospiraceae > Oscillibacter. Next base: position 3,588 of record JAAVZX010000086.1, read on the forward strand.
GCCGATGCCGTTGATTACCTGGGCGGAAAACCTGGCTACGTCCGCTCGTGATACCAGTTCCGGCCAGTGCTCTTTCAGGAGGCTTACTTCGTACTCGCCCAGAAGCATCGTCAGAGCCGCGCCCATGCACACTAGCATGTAGGTTCGGAAGCCTGCGGGGCGGCGCTTGCGCGCACGCTCCAGGCCGATCATGCCGCCGCAGACCATCGCCAGCGCCATCCGCAGCGCTACGGAGCCATAGTGAAATTCACGCAGATACGCCAGCATTTGTGTTCACCTCACCGAATGACGTTGAAATACAGCCATAGACCCAGGGGGATGATAATTTGCAGGGCCAGGATTAGGGGGACGCCGATTTTGAAGGCTTTGTGCAGGGTCTTGTGGTGCCAGACCTTCATGCCCAACAGTGCGCCGATGCTGCCGCCCAGGACGGAGAGGATCAGAAGGGTCTTTTCCGGGACGCGCCGTATGGTTGGCTTTTTCTCTTTCCGCTTCGCTTGGAGCTTGTCGAAGCCGAAGACGAAAAACGTAATCAGATTGATCACTGTCAGCCAGAGGGCCAGCAGGCCCCAGGGGGAGCCAATCACAGCAAAAATAAAATCGTTCTGCTCCTCCGGCGTATACACAAATCTCGGCCTCATAACGCGCCTCCCCAATCTTATGAAATATGCTCTGCGTTCATACAGCGAAAAAACAAACCAGCCGGGAAGCTCCCGACTGGTTCATTTTATCACACTTTTCAGCCCTTCGCAAGAGCGGACAGCTCAGCCGCCGTCTTCGCCGCGAGGCGGGCGTTGTTGAACACAAGCTGAATATTGCTGGCCAGGGAATCGCCGCCGGTAAGGTCCTTAATCTTCGCCAGGAGGAACGGGGTGGTGTCCTTGCCGTGGATGCCCAAAGTCTTGGCCTCGGCAACGGCCTCGTCAATGGCCTTGTTGATCACGTCCGCGTCCATAGAGAACTCCTCTGGAATGGGGTTCGCCACCAGCATACCGCCGCCCAGGCCCATGTCCTGCTTGACGTAGAAGGTCTTGGCCAGCAGCGCCGGATCGTCGATGCGGTAGTCCACCTTGAAGCCGCTCTTACGGGTATAGAACGCGGGAAGCTCCTCGGTGCCGTAGCCGATAACAGGCACGCCGTGGGTTTCCAGGTACTCCAGCGTCAGCCCCAGATCGAGAATGGACTTCGCGCCTGCGCAGACCACCATCACGGGCGTGTGGGCCAGCTCTTCCAGGTCGGCGGAGACGTCCATCGTGACCTCCGCACCCCGGTGGACGCCGCCCACGCCGCCGGTGGCGAAGACCTGAATGCCCGCCAGATTGGCGATGATCATGGTGGTCGCCACGGTAGTCGCGCCGTCCCGGCCCTCGGCCACGAGGACGGGCAGGTCCCGGCGGCTGGCCTTCGCCACGGCGGTGCCAGTCTTGCCCAAGTAGTCGATTTCCTCTTTAGACAGGCCCGCTTTCAGCCGCCCGCCCAGGACGGCGATGGTGGCGGGCACCGCGCCGTTCTCACGGATGATGGCCTCCACCTGCAAGGCGGTTTCCACGTTCTGGGGATAGGGCATTCCGTGGGAAATGATGGTGGACTCCAGGGCGACTACGGGCTTCCCAGCCGCCAGGGCCTCCTGGACCTCCGGCGCGATGTCGAGATACTTGTTCATGTTCATAGCAGCTAAAACCTCCATAAATAATTGATAATTGACAATGGATAATGACAGGGTGCTCAGACGGCGGCGATCCGATCGCATAGGTTTGCCTCGCTCATAACGGGGTTGATGGTCTCCGCGCTCTCCATGGCGATGGCCGACGCCGCCAGGCCCGCCCGCAGGGTGTCTTCCAAGCCCGTTCCCTGGAGGTAGGCCCAGGTAATAGCGGCCATGAAGGCGTCGCCGCAGCCGGTCGTGTTCACGGCCTCGGCGGGCATCACGGGCAGACGGCAGGAGCCCTCCCGGCTGGCCGCGTAAGCACCTCCGGCCCCCAGGGAGATGAACACGCGCCGCAGGCCCGTTTCAAGCAGCACGTCCGCCGCCTCCCGGAGGCTGGCCTCCCCGGTGATGGGCACCCCGGCCAGCAGTTCCGCCTCCAGGCGGTTGGGCTTCAGGGTGTGAAGCTTCCCGAGGATGGGGCGCAGCTTTTCCGCCTTGACCGTGGATACGGGGTCGGCGAAAATGGGGGCGGTGCAGTTCTCCGCCAGCCACACGATGCTCTCCGCGGGCAGGTTCGTGTCCAGCACCACCGCCTGGCTTCCGTTGAACAGGTTCAGCCGCTGAGCCAGGACCTGGGGCGTCAGGTGGTTGTAGATTTCCATGTCGCTGACGGCAACGGCCATGTCCCCGTCAGAGCCGTTGATAAAGAGGTAGGTCGAGGTGCGCCCGCCGTGGATGATGGGGGACTGGGAGATATCGATCCCCAGCTCACCGCAACTAGCGGCCAGTTTCTGGGCGCTCACGTCGTCGCCAAAAGCGGTCACAAGCCGCACATCCAGCCCCAAAAGGCTCATGTTGTGGGCGATATTCCGCCCCACGCCCCCAAGAGAGGTCTTGACAACGCCGGGATTGGAGTCCCGCGCCACCAGGTTGTCCCCCACAGGCCAGCCGCCGATATCCACGTTGACGCCTCCGGCAACGGTGACATAGGAGGTGTTCTGAACGATGTAACCCCGTCCGGCGATACAGCCTTTCTTCATAAGGTTGGAGATATGCACAGCTACAGAAGACCGCGTAATCCCCGCCCGCTCGGCTAATTCCTGCTGAGAAATCATAGGATTCTCTTCAATCCAATTCAAAAGCTGTCTCTCTCGCTTTGTCATAGGCCACCTCTATATAAGCAAAAATTAAGTTGATTCATCTAATGTTTAGAATAGCAGGGTTGGAAGAGATTGTCAAGAGGGGATTTTATTTTTTCTTTCGCCTCTGCGGGTAGGGACTGGGATCATCCGTCTGCCTCAGCAGATAATCCACGCTGGTGCCGTAAAACGCCGCTAGACGCACAAGAAGCTCGTCCGTCCAATCCTGCTGTCCGGTTTCCAGATAGCTGTATTTTCTCTGCGTAATTCCGATGGCTTCCGCAACTTCCGTTTGCGTCAGGTCACGGTCTTCCCGCAAATCCCGGATTCTGTTTTCCATTCAATCACCCTGGAAGAGCATATCCTAGATAAAAATTATCTATTGCTTTTTAGATGGAATTTATCTAAAATAGAATAGAGGTGATGTAAATGGCTTCCAGACAACCGCGAAGAAAGCAAGTTTGCGTAACAATGACAGAAAAAGACTATAACCGTTTGTACTTCCTTTCAAAAGAATCCTGCCGCACCCTTCCCGGATATATCCGCTGGATCATTCAACAGCATTTTGAAACCTTAGATCAACAACCGCCCGATGACCGCCCATCCCCCTAAAACAACCGACTGTCGAAAACCTATAGACGCGCCCCCTCCTATCGGGTATACTACGACCAGAAAGGAGGGGGCGCATGAAAGTAAACGTTGAACTCAATCCGGACCTGAAGGAACTTCTTGTGAACATCCTGGCCCCGGAAAAGTCCCAGGAGCTGGACGCCCTCTTGGCCCGCATCGAACCGCCGGAGGAAACCACCCTTTTGGGTTTCCAAAACGGGTGCGCCGTCCCTCTGAATCCGGACGATGTTCTCCGCTTCTACGGCGAAGAAAAGGAAGTCCGCGCCCAGACGGCGGATGGGGTCGTCTACACCGTCCGGCCCCGCCTCTACGAGCTGGAGGGCCGCTATGCCGCCCGCCGCTTCGTCCGTATCTCCAACTCTGAGCTGGTCAACTGGAACCGCGTGGAGGCGCTGGACCTCAGCCTGGCGGGGACTATCCGCGTCACCCTCGCCGGAGGGGTGGTCACTTATGTCTCCCGCCGCTGCGTGAAGAGAATCAAGGAGGTGCTTGGGCTGTGAAACGTGAGATTGTGTACGCCGCCCTGCGGGGCGCGCCCTGGGGCGTGGCGGGCGTTTACCTGCTGTTCCTGCTGGGCGGGATGGTCGCCTACCCCGCGCCGTCGGGGGTATCGGTGCCGGTGGTGTCCGCCGCGCTGGCGGAGCGCTGGGGGAATCCTGTCACGGCGGCTTTGGTGCAGACCGTTTGGTCGGCCCTCCTGGGGGCCGTCCTGGGCACGGCGGGTCTGCCCTTCCGCCTGGAGCGCCGGACGCTCCTGTTCTCCGGCCTCCACTTCCTGCTGACGGCGGCGGTCCTCAGCCTGGCGGGGTGGCAGTGCCGCTGGTTTCCTTACCGGGAGTCGTGGCTGTGCGTGCTGGGAATCGTGCTGCTGTGCTACGTGCTCATGTGGGCGGTGCGCTGGATCGGCTGGAGACAGGACCTGCGGGTTCTGCGCCGCGCCGCGGGACTGCCGGACGGGCAGTCGGTGCTGCCCTGGTTCCTGCTGGCGGCGGGGGTGGAGCTGATTCTGCCCTGGGGCCTGCGGCTGGTGGACGCGCGGGATTTCCCCGTCCTTACGGGGGTGTTTTACCCCTTCCTGGTTCTCCCGGTTTTCTGCCTCGTCTGCGGGGCCTCCCTGGGGAAGCGACAGCGCTGGCCGTGGGTGCTGGGCTTTGCCCTCTGGTGCGGAGTCCTGACGGTCCCCAACGTCTTCCTGCTCTATAATTACACCGCCCTGTTCCACGTCTGGGTGGCTGGGATTGCGGCCCTTCTGGGCGGGGGCGCGGGACTGCTCCCGAAAATCCTGCGAAAAAAATAGCCAATTCCGGGAACAAAACCGCCTCCCCTGCCGACTAAACAGGCAGAGGAGGCGATTTTGATGAAAAAATGGTCGCTGTTTTTGAGCATCTACTTCTGTCTCTGCCTGCTGACGGCCTGCGCCGCCGCGCCGGTGGAGACGCCTGCGTCCTCTGCGGACGCCGCCACGCCTACGTCTGACACACAGCCCCCGCCCAGTGATTCCGTCGGCCCAGGCCGTCCCTATCCGTCCCTGGCGGAGGACGAGGAACCCACTTATATCATGTGCCGCATTGCAGACGGCGCGGAGGACGGAAACCTGCTTCTGGCGGAGTTTCCCGACGATGGTGAAGACCCCGCCGCCTCCCGGAACGTCTACCGCCTCTCCCTGAACGGCTCCGCGGTCCCGCAGATTAAGCTGGACGGCGAGCCCGTTATGCCTGACGCGCTGGAGGACGGCATGGTGGTCAGAATCGGCTTCAACGGCAATGTCATGGAGACGTTTCCGGCCCAGCTGGGGGAGGTTTACACCGTCTCCGCCTATTCCATCGGCACCTGGGAGAATCCCGGAGGCACCTGCTATGACCTCTGCGGTTTGTATTTGAAGGTTCTGGACGACCTGTGGAAGGTGGACCCGGGACTGAATGAAGACATCGCGATAGCGGGTCTGGACCTTTCGCAGGCACCCGGCGATTTGAGCGAAAGCGAAAAAGCCGCCATAGCGTGGCGGTTCGGGGAGATGCACGGCGTAGAGGTGGTTACGGGCACCTTTGAAGAGTTGGAGGCGCAGGGTTATTTCACCGCAAGCGCGATCAGCACTCCCGCGCCGGAGGACGGGGAAGATTTTTCGCATATGTGGAACGAGTGGAAGGATGGGTGTCTGTTCAGCATCAGGCCCAATGCGGACCATGAGGGCGAGCTTTACTCGCTTGCCACAATCTTCTTCGATGCGGAAAAGTGGCGTTCGCCGTTGGGGGCGTATTGCTTCTATGACTGCTCCGCCATGTGGCCGCAGGCGGGCACATGGGGCGAGTATAAGATTGGATCGCAAATGATCTCGTGAAAATGTGTGGGACCTTCCATGAATATGGAAGGTCCCACTTGCTTCGCACTTCGTTACCGTGTGACAGGCTTTCGCAACTGCCAGGGTATAGAGCGGTATTAAAGCTCTTTTTGCTTACTTTTTCTCTCGAGAAAAAGTAAGCCGCCGGAGGCCCCCGTAGGGTTAGACTTCCAACTTCCGCAGTTGTTCCAGAAATTCCGCGGGGAGATCACAGTGCAGTTCTACGAGCGCTCCTGTGCGTGGGTGTATGAAACGCAGGGCAACGGCGTGGAGGCATTGGCCTTGCAGACCAAGGACGGGTTTCTTGGCTCCATATACAGTGTCACCCAGGACCGGGTGGCCAATATAGGCCATGTGGACGCGGATTTGGTGGGTGCGGCCCGTCTCCAATTTGCAGCGGAGGTGCGTGCAGCCTTTCAGGGCTTGCAACACCTCCCAATGCGTGACCGCCGGACGACCGCCAGTGACGACCGCCATTTTCTTCCGGTCCTGCTGGCTTCGCCCAATGGGGGCGTTGACGGTGCCGGAGGATTCTTTCATGTGGCCGGTTACGATGCACTCGTAGGTACGGGCCAGGGTGTGGTCCTGGAGCTGGGCGGATAGGCCCTGGTGGGCCTGGTCGTTTTTGGCGGCTATGATCAGACCTGATGTGTCGCGGTCTATGCGGTGGACGATTCCGGGACGTAAGGCTCCGCCTACGCCGGAAAGACTGCCTTTGCAGTGGTACAGCAGGGCGTTTACCAGGGTGCCGTCCGGGTGGCCGGGGGCGGGGTGTACTACCAGGCCCTTGGGCTTGTTGATTACGATTACGTCCGCGTCCTCGTAGACTACATCCAGCGGGATGTTTTGGGGGACCGCCTTGATGGGTTCCGGGTCCGGGAGCTCTACGGCGATCTCTTCGCCGCCGGTGAGCTTCATCTTTTTTGACGCGGGCTTGCCCTGGCAGGTCACGCGGCCCTCTTCTATCAGACGCGCCAGCGTCGAGCGGGTCACGGCTTCTATCTGATCCGCCAGCCAGGCGTCCAGACGCCAGCCGGCGGCGTTCTGGTCAGCCCGGAGAACGATCCGTTCCATCTTCGGCCTCCCTCCCGCCGTCCCGGTCGTAATACAGAAGGTAATATACCACGCCCAGGGCACAGCCGATGTTGATGCAGATATCCGCCACGTTGAACACCGGAAAATCCATGAACTGGAAGCAGAACATGTCCACTACGTAGCCCAGGCGCACCCGGTCCAGAATATTCCCCAGGCCCCCAGCGGACACGATGCAGCAGGCCAGCACCCCTAACGGGTGCCGTACCCGCTTCCGCAGCAGAAGCGTCACCATCCAGATCACGATGGCGCTGGTGGCCAGGGTCAGCATCCAGCGCATCCCGGAGAAGGAGGACCAGGCCGCGCCGTAATTATGCACCGTCCGCAGCTCCACCACGCCGGGCCACAGGGGGGCCGTCCCGTCCAGGGGCAGCGTGGCGCTGACATAGCGCTTCACCCACTGGTCCAGGGCGATGCAGCCCAGTCCCGCCAACACGGAAAGCGCGTACCACCACGCGGGGGCGCGGGCGATTGGCTTTGTCTGCTTCTCGGGGGACATCAGACGTTGATCTCCGGCGTGGCGTCCTGATCCGCCTGGGCCAGAATGGGTTCCAGATCCGCCAGGAAGGCCGTCACCTGGTCCGCACAGCGGCCTGTGTACAGCTTCGGGTCGAGAATGGCCTCCATCTCCGCCTCCGTCATAGCGAACGCGGGCTCCGCCGCCAGGCGGGCCAGGAGGTCGCAGGACTCGCCCTGCTTCATCCGCTCCGTGGCGGCCATGGAGCAGGTGCGGATGATCTCATGCAGCTCCTGACGGTTGCCGCCCCGCTTCACCGCCTCCATCATCAGATTTTCCGTGGCGATGAAGGGCAGGTACTCCCGGCAGGTGCGCTCGACGATCTTCTCGTTCACCCGGAGGCCGTCGGTGACGTTCCGGGCCAGACGGAGGACCGCGTCGGCGCAGAGGAAGCCCTCGGGGAGGGAGATCCGGCGGTTGGCGGAGTCGTCCAGGGTGCGCTCCAGCCACTGGACGGAGGCCGTCATGGGGGCGTTCATGGCGTCGGCCATCAGGTAGCGGGACAGGGAGCAGATGCGTTCACAGCGCATGGGGTTGCGCTTGTAGGCCATGGCGGAGGAGCCGATCTGGTTCTTCTCGAAAGGTTCCTCGATCTGCCTGTCGTGCTGGAGGAGGCGGATGTCGTTGGCCATGCGGCAGCAGCTCTGGGCAATGGCGGAGAGGGCGTTCAGGATGCGGCTGTCCACCTTGCGGGGGTAGGTCTGCCCGCAGACGGCGAAGCATTTGTCGAAGCCGAATTCGGCGGAGATCTGGCGGTTCATCTCGTCGATTTTCCCGCCGTTGCCCTCGAAGAGGTCCATGAAGCTGGCCTCGGTGCCGGTGGTGCCGCGACAGCCCAGGAATTTCAGGTTTTCCAGAACGAAGTCCAGCTCTTCCAGGTCGGCCAGTAGGTCCTGCATCCAGAGTGTGGCGCGTTTGCCGACGGTGACGAGCTGGGCGGGCTGGTAGTGGGTGTAGCCCAGGGTGGGGAGTGCGGCGTACTGGCGGGCGAAGCCGGCCAGGTTGGACAGGAGGCCGATCAGGCCCTGCCGGAGATAGCGGAGGCCCTCGCGGTAGAGGATGAGGTCGGCGTTGTCGGTGACGTAGCAGCTGGTAGCGCCCAGGTGAATGATGCCCGCGGCGCTGGGCGCGGCTTTGCCGTAGGCAAACACGTGGGCCATGACATCATGGCGGACCTCTTTTTCACGCTGGGCAGCGAGATCGAAGTCGATGTCAGTGACGTGGGCCTCCAGTTCCGCGACCTGTTCCGCGGACACAGGAAGTCCCAGATTATGTTCCGCCCGCGCCAGGGCGACCCAAAGCCGCCTCCAGGTCTGAATCCGCGTCTCCGCGGAAAAGAGGCGCAGCATAAATTCGGAAGCATACCGCGAGGACAGCGGCGACTCATAGCGATCTTTCGACATAAATAAACCCTCCGATAGACGAAAAAGTGAACAAAACGGACTGATCTGCCAGGGTCCAGGGAGGCGCCCGCCTCCCTGGTGGAGAATCCAAGGAGGCAAAGCCTCCTTGGCCGCCGGAGGCCCCCCGTCCCCCGTCCAACGTCCCCCGTATCACCGCACTATGATAGCCTCCCGTTCCGGACCGACGGAGACGTATCCGATGTGGCATCCGATTTCGCGTTCGATATACTCTACGTATTTTTGCGCGGCCTCGGGAAGGTCTTCCCATTTCCGGGCGGAGGAGATGTCGCAGTTCCAGCCGGGCATGGTTGTTTCGATGGGTTTGGCTTCGGGGAGAAGGGCGGGGAAGGGGAAGGCGTCGGTTTGGTGGCCGTCTACCTCGTAGCGGGCGCAGATGGGGATCTCGGTCATGTAGCTGAGGACGTCCAGCTTGGTCAGGGCGATGTTGGTCGCGCCCTGGCATTGGACGCCGTAGCGGGTGGCTACGAGGTCGATGGGGCCGACGCGGCGGGGTCGGCCGGTCTTTGCGCCGTATTCCGCGCCCGCTTCGCGGAGCTTGTCCGCCTTCTCGCCGGACCACTCGCAGGTGAAGGGGCCTTCGCCTACGCAGGAGGAATAGGCTTTTACTACGCCGATGATCTCGTCCAGCTTCGCGGAGGGGAGGCCGGAACCAACGGGGGCGTAGGCCGCTACCGCGTTGGAGGAGGTCGTGTAGGGGTAGATGCCGAAGTCCAGATCTCGCAGAGCGCCTAACTGGGCCTCGAAGAGGATGTTCTTGCCGTCCGCCTGGGCCTGGCGCAGGAACGCGCCGGTGTCGCAGAGGTAGGGCTTGATTTTTTCGCCGTAGTCCGCAACCCAGGCCATGAGGCGCTCCATCGTCCAGGGCTCCGCGCCGTAAACGCGTTCCAGAGTCAGGTTCTTCCATTCGAGCAGATCCGCCAGATGCGCACGCAAGCGCTCAGGATACAGCAGTTCTCCCGCCATAACGGTCTTTTTCTGATACTTATCGGAGTAGAAGGGCGCAATGCCCTGCTTCGTCGACCCGTATTTCTTATCCGCCAGACGCGCCTCTTCCAGCCCGTCCAGTTCCCGGTGCCAGGGCAGCAAAAGAGAGGCCCGATCGCTGATTTTCAGGTTTTCCGGCGTCACCGAAACCCCTTTCGCCGCCACGTCCTGAATCTCCGTCCACAAGCTCTCGCAGTCCAGCGCCACCCCGTTCCCCAGAACATTCACCACGCCCGCCCGAAAGATGCCGGAGGGCAGCAGATGCAGCGCAAACTTCCCTTTTTCATTGATGACTGTATGGCCCGCGTTCCCGCCGCCCTGATACCGGACGACCACATCATAGCCCTCCGTCACCAGATCCACCATCCGGCCCTTCCCCTCGTCGCCCCAGTTAATCCCAACAATGGCGCAGTTTGACATAAAAGAAACCTCCCTAGTATTCCCGCGGAGTGCCCCGCGTACGTAATCGAAACCCTACCTATTATATCGAGAATATCTGCTTCTGTAAAGCCCCTGCCTACGGGGGCCTCCGGCGGGCGGGGGGCCTCCGGCGGCCAGGGGCTTTGCCCCTGGACCCCACCAGGGAGGCACGCGCCTCCCTGGACCCTGGCAGATCACTTTCCTTTTGTGGGCTTGGATATTGTCGTGCTCTTTGCTACTTATGATACTTTGTGCCGCCGTTGATCTGGTAGGTGCGGTAGATTTGCTCCAGAAGCATGACGCGGGCCAGGTGGTGGGGGAAGGTCATTGGGGACATCGACATCCTGGCCCAGGCTTCCGCTTTGATGCTCGGGTGCAGGCCGTTGGAGCCGCCTATCAGAAAGGCTAGCCTGTTCTCCTGATGGGCCCCCCAGCAACGTATGTGCTGCGCCAGATCCTTGCTGGACCATAGCTGGCCCTCTATACAAAGAGCAATCAACGCCGTCCTCGGAGGTAGCTTTTTGCGGATCGCTTCCGCTTCCTTTGACAGCGCCGCGTCAATCTGTGCCTGGGACGGGTCCTTCGGCAGACGTTCCTCCGGCAGCTCCACAATCTCCAGATTGCAGAACGGCGAAAGCCGCTTCTGATACTCCGCCGCCGCCTCAATATAGAATTTCTCCTTCATTTTGCCCACGCAGAGTATCAAAATCCGCTGCACCTGATCCCTCCTTTATCCCTCTATGGGGAAGCTCCCCGTCTCGTTCCTGGGCAGGACGGCCAACGTTGGCGTCTGGTCCGCCGCCGCAAGGGCGCGCGCTACCGCGTTCCAGGCCATGGCGGGGGTGTTGTTCTCCGCGCTCAGGTGCGCCAGAAGAATTTTACGCGTCCCCCGACACGCCAGCGCCGCCGCGAAGCGGCCCGCGTCCTCGTTGCACAGGTGCCCCATGGGGCCCAGAATCCGGCGTTTCAGCGCCGCGGGATAGGGCCCGCTTTTCAACATTTCTACGTCGTGGTTGGCCTCCAGAATCATCGTGGATACACCGGGAAGCAAGTCCTCCGCCTCCGGCGTGACGATGCCGCTGTCCGTCAGCAGGCCCACGGAACCGGCGGGGGTGTCGAAGCGGTAGCCGCAGGAGCCGGGGGAGTCGTGGGAGGTGGGGAATGGGGTTACGGTGCAGATCCCGATGGCGAAGGGGGTTCCGGGGTATACTTCCTGTATACGACTGTCCAGGCCGTTCATGCGCCAGAGGAGGTCCTCGCCTGCCTGGGGAGTGGCGCAGATGGGGCAGGCGGTATTTTTGAGAAGGGTCTGGAGACCGGAAATATGGTCGGAGTGGGTGTGGGTGATGAGGACAGCGTTCAGGTCCTGGAGGGATATGTCAAGCTGAAGCAGAGCGGAGCGAATACGGCGGCAGGAGATTCCGGCGTCGACGAGGATGTGTCCTCCGTCCCAGGAAAGAACCAGCGCGTTCCCAGAAGAACCGCTGGCAAGCGTATGTATCGTGGTCAAAGCACCCTCCAAAAAAGCAAAAATTTACCATTCACGAGAAAGCCCAAAAGCAGAATGAACCAGGACCCGCAGGCAACATAACACCCCAAAAATCCTACTAAAAAAGAGTGATCTGCCAGGGTCCAGGGAGGCGCTTGCCTCCCTGGTGGGAGTCCAGAGGGCAAAGCCCTCTGGCCGCCGGAGGCCCCCCGTCCCTCGTCTCCCGTCCTTCGTCCCCCGTCCCCGTGCGCGTGGTGGCATGAGGAAACCCGCCGTTGGTTGGCGGCGGTGCGTTTCCTTATGGGTTGCAGGTCAGCCGAGGCCGAGTTCTTCGCGGTCTTCGGGGACTTCTATGGCGCGGATGTTGGCGCCGAGGGCGCGGAGTTTGGTGACGATATTTTCGTAGCCGCGTTCAATGTAGTGGACACAGCTGATTTCGCTTTGGCCCTGGGCGGCGAGGGCCGCGATGACCAGGGCCGCGCCTGCGCGGAGATCGCAGGCTTGAATTGGGGCTCCAGAGAGATGGTCCACGCCTTCTACAATCGCCGTTTTGTCGTCTACCTGGATGTTCGCGCCCATGCGGCGAAGCTCGTCCACATAGCGGTAGCGGTTGCCCCATACGCTCTCCGTTACCAGGGAAATGCCCTGGGCTAAGGAGAGAACGGTGGTGATCTGGGGCTGCATGTCGGTGGGGAAGCCGGGGTAGGGGAGGGTCTTGATGTTCGTTTTGCGGAGGGGTTCTGTGCGGCGGACTAAGAGGGTGTCCTCGTGTTCCTCTACCTCTACGCCGCATTCCTGGAGCTTCGCGGTGATGCAGTCCATGTGCTTGGGAATGATATTCTTGATGAGAACTTGTCCGCCTGCGGCGGCTACCGCGGCCATATACGTGCCCGCTTCAATCTGATCGGGAATGATGGCGTAGCTGCCGCCTGTGAGGCGGTCTACGCCCCTGATTTTGATCGTGTCCGTGCCTGCGCCGCGGATGTTGGCCCCCATGGAGTTCAGGAAATTCGCCAAATCCACTACATGGGGCTCTTTTGCGGCGTTTTCAATCACCGTGTTGCCCTCGGCCATGACCGCGGCCATCATGATGTTCATCGTGGCCCCTACGGACACCACGTCCAGGTAGACGCTGGCGCTGTGAAGCCGCCCCGTCTTGGCGGCGGCGCGGATGAAGCCGCTTTCCACCGTCACCTTGGCCCCCATAGCCGTAAAGCCCTTCACGTGCTGGTCGATGGGGCGGACGCCTCCGAAATTGCAGCCGCCGGGCAGGGCTACCTCCGCCTGTCCGAAGCGCCCCAGGAGGGCACCGATAAAATAGGTAGACGCCCGGATGCGGCGGGCCAGGTCGTAGGGGGTGCGGGTGGCGCGGATGCGGCGGCAGTCAATTTCTACCGTGTGCCCGTTCACGGAACGGACGCCCGCGCCCAGCTGTTCCAGAATGTTCAGGCACAGGGAGACATCGGAAATCTGGGGAATATTCTCAATGCGGCAGACGCCGTCTACCAGCAGAGCGGCGGGGATAATGGCGACGGCGGCATTCTTCGCGCCGCTGATTTCTACCTCGCCGAACAGGGGCGTACCGCCCTTAACAATATATTTTGTCAAAATCTTGACCCTCTCTTCAAGATGATTGTGTTTCCGCAGGGACCACTCCGTTCTTCACAGAACAGTTTACCCGCTCCGCGTCAGATCATACCCGCGATCAGGGGATTTGAAGCGTGGTCCGGGCCGTGAAAAAATAAACACACAGCCATGCAACGATATCATACCACAAGGGGCCAGGTAATGTAAACCCTTCCAGCTGTATTTTTGAAAAAGATGTGACAAAATCGTAAACGAAAAGGGCGGGCCCGAGCGGTCCGCCCTCAGCCCACCGTGACAGCGCCGGTGTAGCAGTTTACATAATAGTTTTCCGTATCGGTGGCAATCTGCCAGGCGGGAGCCAGGGAGAGGGGGGAGGCGGCGTTCTGGAGCTCGTAGCAGGGACTGGTGCCCACGACGGCGGAGACGACGGCCACCTGTTCCCGGCGCATTCGCTGGAAGGCGGCGAGGGCCCCTGCGGCGCTGAGGGGTTCCACGGCGTTGGGGGCGGGGGCGGCGGATGAGCTGGCTTGGGGGAGGAGCGCACCGCTGGCGGCGGTGACGGCGCCGTCTTCCAGGGTGAAGGTGACGGTACAGTTGAAGACGGGGAGGCCGCTGTAGAGGAAGACGGCGGAGGCGGTTCCGTTCAGGCCGGAATTTTCCTCATATTGGAAGAGCGGCTCGCTAAAGGAGAAGGTGCGGCAGAACTCGCGGCAGAAGTCCTCCCCGCGTCCCGCGCCGAAGGTCCCGGCGGCCTCGAAACCGCCGCTGGACCGAAAGAGGACGGTCCCGGCGTCAGTGCGGTACTGGTAGATACCGCCGCCGGAGTCGGCGTAGGCGGGGGACCCGCCGAGCAGGAACGCGGCGGCTTTAGCTTCCAGATCCGGGTCCCGCACGAGGGCGACGCCGGAGGGCGGAGCCTCCCGGGAGATGGCGTAGGCGTCCAGGGTCATACCGTCAGCGGCAAAGAGTTCCACCAATTCCTCCGCAGTCCGCCGAAAGGCATCCTGTTCGGCGGATTTGCGCATGGAGAGGGAGGCCAGGAGAAATGCGTTTACCAGAACCAGGATTAGGATGATGATGTTTTTCAGGCGGTAGCGTTCCATAAAACCTCCAAATACGGGGGGCCTCCGGCGGCTTCCTTTTCTCGAGAGAAAAGGAAGCGAAAAGAGCTTTAACTCGACGCGAATCCGGTGGGCGTTGTGGCTGTTGCGCCGGAAGGGGTGCAGCGGTTCCGCAAAACAACGTTTTGCGGAAGATATTTTTCTGGGTAGGGGGCAGTCACAAAGGATAGGTTAAACATACCCTGCGGAACATTCCATGCCAATGGAATGTTCCGCACGCACTTCCTCCGTTACCGTGTGACAGGCCAATTCAATCACCAGAGTATAGAGCGGTATTAAAGCTCTTTTCGGTTCTTTTTCTCTCGAGAAAAGGAACCCGCCGGAGGCCCCCCGTCCCCCGCGGGCGGGGTCACTCTGCAACCCAGCAGGCGGTGCAGGTCCCGCTGCCGCGGTCCACGTAGAGGATGCTGAGTTCTGCGTTGGGGCGGTAGGAGGCGACTGCGAGGGCTTGTTTGAGGGGGAGGAGGAGGGAGGGTTCTTCGGTGGCGGTGTATTGGCGGAAGCGCAGGGTCACTGACGTGACCGCTGCGTTGGTGAGGGTTACTTCGGCGGCGGTTTCGTTGGGGAATTGGATGGGGACGCCGTTGGATTGGTAGCCGTAGGTCAGGGTTGTGGTGCTGCCGTTCTGGCGGACGCTTTTTAGATATGGCTGGGCGTCGCCGGAGACGGGGGAGAGAAGGGTGCTTAATAGGGCGCTTGTGCCTTGGGCGGCTTCCCGTAGGGTCGGGAGATCGTCTTTTGCTTCTACTGTTATGGCGGGGTCGCGGCCGCTTTGGTAGTAGACGCTTTTATCTGGGCGGATTCTCAGGGAGCGGTCGCCGTCGATGATGATCTCGGTGCCATTGGACTCTGTGTGGCGGGTGCGGGGGTTGAAGCCTAGGGCGGTCAGGAGCCAGTCGGTGCCGGAGGCTAGGGGGTCGCCGGCTGTCAGGACCGGGAGTGTTGGGGTTTCTTCGAGTAAGAGGGAATAGGGGGCTAAGGTGGTGTCCTCCCGGTCTAAGGCGAAAGACGCGCCGCCCAGCTCGTAGCGGCCTGCGGCCTGCTCCAGGCTGTCGGCGGATACCGCCGTGGAGCAGCGCACGCAGGTTTCGCCGCCGTCCCAGAGGTATAAATTGGCAGTTCCGCCCCCCTGTCCGGAGAGGACCAGACGGCGGGCGGAGATGGTCTCGTCGCCTGCGGCCTCGCTGCCGCCTGCCAGCTCCGCTATGACCGACAGGGGCAGGGGTTCCAGGAAATCGTAGTAGACAGAGGGGCCGTCCAGGGCTTTCAGAAAATCATCCAGCGTGCATGGGGCGCTGTTCTGTGCGGAACCCAAAGCCTCCGCCAGCCGCCGCCCCAATGGGTCGTCAAAGCCCTCCTGAGCGGTGGTAAGAGCCACGCCGCCATAGCGCCCGTAAGCGCCCGTGATGACCACCCGCACAGGCGCGGCCAGCGCGGCGGCCTGGGCCGTGACGGCCCCCGTCTCCTGGGCAGACTGATCCAGCACACGGCCCTCGTCCAGGCCCAGACTGTAAAGCTGGGTGCGGGTAAAGAGGACGACGGCCAGAACCGCCAGCAGCGTAATGGCCACATTCTGAGCCATGTCCCTGTACTTGTGATCTTCCATGGGCGTCTCCTTCACGGTCACGCTGTCCCTTGTCCGCCGCCCCGCCCCTGCCCGATGGGCAGGACCAGGCGGACGGTGGTCCCCGGCCCCTCGTGGGGCACGATGGCGATGGAGCCTTGATGGCGCTGCACAATCTCCTGGGCGATGGACAGCCCCAGACCGGTGCCGCCGGACTCCCGGGAGCGGGCCTTGTCCACCCGGTAGAAGCGGTCAAAAATGTGGGCCCAGTCCTTCTCGGGAATCCCGATGCCGTCGTCCCAGACCTCCATCCAGACGGTGTCCTCGGCGGAGCCGGTGGTGATGCGGATATGGCCCCCGTCGGGGGTGTACTTGATGGCGTTGCCGAGAATGTTCATCATGACCTGCTCCAGGCGGCTGCGGTCCCCCACGATGAGGGGCAGGTGCTCCGTGCCGTTGCAGGTGAGGGTGTGCCCGTGCTGGCGGGCGCTGAGGGCGCTGGACTGGACCACACTGTCGATGGCCTCCCCGAAGGGGAAGCGGGAGAGGGTCAGCTCCGCCGCGCCCCGGTCCAGGCGGGAGAGGGTCAGCAGGTCCTGGACGATGTGGGTCATGCGGTCCGTCTCGGTGATGATGATGTCCAGGAAGCTGTTGGCGGTGGTGAGGGGGATGTCCCCCTCGGCGTCCCGGAGGGTTTCGGCGTAGCTGCGGACGTTGGTGAGGGGTGTCCGCAGCTCGTGGGAGACGTTGGCCACGAACTCCTTGCGCCGCTCCTCGTTCCGGTGCTGCTCCGTCACGTCGTGGAGCACCGCCATGACGCCTCCCTGCTCCCGGTCGGAGAAGGGGGCCAGAAAGACCTCCAGGGTCCGGTCCCCGGCCAGCAGTTCACTCTCGGCGTAGTTGGGGCGGTGGAGGGCCAGGATGTCCTGGAAGGGGTACAGCTCTCCGAAGAGCTCCCCGTAGGTGCAGTCCGCCTCTATGGCCCGCTGGAGCATGGTCTTGGCGGCGGGGTTGCAGTGCATGAGGGCCCCCCGGTGGTCGAAGGCAACCACGCCGTCGGTCATGTGGAGGAAGAGGGTGTCCAGCTTGTTCCGCTCGCTCTCCACGGCGGCCAAGGTGGCCTGCAAGACCCCGGCCATCTCGTTGAAGGTCCCCGTGAGGATGCCGATCTCGTCGGTGGACTTCACGGGCAGGGCGCTGCCGAAGTTGCCCGCTGCCATTTTCTCCGCCCCGGCGGTCAGCTTTTCGATGGGGCCCACCATCGTCTTGGAAAGCAGGAAGCTCAGCAGCACGGAGATCAGAAGCCCGATCACCAGGGCCTGCATGATGATGAGGAAGAGCTGCCCGTTCAGCCCCGACACGGTGTCCCGGGTGTCCAGGACGTAGATAATAAAGGTGTTGCTGCCGCCGAAAATGGGGATGGCGGCGTCCATGTAGTCCGCGGTGATGTCGCTGGTGTCCCCCACGGCGGTCTGGTCCCCCCGGATCACGGCGCTGCGGGCCGTGAGCAGATTCGGGCTCTGCTCGCGGGGCAGGGCGGACTCGTCGGCGGAGCCCGTCAGGTAGGCCCCCGTCTCACCGTCCAGGATGAAGTAGTTCCGGGTCCGGTAGTCGATGCCCAGCTTTCCGGCGGTGATGTCCAGCATGTCCTTGATGCGGACCGCACCGTCCTCCTGGGCCGCCTCGCTCCGGAGGGAGGACACGAACTCCACCTGATCCGCGCCGAAGACGCTGTTGATCTGCTCATAGAAGGTGTCGGTGAAGAAGCTGGAAACGCTGATGGTCAGGAAGGAGCCCACCACTGCCATCAGCGATGTGATCAGCAGCAGCAGGATTAAGGACAGCTTCATATGGAGGCTTCTGAACACGTTGAACACCTTCCCTCCCAGGCGTCCGGGAGCGGGCCTCCGCCCCCGGCGCGCCGGATTTCATCTCATGCGCTTCCACTCGCCCCGGTCGTCATCGATATCCTCGGGGACGACCCCCACCTCCCGTTTCCGCAGCAGAATCCAGGAGTCCTGCTCCAGGCCGAAGCGGCGGAAGGCGTTGCCGACGGTTTCCCCGAATATTTTCCGGACCTTCATGTTGCGCTTGTGTTTGATTTCATACTCCCACATGCGCGCGCCTCCTTTCAGCTGACGGCAAAGTAGTACCCCGCCCCCCGGCGGGTGAGGATGAACTGGGGGCTCGCCGGGTTCTCCTCGATTTTCTCCCGGAGCCGCCGCACCGTCACGTCCACCGTCCGCACATCGTCCCCAACGTAGCCGTAGTTCCACACCTGCTCCATCAGGTCCACACGGGAGTAGACCTTGTTGGGGTGGCTGGCCAGGAAGGTCAGCAGCTCATACTCCCGCTGGGTCAGGTCGATGGCCTTCCCGGAGCGGAAGACCTGGTGGCTGTCGGTGTTGATGGAGAGGTCCCCCGCCACGGGCATGGCGCTGTCCGCGGCGGCCGCGGCGGCAGGCGCCGCCATAGCGGTACGCCGGATGTTGGCCCCCACCCGGGCAATCAGCTCCCGCATGGAAAAGGGCTTCGTGATATAGTCGTCCGCACCCGTCTCCAGGCCCTTCACCTTGTCTTCCTCTTCCTCACGGGCCGTCAGGATGATGATGGGCACGTTGTCCCCTTCGTCCCGCAGGGCCTTGCACACGTCGAACCCGTTCATTTTCGGAAGCATCACGTCCAGCAGAATCAGGTCCGGCTTCTCCGCCCGCGCCTTGCCCAGACCGTCCTCGCCGTCATAAGCCTCGCAGGTCCGGTAGTGCTCCTTCTGGAGGTTGAAGCGCAGAATGTCCACAATGTTCTTCTCGTCCTCCACAATGAGGACCGTCTTTTCCTCAGCCATATACTCCCCTTTCTTCTTAACAGCAGTTTCCGCCATACGGGGGACGAGGGACGGGGGGCCTCCGGCGGATTCCTTTTCTCGAGGGAAAAGGAACCGAAAAGAGCTTTAACTGCGGGAAAACTTCGTTTCCCCGCGGAGCATGTTGTTGGGTTGATTCACAACATGCACGCCGTAGGGGCGGACCTGCGTGTCCGCCCTTCCCCCGCGCCCGCCGCACCCTTGGGGATGCTGAACCCTCTGCCTCCCTGACCGCCAATCCCAAAGGGCAGAACCCGTAGGGGTCGCCGCCCTCGGCGACCCATCCCCCGCGCCCGCCGCACCTTTGGGGATACTGTTCCCCTGCCGGGGCTTCCTCAGCTGGGAGATTCCCCATTCAAAACGTGCCCCCCGCCAGGGCGAACACATAGGTTCGCCCCTACGGAAGCCTCTCAAATCTCCAACAGCAGCTTCGCCTTCAGCACCGCCGCCACTGTCTTCGCGTCCTCGATCTCCCCCGTCAGACACCGGTGGACCATCTCGTCAAAGGGAACCCGCTCCACCTGCAAGAACTCATCCGGGTCCAAGTGCTGGCTGTGCATCGTCAGCCCCCGCGCCAGGAACAGGTACAGCGTTTCCCCGTAGCACCCGGGAGAGGGCAGGATATGCCCCATGGGCTGGTAAATCTCCGGCACGGCCCCGGTTTCCTCCAGCAGCTCCCGCAGTCCCCCCGCGGCGGGGTCCTCGCCCGGGTCCAGCTTCCCCGCGGGAATCTCCAGAATCGTCTTCCCGAACACATAGCGGTACTGCCGCACCGCCAGCACGTTGTTCTCCTTATCCAGAGGCAGCACCGCCACGCCGCCGCCATGGTCCACCACCTCGCGGGTAGCCTCCGCCCCGTTGGGCAGGCGCACCCGATCCACGTGCAGGCTCACGATTTTACCCTGGAACTTATCCTCCCGGCTGATAAAAGTCTCGTCCAAACGGTCGCACATACGCGTCACCATTCCTCTCTTTATAACGTACCAACTATTATAGCACGCTTTTCCGGAAATGAAAAGAAAAACCACGCAGTCCTTTTCCCCATCAGGGAAAATTTACAAAAAAAGCATGAACCCAGCCAGCCGACGTGCTATCATAGCGGCGTATCTCAAAGATGAAAGGGCTGGTTATCATGAAAAAATGGACCTATTGGGGCGTGATGTGTCTGGTGTCGCTGGCGAACGGCATATGCTTTTTCTGTGCGTCTTTGGACACGATGCGCCGCGGCGTCAGCGGCGTGGACAACCAGGCGGCTCTGCTGTTCATCCCATTGTTGTGGATTGCCGCCGTCCTGGTCCTCGTTCTCCTGAATGCCTGCACACTGATCCAAGGCCGCAGAATCCAGCACGGGACGGCCATCGCCCTTCGCTCCGTCTTCGATTTCTCCGGCCTCTCCGACAAGACCCGCGCAGACCGCGCGCTCTACCTCGGCATGTCGGCGATTCTGATGCTCTTTGCGTACAGCCTCTTTGCCTCCAAACTTCTCTCCCTGGCCTACGCCCTGACGGGCGGGCTTCTGCTCCTGTTCCTGTACGCCTGGCGTCAGGCGGCGCGGCGCTGAAAAAAGGACCTCCGCCGGCAAGGCGAAGGTCCTTCCGCTTCTTACAGGTAGCGCTGCATATCCTCGCTGAGGACGCTGGGGTTGGCGCTGATGGTGACGGTGAATTTGATCCCGTTCCGCTCCCCGAAGGAATCCAGCCAACGGATGAAGCCCTCGGTATCCTTGTCCACGTCCCGCCCCACGGTCTTGCACAGGTTGTCGATGAACATATGGGTGATATCGTAGTTCCCCGCGTAGAGCCCGCTGATGAAGCCGCGGTAGACCTCATAGCTGTTCAATTTATATTCGCTGGCTTCGATTAAGCGGATTTGGTAGTGGATATCGTGGGCCAGGCTGCTGTTTGCCTCGATGCAGATCACGTGACCCGGCTCATCCTTCGCCGCGTTGTCGATCAGTTCAATTAACTTTTTGGTTTTTCCGGAACCCTTCGTTCCCATGATCAATCTGACCATAGTTTTTCACTCCTTGCACTTTTATTTTCCATTGGATAGGTAATCCTGTTATCAGGATAACACACTTCCAAAGAAAAAACAATCTGAAAAAACAAATTTGCCGTTTGTTAACAAAAAAATCCTCTACCGAGGGGTTCAGCCATGGTATGGCTGGTCCCACTCCACCCCCCGTTTTCTCTTTTTCTCCCGGAGAAAAAGAGAAAACGGGCCGTGGACGGTCCAAAAGAGAAAAAGACGTTTACGCGATTTGCTGCCGTGGTTGCTGTAGCCTGTACTCGCGTTTCGCGGGTGCCTGGGGTGTCGGTTTACGATGCTGATTTGGTCTGCTTCTATTATCCGCTGCCGCTCTGCGGTGCTTGTTGGCGGCTTGTGCGTTGTCCGTTTGGTGGACGCTGAAAAAATCCGTGGGGCCTTCCATGCTAATGGAAGGCCCCACTCGCTTGCGCTTCGTTACTGTGTGACAGGCTTTCGTGACTGCCAGGGTATAGAGCGGATCTAAAGCTCTTTTTGGTTACTTTTTCTCTCGAGAAAAAGTGACCCGCCGGAGGCCCCCCGTAGGCTCTTATTTGCCCAGCTTCGCTTCCAGCTCAGCCTTCCGGTCCTCATAACCCGGCTTGCCCAGCAGCGCGAACATGTTCTTCTTGTATGCTTCCACGCCCGGCTGGTCAAACGGGTTGACCTCCAGGAGGTAGCCGGAGAGGCCGCAGGAATACTCGAAGAAGTAGATCAGCTCGCCGAGAGCCTCCGCGTTCTTGCCGCCCGCTTCCACAATCAGATTCGGCACGCCGCCCTCGATGTGGGCCAGGAGGGTGCCCTCCATGGCCTTCTCGCGGATGTAGTCCATGCTCTCGCCGGCCAGGAAGTTCAGGCCGTCGCCGTCGTCCTCGTCCTTGGGGACGTAGAGCTGGTTGTCAGACGCGCCCAGGCGCACCACCGTCTCGAAAATATTCCGGGTGCCGTCCTGCATATACTGGCCCATGGAGTGCAGATCCGCTGTGAACTCCACGCTGGCAGGGAACAGGCCCTTCTTGTCCTTGCCCTCGCTCTCGCCGAAGAGCTGCTTCCACCACTCCAGCATGAAGCGGAACGCGGGGTCGTAGCAGGCCAGAACTTCGATGGGATAGCCCGCCTTGTACAGAGCAAAACGAGCTGCGGCGTACTTCCAGGAGGGGCAGTCATAGGTGCCCTTCTCGCAGACTTCCATCATCTTGGCCGCGCCGCCCATGAGGGCGTCAATGTCGATGCCCGCCACGGCGATGGGGAGCAGGCCCACGGCGGTGAGCACGGAGTAGCGTCCGCCCACGTTGTCGGGCACCACGAAGGTCTCCCAGCCCTCGGCGGTGGCCAGGGATTTCAGCGCGCCCCGGGCCTTGTCGGTGGTGGCGAAGATGCGCTCCTTCGCGCCCTCCTTGCCGTAGCGCTTCTCCAGCTCGGCGCGGAAGAAGCGGAAGGCCACGGCGGGCTCGGTGGTGGTGCCGGACTTGGAGATAACGTTCACGGAGAAGTCCACGCCCTCCAGAAGGTCCAAAACCTCCTTCATGGCGTCGGCAGACAGGCCGTTGCCCATGAAGTAGACGTTGGGAGTATCCTTCTTCTTGAGGTTGTAGTTGGGGGAGCACAGGCAGTCCACAACGCCTCTGGCGCCCAGGTAGGAGCCGCCGATGCCGATGACCACCAGGGCCTGAGAATTGCCCTGAATCTTCTTGGCCGCGGCCTTGATGCGGGCGAACTCGTCCTTGTCGTAGTCACGGGGCAGGTGGACCCAGCCGGTGAAGTCGCTGCCCAGTCCGGAGGCGTTCTGCAGCTTTTCCTGGGCGTCCTTCAGGCCGGGAGCCAGCTCCTCCTCGTAGGGCTTGAGAAACTTCTCCATCTGAAACACTTTTACATCCAACATGATTCCATCGTCCTTTCTTTGGTTGTAGAGACGGCGGGCCCACGGATTTTTCCGCGTTTTCCCGGAACCCGCCGATTCTATCTTTCCAACAAGTATACCAGTATTTCCCGTCGCTTGCAAGAGAAAAGCACCAAAGGGGCCTCCAAAAGCTCCGGCGGGATTTGGTTCAATCCGCCAAAAATGCGGTCCGCAGGACCCGCAGAAGCATCTGGCTATAGGTGACGCGGGGCACGGACTCCCCCGCCAGAATAGGAATTTCCGCCACGACTTCATCCCCGGAGGTGACGGTGAGGGTCCCCAGGGCGTCCCCCGGCGCCACCGGCGCGTCCACGGACTCCGCCAGGGCCACGGACTGTGCGAGGTTCCCTGCCTTGGCCTTTTCCAGCAGCAGCGCACCGCCCTCGGCCAGGACGGGCTGCACCGTGGCCTGGCTTCCCAGGGTCACGGGGACGGGAGGCAGGGGCGCGTCCAGGGCGATTTTCCGCAGGGCGTAACTGGAGAAGCCATAGGAGAGGAGGGCCTTGGCGTCCTCAAAGCGCTGGTTGGAGCTGGCGTCCTTCATGATGACGGCGATGAGTTCCATGCCGTCCCGCTCGGCGGTGCCGGAGAGGCAGTAGAGGGCGCTGGCGGTGAAGCCGGTTTTCAGGCCCGTGGCCCCGTCGAAGAAGCGGACCAGGCGGTTCGTGTTCACCAGCTGGGACTCGCCGCCCCGGAGGGAATCCATCCAGATGGTAGTGTACTGGCGGATGTCCGGGTGGTTCAGGATCAGCTCCCGGCTCATGAGGGCGATGTCGTGGGCGGAGGTGACGTGGCCCGCCACGGGGAGGCCGGTGGCGTTCTTGAAGGTCGTGTCGTTCATCCCCAGCTCCCTGGCGCGGGCGTTCATGCGCTCGACGAAAGCGTCCTCACTCCCGGCCAGGTGCTCCCCCAGGGCCACGGCGCAGTCGTTGGCGGAGACGACGCACACGGCCTTGATCATGTCGCTGACGGACATCTGCTCGTTCTCCTTGAGCCAGATCTGGGACCCGCCCATGGAGCAGGCGTGGGCGGAGGCGGTGACCATGTCGTCGTAGGCCAGCTGCCCGCTGTCGACGGCCTCCATGGTGAGGAGCAGGGTCATAATCTTGGTGACGCTGGCGGGCTCCAGGACGGCGTGTTCATCCTTGGCGAACAGGATGGTCCCGGTTTCCTTCTCCATCAGCAGGGCCGACGGCGCGGCGACTTCCACGGCGGAAGCGGCGGGCAGGGTCCCCAGGACCAGCAGCAGGGCGCAGAAAAGCGCAGATAATTTTCGCATAGCAAATCCCCCTTCGCCCGTAGCCTATGCGGGGCGGGGGACATTCATGACAAGCAGAAGCCAGGCCGCGGTCAGAAGGAAGCGGACGGGGCCGTTGGGAAGCAGCGCCGGGAGAATGAGGGCGGGGACGTACCCCGGCAGAGCCATGGAGAGCGCCGTGAACAGGATTGTCCCCAGCATCTGCGTAAAAAGCCCCCGTTTTGCCCAATCAAACATCCTCTTCACCCTCCTGTAAAAAATCTGACGGTGAAGTTAAGTATAACGGCAAGATTGCAACGTGTCAAGTTGCAAATTTCACAAAACAGGTTATCGTAAATCCGCCGCGCCCCGGATACAATAGGAGGCAGGGGTGAAAAGATGGAGAACCGGCAGAGGGAGCGCTACAGAAACCTGGGGCTGAATATCGCGTACTACCGCAAACTGCGGGGCTTTTCGCAGGAAAAGCTGGCGGAGCAGGTGAACATCAGCCGCACGCATATGAGCCGCATCGAAACCGCCGACTGCGCCGTGTCGCTGGACGTGGTGTTCAATCTCGCGGACGCGCTGGCGGTGGAGCCGTATAAGCTCTTTCAAAATAAAGAGTGAGGCCGGGGGCGGAATTGGCCTCCTGCCTCTTGACAATCTGACGATATTAGCGTATTCTATACATAGAAGGGCATAGAAGAACGCTGTTACGACGGCCGGCCCAAAACTATCCTAACCGAAGGTTAGCCGCTCGGGTCGCTTCCAGACGGCTAGCAAACTTCCGTGGTAAGGACGTACAGCGCAATGGCCGTACAAACCAGAAACCGAATTACCTGGTAAATCCTCTTTTTCCACATCAACACCACCTCCCCCATTCGGTATTAGGGGTTCAATCGGTGGGTCAACCGCCTATTATGTAACAGCGCTCTTCTGCCTTTTATAATAACACCTGTGCCAACGTTTGTCAATTTCCGCCGTTCTTCGCGGCGGGATTTTTTTGCGTCCAATTCACGCAAAAAGCCGCCCCGTCCAAAGCTGAACGGGGCGGCTGTGCTGTCTCAATATCCAAAAATCATATCCCGCCGGATCTCCGACAGACTGTGTGCGCCGCACATGGCCATGGTGTCCGCAAGCTCCGCTTTCAGCTTGTCCACGTACACCTTCACGCCCTCCGCGCCGCCGCCGTAGACCATGTTCACGAAGGGCCTGCCGATCAGCACGCCGTCCGCGCCCAGGGCCAGGGCCTTGAACACGTCCATGCCGCTGCGGATGCCGCCGTCCACCAGGATCGTCAGCTTCCCGCCCACCGCGTCCACGATTCCGGGCAGAACCTCCGCCGTGGACGGGCACTGGTCCAGAACGCGGCCCCCGTGGTTGCTCACTACGATGCCCGCCGCGCCGGAGTCCAGGGCCTTTTTCGCGCCGCTGACCGTCATGATGCCTTTCAGGATGAAGGGGACCTCCGCCATGGCGGCGATTTCCCGCAGTTCCTCCACCGTCTTGCTCCCCGCCGGGGGCTGGAGGTTCTTCAGGAAGGGGAGGCCCGCCGCGTCTATGTCCATCGCAATGGCGAAGGGCTTCGACGCCTTTACCAGCTCCATCTTCTCCCGGATCGTTTCCATGTTCCACGGCTTGATGGTGGGCACGCCCTGCCCGCCGCAGGACCCGATGACCTCCGCCGCGCCCTTCATTACCGCGTAGTCCACGCCGTCGCCGGTGAAGGCCGCGATGCCCGCCGCCGCGCAGGCGGGGACCAGGATGTCATTGTAGGCCAGGTCGTCGTACTTATCCCCGTAGTGGAGCTTCACCGCCCCCACCGGGGCCGCGAACACCGGGAGGTCCAGCTTCCGTCCGAGAAGCACCGCGGAGGTGTCCACGGGCTTGTTCTCGCAGATGGTGTCCATGTTCACGCACAGCTCCTGCCACTTCTGGTAGTTGCGGATGAAGGTGGTGCCGATGCCCTTCGCGCCGGGGCCGGGAACCGTGTTCCGGCACCCCAGGCCGTTGCAGGTGGGGCAGGATTTGCAGTAGGGGCCCATACACGTCCGGGCCTTTTCCAGGATTTCCTGATAGGTCATATCTGTCTCCCTCCATAATCTGCCGGCTTCGCCGGGTTTTTCCGTCCCTATTGTACCGTGAACGGCGGAAAAATGCAAGCCCTTCACCCTTTTCCCGGTTCCGTCATAGGATGTTTCGGATGTGTCTTTCGTGAGGCGCGTCCTGAAAGGAGGCATTCTATGTCTATGCCCAGTTTCCCCGTGCCCATGCCCGTTATCGGACGGGAGGACGCGGTGAATCAGCTTCTGTCCTCCGCCGCCCTGGCGGAGCTCAGCATCAGCCATATCCTCAATGCCGGAGGAGAGGCGCTGCAATACATCTTGGGGACCCTGGCGGACCAGGGGGGCTCTTCCGCCTCCGCCAGCGAAGTCCTGGCCGTCGGCGAAACCGCCCGGGAACTGCTGGACTCCGCCGCGGAGAACCGGTTTCTTCTCAACGAAAAGCTGCGGGAGATTCTCTCCGTGTCCACGCCGGAGGCCGAAGAACCCTCCGTTCCTGTAGAACCCAAAACAGGCTTGCGCTCGGCCTATGCCGCCAACACCAGAGGAACTATCTTGGTCGTGACCCTCACAGGCGTCAGCCTCCCCCTGCCGGACGGCGGACTGTTTTCCGATGGGATTACGCTCAGTAAGGACAAAACGACGTTCACGCTATCAGAGGCGGGACGCTATCTGATTTCCTACGAGGTGAACACCACGTCGGCACTGAACAGCGGCGTACGGCTGCTGGTGAACGAGGCCCCGTTGATGCTCTCCACCATCGCGCCCATGAGGCCGACGCGGCATTTCTCCAACCAGGTGCAGACGGAACTGCCTGCGGGGACTACGCTGGCACTGCAAATGTTCGGCGAGGTGGCCTCTACGGCGCTGATGCCCGGCGGGACGGGGGCAGCAGTGTCTATTGTGCGGCTGAGCTGAGGAACGCGGGGGGGGGCCTCCGGCGGCTTCCTTTTCTCGAGAGAAAAGGAAGCGAAAAGAGCTTTAACTCGACGCGAATCTGGTGGGCGTTAGGGCTTTCCGCACGGTAACGCGAGAGCTGCGTAAGTGGTCCTTACCTCGGAGCGAGGTAAGGACCACGGGATTTTTTTACGTTCTAACAAAGAAAATCTGTGGGGCATACCGGACCGGTATGCCCCACTCGCTTACGCTTCGTTACCGTGTGACAGGCTATAACAACCTCCAGGGTATAGAGCGGATCTAAAGCTCTTTTTGGTTACTTTTTCTCTCGAGAAAAAGTGACCCGCCGGAGGCCCCCCGTAGGCAGGCACCACGATCACTCCCCCGAGTCGATGTGGTTCTGGATTCTCTGCATGATCATTTCGAGGGCCACCAGGTTGTGGCCGCCTTCGAGGACGATGATGTCGGCGTATTTGCGGGAGGGTTCCACGTATTGTTCGTGCATGGGTTTTACGGTGGTCAGGTACTGGGTGACGACGGAGCGGAGGGTTCGGCCGCGTTCCTCTACGTCGCGGAGGGCGCGGCGGAGGATGCGGGTGTCGGCGTCGGTTTCTACGAAAATTTTGATGTCGAACAGGTCGCGGAGGGCCTCGTCCTGGAAAATCAGGATTCCTTCTACTATCAGAACTTTTGCCGGGTGGATTTCTACCGTTTCGTCCGTGCGGTTGTGGTCCACGTAGGAATACACCGGACAGTGAATAGACTGGCCGGCTTTGAGCTGCCTCAAGTGCTCTACCAGCAGATGGGTGTCGAAGGCGTCCGGGTGGTCGTAGTTCTGGCGGGCGCGCTCCTCGTAGGTCTTGCCGGTCTGACGTTTGTAGTAGCTGTCGTGGCTGATCACGGCCACACTGTTTTTGAAATGGTCTTTCAGGTGCTGGGTCAGCGTCGTCTTGCCCGAACCGCTGCCTCCGGCAATGCCAATTAACATCGTTTCCATAGCCCTGTTCCCTCCCCGTAATCTCTTCCAAAATCCGGACTTCCCTTTTATTATAAGGAATGCGGAGGAAAATGCAAGAGGCGGAGAGGCGAGAAGCGTCGGAGTTTACAAAAAATTGACGGATCTGTACTTGACGGCGGCGAAAAAAGTCGATATGATGATATCTGTGTTATTTTGACTCTGACAGCGGCGCCGCCGCCCCCGGCGGGCCGGTTACGATTTGACTTGGGAGGTCCGTTCCTATGGCCATGAAGCGCTGCCCCGTGTGCGGGGAGAAATATTCCGACACCTACAAAACCTGCCCCTTCTGCGAGGAGGAGGCCCTCTGGGAAGAGGAGGATGCAGAAGTCCGCCGCACGCCCAAGAGCTCCCGGCGCACCGCCCACGGGCTGCAATACAACCTGATTACCCCCACCCTGATTGTCCTCATCCTCATGATGGCGATTCTCCTGGTGTACCTGCTGTTCGGTGACAAAATCTCCGACACCATCGGCGGTGGGAAGGACGACACGCCGGACAATCCCGGCGTAAACTCCCCCGTGGAGCCCACGCCGCCCGTGATCCCGGACCCCGATACCAGCACCGATCCCGAGCCCGGCACGGACCCCGATCCCGGCGCCGGCGGCGGGGACTCCGGCACTGCCAGCGGCGTCATGCCCGAGGGCCCCGACGCCGGCAGCCCCGGCACGGGGACCGGCAGCGGCGCGGGCACCTGGCCCGGGACCCTGCGGGCGGGCGCGGCCTATGTGAAGAACGCGGGGAGCAGCGGCGTCCGGGTCCGCTCCGGCCCCGGCACCAGCTATGACGTGCTGGCCACCCTCACCAACGGCAGCTCCGTGGAGATCGCGGAGTGGAGCGGCACCGACGACTGGTACAAGCTCACGTTCCGCGACTCCGGCGGGAAGACCGTCACGGGCTACATGAAGGAGGAGTACCTGGCCAACGGGTCCGGTGGGTCTTCCGGGTCCTCTGGCAGCTCCGGAAGCTCTTCGTCCAGCGGGTCCTCCAGCTCCGGCACCTCTGGCGGGCTCAAGGCGGGCAGCGCCATCGTGGTCAACGGCGGAAACGGCGTCCGGGTCCGCTCCGGCCCCGGCACCAGCTACGACGCCCTGGCCACCATCTCCAACGGCGGCGACGTGGAGATTGTGGAGAGCGCCGGGAGCGGGTGGTACAAGGTCACGTTCTCCGACGTGGGAGGCGTGAAGAAGACCGGTTATATGAAGGGCGAGTATTTGTCCAATAAGTGAGCCTGACGGCTGACTGCGTGAAAATCCCCGGATTTGATCCGGGGATTTTTCGCTGTTTTGTTTGCACCTGCGGGAAAAGAATGATATAATGTAAAATTGTGATACTATCTTTGCCGATACGGAGGAACGCTTTTATGACCACCCAGGACTTCCAGAAAAAATCCGCGCTCCAGGTCTTTCTCTCCTACTTCAAGCCCCACCGCACCCTGTTCATCCTGGACCTCTCCTGCGCCCTGCTGATCTCCCTGATCGACCTGGCCTTCCCGGCGGTGTCCCGCTGGTGCATGTACACCCTCCTGCCCGAGAGCGCCTACACGGCCTTTTTCGCGGTGATGGGGGCGGTGTTCTGCGCCTTTGCCCTGCGGGCGCTGCTGACCTACGTGATCTGCTACTGGGGCCACACCTTCGGTATCCTGGTGGAGGCGGACATC
Organism: Oscillibacter sp.; assembly: GCA_022791875.1. Classification (GTDB taxonomy): domain Bacteria; phylum Bacillota; class Clostridia; order Oscillospirales; family Oscillospiraceae; genus Oscillibacter. The sequence goes on from JAAVZX010000086.1 coordinate 33,201, forward strand.
CGCCACGACCTGTTCCGCCACATGCAGGAGCTGAGCTTCGACTATTACGACCGCAACCGCACCGGCCAGCTCATGAGCCGCCTCACCGCGGACCTCTTCGACATCACGGAGCTGGCCCACCATGGGCCGGAGGATATCTTCATTTCCGGCGTCACCATCGTTGGGTCCCTGGTGATCATGTTCTCCATCCAGTGGCGGCTGGCGCTGGTGGTGGCCTTGATTCTGCCCATTTTCCTGCTGGTGATCTGGTCCTGCCGGCGGTCCATGAGCCAGGCGTCCGCCGCCGTGAAGCAGCGCACGGCGGTGATCAACTCCGATATCGAGTCCGGCCTCTCCGGCATCCGGACCGCAAAGGCGTTCGCCAATGAAGAGGCGGAGCTGCAAAAGTTCGACCGCTCCAACAGCAGCTACAAGACCTCCAAGCGGGCGTTCCATAAGGCCATGGGGCGCTTCAACGCCGCTATGGAGTTCTTTCTGTGCATCCTCTCCGCGGCGGTTATCGCCGCCGGGGGCTTCCTGATCATGGGGGGACAGCTGGACGTGGTGGACCTGATCACGTTCAGCCTCTACATCACCGCCTTTGTGAACCCAGTGCGGAAGCTGTCTAACTTCGCGGAGCTGTTCGCCAACGGCACGGCGGGCTTCGGCCGCTTTCTGGAGCTGATGCGGGAGGAGCCTGCCATGAAGGACGCGCCGGACGCCCGGCCCCTGCCCAAGGTGGAGGGCCGCATTGACGTGGAGCACGTGAGCTTCGCCTATCAGGACGATTTAGCCGTCCTCCACGATATCGACCTCCACATCCGTCCCGGGGAGACCATCGCCGTGGTGGGGCCCTCCGGCGGGGGCAAGTCCACCCTCTGCCAGCTGATCCCGCGGTTCTACGACGTCTCCGGCGGGGCCATCCGCCTGGACGGGCACGACGTGCGGGAGGTGACCCAGGCGTCCCTGCGGCAGAACGTGGGGGTGGTGCAGCAGGATGTGTTTCTGTTCGCGGCCAGCATTCTGGAGAATATCCGCTACGGGCGTCCGGGGGCCTCGGAGGAGGACGTGGCCCGGGCCGCGCGGCTGGCGGAGATCTACGACGATATCGTCGCCATGCCCGACGGCTTCAACACCTACGTCGGGGAGCGGGGAACCCTGCTCTCCGGCGGGCAGAAGCAGCGGATCTCCATCGCCCGCATCTTCCTCAAGGACCCGCCGGTGCTGATCCTGGACGAGGCCACCTCCGCCCTGGACAGCGTGACCGAGGCGAAGCTCCAGGAGACCTTTGAAAAGCTCTCCCGGGGGCGCACCACCATCATCATCGCCCACCGGCTCTCCACCGTCCGGAACGCGGACCGGATTGCCGTCATTGAAGAGGGCCGGATCGTCGAGCTGGGGTCCCACGAAGAGCTGATGGCGCGGAACGGGGCCTACGCCGCCCTGGTCCGCACCCAGGAGCTGCGCCATGGATAAGGCCGCGCTGTTGGACCGCCTGGGCCTTGCGGGGGACGACCGCCTGACCCTGGCGAAGGTGTTGGATCGGGCCGCCCAGGCCCAGCGCCGGAACGTCCCGGCCCACACGGATTTCCTCAGTCCCCAGCAGCGGCAGACGGCCCTGGACCTCCTGCGCCTGGCGGGGATTCCCGAAACCGCTTACGTCTCCGGCGGGGGCTACGAGGGGGCGGAGCGGCAGGTGCTGCTGTTCCTCCCCGACTGGATGGAGCCGGAGGGGGCGGAAAGCCCCGTCCGCTGCCTCCGCGCCGCCTACAGGGAGGCGGACAAGCCCTCCCACCGGGATTTCCTAGGGAGCCTGATGGGCCTGGGAATTGTCAGGGAAAAAGTTGGGGATATTCTAGTGGGGCCCGAGAGTACGGACCTGCTGGTGCTGGACAGCGTGGAGGATTTTCTGCTCCAGAACTGGAGCTCCGCGGGGCGGACGCGGCTGAGCGTCTCCGCCGTGGAACTGGATCATCTGCATATTCCCGCGGCTCAGCGGAAGGAGGTCCGGGACACTGTTTCCTCCCTGCGGCTGGACGCGGTGGCGGCGTCGGCGTTCCGCCTGGCCAGGGGGAAAGCCGCCGCCCTCATCGAGAGCGGGAAGGTGCAGCTCAATTGGCGGGAGTGTGTCAAGTCCGACAGGCTGCTGGAACCCGGAGACGTGGTTTCCGCCCGGGGCTTCGGGAAGTTCGAGCTGGCGGAGGTCGGTGGGCTGACCAGAAAGGGCCGAATTTCGATTGTTTTGCTGGTCTATGTTTGAAGAATAAAAGGCCGAAAAGCCGTAGTATGTGAAGGGAGGATCTGGAATGCTGGAATACAAATTTGTGCCAGTCAGCCCGGAAGTCAGCGGGTGGAACCTGATGGGCGTCCGGCGGGACAGTGTGGAGCATCGGGAGGTGATCGTCCGCATGGCCCAGGAGGGCTGGCGCTACGTTGGCTTTCTGCCGTCCTCCCAGCGGGGCGACGGCTTTATCGAGGAAATGGATCTCATCTTTGAACGGGAGGCGCAGGAATGAAACAGGAACAGATTGACCGGATCAATGAGCTGGCCCACAAGGCCAAGGCGGAGGGCCTCACGGAGGAGGAAAAGGCGGAGCAGGCCGTCCTCCGGCGGGCCTATATCGACTCCGTCCTGGGGAACCTGCGGGGCCAGCTGGACAACACCTATATCGTGGACGAACAGGGCCATAAGCGGAAGCTGAAAGAGCGGGACAAGGAGGACTGACCATGGCAGACACAAGGCGTAATTCCGAAAGCGACTGGAGCTGGTTCATCATCATCGGCCTGTTTGTCATCTTCTGGCCCATCGGGCTTCTGACCCTGTTCGCGAAGCTCTTTGGCCCCGACGGGAAGTCCCAGGGCCAGCAGGCTCCGCCCTTGCAGGGCGCGGCCAGCGCCGCCCAGGCCGCGGCGCGCTTCTCCAAAAACGTCGTTTCCTCCGCTGTGCCCCCGCGGGCCTCCCGTCCCCAGCAGCAGCGCCAGACAAAGGCCAAACGGGCTGCGAAGCGCTTTACGAAGGCCCCGAAGGTGAAGAAGTCCAACGCCCGCCTCCTGAAGGTCCTGGGGACGCTCCTGGTCCTGATCTCCCTGTTTGCCATAGACGATGAGGGGGTGGCTTTGCAATACCTTGCCATGCTGACCGGCGGACTGGCTATGATTGGAAGAGGAATGCTGATGACCCGTCAGCTCCGGCGTTTTTCCCGGTATCTCCTAGTCATGGGGGAGCGGGAGGCCGTGCCGGTGGACGAGCTGGCCCGCACTCTGGGCTATTCGCCGCGGCGGGTTGTGAAGGATTTACAGAGCATGATCGACAAGGGCTACTTCGGCGGCAAGGCGTACCTGAACCTGGAGCTGGGGTACATTTTCCGCAGCAGCGGCGCGGACGCGGCGTTCCGCCAGAGGATGGAGGAAGCCGCCCAGCAGCAACAGCAGGAGAAGGCGGCGCCGCCGAAGGAGGCGGAAGAGGGATATTCCGGGATTTTGCGGAATATCCGCCGCACCAACGACCGGATTGCAGATCCGGTCCTCTCGGCGAAGATAGACCGTCTGGAGGTCATCACGGCGAAGATTTTCAAGGCGGTGGAAGAGGACCCGAAGAAAGCCGCGAGAATTGATACATTTCTGAACTACTACCTGCCCACCACCCAGAAGCTGCTGAATTCCTACGCGGAATTTGAAGCGGCGGGCGTAGAGGGCGAAAACCTGCGCCAGGCGAAAGAGCGCATAGAGTCCACCATGGACTCCATCGTCAAGGGCTTCGAGCACCAACTGGACGAGCTCTACAAAGCGGACGCCCTGGACGTAGACACAGACATCCGCGTGATGGAGCACATGCTGAAACGTGACACCGGCAGCGCCGCAGAGGACTTCAACCTGGAGTAACAGAAGAAGCAGGCACCCCAATCAGAACCATCTGACAGAGAAAGCCCGATCTGCCAGGGTCCAGGGAGGCGCGTGCCTCCCTGGTGGGAGTCCAGAGGGCAAAGCCCTCTGGCCGCCGGAGGCCCCCCGTCCCTCGTATGGCAGGCACCCCTCACCCGCTCCGCGCTTATACTGGAATACGGGCACTGCCCGAATTTCCAGGTAAAGGCGTTGATGTGATTATGCTGCGGTCACTTGGCTGGGCCGCTCTGGGTACGGGGTTTACCTTTTTGATGACTACCTTGGGCGCGGCTATGGTCTTTTTTCTGTCAGGAGAACCGAAGCCCCGGTTTCAAAAAGCGATGCTTGGGTTTGCGGCGGGTGTTATGACGGCGGCTTCTGTATGGAGCCTGCTGCTGCCCGCCATTGATCAGGCGGAGCGTGAGAGTATGCTTCCCGGCTGGCTTCCGGCGGCGGCGGGGATGGTTCTGGGGGTCTTCTTTCTGGCGGTGCTGGACGGGATGCTTCCATATTTGAAGCGGAAACAGCCGGTGCAGGACGCGGTCTGGCGGCAGAATACGCTGCTGATGACGGCGATTACCCTACATAATGTGCCGGAGGGGATGGCCGTTGGGCTGGCGTTCGCGCTGGCGGCGAATGGGGAAGGCGCGGTGGGGGCTATGGCCCTGGCGCTGGGGATCGGGATTCAGAATTTTCCGGAGGGCGCGGCGGTGGCGCTGCCTCTGAGACAGGAGGGGCAGTCACGGCTGCGGGCGTTTACCGGCGGGACGCTGTCGGGAGCGGTGGAGCCGGTTTTCGGGATTCTGGTGGTTCTCATCGCGGCGTGGGCCCACCCGATGATGCCGTGGCTGCTGAGCTTCGCGGCGGGCGCAATGCTGTACGTGGTCGTGGAGGAGCTGGTGCCGCAGGCCCATAGCCGGGCAGGGACCTGCGGGTTTGTTGGCGGGTTTTTGATTATGATGGTGCTGGATGTGGCGTTGGGGTGAGGGGAGTGCCTGCCTACGGGGGGCCTCCGGCGGGTTACTTTTTCTCGAGAGAAAAAGTAACCAAAAAGAGCTTTAACTCGACGCGAACCTGGTGGTTGAAGAAGCTTGGCACGCGGTAACGAAGCGTAAGCGAGTGGGGCCTTCCATTGGCATGGAAGGCCCCACAGATTTTTCTTATCAGAACGTAAAAAAATTTCGTGGTCCTTACCTTGATCAAGGTAAGGACCACCACGCAATTCCTCCGTTACCGTGTGCCAGGACATTTCAACCACCAGAGCTTAGAGCGGTATTCAAATGTTCTTTTGCTTTCTTTTATTTAATGAAAAGTATGCCGCCGGAGGCCCCCCGCTGGTGTCAGGCTACTCCTTAGCTCCCGCCAGGTA
>JAAVZX010000087.1 GCA_022791875.1 Oscillibacter sp.
GAACAGTGGATGAACAACTATCCGCGTAAAATATTGGGGTGGAAAACGTCTGAAATGTTGTTCAGGGAGTGCGTCGCCGCCCTGATTTGACCCGCTCAAAAAATTTTATATTTTTTTCGCATTTACTCTTGACATTTCCGCCCCGGAACTGCTTGGGAATCCAGGCGCGGCCTGCGGCGGACAGAAGGGGAGAGCCGCCGGAACGGCAGGGCGTCCGGCGGCTGGGAGAAAGGGACAGTGTTACGGCGCGGCAGGCGGGTCGCCGCCAGGCGCTTTTTCCGCTTCGGGAGCGGAATCGGAGGCGTCCTCCGCCTCGGGGGCAGGCGCTTCTTCCGCCTCCGGCGCAGGCGTTTCCGAAGATTCAGGCGCATTCTCCGGCTCCGGCGTTTCCACGGCATCCGGGGCGGGAGACGCGGGGGCTTCCTGGGCGGCGTTTGCCGCCGCGGCGGCGGTTTCAGCGGCCAGGGCGGCTTCGGCCTCGGCCTCCGCGGCCTCCTGGGCCTGACGGGCAGTCCGGCAGACCAGCAGGTTTTCACGGGACGGCTTCCGGATGGCGATGTTGTAAAAGAGCATCACGGCGGAGAGAGCCGCGAGGACCATGCTCAGGGCCTGGGAGACACGGATGGGCTCGCCCAGGAAGGTCCAGTCGAAGAGGTACAGGCTGTCGGTGCGCAGGCCCTCGATCCAGGCGCGGCCCAGGCCGTACCAGAGGAAGTAGAACCAGGTATTTTCGCCGTCGAAGCGGCGTCCTTTGGAGACGATGAAGAGGACCAGAAGGAGGCCCGCCAGGTTCCAGAGGCTTTCGTAGAGGAAGGTGGGGTGTACGTCGGCGTACTGGTAGGCGGAGATCCAGATCCGCATACGCCAGGGGAGCTCGGTAAGTCCGCCGAACGCCTCCCGGTTGATGAAATTGGCCCAGCGCCCGATGATCTGCCCCAGGAGCAGGCCCATGACCGCCAGGTCCGCCAAGGCTCCGAAGGGTATTTTTTTACGGCGGGTGTAGAGGAAGGCGACTATGGCCCCGGCGATGATGGTTCCGTAGATAGCCAGGCCGCCATCCCAGACAGAGACGATGCGAAGCCAGTCGAGTCCGCCGTCGGGGTTCCGGTAGAGGTCAAGGTAGAAAATAACGTAGTAGATACGGGACCCCAGGACGCAGCAGGGCACGGCCCAAAGGACGAGATCGAGCACGTTGTCCTCGGTAAGCCCGTACTTCGGGGCCTGTTTCATACAGAGGAGCAGTCCGGCAAGGAAGCCAAGGGCGAGAATAATTCCGTACCAATAGATTCCGTGTCCGATATGGATAGCGACAGGGTCAGGGTTAAACTCCCACCCGGGAAAGAGCCCGGGAAAGCTGATAGGCATATCCTTCAAAGCAGTCAAAGCAGGGTCTTCCTTTCTTTAGTAAGCAAGCTAAAAATGAACGCAAAAATTCCCAACCAGCAAAAAGTCAACAAAAGCGGCCCGATCTGCCAGGGTCCAGGGAGGCGCGTGCCTCCCTGGCGGAGAATCCAAGGAGGCAGAGCCTCCTTGGCCGCCGGAGGCCCCCGTCCCCCCGCGGGGGAACCCCCCGCCCGCCGGAGGCTGCAGGCACCCGCATTACTCCTTGGGTACGATCTCGCTGAGCACCGCATGTTCGGCGGTGATGTTGTCCCGGAGGAATTCGAGGACGTCTTCCTGGCGGATGGTGTCGAAGACTTCGGGGAAGCGGAAGGGGTCGTAGCCGTTGAAATGGCCTTCGGTCATGGAGACGGCGAGGTTTTCAAAGGAGTTCATGGCACGGATGTTGGCGCCGAAGGCGGCGCGGCGGATCTGCTGGTAGAATTCCTCGTTGAGGCCCTCGCGGACCAGGCGAAGGGCCTCCTTCTGGATTTCCTCGGCAACTGCCTTGGGATTGGGGCTCTCTCCTCCGGCGAAGAGGTGGGCCGCGCCGGGGAGGACCTCGAAGCCGCCGCCGAAGGTGCCGTTGATGAGGCCCTGGGTGTAGAGGCGTTGATAGAGGGGGCTGGATTCGCCCAGAAGGAGGTCGCAGGCCATGTCGCCCAGAAGGACGGTGCGGATATACTCTTCACCCTTCCAGACAGGGCGGCACTTGAAGCCCTGTAAGAACTGGGGGTTGGAGACTTCCATGGCCAGGCTGGTTTCCCTCTGCGCGACGGCCTCCGGCTCCTGGCCGTAGTCGCGCTGAATGGCGGGACCGCCCTCCTTCGGCAGGATGCGGCGGGCCAGGTCGGCCACGTGGACGGGATCGACGTCGCCGACGACGGTGAGAATCATGTTGGAGGGGGTGTAAAAGGCCCTGTGGCAGTCGTAGAGGGTGTCCGCGGTGATGTGGGAAATGCTCTCCACAGTGCCCGCAATAGAGGTGCGGACGGGACTGACGCTGTAAAGGGCCTGGAGCATCCGGGTGTAGATCTGCCAGTCGGGGTTGTCCTCAATCATGCGGATCTCCTGGCCGATGATGCCCTGCTCCTTGGCGACGCTTTCCTCCGTGAAGTAGGGAATGGAGACGAAGGAGAGAAGAATCTCCAGGTTTTCCTCGAAGTGTCCGGTGGAGTCGAAGTAGTAGCCGGTCAGAGTGTTGGCGGTGAACGCGTTGGGCTCCGCGCCGTTTTTGGCCAGCTCCTGGAGGGCGTTGCCGTCCTTGGTGTCAAACATCTTGTGCTCCAGATAGTGGGCGATGCCCGCGGGGGTGTCCATGGGCTTGCCGTCCAGGGTGAAGCGGGTGTCCATGCCGCCGTAGCTGGCGGCGAAAAAGGCGTATTTCTTGGCGTAGTCCGGCTTTGGGATGACCCGGATTTGCAGCCCGTTGGGCAGGACTTCCCGGCAGACGGATTCGCCGGTGCGCTCGTAAAAGGTCTGCTTCATCATTCCGCGTCCTCCTTTCCCTCAAGAAAATACACAGTGTCTAGACGCGCGCTCTCCATAGCGCGGCAGATGCGCTCCAGGGTGACCTCCCGGACCTTCTGGGCCAGCTCTTCCGGCGTCTCGCTGAGGCCGGAGGCGGCCTGTCCGAGGCAGAAGTTCTCGAGACGGCCCTGGGAGTCGCCCATGGAGGCGTAGGCGTTGAGCAGGGTGCTCCGTGCGGCGTCCAGCTCCCAGTCCTCCAGCCTGCCCTCACGGACGGCCTCCAGCTGGGCGCAGATTTCGTCGAAGGCCCGCTGGTAGTTCTCGAACTCGATGCCGGAGGAGACGGTGATCAGGCCCTTCCGGCGGTGATAGAGGGAGGAGGCGTAGTAGCAGAGGGAGAGCTTTTCCCTTACATTTAAGAAGAGCTTGGAATTGCTGCTGCCTCCAAAGAGGGTGTTCCCCAGGAGCAGGGCGGGATAGTCGTCGCTCCCGCAGGAGAAGCCCATGCCCAGCTTCCCCTGGGTCACGTCCAAGCGGTCCCGGACGGTGCGGGGCTCCTGGGGCGGCGTATGGGGCTCGGCAGGGGGGATGTTCTGCACGGCGTCGCGGGGCAGGCTGGAAAAGGCCGACAGCAGGGCCTGCTCCACCCGCGTCTGTTCGGCGCTGCCAATGTAGAACAGCTCCAGACGGGAGGAGGCGATCAGGTTCTGATACTGGGCGTAGAGCTTTTGAAGCTGCAATTTTTCAGCGTCCTGCTGACTGCCCAGGCGGGGGATGCCGTAGGGCTCCTCGGCGCACATCTCCTGGAGGAGGCGGCTGTCGGCATACTCCCGCTTATCGTTGAGGATGCTGCGGATGGCGTTGATGAGGTTGGTTTTCTCGCTGTCGAAGTAGGAGGCGACGAAGCGCCCCCGCTCCGTGGCGGGATCGCAGACCAGCTCGCCCAGGAGGTCCGCGACAGGCTCCAGCAGCTTTTCGCCGCCGGGAGCGTAGCGGTCGTCAATGAGGCTGGCGACGAAGCCCACGCACTGGGCCTCCCCTTTTTTGCGGACGGTGCCGTCAATACGGGCTCCGTAGAGCTTGTCCAGCTTCGCGGAGAGTGCCCCCATGTCGGGGCAGGTAACGGTGCCGCGCCGGAGGACGCTGGGGAGCAGGGCATTGGCGGAAACGGTGTCCCGCCGGAGAGGAACGACGAATTGTGCGGAGATCACGCTGGTTTTGAATTTCCTGGCCGGCAGGAAGGTGAGGAAGACGCCGTCGGCGAGTCTGGTTCGGGTAGCTTCCAAGTTCTCAGCTCCTTTGCGGAGGACACATTGCATCCCCCTGTTTTATATGGTATAGTATCCCTCATCTGGGGCCCGTGCATTCTGATTCCATTTTATAGTAAGTATATACTGTATCGTGAAAGAATGCAAGGGTGTTTGGAGTTTATTTGTGGTGCCTGCGGCCTCCGGCGGGCGGGGGGCCTCCGGCGGCTTCCTTTTCTCGAGAGAAAAGGAAGCGAAAAGAGCTTTAGATCCGCTCTATGCTCTGGTGGTTGTTAAAGTCTGTCACACGGTAACGGGGGCGCGGTGCGGTGTGGCCTTCCATTGGCATGAAAGGCCACACACATTTATATATGGTGGGGATGGGAGATTTCCGGTGTTCAGGTGGGCGCGGGGGAAGGGCGGGCGCGGAGGCCCGCCCCTACGGGGATGCACCCCAGGCGGCCTTGATAGTTGCGGGAGCACGTATGTAGACAACATAAGAATGTGCGGAACCTTCCATGCTAATGGAAGGTTCCGCCTGCACAGCACCCCCGTTACGGTGCACAGGCTTTAACGCCCACCGGATTCGCGTCGAGTTAAAAAGTTCTTTTGCTTACTTTTCTTTCAAGAAAAGTAAGCCGCCGGAGGCCCCCGTATGCCCAGCACCACACGGCCCTTTTCTTTCCATTTCCTCTTGTGTTTCGACAAAAAACGTGGTAGACTGGAAATGGGAGGTAGAGAAGATGAAACGTGTGACGAGGATGAAGCATCTCTATGAGGGCCCGCTACCGCCGGTGGCGCTGACGGACTATGAGGCCATGAGCAAGTTCCTGAGCAGCGGCGCCCAGCGTTGCAAGGCGTCGGGGCGGAACTTCGACCTGTTTCTGGACTGGACCATTCACGCGCTGCTCTCAAGCCTCACGGCGGACAGCGCGGGCCGTATTTTCCTTCCGAAAACGAAGACGGGCCCCTTCGAGTTGGACGATTTGATACCGCTGTCGAATTTCCCGCCGGCGGGCCAGGCCCGGGTACAGCTCCAGGAGGTGAGCCTGATCGCGCCGGTGTGGAACAACAGCGACCTGGAGACGGCCCTGGAGGAATTCTACGACAGCGGCTTCGCCGACATGAAGCTGGAGAAGCCCGTCAAGGGTGCGTACTTTCAGGAGCTGAAGCTGGTGGTGATAGACGAGCCGCTGAATGTGGCGCTGCCGTACGTGCTGCGGACTTGGAGCCGCGGGAGCGTCACCATGGACTGTTACAGGCTGAAGGACCTGGCCCCCGTGCTGACGACGGACGGGGACGACTGGTACTTCGAGGAAGACGGGGAAGAGGTATCCGAGCCCGTCCTGGAGCCCAGGATGGCGGCGCTGTATAACTGCGCGCTGCGGCGGTACTGCCAGTGACCAAGCAGGGCCTTCCATAATTGTGGAAGGCCCTATTTGTTTTTGCTTTTTGTTTATAGTAAAAAAATTTGTGGGCCTTACCTTGATCAAGGCAAGGCCCAACCTGTAGAAAAACGGCCCGTGTGGCTTCATTATCAGGCAGGCCGCAAAGTTACCCCTGTCCGGGAACAGCAGGGATACCGCCCCTCCCGCGCCGGCCTGGTGCGAATACGCCGGCGATCAGGACAAATACACCCCGGTCCAGGAGAAAAACCACCGAGCGCCCTGCCCACCAGCCTATCAAGACGGCTCAGAGATCCACCCAGACCACCGTAAAAGCTACGGTAAAAGCCACCATCAGCTATTGCGCAGATCAACAGCGAGTACACAGACAAGCTGTCTGCCCTCCAGACTGGAGGTAGCTATGACTGGGTAGAGATTCAGGACCGCTTTACCTATGCGTAAACGAAGTACAAGCTCTTCGGCAATCCGACCCTCAGCACCACCCGCCCGGAGGTCGTACAGAAGGAAATACGGGTTCTGCGGCTGGATGAGATGCGGATTTTCATGGAGGAAGTCATGAAGGAAACTCAGCGCATCGCCATCCTCACGGACCTGTTTACGGGCCTTCGCGTGGGAGAACTGCTGGCGCTGGAGATTGCGGACCTGGACTTGAAGCGGCAGACGCTTTCTATCAACAAGAACATACTTCGCGTGGAGACAGAAGCTCTCTCGCTGGATAACCCGACCATCCGCATACTGAACTACAATCCAGCAAAGAAAACCCATCTGATTGTTCAGGACACCCCCAAGACAAAAAGTTCCTGCCGGGAGATTGCGGTTTCCGATTGTCTCTGTGAGCTTCTGGTTCGGCATCTGTTTACCCTGGCCCATTCCAGCTGGTCGAATCTGGAAAATCTGCTGTTCCCCTCCAAGGCTGGGACGCACATTGTCCCCAAGAGCTTTGAGATCCGGCTCAACGCGGTTTCCAAGCGGTGCAAGATCAAGAAGGTGAAACCCCACGCACTCCGACATACACTAGCAACATGTCTGGTAGAGGACCGGGTGCCGCTGAACATCGTACAGGGCATCCTGGGACATTCCTCCATCGAGACGACCCGGAAGTACCTCCACAAGAACGCCGAAACGGAGCAGGAGGCCATTGCCAGCATGACGGACCGGCTGGACATGGCCCGCCTGGAGGCCACGCCGCAGCTCAACGGGGCGAAGAAGCGTGGGAAGTTCGCCGGAATCAAGCTGCCGGACTTCTCGGAGCGGGGAGGCAAAAAGAAACGGCCCGAGGAGGCCGGTTGAGAGATTTGCGGCGATGCCTACTTTACTGCAAAAACTTCGGGTGAGCGCCGCAGGGACAGCGAAAGAAAAATTTCAGGAGAAACTCTTACATGTGGGATACGATTTGAGAAAATTTCGTGACACGCTCTTCGGGCAAACGCTATTGCAAACGGAAAGCAGGCAAGGGAAAATCCATAGAACCGTTACGGCTCCAGGGTTCTGTGCAATAAGCGTCCAAAATCGATTTTTCATACAGACCACAGTTAATGCTTCAGCCTTAGCAAAGGCCACCCTCCGCCGATCCTTACGAATAATAACTACTCCAAATCATCCTGATTTTGGAAGTCCAAAACGACCTCTGCCAATTCACGCAGTTTGTCCTGAAGGACTTTTTTGTCCGGAAGATAGAGCGTAGAGTCAGCGACCAAGGTAGGAGACATCGTGCGGCTTAACGCATATTCTACCACCGCGTCGTCCTTGCTTGCACAAAGGATCAGCCCAACGCTCGGATTCTCGTTTGGCTTCTTTACATCTCTATCCAAGGCTTCCAGATAGAAATTAATCTGTCCAATATGCTCAGGCTTAAATTTTCCAAACTTCAGCTCAAACGCTAAAAGACAGGACAGAGCGCGGTAATAGAACAGCAAGACGATATAGAAGTCAGTATTTCC